>NZ_OY762947.1:277500-902000 GCF_963666695.1 uncultured Desulfobacter sp.
GGATATGATGTGCAGGATAGGTGGGAGACTTTGAAGCATGCGCGCCAGTGTGTGTGGAGTCACCCTTGAAATACCACCCTTCATGTTTCAGTGTTCTAACCACGGTCCGTAACCCGGATCTGGGACAGTGTCTGGTGGGTAGTTTGACTGGGGCGGTCGCCTCCCAAAGAGTAACGGAGGCGCGCGAAGGTTCCCTCAGGCTGATTGGAAACCAGCCGTAGAGTGCAAGGGCATAAGGGAGCTTGACTGCGAGAGAGACATTTCGAGCAGGTACGAAAGTAGGTCTTAGTGATCCGGCGGTTCTGAATGGAAGGGCCGTCGCTCAACGGATAAAAGGTACGCCGGGGATAACAGGCTTATCGCCCCCAAGAGTTCACATCGACGGGGCGGTTTGGCACCTCGATGTCGGCTCATCACATCCTGGGGCTGGAGCAGGTCCCAAGGGTTTGGCTGTTCGCCAATTAAAGTGGTACGTGAGCTGGGTTTAAAACGTCGTGAGACAGTTTGGTCCCTATCTTTCGTGGGCGCAGGATATTTGAGGAGATCTGATCCTAGTACGAGAGGACCGGATTGGACCAACCAATGGTGTTCCAGTTGTTCCGCCAGGGGCATTGCTGGGTAGCCAAGTTGGGTACGGATAACCGCTGAAAGCATCTAAGCGGGAAGCCAACTTCAAGATTAGATATCCCATCGTAAGACTGAAGACCCCTTGAAGACTACAAGGTTGATAGGCTGGGTGTGTAAGCATGGCAACATGTTGAGCTTACCAGTACTAATAGGTCGTGAGGCTTAGCCACTTTTTTCCACGAATAATTTTGAACGTTTTGATACAGCAACATAGCAAACTGACTATTTACTGCAGCAGATTACATATTTGGACCCATGGAACATGTCATACATAACGCTTTCTGAAGTTCCAGGTCCGACCAGTGTAACCGGTGGCGATGGCGAAGAGGCCACACCCGTACCCATCTCGAACACGGAAGTTAAGCTCTTTAGCGTCGATGGTACTGCATGGGAGACTGTGTGGGAGAGTAGAACGCCGCCGGTTCTTTTTTAAAAAGCCCTGATCATTTATTTTAAATGGTCAGGGCTTTTTTTGTTTCTTTTTTTAAAAAATAGTCAATAATGATAGTTAAAGCGTTTTAAAAGGAGACTTCATGACAGATAAAAATATCGGCTTCATTGGACTTGGGGTTATGGGGCAGTCAATGGCCGGACATATTTTGGCAGCAGGATTTAATGTTCGTGTGTACAACCGTACAAAACAGAAGGCAGACGCCCTGGTGGATCAGGGGGCTGTCTGGTGTGATAGCGTGGCGGACCTGGCAGCCTCATCGGATGTCATTATCACCATGGTGGGATACCCGGCAGACGTGGAAGAAGTGTTTATAGGGCCTGACGGCATTTTGGAAAATTCGGCTGCCGGTTCTCTTGTCATTGACATGACCACATCGGATCCTGCCCTTGCAGAAAAGCTGTGGCAGGATGGGCGGCAGAATGATATCGGTGTTCTGGATGCCCCGGTTTCAGGCGGGGACATCGGGGCGCGGAACGCGTCTCTTTCCATTATGGTGGGTGGGTCTCCAGATGATTTTCACCGTGCCCTGCCCATTTTTAAGACTATGGGAACCAATATTGTACACCAGGGTAAGGCCGGCAACGGGCAGCACACAAAGATGGCCAACCAGATTGCCATTGCCTCCACCATGATTTCCGTATGTGAATCCATTTCCTACGCAAAGCGCGCGGGACTGGATCCTGAAACCGTGCTTAAATCCATTGGTAAGGGCGCAGCGGCGTCCTGGAGCCTGAATAACCTGGGACCAAAGATGATCCAGGGGGATGATGCACCGGGATTTTTCATTCGGCATTTTGTCAAGGATATGGGCATTGCCCTTTCTGCAGCCGAATCCATGGGTATGAAAACACCGGGACTGGACTTGGCTTGTTCTCTTTATAAGCAGATGGAGGACCAGGGTGCCGGATTGAAGGGCACCCAGGCGTTGTTTCATCTATTTTCCTAGTCTTGAGGTCTTGGCAGTATTAAATTGAGCAGAACGCCAAGCACGCCGGCAAGGCCGATGCCGGACAGTTCAAAATTACCGAACTTGATGGCCAACCCCCCAATGCCGGAAACCAGAATCAGGGCAATAATGCTCAAATTTCGTGGGGCCACAAGATCTTCCCGGGCCTGGACAAGGGCGTTCAGACCCACCACGGCAATGGCTCCGAACAGCAGCAGCATGATACCGCCCATGACAGGCGTGGGAATGGTCTGCAGCAATGCGCCTAGTTTGCCGATAAAGGCCAGCAGGATGGCGGTGATGGCGGCCCAGGTCATGATGCCTGGGTTAAACGCACGGGTCAGGGTTACCGCACCTGTGACTTCGGAGTAGGTGGTGTTGGGTGGGCCGCCCAGAAATGCTGCCAGAGAGGTGGCAACACCGTCGCCTAACATGGTGTTCTGGATGCCGGGCTCTTTTAAGTAATCCTTGCCTGTGACGCGGCCGATTGCCACAACATCCCCGACATGTTCAATGGCCGGGGCAATGGCCACGGGGATAATATATAATACGGCATGAAGGTTCCACTGGGGCAGAACAAAGGCGGGGATGGCAAACCAGGGTGCTGATACCACGGCATCAAAACTGACCATGCCCATGAAAAAGGCCACAATGTATCCCACGGCAATACCCATCAGAATCGGGATCAATTTTAAAATGCCTTTTGCACAGCAATTCTCAGTGAACGTTAGTAATTTTTTGAATGTTCTCAGTTTAATAGATTTTGATCGTTGTTAGCGTACTATTTCAAGTACGGCAGTTTGTTTTTCTGATAAATTTTATCAAAATCAGAATATTTGTAAACGACCTGATTGCCAAAGGCAACAAGAATCCGAATGCCGATTTTAACAAATTGGCATGCCGAATGTACCAAAAGTAGAGTAAGACTGGAAGATGAATCAGGGAGCCCTGATTTCAGAAGAATCTTTAATAAGAAGATGCAATAATGATTCCCAGTTACGAAATATGATGACTCGAATAGTACAGCGTAATTGGTTCCAGAATTCTTTACGTGCACTGAATTTGGCCCTGGCTTTCTTGAAAAGTTGATCAGTCAACTCGAGAATGTTGTGCATGAAAAATGCAACGAATATAAATATAAGAAAATTGAATGACAGGTTCTTTTGTCCATGACCAAAATTATGTTCAATGTTATACCCGTGATTTTTCAAGGTGTTGAAATTTTCGTTTTCAATTTTCCATTTGGCTCTGCCCGCCTTGACAAGCTCTTTTACATTATGATGAGTTACATGAATATCGGTCACCCAGCTGTTGGTATAACTGACGGTGTCTTCATCCTTAAAAATGGTATATTCAAAAAAGTTAACGGTTGGGGAGGTTTTACTTCCGTTTAACCGCAAATGATTTATCCATTCATATTTATGGCATCGCCCTTTTTTGTCTTCCCATTCTATTATGTTGGCTTGCTCCATGTCCTCTTTATTAAGGATCTGCTGAAAAAGAATTTTGTGATCGGCTGGCTTTGCAATAAGAATAAACGACATTCGCTGCTGCCTGAGCGCCTCAATGAAGGGGGCCTTTGAATATAGGTCATCTGCGGTAATAATAATTTTCAGTTTTGGGTGTTCGTTTCGAATCCGCTCAAGGATTCGTTTTCCAGCATTGGTTTCACAGTCCTGTTTTTTAGAACCATCGGTGTTTTTGATTGGTTCCGGCGCCAATGGAATAACCTGGCGTTTATCAGGATGGACAATGGCCGCGCATAGCGCCTGGTGGGAATAGCTGACCGTCCCATTTCGATGTTTTTTTGTCAGGCAGGAGGGACAACTTATTTTTTCCGACCTGAAATATTGCGTCCCATCTATAGGGATCAGATACCACTCATTCAGAACACGATAAGACTGGAGGTGGTTGCCGCGTTGAAGCAAACGGAAAAAGTCTGTAAAAATTGGGTATAGTTCTTCAGGAGAAACATTATCGATAATATCCCGTAGCTGGTTGTCTTTGGGAATATCCGAAACTTTAAACATTGTTTGCAGATTATTTCGCTGCACCCTATTTTGAAGACGTCTTTGAAATTCAAGCATTGAGGGGTCTTGAAAAAACATCATGCCTAAAGAGCTTAAACAGGCATCATGCACAGAATATTTTACTTTTCCAATCTGACGGGACTCGGCAATCTCAATGCTTCTTTTTGAAACAGTCTTTCTGAGATTTCCAAAACTGAGTTTTTTTTCAATGCCCAAGTCGATAGCCCCTATATGTTGTATGTATCACAAGAAGACTATCACAAAATATGTAAAAAATCTAGATTTTTATTTACTGTAATTTCAATAGGTTGTGATGTTTTTTTAAGGATTTTTATGCAGGTGTTCCTTTAATTACGTACAGGAAAAAAACATCCAGCAGGTATCCCGCATCTTTTGTGAAAAAGAGCGCCCTGAGGGATGATCAAGGTCAAAATTTTAATGGTTTTGGTAGTAAAAGATTGCGATAATCAAAGTTTAAAAAATGGTTGAGGCCCTTTAAAATCAAGGAGTCTGAAATTCACTGAGAATTGCTGCCTTTTGCAAGCAAAGAGACCAACACCGTGGTCGCAAGGGCAATAAAGGCCACAGTCATGGCTGCGGCCTTGGTATAGTGGTCACTTCCATTAGTGGCCATCCCCACGGCTACCGGCGCGAGTTTTAAGCCGATGACCATGATGACCGGACCGGTTACCACCGGCGGCAGTACACTTTGGATAATTCCGCTGCCCCGCAATCGTACCAGAGTGCTCAGTATGATATAAATCACGCCGGCCGCTGCTAAGCCGCACATGGTGCCGGGAATCCCCCATGTTTTTGCGCCGTATTGGATAGGGGCGATAAAAGCAAAAGATGAGGCCAGAAATATGGGCACTTTTCCCCGGGTAATGACCTGGAATACCAGGGTGCCTAAGCCCGCAGTAAACAATGCTACATTGGGGTTCAGCCCTGTAAGTAAGGGAACCAGCACCAGGGCGCCAAAGGCCACAAAGAGCATCTGGGCACCTAGGAAACAGTCCTTAATCTGGAAGTTGTAAGCTGTGGTTGATGCCGGATTGTCGGGCATTTTTTATTTTCCTTTTCAAAAATCAATTTGGTATCAGACCATAAAAATATGTTTGGATGAAAAATTGCACATCTGCAAGGCGAAAAAAAATTTGAACCCGGAGCATACTAATGTATGTGAGGATTCAAATTTTTGCAGCAACGCCGCAGATGGGTGATTTTTCATTCAAACATTACTTGGTGCCAAATATTTTATCCCCGGCATCCCCTAACCCGGGAAGAATATATCCCATGTCGTTAAGGCGCGCGTCAATGCTGGCCGTATAGATGTCAATGTCAGGATGCTTTCTCTCCACTGCTGCAATGCCCTCCGGGGCAGCAACAAGAAAAAGTCCCTTAATGCTTTTGCAACCGGCTTCCTTGAGCAGGTCAATGGTGGCGATTAAAGTCCCGCCGGTGGCCAGCATGGGGTCCAGTATCAATGCCGTGCGCTTTTCCAAGGCAGAGGCGGTTTTAAAATAATATTGTACCGGTTTCAACGTCTCCTCGTTTCTATAAAATCCCACCACAGAGACCTTGGCAGAAGGGATCAGATCAAGCACCCCATCCATCATGCCTAAGCCTGCTCTTAAGATGGGAACAATAGTAATTTTTTTGCCTTTTATTTTTTCGACCTCAACCTCTCCTGCCCAACCCTCAATGACTTTTTTTTCGGTCTCAAGGTCCTGGGTGGCTTCGTAGGTAAGCAGGCGGGCCACTTCCGAGGCCAGATCCCTGAAATCCTTGGTGCTGATGTCTTTTTGACGCATCAATCCAAGCTTATGCTTTATTAGAGGATGGTCCTCCACATATACGGCCATATTGCCTCCCTATGTTTTTAAAAATTAATATCCAGGGTAAATCCCGCAAAGATTAGTAGACCCGGTTTTTTTAGTCAAGCCCATTTATACCTGGGCTTTGGGCAATTGCTAATTCGGATTTTATAGATGTCCGGCCTGTGGTGACGTCATCAGGCTGCGCCCGCCGTGTGTAACGATTCACTCCATAGTACTACAGCGACACGTTCAAAATCGCTCTTATCGATGGAGCATTTTATAGCTATCGGTTAGGTCAAGCGTGATGATTTCCCACCCCTTTGGGTGTGAAAAAAGACAAGTGTCGCTAAAAAGAGCCATATTGATTTCTCTGCAGAATATGATAAGTTATAATTATTTAGATATCGAACGGCTCCAACTTCCTCTAACGGCAGCATATTTCACAAGGGGATTTTTTGTGGCAAACGACGATCTTTCCGTTCTCAAAATAGATAAATCACGCATTTCTCGCCGGGGAAAGAAAAAACATTTTGTTTACTTACTCCTGCTGCCGGTACTTATCATCATTGTGGGGGGATTGTATTACCAGGGCGTTTTAACATTTGCAGTGAAAGTGGATGTTGCCCGGGTTGTCAAGCTTTATCCTTCTGAAGCCTATACACTGCTCAATGCCAGCGGTTATGTGGTGGCTCAGCGTAAAGCGGCGGTGGCGTCCAAAATAACCGCACGCCTGGTTTCGCTGTCTGTTGAAGAAGGAAGTCCCGTCAAAGCCGGGCAGGAGATTGCCCGACTTGAAAGTGATGACCTTGAGGCGGCCCGTAACCGGGCTTTGGCTGATCTTGAGTTTGTCCGCTTTAAAATCGAACAGGCCAAAGCCGAGCTGACCGATGCGACCCGTTCTCATCAACGCAATAAGCAGCTGCTGCCGCAAAAATACATTTCCAGGGCGGACTACGATGTCGGCGAGGCACGCTACCGCACGGCCCGGGCAGCCCTTTCGGCGGAGCAGGCGGCCCTTAAAGCAAGCCGTGCCGCACTTCGGGTGGCGACAGTGAACCTGGAATATGCCATCATCCGAGCGCCTTTTGACGCGCTTGTATTGACCAAGAATGCCGACATCGGTGATATTGTAACACCGGTGGGTGCTGCTGCCGATTCTAAATCTGCGGTTGTGAATATTGCGGACATGGATTCGCTGATGGTCGAGGTGGATGTGTCGGAATCCAATATCCGTCAGGTGTATGTTAAACAGCCCTGTGAAATCCGTTTGGATGCACTGCCCGGGGCACGGTTTGCCGGCAGGGTCCATATGATTGTGCCGACGGCTGATCGGAGCAAAGCGTCTGTGATGGTCAAGATCGCGTTTCTGGAAAAGGATCGGCAGATGCTGCCGGAAATGAGTGCCAAAGCGGCCTTCTTGTCGCAGCCCCTGACGGTTTCCGAAAAAGAGCCGGTCATGGCCGTTCCAACGGCGGCTTTGAGAGAAGTAAAGGGGGAAAACGTTGTGTTTCTGGTGCAGGACGGCAAAATCATGAAAAAAACCGTCCGTTTGGGGCGACAATTGGGTGATATGACTGAAGTCAAATCCGGTTTGGCATCAGATGATGTCATTGCCTTAAAACCCCTCGACCGCCTTAAGCAGGGCATGAAGGTCGTGATCAGTGACTGATTTGGTTGAAATCATTGAGGTGTACAAGTCTTACCGACGCGGCAGCCAGGTGTTGCCGGTGTTGGAAAACATCAACCTGACCATCGGGGCTGGGGAGTTTTTGGCATTGATGGGGCCGTCGGGTTCGGGAAAAAGTACCCTGCTCAATCTCATCGCAGGTCTGGATAAGGCCGATAGCGGTATTATCCGGGTCGCCGGTGTGGATATTACAACGCTTTCGGAACGTGAACTGGCTGACTGGCGGGCCCTTAATGTGGGATTCGTCTTTCAATTCTACAATCTTATTCCGGTGCTGACCGCCTTTGAAAATGTTGAACTGCCTTTGCTTCTGACCAACCTTTCTAAGAAGGAACGTCGCCGGCATGTGCAGGCTGCCGTAAATCTGGTTAATTTATCCGATCGCAGGGATCACTATCCCGGTCAGCTCTCTGGCGGTCAGCAGCAACGGGTGGCCATTGCCCGTGCCATTGTGACCGATCCGACCCTGGTGGTGGCGGATGAACCCACCGGTGACCTGGATCGCAAATCCGCCGACGATGTCCTGCGCCTCCTGGATCGTCTTCGTTCCGACCTGGGCAAGACCATTATTATGGTAACCCACGACCCGCGCGCCGCCAAACGGGCACACGGTGTGCAATATCTCGATAAAGGTGTTCTGGCACATGAATATACTGAAGATCCTGATTCGGAACGCCTTTAGGCACAAGCTGAGAACCAGCCTGACAATCGTTGCCATGTGTATCGCCATTCTTGCATTTGGATTGCTGCGCACCGTTATCAGTGCCTGGTACGCCGGTGTGGCTGCATCCTCCGCAGACCGCCTGGTGACCCGAAACGCCATTTCACTGATATTTCCATTGCCCCTGGCCTATCGTGATAAAATCCGCTTAACCGATGGGGTTAAAGGGGTTTCTTACGGCAATTGGTTTGGGGGGATTTACATCGAGGAGAAAAATTTTTTTGCCAATTTTGCCGTGGAACCCCAAACCTATCTGGCTCTCTACCCTGAAGTCATCCTGCCGGCCGATCAGCTCCGCGCGTTTTTAACCAACCGTAAAGCCTGTATCGCCGGGGTCAAACTGGCTGAACGCTTTGGCTGGAAAATCGGTGATACCATCACCCTCAAAGGTACGATTTTTCCCGGTAACTGGGAACTGTTATTACAGGGAATTTACCGGGGGCGGGACCAGACGATCGATCAGTCAATGTTTTTCTTTCATTGGGATTATCTAAACGAGTCCCTTAAAAAAACGGCTCCGGGACGCGCCAATCAGGTCGGATATTACATCATCCAACTGACCGATCCCGACCGGGCGGCAGACGTCTCCACCGCTATTGATAAAAATTTTAAAAATTCTCTGGCCGAAACCCTTACTGAAACGGAAAAAGCGTTTCAGATGAGTTTTGTGGCTATGAGTGATGCGCTGATCTGGGTGATTCAGATCGTCTCCGGGGTGATCATCGTGATTATTTTAGCTGTTGTGGCCAATACCATGGCCATGACGACGCGTGAACGGATTGGTGAATATGCCATCTACAAAACTTTGGGGTTTGGTGCGCTCTATATTTGGGGCTTGATCTGGGGAGAAGCCCTTGTCATTACCTTGAGCGGAGGCCTGTTGGGGGTGGCTTTGACCTATCCTGTGGCCGGGATTTTCAGCAATGCCGTGGGAACGGTTTTTCCCGTCTTCAACGTCGATATCACTACGATATATATGGATTTTGGGGTGGCTCTGACGGTAGGTACCCTGGCAACGATTTTACCGGCCCGGCATGCCTGCAAAATCGGCATTGTCGATGGATTGAGACGGGTGGATTAAAGAGTGAATAGAGGGGTGTCTTTTGAAAATTCCTTTTTTATATAGTGTAAGAAACCTTCTGACGCGGCGTTTGACCACAGTATTTACCGCAGGGGGCATGGCGCTGGTGGTCTTTGTTTTTGCGTCTTTGCTGATGTTATCCGAAGGCTTGAAGAAAACCCTGGTGGACACCGGATCGGAAGATAACCTCATCGTCATTAGAAAGTCCTCCACCTCCGAGGTGCAGAGCTCCATTGATCGCCTCCAGGCTTCCATTGTGGAAACCCAGCCGGAAATCGCATTTGGAACCGATGGTCAACGGTTGTCCGCCAGGGAATTGGTGGTGCTCATCACTCTGTCCAAGCGGGGCAGCAACAAACCGTCAAACGTTGTCATTCGGGGCATCGACAAAAATTCACTCAAGCTTCGGCCCCAGATTAAATTGATTGCAGGACGGTTGCCCCGGCCCGGTTCCCTTGAAATTATCGGTGGTGAAAGTATTGTTAAACGGTTTCAAGGCGCGGGGATGGGGGAAACCCTCTCATTTGGCATGCGAACCTGGACGGTTGTCGGTGTTTTTGATGCCGGAAAGACCGGATTCAGTTCCGAGATCTGGGGAGATGTGGATCAGTTCATGCAGGCGTTTCGAAGGACCGCCTATTCCAGTCTCCTTTTTAAACTGCGAGACCCTCAACGATTTTCAGAAGTCAGAACGCGCCTGGAAAAAGATCCCCGGCTGACCGTGGAATGCAAACGTGAAACCACCTATTACCGGGACCAATCCCAGGCACTGGCCACGTTTCTTCGAATCCTGGGGCTGGCACTGACCCTTATTTTTTCCATTGGGGCAGTGATCGGTGCCATGATCACCATGTATACGGCAGTCGCCAACCGGGTCGGGGAAATCGGCACGCTGCGTGCCCTGGGATTTCAGAAAACGAGCATTCTTGTCGCCTTTTTGGCGGAATCGCTTTTTCTGGGTTTGATCGGTGGTATTACAGGGTTGCTTATGGCTTCTCTGCTGCAGCTTGCGAGCATTTCCACTACCAATTTTCAAACCTTTTCCGAATTGGCTTTTTCCTTTCATCTGACCTTTGAAATCGTTTACAAATCCATCGCGTTTTCACTGATCATGGGGTTTGCCGGCGGCCTGTTACCGGCACTGAGGGCGTCGCGCATGAATATCATTGAGGCATTACGGGCAAGTTAGGGGAAAACGTTTGGCAGTAAACAGGACCGGCTGAAATCACGCAAGCTCGATTAAGATCTCGCAATTTTATGTCACCAATTTTAGGGCTTTTAGCTACTTCAGACTTACACCAGATAGGCGGCGACCATGCCGGTCACACTCCATTGCCCTAACACCCGGAATATAGAACTGATCCGCTGACTGACGGGTGATGAGAAGGAAATCCCAGGCCGGCCTGCAGGTGAATCTGTTCAGGGGATGATGCTTAGACTGAATCATTCCAATTTATCCTTGTGCGAACAGCCTGCAAACGATATAAATATTATATATTAAAAGGAGGAAACATGTACACGTTAATTAAAATGATGCCAATTCGACAACTTTTATTGGAACAGCTTCCGGCTTTCGGCGTTTCGTTTATAATTGCGGAGCATTTCTACAAATTTCATAGTTTTACTTTGGAATGCATTGCTTTTCTTGCAACATGGTTTGTTATTGATGGCCTTATTTGGTTTTTCTTTAGTCATTTTGGTAAATCCAAGACTCCAGAACAGTAAACCATGTCAGTGCTAAGAGAATTCCTGATAACATGTTTCTACAAAATCCCATAGAAAAAAGAAAAATACCTTTAGATAAGACGATTAAAATTTCTTTAAGAGTAACCCATAACGTAAGTTCTTCATTGTTTTTGGGTGCTGTGTATTACGATATTAAAACTTCGCCGGAACTTCATCTTGCAATTGTTATTTCCGGTGCACTTTTAATTGCTCGAGAAATATATAAAGGAGGATTATGGATTGTACAAATCAGGAGCCTTTTTATCTGGAGCAAAATTCTAATATTATTATGGGTCATATCAACAAACCACTTGACAATAGTACCAATTTTGACAATTAGCATATTAGGTGTTTTTAGCTCTCATATCACAAAAAAAATTAGAAAAAGAAAATTCATTCCGCCATATACTTACATCTGAAAAAGGAACTCAAATTCCGTTTAAGGCCCATGGTCAGAATAAAATCTGCCACAGATGCGTCGGATTTTAAGTCGCCATCAAGGCACGCCAAAGGCGGCTTAAAAGACAAGCCGATGGGCGATTTTATTTTGACCATGGGTCTTAAATAACAGCCATGATTTCCAAGAAAATACAAGAAAAATACGACCATGCCCCCCATGCCCCCGGGGTTTATCTCATGCGGGACAAAAAGGGAAACATTCTTTATGTGGGCAAGGCCAAGGATTTAAAAAAACGGCTGGCCTCATATTTTGTGAAAAAAGATCAGCCCGAGCCCAAGACCGCCGCGCTTCTGGCCCTGGTGGCCGACTTTGAACTGGTGGTCACCCAGTCCGACCAGGAGGCCTTTATCCTGGAATCCAACCTGATCAAAGAGAATTCCCCCAAATATAATGTGATCCTTAAAGACGGAAAAAACTATCCGTTGCTGCGCATTGACATGAATGAATCCTATCCGTCGATCCAGCGGGTGCGTCGCATTGAAAAGGATAAGGCGCTTGTATTTCGGGCCGTATTCTTCCTCCAAGAGTGTGAACCAGACCTTAAAGCAGATTCAGCGGATTTTTAAACTTCGAAAATGCCGGGATACCCAGTTTAAAAACAGGTCCCGGCCCTGTCTGAATTATCAGATCAAGGCGTGCCTGGGCCTTTGTTGCAATGAGGTGGACCCCAAAGAGTACCAGGCCAGGGTTAAGGATGCGGTATTGTTTCTCCGGGGGCGGACCCGGGAGGTGATTAAAAAACTGCGCCTTGAGATGGCGGAGTTCGCCGGGGAACAGGCCTTTGAAAAGGCGGCCCAGGCCCGGGACACCATTTTTGCCGTGGAGCGGATCATGGAGCGCCAGGTGGTGGTGTGTGCGGACGGGCAGGACCGGGATGTGCTCGGGCTTGCCTGGGACCGGGACCGGGCTGTGGTGACCGTGATGCAGGTCCGGTCCGGGCATCTGATAAACACGGCCTATTACCCTTTGGATCTGGGATTCAAGGAACCGGATGAGGTGTTGGCTGCTTTTGTGACCCAGTATTATGAGAAAGCCGCCCAGATCCCGGGCTCCGTCCTGTTCAGCCATCCGTCCGACGATATGGCCCGGGCCGAAGCCCGGCTCAATGAGGTGGCCGATCACCGGGTACATTTTCATTATCCGGTCCGGGGGGAAAAGAAACGGCTTGCCGACATGGCCCGGCTTAATGCAAAGGGCGAGCTTGAAAAAATTCTGGCCAGGGAGGAGGAAGCCCGGGCAGGGATTACCATGCTCCAGCACCTTCTGGGCATGGACCGACCGCCCGAACGTATGGAGTGCTATGACAACTCCAATCTCCAGGGAAAAGACCCTGTGGCGGCCATGGTGGTGTTCTCCGGTGGCAGACCTGATAAACATGCCTACCGTAAATTTATCATAAAAGGCATTGAGCACCAGGATGACTATGCGTATATGACCCATGTGCTCTCCCGCCGATTTCGGCATGACCGGGAAAATATGCCCCTGCCGGACTTGCTGGTGGTGGACGGCGGCAAAGGCCAGTTGTCCATGGCTGTGAGCGTGGTCAGAGAACTGGGGCTGGAGGGGCGGTTTACCCTGGCAGGCCTTGCCAAAAAGGATGCGGACAAAGGCGAGAAGGCAGACAAGGTTTATCTGCCGGGACGGTCCAATCCGTTGAACACAGCTCAGTCTGCCAAGGCGCTTTTTCTTTTAGAGCAGATTCGGGATGAAGCCCACAGGTCTGCCGTTACGTTCCAGCGCTCTCGCAGGGAGAAGCGGGGAAAACTGTCCGTCCTTGACGGTATCCCCGGCATTGGGCCGAAAAAAAAGAAGCTGCTGCTCACCACCTTTAAGGGCATTGATAATATCCGAAGCCGGTCGCCGGAAGAGCTTGCCGCGCTTCCCGGTATTACGCCGGCAATGGCAAAGAATTTGCTTCAGGTGTTGTCTGATTTATAACGTAGAATCCTTCCTTTTAAGCAGAAAGGGTCCACCCCTGTTGTAGGCAATTTAATCTGAAATACCTTTACAGTTATTAAAAAGATTGGTACGGCTCATATAATTTGAAACTGTAGATGGCCATGAGAGGAAAATTAGTATGAAAATTGAGTCAATACGGCTAAAAAATTTCAAAGCTTTTCGGAATGCAGAATTAAAGGATTTACCGAATTTCTGTGTTTTAGTCGGTGCTAACGGCACTGGAAAAAGCTCAATTTTTAGCATATTTGGTTTTCTTCGTGATGCCCTTACTACCAATGTAACCACTGCTTTAATGAAATTAGGAGGTAGTAGGGGATTTCAAGAGGTGCGTAGTAGAAACACTGAGGGGTCCATTGAAATTGAGCTTAAATTTCGACCAAAACCAGATAGCCCTTTAACCACATATTTTTTACAAATTGGCGAAAAAAAAGGAAAGGGTGTCGTTGAACGTGAAATATTAAAATATAGAAGGGGGAGTAGTGGTCAACCTTGGCATTTTCTTGATTTTACAAGAGGAAAAGGCACCGCTGTCACCAATGAGCTTGACTCTGTTACAGATGTAAAAGATCTAGATAGAGAAGAGCAAACTTTAAAATCATCAGACATCTTGGCCGTTAAAGGGTTAGCTCAATTTGCAAGATTTCCTGCAGTTATGACACTTGGTAATCTCATTGAAAATTGGCATGTTTCAGACTTTCATATTAACAAAGCTCGTCCCGAACAAGATGCTGGTTACGCAGAACATTTATCAAGTGAAGGCGAGAATTTATCTTTAGTAATTCAATATTTATATAATCATTGCCCTGAGATTTTTAATAAAATTCTAACCCTTCTAAAAAGAAGAGTTCCCGGGATTACAAATGTAAGTTCCAAAACAACCGAAGAGGGACGCGTACTTCTTAAATTTCAAGATGGTCAATTTGAAGATCCATTTCTTGCGCGTTATGTTTCTGATGGAACCATAAAAATGTTAGCCTATTTAACGCTTTTGTATGATCCTGAACCCCATCCTCTTTTATGTGTCGAAGAGCCTGAAAATCAACTTTACCCTAAACTATTATGGGAGCTTGCCGAAGAATTTCGTGCTTATGCCAATCGAGGCGGGCAAGTTTTTGTATCAACACATTCTCCTGATTTTTTAAACGCAACAAGAATAGAAGAGGTCTTTTGGCTTGTTAAAAAAGAGGGGTATTCTGAAATTCGACGAGCTGTTGATGATGAACAAATCGTCGCGTTTATGGCTGCAGGAGATCAGATGGGATATCTTTGGGAACAGGGTTTTCTAGAAGGGGTCGATCCAGAATGAGGACCTTCGTTTTTTTTCTTGAAGAGCCTTCTGCCAAAGAAATGCTTCAAGGTATCCTTCACCGTATTTTACCGGATGATATCTTTCCCCACTATGTTATTTTTCGAGGCAAACAAGATTTAGAAAAAAATCTTAAGATAAAGTTGCGCGCTTGGAAATTGCCAAATTGCAGTTTCGTTGTCATGCGAGATCAAGATTCAGGTGATTGCAAAGAAATCAAGGAGAATTTAGCCAATATTTGTGAGGAGGCTGGTAGAAAAGGAGTCCTGATCAGAATCGCCTGTCATGAGTTGGAAAGCTTTTATTTGGGGGATTTAGCTGCTGTAGAAAAGGGTCTTGATTTAAAAGGCCTTGAAAGGAAAAAAGAACAACGAAAATTCAGAGACCCTGATCTACTGGCCAACCCTTCAGAAGAAATGTTCAAGCTTACCAATAACATTTATGATAAAATATCCGGTTCCCGTGCAATTGCTCCCTTTTTAGATTTAGAATCTAATTCCTCCAGAAGCTTTAACACATTAATTTCCGGAATCAAAAATTTGATCATCGCCGAACGAAATGACAATAATTAAGGGACTGAAAACCCCACAATATGTCTATTTATGTATTGTTTAACTCTTGTCCATTTTGCTATATCCGGGAGCGCGGACGTCCCTCCCGCAACAACAAAACATTGACTAAGGCTCCAGTGAAATGAGTATTAATTGTTTTTATGATATTAAGGATCTTCATGAAAAGAATCCCTTATGCCGTCAGCAGCTTTGAGCAAATTATCAATGACGGCTATTATTATGTGGACAAGACCCGTTACATAGCCGAGCTTGAAAATTGGCAGGTGCCTGTCTTTCTGCGTCCCCGCCGTTTTGGTAAAAGCCTTTGGTGTTCCACCCTGGCGTGTTATTATGACATCAACCTCAAAGATAAATTTGACGCTCTTTTTGGGCGGACCTGGATAGGCCGGCATCCGACCTTGTTAAAAAACAGTTTTATGGTTCTGATGAGTATAATGAAACATTAGGTATTGTTTTGTTTCGACAAATTTTAATAATTGTATTATGATCCAAATTTTTGACGAAAACCCAATTAACAACGGACCCGTAAGATTTAAAAAACTGAGGGCCGGGAGAAGAAAATGAACGACAGGTTTGAGGACGACAGCGCTCAGAATACTGACCAGGGCACCAATGAGATGAGCTTTGAACAGATGCTTGATGCCTATGATTCAAAAATCGGCCGGGAATTTAAGCCCGGAGATATGGTGGAAGGACAGATCATTGCCATTGGAGAAAATTCGATTTACCTGGACACGGGAACAAAGTCCGATGGTGTGGTGGATAAGTCCGAGCTGCTGGATGAAAATGGTGAATTTCAGTATTCCGTGGGTGATATCCTTAAACTGTATGTGGTTTCCTTGAGCGAAAGCGAAGTGATTCTGTCCAAGGCGGTTTCCGGGGCCGGGATGGCTGCCATGATTGAGGATGCCTATCACGGACGTACCCCTGTTGAAGGCCGGGTGAGCGGCGTTGTTAAAGGTGGTTTCTCCGTGGAGGTGCTGGGCAAAAGAGCGTTTTGCCCGGTGAGCCAGATTGATGTCAAATACGTGGAAACCCCCGAGGATTACGAGGGCCAGACCCACCATTTCCTGATTACTCGGTATGAGGAAAAGGGCAGGAATATTGTTGTCTCCCGCAGGGAACTTCTCAAAGAACAGATCAGGGAAGAGCGTGAAGCATTCATGAAAGAACTGGCCGAAGGGGATACGGTTCAGGGCAAGGTGATTAAGCTGATGTCCTACGGCGCTTTTATTGAACTTGCACCTGGTGTGGAAGGCATGGCCCATATTTCCGAATTGAGCTGGTCCCGGGTGGAAAAGCCTGAAGAAGTGGTCCGGGTGGATGATATTTTGCCTGTCAAGGTGTTAAAGATTGAAAAACCCCTGTCCGACTCCCCCAAAATTTCCCTGTCCGTTAAACAGACCTCGGGTAACCCCTGGGATAACGTCGGCACCACGTTTAGCACAGGAGACCAGGTCAGCGGTAAAGTGGTCCGCCTGACCTCTTTCGGGGCTTTTGTGGAGATTGCCCCGGGCATTGACGGTCTGGTCCATATATCTGAAATGAGCCATGTGAAACGGGTCCTGCGTCCCGAGGACGAGGTCAGTGTCGGTGAGACCATTCAGGTGATGATCAAGGCCATTGACATGGACAGTAAGCGGATTTCACTAAGCATGAAAGATGCGGCCGGAGATCCCTGGACCGGTGTTCTGGCCAAATATCCCGCGGGCAGTGTCGTGGACGGTACCCTGGAGAAAAAGGAAGGCTTTGGACTGTTTATCCGTCTGGAACCCGGTATTACAGGTTTGATGCCCATGTCAAACCTGCGGCAATCCGCAAATGCAGGGAAAATTGAGTCTCTGAAACCCGGGGATGCTGTACAGGTTCTGGTTCAGGAGGTGGATGAGGATAACCGGCGTATGACCCTGGCCCCCCCGGACCAGAAATCCTCAGGCAATTGGAAGCAGTTTGCAAAAAGTGCCAAGGGTGGTTCTTCCTTTGGGTCCATGGAAAGCATTTTGCGCGCAGCTCTGGAAAAAAAGAAATAGGGTGAACAAACGTCCTGGTGCTTTTGGGGGATTGGTTCTAACGTCGGCTGCTGTAGGGGCAGGCCACCGAGCCTGCCCTAACGAGGGCAACCACAGAGGGATTGCCCCTACGAAAAATGGTCGACAATGATAGAATCAAGCCCCTTTTTTTAATATGTCAGCAATGTTTATTACCGATTTTGACGGCACCCTGCTCACGGACCATCGGCGTATCCGTGGCCGGGATCTGGATACTCTGGCTGGGTTGAGATCTGCCGGTGTCGTCACAGTCATTGCTACAGGGCGCAGCCTTTATTCCTTCAGGTGCGCCCTTAAGCACATGGCGCTTGGCCCGGATCAGTTGCCCCTGGATTATCTGATTTTTTCCACAGGAGCCGGCATCATGGCCTGGCCCGGGGATAATTTGATTCGTTCGAGGTCCATTCCGAAAGACCAGGTTTTGGAAATTGCAGCATGCTTTGATCGTCTTGGCTTTGATTATATGATCCACAAGGCCATTCCCGATACCTCATATTTTTTGTATAAATTCACATCCGGCCGCAATGCGGATTTTGAGCGGCGAATAGCTATGTATCCGGGTTTTGGGACCCCACTTGAAACGGCCGGCACGATTTATGACCAGTCCACGGAAGTTCTGGCCATTGTGCCCGGCAGATTTCCCCGGGAGCAGCTCAATGCGCTTCGCCGTGAGCTGTCCGGATATAGCGTAATTCAAGCCACCTCTCCTTTGGATCATAAATCTTCGTGGATCGAAGTGTTTCCTTTGGGGGTAAGCAAGAGTGCATCATCCCAATGGCTGGCCCGGCATCTTGGTGTCGGTCGGGGAATGGTGACCGCCGTAGGGAACGATTACAATGACGAAGACCTTTTGGACTGGGCAGGGCAGGGCTTTTTGATGGATAACAGCCCGGAGGTCATGAAAAATAAGTTTTTATCTTTAGGCTCCAATAATGAATGCGGAGTGAGCCTGGTGGCAAAGTCGGCAGGACTTTTAAACTGAGTTTTTCTAATCCTCAACCTTTTTAAAGCCCGGATCATCTTTTGTTTCTTCAAAATTGAGGTCTGGGTAAAGTTTCTCGCAGCAGTCCGGGCAGATTCCGTGGGAAAATATCAAGTGATCAAACGCTTTTTCAATATTTTTCCACAGATCGTCTTTTCCCCTGATTTTTTTGCAGTTGGCGCAGATGGCAATGGCATGCTCGGGCATATCCTGGGAACATGTAATGAATTGTTCGTATTGGCGCTGAAGTTCAATGCGACGGGATATATCCCTGGCCATGATAATGGCACCGGTGTAAGTCTGATCATTACTCTGATTGATGGGACTGCAGGTTAGTTCCACATGTATGGGGTGTTTGTTTGCACGCACCAGTTGAATTTCATAGCGGCCGTTTTTGCCTTTTTTCCGGAGCTGGGTCTGTTCAAGTATAGTCAAAAAGCTGTCCCGGGTAGAGATTTGCTCAAGGTTCATTGATAAGAGTTTGTCGGTCGGAAAGCCCGTCATTTTGCAGAAGGCCGGATTGACAAAGGTGATATTCTCCTGGGCATCTACGGTGAATACGCCTTCTGCAATTTGTTCGGTAATGGTCCTGTACTGTTTTTCGCTTTTTTCCAGCCGTTCGCTGTAGACCTTGTTTTCGTAAGCCAGTCGCCGGTTTTCAAATACTTTGCTTACCGTATGGATAATAATGTCCAAGTCAATTATGGGCTTGGAAATATAGTCCTTGGCACCCATTTTAAGTGCCTGAATGACATCCTGTTTTTTACCGGCGCCTGAAATGACAATCATGGGCAGATCCGGGTCGGATTCATGGATGGTGCGCATGACCTCAAGGCCGTCCATAACCGGCATTCGCAGATCCGTGATGACTACGTCCACGTTTTCCCGGAAAAACAGATCCAGCCCCATATGCCCGTTTTCTGCCGTAAAAACCCGGTATCCCTCATCCTCGAATAGAAATGCCAGGCTTTCTCTGATGGAGATCTCATCGTCTATAATGAGAAGCGTTTCCTGGTGCATAGTTATAATTTATTCACCGGGGTATGACTCATGTCCGACCAAAAACCGTAACTTTTAATCCTTGGACTTGAAGAGGGGCGCATGCCCATACAGCCAATTTATCTGTGTGGTTAAAAATTCCGTCTGTCTTGTGCTCAACGAAATTTTCAGGTTTTCGTTCAGGCACCAACTCCCCGGTATTGGGTTGAAATATTTTGTAAAAGATTCAATTAAGAAACGATACTATACCAGATACATGGAATAAATGTAAATCAAATATGTTGAATTAATTGCACCATATCCCTGACTGCTGTATCCATGCCTGTCATGACAGCCTTTGAGATGATGGCATGTCCGATGCTGTATTCAGTAATTTCCGGCAGTCCCTTAAATGCCTTGATTGAATGGTAGCAAATTCCGTGTCCGGCATGAACGCCTAAGTTCAGGCGGGCACCGATTTTTGCCGCATCCACAATCCTTGCATATTCCCTTTCCCGGTCATACGGCGTTGTGGCATCGCAGAATGCACCGGTATGGATTTCAATGGAATCAGCATCAATTTTGTGGGCCATTTTGATCTGATCCAGGTCTGGGTCAATGAAAATGCAGACCTTGATTCCGGCATTTTTCAGGGTGATTACGGCCTGGCGGATGTGTTCCATATGGGTAATTACATCAAGTCCGCCTTCGGTGGTAACCTCTTGTCTTTTTTCAGGTACCAGAGTGACGGTTTCGGGTTTGATGTCCAGGGCAATGCCCAACATTTCACTGGTGGCTGCCATTTCAAGTATCAACCGGGTTTTTATTGTCTGGGAAATCAGCCGGACATCTCGTTCCTGGATGTGGCGGCGGTCTTCCCGCAGATGTACCACAATGGCATCTGCCCCGGCGGTTTCTGCGGCCAGGGCTGCTTGAACCGGTTCCGGGTATTTGGCACCTCTTGCCTGGCGCAGGGTAGCCACATGGTCTACATTTACTGCTAATTCAGCCATTTTGATATCCTTTCACTTGATGATCAAGTTTGTGTTAATTTACCCAACGCCGACGTCGAACAGATTTTCTAAAAACTTGATGATCGAGTTTCACTCTCTTTAAAATGCGGTTAAAGCGGTATTTTTTTCAATGAGCCTGAGAAGTTCCAGGCTTTTTTCTTCCATGTGCCGGGCCTGGTTCTCACCTAATTCGTGGTCAAATCCAATAAGATGAAGAATGCCGTGTATCAACAATTGAGACATCCGTTCATTCGTAGAAATTCCTGCTGCTATGGCCTCGGCCCGTGCCGTATCAAGGGAGATCACCACATCCCCGAGAAGTCCTGGGGTGATATCTGAAAACTCTCCCTCCTGCATGGGAAAGGAGAGTACATTGGTGGGAGCGTCTTTGCCCCGGTATGTCCGGTTCAGGTCCCTGACCTGGGCATCATCCGTGATCACAATGGAAATTTCGTGGTTATTACAGCCCAAGGCGTTTAAGATCTGTTCGGTCTTTTTGTATAGGGGCGCTGTTGTCAGCTTCTCCTTTTGGCGATTGTCTATCAGTATCTTTAGATTTTCCATTCTTTTTGTCCTGCTTTTTGTCTTGCTTTTTATCCTGGGGCTTGTCCGTGTACTCGATGCGATTGTGATAAATTGAGGTTAAAATCGTGTTGAAACTCTTGGCGATCTGGTGCAGATCTTTCAGGGTCATTTCACACTCTTCAAGCTGTCCGTCGGCAAATATGTCATTGATCAGCTCTGTTACACGGCCCTGGATTCTGGACGGAGTAGGACGCTCAAGTGCCCGGGTTGCAGCTTCTGCTACATCCGCGAGCATGACAATGCCCGCCTCTCTTGTCTGGGGTTTGGGGCCTGGGTATCTGAAATCATCTTCATTAATGTTTTCATTTCCGGCTTTCAGACTTTTGTTATAAAAATATTTTATCAGGGATGTGCCGTGGTGCTGGCTGATGCCTTCCACAATTTCATTGCCCAGTTTGTATTTTTTGGCCATTTCCACGCCCTTTTTAACATGGCCAATGAGGATCAATGCGGACATGGAGGGGGACAGTTTGTCATGGCGGTTCCGCCCGTCAGATTGATTTTCAATGAAATACATGGTTTTGTCCAGTTTGCCGATGTCATGGTAATATGCCATGACCTTGGCTTTGAGACTGTCGGCATGAATGGCGGATGCGGCCGCTTCCGCAAGGGTTGCCACAATGACACTGTGATTGTAAGTGCCCGGGGCCTCAATCATTAATTTTTTAATCAGGGGCTGGTCCAGATTTGAAAATTCCAGCAGTTTTGCCGCTGTGGTGTAATTGAACAGGACTTCGATTAACGGGGTGAATCCCACTGTAAGAATGGCCGCAAATACACCGCCGCCAATGGCCATTGTCACCTGCTTAAGCAATGTTCCCCAGGGCAGTGCCTGGGAAGGCATGAAAAATCCCAAAGCAATGGCAAGGCATGCATTGAACAACGCCAGTTTGAACCCGGCAACAATGAAATGGTGACGTTCGTTGCGTTCCTTGATCCAGTAAGCCGCTGTGATACTGGACAGAAAAAAGAACAAAAAGACCTGGAACCCGCAGCCAAAGGATATGGTGCATAAACTGCAAAGTATCAAAGAAAAATACAGGGCAATGTCAAACCCCAGGAAAATGCAGGTGATCATGGCTGCGGCCGGCAAAGGAACCACCATATATATTGCTCTTGAGGCTATTTTACCGGACATTTCCGGATTTGAGGCGTGGGCAATGTACACTGCAAGCTCGGTAAATCCGATATAAAGCAAAAGGCCCAGGGTCAGAAAGGTCATGTGTTTGTTCATGTCCCGGCCAAGCTTTGGATGATCTTTGAGGTAAAGGAAATACACCACAAGAAGTAAAAGGCTGGTGAACATACAGATGCCGATAATGGTCATGATAACATCTTTATCCTCAACCTGTTCGCTTAGGGCGTTGAGCTTGACCAGTTTGAGTTCATCAACCCGCTCCCCTTCCCGAATGATCATTTCGCCTGCCTTGATTTGGTAAAGGGTGGGCTTGATGCGTGCCTGGGCTTCCCGGATCCGTTTTTCCGTTTCATTCTTATTCAGGGTGATATTGGGTCGCAAAAGCCGTTGGCAGATATCCACAATCAGGTTGGCCAGACTGTAGTTGACGTTTTCCAGGATGGGTTGTCCCACAACCCTTACCATGGTCTTGGCCTGATCTGGTCCGTAAAACACCTTGAGGTTGGCAATAACACGTTCCTTGTGGGACTGAATTGTTCTCAGGGTAATGCCTTTTTCTTCTTCGGCCAGAAGAATTTCTTTGTTGCTTACGACCCCGGTGGTCAGAATAGTGTCAATAATGGTAGTAAGGTGGCCTGTAATCTCTTCGGAGAATTTTTCATTGAACAGGATCTGGAATGCCCCTTTGGAAATTTTTACGCCCAGCTTTTTTTCAAATTCGGGTTTGAATGCCAGGGCCATGGAAAAGGAGGTATCCAAAAATTCAGGTGGGACAATACCCTGGGCATCGTCCTGTGGCTGGAATATCTGCCGTCCGAAATGCATGGCCGATGTAATGTCGGCGGTTATATTTTTTAGCAGGTTGGCATCAAAATCATATACAGTCCGGATAGATGTCTTGGCATAATCCATTTTGGCCAGGTTGGTGGCCTTGTCTTCTATGAAGAAATCTTTGGGTGCTTTGATGTCACTGCCTGCGACATCCCCTATTTTATATACATATGATTCAGTGGTATGGTCAAAGGTCTGGGCCAGGGCAAACAGACCCACCACCAGAAGAAACAAAACCGGCGGGAGATATGGGGTTGATGACAGGGCTTGCCAGGTCTGCTTAAGCCAACCCTGGTTATTTGCTTTTTTCATAAGCGCTTATGATGTCGGATACCAGTCGGTGCCTGACAACATCTTCCTTTGAGAATTCTATAAATGAGATCCCCTTTATCCGGCCAAGCAGCTTTCTGGCCTCGACCAACCCTGATTTTTTTCCTCCGGGCAGGTCTGTCTGGGTAATATCACCCGTGATAATGGCTTTTGAACCGTATCCAATCCGGGTCAAAAACATTTTCATCTGCTGGGAGGTGGTATTCTGGGCCTCGTCCAGGATGATAAATGCATTGTTCAGGGTTCTGCCCCTCATAAATGCAATGGGTGCGATCTCAATAGTTTCCTGCTCAATATAGGCTCTGGCTTTTTCAAAATCAAGCATATCATAAAGGGCATCATACAGAGGCCGCAAATATGGATTTATTTTTTCAGCTAGATCGCCGGGAAGAAAACCTAATGCCTCTCCTGCTTCCACGGCAGGGCGGGTGAGGATAATTTTTTCTACATCGCCTTTTGTGAACGCGGCAACGGCCATGGCCATGGCAAGGTATGTTTTCCCGGTACCGGCCGGACCGATGCCGAAAAGGATGTCATTGGATTTTATGGCTTCGGTGTATGCCAGCTGGGTCGGGGTTCGGGGTGTAATGGGCTTGTTCTTGGCCGTTACCACTATTGTCGTGGTAAAAATTTTTTTCAAGGAGGTGGCCCCACCCTGTTTAACCGCATTGATGGATGCATCCAGAACAGCAGGGGTCAGCCGTATTTTTTCTTCCATAAGGTCATAAAGCCGGCTGATCAGATCGATTGCTCTGTCTGTCTGTTTTTCTGAACCACTGACCGAAATTGCCCCCCCCCTTGAGTTTATTTTGACATCAAAGGCCCGGGCTATTTTTTCCAGGTTGGCATTGTGTGTCCCAAAGAGTTTTTGGGCAAGTGTAATATTCTGAAACTCAAGATTTTTCATGGGCTATAGGGTGCATTTTATTGGTTTAAAGGTCAATAAAAATCTTGACTGGCAGCTTAGCCTGCTGTTATCTGTTCATATTTGGTGTTTGAACGCAAAGTCACCCATCTGCGCCTTGCATCTGGCCAACTTTGTGAGAATTCGCTCCTCTAACGAGCCGTCCAAACACGGGGTTCCGTCAAGTTAATACTTTTGGAATCAAAATCAAGATAAGGGAACGTATGAACTTTTTTGACCTTTGCGTATTGATCATTGTGGGCTTTTGCCTTGTTCGGGGCGGTTTTAAAGGCCTGGTCCGGGAAATTTCCGGTATCGTGGGGGTTGTGGCCGGTTTCTACGGGGCCAATACCTATTATCCCCAGTTGATTCCTTATATTGATTCATGGATTTCATCACCACAGCTTCAAAAGCTTATCTGCTTTTTTTTATTGTTTTGTCTGATTCTCATTGCTGTGGGGATTTTGGCCGCCCTGATTCACAAATTGCTGAACATTGTATTTTTAGGCTGGGTGAATAGATCATTCGGTGTTGTTTTCGGGGCTGCCAAAGGCATACTTATCGCAACGGTCCTTTTTATAACGGTCACAACTTTTGTACCCAACGGCAGTGATCATATTGCAGCGTCCCGCACGGCACCCTACCTTGCCCAGGTTGCTGATGCCCTTACCCTGTTTATTTCCCGGAACATCAAAACGGATTTCAGTAAAGAGTTGGAAGGATTAAGAAAAACGTGGAAACAATAATTCCCCTGCTTGAGATTATCCGAAGACTTCGGGGGCGGAACGGATGTGCCTGGGACAGGAAACAAACCCCGTCTACCATGTGGAAGTGCCTGGCCGAAGAATTATATGAACTGGAAGACGCCATTGTCAAAGATGATGAGGATAATATTGTAGAGGAGCTTGGAGACGTTCTTTTCCAAATTCTTTTTATTATGGAAATTTATGCCGATTCCGGTAGATTTTCCTTTGACCGAGTGGTTAAGACCGTGGCTGAAAAAATGATTCGTCGCCATCCCCATGTTTACGGTGAGAGCCGTATTTCATCCGAAGATGAGTTGAATAAACAATGGGATGCGATTAAAGCAGGGGAGAAGGTCGATTCCGGCACACCCGAAAGACGCTCCGCCCTTGACAATGTGCCTGGTGGAATGCCGGGACTGCTGCGAGCCTTGAAAGTTTCAAAATCTGCGGTTAAAGCCGGATTTGAGTGGGAAAACCTGGGACAGGTGCTGGATACGGCAGTGTCGGAAATACATGAATTTGAGGCTGCGCTTTCCATGGACCAGGATGATGCCATGCTTGAATTTGGTGATATCCTTTTTTCCCTTGTGAATGTTGCAAGATTTGCCGGCTTCCATCCTGAAACAGCACTTTACCGGTCTACTTCAAAATTTGAGGAACGATTTAGAATTATGGAAGCCGACATTGACAAACAAGGCCTTGATTTAAAGCAGATGCGTCCCGAAGAAAAGGAGAAGCATTGGCAGGCCGCCAAGCAGGCGTGTACACAAAAAAAGACCTGATGTCTTCATATTCGATGATCAAGTTTTTGTTAATTTGCCCAACTTCTTCGTTGGAAAAAATTTTTAATCCTCAAAATATGTTGTATATTCCTCCGGTTAAAAATTGTTTCCGCCTTGAATTTGAACAAATTACCTAAAAACTTGATGATCGAGTTCATAGACATAAGCGTTGCATCAGGCCCTTCTTGTCTCTTGTTTCCTGTATCTAGTTTCTTGTCTACAGATAGTCGCCCCGCTGGAATTTCAGATATTCGGTTTTTGCAGTAACAGCCGTACTCGTGGCGATATCTATGAGGTTTTGATCATCTTCTCCGAGTGACAGCGTTTCTTCCAATAAAGATGCGGCGTCTGCATTCAGTTCTTCAAGCACGGGCTCAATATCTTTTAAAGAAACATTGGCATCATCAAGTTTGGATGCATAGCGTTCCAAATTGGTCAGCAGTTTGTCGGTTTTATCCGTAACAATGGAAGATACGGTTTGAATGTCGAAATCCAGCGAAGGGATTTCACCCAATTCACTGGTCTGTATTCCGTTCTCGGATTCCTGTGTTTTCTCCAGTGCGGAATTGAGCAAAGATTCAAATCCATGTGCCTGGCCACTGGTCTTGGATGCTTTAGTTGACTGATTATCTAATATCTGGGTGAAGTTGTGGATGTTGTTAATATCGGTCATATTGTCCTCCTTTTAATTAAGGAAGAATGATGCAACAAGCGTGCCCACTGTTTGTGAGTTTTTAATGACTGAGGGGTGTTGTAATTTAGTTTAAAATCAGGCTGTTATCTTGTAAAGATAAAAACCCCCTCCTGCCTGAATACATTCATGCGT
Source organism: uncultured Desulfobacter sp. (assembly GCF_963666695.1). GTDB lineage: Bacteria > Desulfobacterota > Desulfobacteria > Desulfobacterales > Desulfobacteraceae > Desulfobacter. The sequence goes on from NZ_OY762947.1 coordinate 304,049, forward strand.
CAGGCAGGGGGGAAAAAAATGCCGCCTGGTCAGCCCACGCCGTTCATAATGGAGCCGATCATTTTTTCCGCTACCTGCTCGGCGTTCACGGTGTACTGATTGGATTGAACCTGTTGTTTAAGTGCTTCAACTTTCTGGGCTCTGTCCTTGGGCTCATCGGCAGATGCGGCAGAAATTTTCTGAAGATCCCTGGTGGTGGAGGATAAATTAATGCTGTCAGAAAGGGGTTCTTCAGATTGTTTGGCCTGATCCACCGACGTGTTGGCGGTGGCGTTGGCATTACCGGCAGCGTAACTTTGATTGATATACTGCTGTGTGGAATTAATTTTCATATTAAACACCCTCCTGGGATTCCATATTTGAATCAGCCACCTGGCGCGCCAGTTCCGTCATCCGTTCTACAATGAATTTGGAATCTTCCACGGATAAGTTCTGGACAACCTTATTATTGTTTTCGTCAACCGAAGTATAAGTGAATTGATTTCTGCCTTTGGTAAAATCAATTTTTTTTCCCAGCTCTTTTTCAATCTGATCAGTGATCTGGAACTTATCTTTTTCATTGGGGCCTTCGTTGATAATCTTATCAACAATGTTGCTTGCAACCTTATCTATAATAGCCTGGCGCTTGCCTTCCGATGAGATGCTGACACTGTCTGCAGAAACCTTGTTGGCGTCGCTGAATTTATTTTTACCCAGCAATTTACCCTGGCTGAATTGTCTTGAATAAACTTTCAATACATTTTGTATTTGGTATGAAGGTATCTGCATTTTAATTTTCTCCTTAAGCTCACTATCGGCTTGGTAAAATTAAAACTTTAGAAAAAAAATTTAATCATCAAAATCCCCTTCAGGACCTTTATTTACAGTAATCCGGGAGGCCTTCTCAAGAATTTTTTCCCGGGTCCATTCATTTTTTTGTTCAATTTTTTCCGCCTTGAAGCCAGGCATGTGTGACTGGGTTTCTATAATTTGCTTTTTTACCAGGTCCGCTGTATCTGTGGCGTTGAAAACGTCGGTGAGCAGTGTAAATATAAAATTTTCAACGCCTTTAACCATTCGTTCCCGAACAGACGCATCCTGGGCTGTCAGAATATTTTCAAAAGGAAGGTTCAGTTTTTTGAAATTTCCTTTTTGCCAGTCATTGGTCGCTGCAAAAGCGCACATTTTTTCCCAGGTGATCCGGGAGACGCCTTTGCCGCTCTCTTTAATGAAGCTGCCTGACTCATCCATGATGGCATTGCCATAGTCATTAACCTTCACCCCCCAGGATATCATCTGAAGTGCCGTGGCAACATTGGCTTTTGTGGTTTTTGTGTTTTTGGCAATCCGGCGCAACCGGTCGGAATTGTTTCCCGATGTTCCGTGTTGGGCACCGGAAATTCCGTAAGGGGCCAGGGCGTCATGTATGCTGGAAGTCAAATCGACATTGATGCCTGAATCGGTTTGTTCAATGCCGTGGGTGGTGCCGTTGTTCAAGGCGATCCAGTCCGGAAAAATGCTGTGGGCATTGAGTCCCTGGATAAGAAACAGCGCTTCATCAGGCGTTGAAAGGCCCAGTTCTCCTTTTATTTCACCAACTTCGGTTTCAAGGCCTGCCCACTCAGGTACGTACGGATTTAATTCAATATTGGCTAAAAGGTTCTGGTCATCCGGCATGTGGGATGCGTCAATGGCAATAGAGGTAATGCCGGCATCAAATAAAGACCTGATTTCGGTTTTTGCCGGTTCAACATCTTCGGGTTTTTTAATTCCGAAATGGTCTGCATGTATGGCTACGGGAATCGTTATCCCCATTTCATTCATATATGCATCGGTCTGTCTTGCAATGTTCCAAAAGCTGGTGGCACAATACGCCCCGGTGCCGCCCTCGGAGCGCGCAATTTCGATAATAACGGCAGCATTGGCGCGCTGGGCAGCGGCAAGGGTCCCTTTGATGACAAAGGCGTTTCTACCATTAGCCGCAATGGTCATGGCGCTGCCTTTGGCCAGCAGGGCGCGGTCAATATATTTCCCGCTGACAATTAATGCCTTTGAGTTAGGGAAGCACTTTTTCACATTGGGGGGTCTGCCGTAATCAAGCAACTTGCGGTATTCTTCGGATTGTGAATGGGCCATGATGAAATCCTCCCGTATGTAAGTAAAGAATGGTTAGGTGTCATAAACTTTCTACATTAAAATAACCTAAAATCAAGTTCAATAAAAGAAATGAATGACTATTCATGATTTTTTAGGGTGGGGATGAAAAACAGCCTGATCCGAGTATAATAAAATTCGTATGTTTTAATATTTTGTAAATATTAGATATATATACATAATATTTTCTGTTTTAGAGATTTTGCAAGGCTTGACATTTGTACGCGTCTATTGTTAATTTGCACGGATCTATTGTTAGGCGGATGATCCGTTATTCATTTAGGATAGAGAAGGGTGAGCAAATTTGGAAAAAAGTAAGTCCGAGAAGTATCATAAAATATTAAACAGTGCCGGAGCAGTGTTTGCGGAGCATGGGTTTTATAAAGCCACCATTTCACAGATTGCTGCCAGGGCAGGGGTGGCGGATGGTACTTTATATCTTTATTTCAAGAACAAGGACGATATCCTTTATCAGTACCTGAGCTTTAAAATAGGTTTGGTGTTTGAAAAAATGAATGCTGCCGTGGCCAAAGGCACAGATGCGGAAAGCAAACTGAGAAATATGATCCGCTGTCATCTTGAGGAGTTTCAAAGAGACCAAAACATGGCAATTGTTTTTCAATCAGAGGTGAGATACCTTCGGGATATTAAGTCTCAGGTCAAGGATATCTCAAAGACGTACTTTGATCTTTTATCCGATATTATAGAGCAGGGTCAGATTGAGGGCTCCATGCGTCAGGACCTCTTTGTAGGGCTTGTGAAACGGTTTATCCTCGGGGCTGTGGAGGGTGTGATTACCACCTGGGTTAATGCCCATTGTCGCTACGATCTTGGGACCATGGCAGATCCCCTGGTGGACCTTTATATGGCGGGTGTCCGGGAAGTATAACTCGATGATCAAGTTTTTGTTAATTTGCCCAACTTCGGCGTTGGAAAAAATTTTTAATCCTCAAAATATATTGTATATTCTTCCGGTTAAAAATTGTTTCCGCCTTGAATTTGAACAAATTCCCTAAAAACTTGATGATCGAGTATAAATGAACCTAAATTCATTATTTAAATATAAATGGAGGTAAGTTAAGTATGTCTATGATTATTGCTCCGGCAGACTATCTGTTGTTCGGTTTTTTTCCAACAGTGATTTTTTCATTTCTTCTGCCGGTAATCGGTGTAGGGCTTTTTACCTACATTATAGCACGAAGAATCGCGCCTTTGGTCCGGGCCAATCCAGACTATCGTTTTGACAATATTCCGGAACGGATTAAAAATCTGATCGTTGTCTGGTTAGGACAGATCCGCCAGCCCAGATACATGCTGGCAGGTGTGCTGCACATCATTATATTTGCAGGCTTTTTAATCCTTTCCATCCGTTCCACCAGCCTTGTTATTATCGGCCTGTCTGACGGCTTTGTGTTTCCCGGATTAGGCGGCAGCCTTGGCGCTGTTTATAATGTCATGAAAGATTATGCAGCTACCGCCGTTCTTGTGGCCTGTATCATTGCCGCCTACCGCCGGGGCATCAAAAAGCCTGCCCGCTACGCAGTGCCTGAAAAATATGGCCATGACCATACGGCAGAAGCGGTTTTTGTCCTGGGCATCATCGCCACCCTGATGATTTCAGAAAGCATGTTTGAAGCGTCTGCCGTCGCCTACAACTATCAGACCCTTGGTGAAGCCCATTTTCCGGCAATTTTTTCCCTGGCCTGGTTTTTTTCAAAGATACTTGGGTTTGTATCCTTAGAATCCCTCCAGGGCCTGCATATCATTATGTATTATGTGCATGATGTCACCTTTTTCTTCTTTCTGTGCTTTTTGCCCCTGGGTAAACATTTCCACGTCATTACCTCTATTTTCAACGTCTTTTTCATGCGGGTGAAAAAAGGCAATATCAAGCCGGTTAAATACGGTGTTTCCGACGAGGAACTCGATGATCTGGAATCATTCGGCGTTAAAAAACTTGAGGATTTTACCTGGAAGCACATGCTTGATTTCTACTCCTGTGCGGACTGCGGCCGCTGTTCCGACCAGTGTCCTGCCAATGCAGCAGGCCGTCCTTTGTCCCCGCGGTTCATCACCATAAAGGCCCGGGATCTTATGTTTAAGAACTATCCCATCAAGTCCGGCGTGATGTATAAATCCGACAAGCTGTTGGTGGAGGACATTTATACAGAGGATGAAATCTGGTCCTGTACCACCTGCGGGGCCTGTGAACAGGAATGTCCCCTGGGGATCGAATATATTGACAAGATGGTTGACCTGCGTCGTGGCATGGTGGATGAGGGCATGGTGCCCCAGTCCCTGCAAAAACCCCTTAAAGCCCTTGAAAAACGCGGCAATCCCTATGGTAAAATGGAGAAGAAACGTGCCGACTGGGCCAAGGAAAAAACCTTTGCCGAAACCCATACGGTTAAGGATCTGGGTAAAGACGCTGCCGATACCCTGTACTTTGTTGACAGTATCACCTCCTATGACGATAATATGCAGGAAATTGCCCGCAGGACATCCATTATCCTTGAAAAGGCCGGCGTGGACTTCGGCATCCTGGGTAAAGGTGAAAAAGACAGCGGCAACGAGGTACTCCGGTTTGGTGAAGAGATGCTTTACCAGGAGCTCAAAGCCCAGAATACCGAAGCCATTCTTGAATCCGGTGTCAAACAGATTGTCACGGCCGATCCCCATGCCCTGAATGCGTTGAAAAACGACTACACAGGCCTGCCTCCTGTCAAACACATCAGTCAAATTGTGGCTGAAAAGATTAATTCCGGTGTTCTGACCATGACACCATGTAAAAATCCGGATAAAGTATATGTGTACCATGATCCCTGTTATCTTGGCCGCCACAACAGTATTTATGAATCCCCGAGGCAGGCGCTGGATGCCATTGCCGGCCTGACCCGGGTGGAATTGGAAAAAAGCCGTGACCGGTCCTTCTGTTGCGGCGGCGGTGGTTTGATGCTGTTTTATGAACCTGAAGAAGAGACCCGCATGGGGGTTATCCGGGTAAATATGGCAGCAGAAGCCGGGGCCAACGTTATTGTCACGGCCTGTCCTTTCTGTCTGGTGAATATTCAGGATGCCATTAAGGTGGCCGGAAAAGAAGGCGAGATGGAAGCCCTTGATTTTACGCAACTCATTGAGGAACATTTGTAAATATTCGTTCAGCACCCCATCTTCACCTATTTTGGCCTGCTCACATAGCATTAGTATGCTACGCAGTCCCAAATAGGCGAATATGGGGCACTGTCCAAATATTTAGTATAATTATTATCTGCCGGATTTGGTTTCACACGTCCGGCAGACCCGAAAAAATAAACTTAAGGAGAAAATAATGGAAATTTTGGTGTGCGTCAAACGCGTTCCAGATACTGCTGAGAACGAATTTGAACTTAATTCCGAAGGAAATGATCTGGATCGTGATGATCTGGTTTATTCCGTGAACGAGTGGGACAACTATGCCGTTGAAGAGGCCATCCAGATCGTGGATAACTTGGGCGGCAGCATAACGGTTGTAACTGTGGGTGATGACGAGGCTGAAGAAGTCCTCAGGCGTGAAATGGCCATGGGCGCCAATAACGGCGTTCTTCTTTCCGATGACGCCTTCGAAGGATCTGACGGTCGAGGTATTGCCGCCATTCTCAAAGCTGAAGTCGAAAAAGGCAATTATGACCTGATTCTTACCGGTGCGCAGGCCGATGAAGGCGCGGGGCAGGTTGGCGGCATGCTTGCAGCGATGCTGGATTATCCCTATGCGTCGCTGGTGAACAAGATTGAACCTGCGGATGGAAAAATTAAAGTGGGCCGGGAAATTGAAGGCGGCAACCAGGAGATGAACGAAATTGAGCTGCCCTGCGTGCTTTCCATTCAGACCGGTATCAACGAACCCCGCTATGTCGGTATCCGCGGTATCCGTAAGGTGGCCAGCGTTGAAATCCCTGTAAAGGGCGCCGGTGACCTTGGTGTGGATGCAGGCAGCGTAGGCGAGGCTGGCGCAAAGACCAAACGCGTGGATTATTTTGTACCCGATCTGGGCGATGGTGCTGAAATGCTCGAAGGCTCCACCGATGAAATTATTGAAAAACTGATTGAGAAGCTGAAAGCCAAAGGAGGTCTTTGATCATGACACAGATTTTTGCATATGTTCCATTTAAAAACGGGGTGGCCGAAGATGTGGCACTTGAATTCCCGGATGCTGCAAAAAAGATTGATGCCGGTGCATCTCTTACTGCTGTCGTTACCGGTTCCGGCGCTGATCTGGACAACGTGGCCAACGAGCTGACCAAAATTTATTCTGAAGTCATTAAACTTGACAATGAGGCCCTGGCTTATCCCAATGCCGAGGTTGTGAGAAAAGCCCTGATTAATATCATTCCTGCCGACGCCATTGTGCTGGTACCCCATGATACTTTTGGCATGGACCTGGCCCCTGGCCTGTCCATTAAACTGGATTCAGCCTATGCGGCTGACGTTGTGGACTTTGAAGGCATGGACGGTGCTACCCTTAAACTTATCCGTCAGGAACTGGGCGGGGCTGTTTTCACCCATGTGACCTGCGATGCCGCTGCAGGTGCAGTCATCACCATTCGTCCGGGCGCATTTGCTCCGACTGACGGTGGTGCTTCCGGTACCGTGGTTGACAAATCCGGTGATGCCGGTGACCTTTCCGCCAAAAGGACCTTCCTGGAAGTGGTTGAAGCGGAAGTCGGCGATGTTGATATCACTAAATCCGACGTTCTGGTTTCTATTGGCCGTGGTATTGAAGATGAAGACAATATAGAAATTGCCCAGGAACTGGCCGACGCCATGGGTGCCGTGGTTGCCTGCTCTCGTCCCATTGTTGACGCCAAGTGGCTTGAAAAATCCCGCCAGGTGGGTACCTCCGGTCAGACCGTTAAACCCAAAGTTTACATGGCCATGGGCATTTCCGGCTCCTTCCAGCACATGGGCGGCATCAAGGGCAACCCCTTTATCGTTGCTGTGAACAAGAATCCCAAAGCACCGATTTTCCAGGTTGCTGATGTGGGTATCGTGGAAGATATCCTTGATTTCATGCCTGAACTCCAGGAAGCTATTGAAGATCTTTGATAGCAATGGTGGATTCGTAGGGGCAACCCCCTGTGGTTGCCCTGTTTGGGATTCGGCATGGACCAGGGTATTTTTATTCTCATGGTCATGGAATTGGATGTTTTTATTAGGGCAGGCACAGGGGCCTGCCCCTACGGTTATTTCGATAATTCCATTTATATGGTTGGGCATGACCCCAATTCATGGGTAACTAGCAGCGTAGGTTAGGTTGTGAAACCCAGCACATATTTTTGAACCACAGAAAACACGGAAACCTTTATATTTGTCAATGTGAATGACAAATATAAAGGTTTCCTTTCTCATTGATTCTTCCAGAGCTGTTCCATTCGGGAAAGTCCAAATATATTTAAAATTCGGCGCAAAATCTGTGGCTTAAACAGCAATCTCAAACCGGATGGCCGGGTGATGCTGGTAGTCGGTTAAAACCGTGTCCTTGTACTGCCAGTCAAAAATAGAGCTAAAAGAAGTGGTTTCTATATCAGGCAGGGCAAAGGGTTTTCTTTCAAGTTGTTGCGTCAGCCCCTGCACGTGGTTTTCATAAATATGGGTGTCCCCCAGAAAGCCCACAAGGGTACCTGGTTTAAAACCTGATTCCAAGGCCAGAAGCGTTAAAAGAAGTCCATAGCTTGCAATGTTGAAAGGCAGCCCCAGGGCTGTATCCACGGACCTCTGATTCCAGAGCAGATTAAGCCGTCCATTGATGACTGTAACCTGAAAACCGTAGTGGCAGGGCGGCAGGGCCATTTGACCCAGATCTATGGGATTCCAGGCAGATACGATCATCCGCCGGTCATCGGGATTGGTTTTCAGGGTATTCACCAGGTTGTTAAGCTGATCCACCCCGGATGGGACCGGTGCCTTGTCCCAGGCCTGATATCCACCGCCAAAATGCCGCCACTGGAACCCGTAAATGGGGCCAAGTTCCCGTTCTTCCATCATCCTTTTCCTGGTTTTATCATCATGCCCGTAGGCGACCTTCGCCGGTGAGCACCATTCATCCCAGATATGGTTGTTTCTGTCCCGCAGCCAGTTTTTATCGGTGATACCTTTGATGAAAAATTCCAGTTCCCCGGCCACAAGGGAAAAGGGCACATATTTGGTGGTCAGCAAAGGAAACCCCTGGGCCATGTCATGTTCAAACATGGCACCGGCAATGGCAATTGTGTTCACTCCGGTCCGGTTCTCCTTGACCTGGCCCTGGTTAAGTACTTTTCTGACAATATTTGAATAGGCGTCCATGTGCGTGTCCGTTTTTATATGAAAGTCTCAATATGTCGTTAAATTAATATCATGTTTTATTGGGGGCTTGTGGCTTATGTGTGTCATTACGGTTAAATGGCAAAGTCGGAGTTATAAAAAGTGCTTCAACCCCAGTCTTGACAATTTTTTAAATCCATGTTCATCAATAATGGCTTGTGCCAGCACATCAAATTGTTGCTCAATTTTTGGCGTTAGAAGTTCGTCAATGGGGATATCTTTCTCGGTTAGAGCTTTGATCAGGCTTGTTTTAATTTTTTTGATCACAAGTTCATCTCGCTTATTTTTTATTCCTTTAAACATGATTTTTCCTTTTTTTAGCTCCCATTTCTAAAAGCCTATCTTTTAACATGTATTTATATGAAAGTCACAATAAGGAGATAGATCACTTTCCTATTTTGTTTGTTTCTTAATCCAAGGAGTTTTCAAAATGTTGATTCTAAAGGGTTCCAGTGGTATACCTTTTTTTTGCATGGTTGATGTCGACGCTTTTTGAAAAAACTATATATCAAATGATTTTCGCTGATAATCCTGCCTATACCTCTTCATATTAATTCGAATCGCAATTGATTACGCGCATATGATTAGAGCGGTATTGGTACAAAATAGGAGTTGCTATGAAAAAATGGCTGATTGAAGAGCTGATTTGTCCGCAATGTCTGGACAGTGAAATTGTACTTGATCCTGATATCCACACGGAGACGGATGATGAAATCATTGAGGGGCGCCTGGTTTGTCCCCAATGCAGGCAGGCGTATGAAATCCATGAGGGGATTGCCGTGGTTGTCCCTGAACAGACCCTTCCCATTATTCAGGATGCAACGGGGTATAACTCTTTTTCCATGCTCTCATCCTATTTGTGGAGCCATTATTCAGAATTTTTTAACGGCCCGGATGCCACGGACGCCTATCAAAAATGGGCCCGGACGTTTAGCGCCCAACGTTCCGGCTGGGCCCTTGATATCGGGTGTTCCGTGGGGCGTCTGACTTTTGAGATGACCAGAACTCACGATCGGGCTGTGGGCCTTGATACCTCCATCTCCTTTGTCCGTGCTGCCCGGGAACTTGCCACCCGGAAACGGTTGGAGTTTGATCTGATCATGGAGGGGCAGATCACGGAAAAACGGTCCTGTGACCTGGATCCCGCCTTTGGTTTTGACCAGGCTGAGTTTATTGTTGCCGATGCCATGGCATTGCCTTTCCGCTCCCGGCGTTTTGCCACGGTCAGTTCCGTGAACATCCTTGAAAAGGTACCGGACCCATTGTTGCATCTGGCCGAAGCGAACCGGGTTATGGATGAAAAAGAGGCTGAATTCCTTTTTTCCGACCCTTTTTCCTGGGATGAAAACGTCAACAGCCCGGAGCTCTGGCTTGGGGGCACCAACGAAGGAGCTTTCAAAGGGTTTGGTATGGATAATATCTGCAAACTGCTCCAGGACCCGGAATCTGTATTCTCTCCGGGCTTTACGATCCAGGATAAGGGGCAGGTGCTGTGGAAAATCAGGAAAACCCGAAATCTGTGGGAGCATATTACCTCCCAGTTCGTTGTCGCTGAACGAAAAATAATATAGAGGGAGGAGGCTATTTTGGCAGAACAAAAACCAGGAATTTGCGGCTTGTGTTTCCACAGTCCCGGATGCGGTGTTATTGTGCATTTTGACGATGACGGTAAAATCGACCGGCTCACCCCGGACCCAGAGGCACCTATGGGTGACGTGCTTTGCCCTATGGCTGCCAGTGCAAAACAGATTATCTATTCCGATGCACGTATCAAACAGCCTTTGAAACGAAAAGGACCCAAGGGGAAATTGGATTTTGAACCCATATCCTGGGAGGAAGCCTATGATATTATAGCTGAAAAAATGGCGACTATTAAGGCGGAACACGGGCCCCAAGCTTTAGGGTTTTACGCCGGTACAGGCTCCTACGAACGGGCCTTTAAAGATGCATTCCAGCTTGGCGGTTCCCAAATCTACCTTGCCTCAAGCATCCTGTTTCCCTATGGATCACCCAATACCTTCGGGGTGGGTGCCCCTTGTTACACGTCTCTTGGTGTGCTGGCGCCCCAATTGACATATGGTTGTCTGCATACGGATATGTTTTCTGATGTGGACAATTCAGATCTTATTTTTGTTTGGGGAACAGATCCGTCCACATCCACGCCCCCAGCCTTGTTCGGACGCCTGGTCCGGGCCGCCCATGAAGGGGCAAAGATCATCGTAATTGACCCCAGGCAAACTGCGTCTGCCAAGCTGCCGGACAGTATGTGGGTGCCCATCCGGCCCGGCTCGGATGGGGCACTTGCCCTGGGTCTGTGCCATATACTGATCCGGGAAAATTTAATTGATCAGGCCTTTGTACAGGAGTGGACTTTAGGGTATGAAGAGTTTGCCGAATATGTCAAGGTATTCACTCCTGAAACCGTTGCCGGAATCACCGGTGTGCCCCAGGACCTGATCATGGAGCTGGCCGAAGAAATTGCCGATGCCGAAGGCGCAAGTTATGTGATGTATACGGGGCTGGAATATACCAAATCCGGTGTTCAAAACATCCGGGCCGTCATGGTACTCTGGGCCCTGGCCGGGCAGCTGGATGTTGAAGGGGGCCGCTGTTTTGTCCCCCATGAGAACCAGATCCAATTAGGCAAAGATCACCAGATTGCTACGCCTGGGTTTGATGCATCCATTGGTGCAGGCCATTTCCCGGTGTACGCCCATTTCTGCGGGGGAGAGCCCCATGCCAGCCGTCTGCCGAAGTCCATTTTAGAGGGTGAGCCTTACAAGATCCACGGCCTGTTCATTCTTGGCGCATCCATACTCACCGCCTGGCCCAACCCCATTTTATGGCAAAAGGCGTTTGATGCCCTGGATTTTTTGGTTTCCATTGACCTGCAACTTACCCGGGATGCGGCCTGGGCGGATATTGTGCTGCCTGCCACCACCGCCTTTGAGCAGTCATCCTATTGCTTTTACGGCAATGCTGTCCGGTTGCGGGAAAAAATGATTGATCCGGTGGGGCAGAGCAAACCCAGCTTTACCATTTTAACGGAATTGGCCCGGAAACTTGGGTATGCCGAAAAGTTTCCTGCCGATGAGGTCGAGCTTCTGGACCTGGTCTTAAAAGATACCGGCATTACCCGGGCGGATATGGAACAGGATGCGCGCCTGACGGTGCGCAAGCCTGTCGAACCCATGACCTACCGTAAATGGGAAACAGGGCGTTTGCGAAAAGACGGAAAGCCGGGTTTTGAAACTCCGTCCGGCAAATTTGAGATTAAATCCACCCTGCTTGAGCAGATGGGGTATGATGGACTGCCAAAATATGAAGAGTCCTTTGAAACTCCTGTCAGCAGTCCTTTGCTGGCCAACCGGTTCCCCTTGGTTCTTGGCACGGGGCCTTTTAAACCGGATATGAAATCCTGTCTGCGGGCCATTCCTGATTTTATTGAAAAATATCCTGATCCCATGGTCCAGATGAATCCGGAGGATGCCGCAAAGCGAAAGATTGAAACCGGTGATACGGTGGTGGTGAAAACCGCCCGGGGGTTTGTGGAGATGCGGGCCGATGTAACGAAAAATATTATGAAAGGATTTGTTTATGCGCCGGTGGGCGGTGGCGGTCCTTTGGGACCGGAATCCTGGCGAAAAGCCAATGTCAATGTGCTCACCGATCTTGAGCAGTTTGATCCAATTTCCGGGTTTCCCGTGTATAAAACCCTGCTGTGCCAGGTGAAAAAGAAACGCAGAAAGCGTACAATTGTTGTTCAGGACCCAAGCCTGGGGTGTGTTGGGTGATTTTATCTATTTATTAGTCCCATTGTGTGCTCGTGAACGTAAACGTGTTCGTTAACGTAGATGTCATGATTTTGTAAGCTTGTAAGCATTGAGACGATAAGGATAAGCAAGGCTTTACCTTGCTTATATAATTTATTATTCCGTTTACGAGCACGAGCACGAGCACGAGCACGAGCACGAGCACGAGCACGAGCACGGATGGGAAATAAATACAAAAAGGGGGGAGACCATTCAGTCTCCCCCCTTCTAAATATCTGTTGGTAAGCGCTAAGTCGATTAAGCGCTACCCGGAATAATTACATTTTTTTATGGCAGTCGCCGCATTTGGTGCCGACTTTCAGGCCTTTTTCCTTGTGGCAGCCAATGCAGTTTTCATGAATGGCTGATTCAAGGTGCATAATATCAATGGGTTTTTTCTTATATTTACCCTGGAACGTTTTGTCAGCTGTTTTGGCTTTGGCGCGGGTGTGGCACTCTTCACATTTTTGGACATCACCGCCTGCTTCAAGATTTGCGAGGGGTTTGCCGTCTTTGTCGTGATGGCAGCTGTCGCAGGAAATTTTGTACTCTTCATGATGTTTTTTATGGGTGAATTCAACCAGTTTACACGGTTTTTTTGCATCCGGCCCTTTTTTGCGTTTGGCATCTAAAAGCTTGCTTTTCATGGTAATGACGTCGTCTACATCAGTCCCTGCCTGAATTCCGGAGGCAGTGAAAACCATAGCAATTCCTGCAGCCAACAGGAGGGTGAATAATTTTTTGCTCATAACCTCTTTTCTCCTTTAAAAGTTTAAACTATAGTGCTTTTAACGGCTGTACAGCCGATTATATCCTTATAAGCTTCCGCTTTTTTACACCCAAGCCACGGGTAAAGTCAATACCAAACAAAATTGTCAAGTCTGGCTTAGCCCTTGTATTCGCAGCTAATCTTTTCGATTTTTAAAAGCCCATAAGCTGTCTTTGAGTTTTTATTGAAAATAATATATTAATGATCAAATCAGGGTAAACTAAGATTGAATACTCATTAGGGAACGGGTCATAATTATGTCCGGCAAGGTATGTGAATGGCAAAAAGAAATAAAAACAGCAGGAAAAGAATAAAAGAAAAACAGCAGCATATTGCAAAATTGACGTTTGATGATCTTTTGAAAAAAGGAGACAAGCACACGTCAGACAAAAAGCCCCGAGATGCCATAAAGATGTATAAACTGGCCATTAAAAATTCAAAGTCGGAAGACCAGGTCCAGTTGGGGCATCGAAAATTGTTTTTAGCGTATATGCAAAGAGCGGAGGAACTTGCCGGTAAAAACATGCCGGTGGAGGCAGCATCACTACGGAAACAGGCCATGGATTATTTGCCGGCTCCCGGCGTTATGGACCAGTGCAGCATCGCTTTTGTTATTGAATTGTGCGATATGGGCAAAGCCTTTGACTACAGTGAACAATATATTGCCCGTACAGGGGAGAACCTCCTGGTGGGGGTTTTACTTGCCGACCGCCTGGTAACCCAGGGGGGCTGGGATGTTTTGGATAAGAAAGAAGCCCCGGCTTTTATTTCCCGGGATGCCCCTATTGTTAAAGCATGCATTCCTTTGATGGATAACGGCCAGTGGCAGCAGGCCTCTGATGGAATGAAGACATTGCCGAGAAGTTCCGCCTTTGCACATATCCGTATGTTTTGCAGAGCCATGGCGCTGTTTGAACAAGAAGATGACAAGAACATGTACAAAGCCATCTCCATGATCCCCGAAGCATCCGTATTTGCTAAAATTGCAGCCGTGCTTGGGACAACTGTTCAATCCGTAAACGAAAAGACCCGCATAAAAGAAGATAAAGCCCTTGCGGAATGCCTGTGGGGAGGGCCGCTGAACGCTTGGGAGACGGCTGAAAAAATCATTGAAAAGCTAGAAAAAAATCAGTTTGACAAGACAATGCAGCAACTGATCAAGATCTTTTCAAAGCAAATTTTGCCGGATGACCCTGAATATGCCGGGCAATATCTTGCGGAAACATTGTGGCATCGGGGGATTACCAATGAAAAGGCGTTCATGGCATTTGAAAAAGCCCTGCTGCCCCGGAAAGCCGCATTGTTGCAAACCAAGCGGCAAATTTTAGCCATGAAAGCCCCCCTGGATAATGCAGCGCAATACCTTGACCATTTGAAAAAAATACAGTCAGATCCCAATGCCCTTGCCATGGTGGAGTCTGCCATTTTTTTATATGTGTGCAGGGCTGCTGTGTCCGAAAGCAACCAGGATGAGTTGACGAGATTAAGCGACAAAACCGCAACACGATTCGGCCTTTCTCCCAGACAGGGGATTGACAGCCTATGGATGCAGTGCGCAGCCCGGGGAATCCAATGTGATGCCGGTAATAGAGAACTTTATGAGCTGGTGATTCAAAGGAATGTCCGTGCCAGGGAGCCCAAAAAGATTAAAGAGAATCTGTTGGTTTCCATGTGTGAGGCATTCCCCGATGATCCCTATCCCTGCATTGAGCTGGCGTCGCTGTATCATGGTAAAAACGCTTTTCGGAAAGCCGAAAATATCCTTAAAAAAGCCATGGAACTGGCACCCTATGACAGCCGGGTCCAGGATATGCACATTATCTCTCTTATCATTTCCGCGGATAAGAGCCTTAACAAAGGTAATTTTCAACGTGCCCGCCAGGATCTGGAAAAAGCACAGGGCCTTGATACCGGTACCAATGCCCTTTTATTACAGGAAAAAGAGTTGTTTTATGAAATTTGTGAACAACCTGACATTTCTGAAAAGGCCATTGGATCAAACCTGGATCAATTTCCTTTATTCCAAAGGCTTAAACTTGTTTCCATGCTTCGCATGGATGTGCATAATAAGCCCAAAGAAAATCATTCAAAGGTATTTCACAAAATTGACGCCTTGTTCAAAAACGAACTTGGGCAGGTTTCGCGTCTGACCTCGGAAGAACTGCTGGCGCTTTTAACACCTTTCCCACGGGAGTGGCAACATATCTTTACAAACCTTAAAGTTCACCGGATTTTTTTGGGGACCGACACCGGGGTACTCAAGCACCTGAACGGTGACGATTTTATCGGGTTTATGGACCGGGTGCTTTCACCGGAAAATTTTGCCCCCTTTCAAGTTGAACTGCAAAGGCGGATTCGTAAAGGGAAAAAAGAATCCAACCATGATTTGTTGAAATTTTATGATGTTGTCCTGGATGGTATCGTGGATAATGACTGGGATGTGGATGAGCTCATGGATTTGGTCGAGGATGCAGATCCTGAAATGAAGAAAAAATTTAAAGCTGCCGGAGAACACCTTTCCCGTCATGCCCATGGGCCTTACCGCTATGCGCTCCAGAACCTTGAATTTGAATTATTAGATGAGTTGTTTGATAGTCCATTTGATGATTTTTTTGGTGACGACGATGATTATGACTACGATGATGACGGGGAATTTAATCCGTTTGATTTTTTTCCGGAGGGCATGGCGGATATTGAGGATCTCAAAGATCCTTTTATAAAAAATATTTTTGCAGAACAGGCAAAGAACCTGAAACGGGAAGATCCCAAGACGTATCGAGAGATGTTTGAACAGTTGAAAATTACGTTGGAAGAAATTATTAACGAAAGTGGATTACGTGGTGCACCCATACCCATATTAAATAAATTTAAAAAGGATTTTATAAAAGAAAATAAAGAAATTCATGGGCCTATTGTGGTGCTCAATCTTCTTTTTGGGGATGAGGGAAAAAAGAAATTGTCCCGGGAAGCCAAAGCCGTATTTTTACAGTAAGGAAGAAATATGCTGAAATCTTATCTTGTATTAGGACTATCCCTTGATGCAACTGACCAGGAAATTAGAAAAAAGTACCTTCTGCTGGTAAAGACCCACAGCCCGGAAAAAGATCCTGAAATGTTTCAAACGATAACCAGCGCATATGAGTCCATCAAGGATGCAAGAACCCGGGCGACAACGGAACTCGTTTCTGCGTTGAAAAACGTGGAATCCAGACAGGCCATTGAAACCCTTGCTTCATCCGTTAAGATCACCCGGCGCAATCCCGGGTTGCAGGAACTTTTAAACGCTGTAGGCAGAGGGATGGAAAAATAGATGGAAAGATCAATGGATGCAAAGTCAAGTGACAGGGAAAAAAGAATCGAGAGCTGGTTTAAAAGGGCAATTAACCCACTCACAAAAATAAAAAAAAACATTATACTATCTTATAAAACTGTTTTAAGGGTTGTTTCAACGGGATCTTCGGATGATGAAATAGCTGAAGATCAAGCCGCGTTGGGTGCCGACGAGATGCAACCCTGGAAAACCAAGGCCCTTGAGGATTTTAAAGCCTGGCTTTCAGAGGGGCCGGAGCAAGCTCCCTCCGCTTTGTCCGTGACGCCGGATACCTGTGACCTTTATACGCTGCTTTCTGAATTTACAGCATTAAAACAGGAAATTAAGATGCAGAACAGGGAGCAGCACCGGACCTTAAAAGCGTTGAACCAGATTACGGCCATGACTGATGCCTATGGTGAGGTCATGGACCATTTTAATGAGAAGACAAAACAGATTGCCGACTTAGAGCATAATATTCGAATGGAGACCGAGAAAAGAACCGTGTCATACTTTCTCGATATTCGGGACAGCCTGGTGCGGGGCAAGGCGGCCTGTCCGGTCCCTGTTTCCAAAAAGGGATTTTTTCAACGAACGCCGAAAAATATGGATAATATTCGCGAAGGATATGATATGGCCATCCGAAAATTTGATGCATCCCTTGCTTTGTTGGACATTCAGCCCATAGTATCCACGGGTGCCGTTTTTGACCCAATGGTCATGAAAGCCCTGGAATCAAGGGCCGCGGAAGGGGTGGAAAAGGGAACGGTTGTGGAAACCGTATCCGGAGGCTTTAAAAGGGGCGATGAGATTTTACGGTATGCCCAGGTGATTGTGGCCGACTGAACTATTTAGTGTTTGAACGAAAAATCACCCACCTGCGGCGTTGCATAAAAATTTGCAATCCTCACATACTTTAGTATGCTCCGGTTGCAAATTTTTCTGCGCCTTGCATCTGGGTAACTTTTCGCCCAAACACGGGTTTTCGGTCAGGCACTATTTAAAAAGATTTTTGAGGGAAAGGGATATTTTTATATGGAACCGATTATCGGGATAGATCTTGGTACGACAAATTCTGAAGTCGCCTTTGTGATAGACGGCAAAGCAACCGTTTTAAAGGAGAATGATAACGGTATTGTGCCCTCCTGTGTGGGGCTTGGCACAACCGGGACCATGAGCGTGGGAACAACGGCTAAAAATCAGGCAACACTCTATCCTGACAAAACGGTTCTTTCCATCAAACGCCTTATGGGGTCACAGGAAAAAATTTCTATAGGGGGCAATACTTATACTCCCCAGGAGATTTCCGCTTTTATCCTCAAGGAACTTAAGGATAGAGCCCAGCGGATAACCGGCCAAACCATTACAAAAGCGGTCATTACTACGCCGGCCTATTTTACGGATGTCCAGCGCCAGGCGACCAGGGAGGCAGGCGAGATCGCAGGGCTTACCGTGGTACGGATTCTCAATGAACCCACAGCCGCAGCCCTTGCATATGAATCCGCTGATACCGATTCCCGGACCATCCTAGTGTATGACCTTGGGGGGGGGACCTTTGATGTCTCCATTGTAAGAATTGAGGACGGGGTGGTGGAAGTACTCTCTTCCACAGGTGACAACCATCTGGGCGGAGATGATTTTGACTTTGAGATTGAGAATATGCTTCTGGCCCATGTTAAAGAGGAATATGATCTTGATCTTTCAGAGGATACCATTGCAAGGGCAAGGCTTAAGCGTGCTGCGGAAAAAGCAAAAATAGAACTTTCCAGTGCCCCTTATGCAGCTATTGAAGAGGATCATCTTGCCAAGAAAGATGACATGGATGTTCATCTTTCCTATGAATTATCCAAAATGGAATTCGAGTCCATGATTGAGCCCTATCTTCAAAAAACAATGGACAGCGTTAACAAGGCCTTGAAAGATGCCGCCATGCTGCCGTCAGCCCTTGATAAAATTATTCTGGTTGGGGGTTCCACAAGGATTCCGAGACTTTCGGCTATGCTGGAAGACAGTTTTGGTATTTTCCCCCATCAGGAAATTGACCCGGATCTGTGTGTCGCCATGGGCGCTGCTATCCAGGCGGGCCGGGAAATGGGACTGGATTCCTCCGGCATATTACTGGATATTACCCCCTATACCTTTGGCACGTCTGCTTTGGGAGAATTGGACGGTGTGATGACCGATAGCCTTTTTGTGCCTTTGATCCGCAGAAATACAAAACTGCCCGCTGTTAAAAGTGAGGTGTTCTGGACTGTTGTTCCCGGGCAGGAAAGAGTACAGGTCCAGGTGTATCAGGGGGAGGACCGTGATGCATTGAATAACATTCTCATTGGCAATTACCGTCTTGATTTAAGTCCGGATCAGCCGTCCGAAAGCCCGGTCATTTTAAAATATGAATTGGATTTTAACGGCATACTCAAAATAACCGCCATTGAAAAGAATACGGGCAAACAGATTACCGGTGTGATTGAAAATGCTTTTTCCGAAATTTCCCAGGACACTGTGTCGGCGTCAAAAAGCAAGATTGATGAAGTCTGGGAATCCCAGGATGATGTGGATACGGCAGTAAATGATTCCGATGAAGAAACGGGGGCCCCGGATGAAATGCCTGAAGCGTTTTTGTCTCTTATTTCCAGGGCCAGGGATGTCCTTGAAGACGCTTCTGCCGAAGATTGTGAGGAGATTATTAACCTCATTGAAGATATCGAGACACTGGTTGCTGATAACAATCTGGACGAGGCCCAAGAATCAGCCCAAGCCCTTGAAGATATTCTTTTCTATCTTGAATAACAGCCATGGGCTGACCTGGTTTTTCACCATGGTTCAGCCCACAACAGAAGTTGAAAGATCTGTGTAAGGGCTTCATAGATCTTTTATATAAAAAAGGATTCCGCATGGAAAAATGTCCAGCCTGCAGCGCCGTGGTTAGCCCGGGGCAAACTGTTTGCCGCAGGTGCAAAACCGATCTATCTGTTTTGTTAAACATGGAAACCCAGGCGCAGATGCATAGAAATATGGCTTTGGCGGCTTTTGAAAAACAGGCATTTGAAGAGATGTTTTACCATGCAAAAAGGTCTGCAGCCCTTATCAATACGCCTGAATCCGGCAGATTACTGGCAGGGGCTGCAGTTCTATGCGGAAAATATGAAACGGCTGTGAATTTTTTTAAAACCCGGAATTAAACATACATGGAATTCCCCCGCAATTATAATTTCAAGGGATACAGAATATAGCATGATTCAAGACATCGGCACCCTGTTTGAGGTCTTACGAAAAACAAACCGAACCACAGGCAATTTAAAAGTGCCGGCCACCTTGGCTTTTAAGATGGTCCCAACTGATCGGGGGATTTGTCTCACCATTGTTGACGGCTCCGGTAAGGAGGTGAATCCGGGTTATGAATTCTATTCAGGGCCGCAGCGAAGCATTTTAAAAGAGATTGCCAGGCTACGGGAACAGGAGGCTTTCAACATTGACTGGGATGAGCAGCCGGCTGACAATCAATTCTATCTCAACGGCAAAGATTATCTGCTCTCCCTGCTTCTTTCTTCGGACTGCTTTGTGGATGCAAGGGGCGAAAAGATACAGCTGGCTCCTGGGGATGCCCGGGTCAGGCTTTCCATCGTGCAAAGGGAAAATCAAGGGACCGAGGACAAGAATTTTGAGACCTCAGTGGCGCTGTGGCACGGCCCCAAACAGCTACCCGCCATGGTTCCGGTGACCCAGACCCACATGCTTGCGGGCAATACTATTTACAGAGTTAAGCCCCTTGGCGAAAATTATGATTTCCTTTTTTTGTATGAAACCGTTTTAAGTGTTGATCTTCTGGAACAATACCTGACCCTGTTTTTTTCTAATCTCACCAATGTGGAAGTCTCTTATTCCGGATATACCGTCATCAAAGGGGAGCCTAAAATCACCCGGCCTGCCCTGATATTTGAGAATGTTTCCCAGGATCAATCCCTGCATCTGAGGGTCTCAGCCACCTATCCTGGATTTTCCCCGGATTTTTTTGACAATTTCGACATGGATCAAATGGTATCAATCAACGACATGGAAAAAAATATCGTCATCAGTCATTTGGTTCACGGGGATATTTCCGCCTGTTTCCATGACATCCAGAAAACCTTAAAACGCCATGCCCGAAACCTGAAACAGGACAAGGCCATTTATGCCCAGGACAATTTTATGGTCATTGAATCCGCCCTGGCACGACAATTTATCACCCAGGAACTGTCCTCCCTGTTATCACGGTACACGATCCTGGGTGCTGATAAACTTGCATCCTACAAGGTTAAATATGTGCAGCCCAAACTGAATCTGCACCTTTCCCACGGCATTGATTTTCTTGAGGGCGAGGCAAACGTAACTCTTGCCGGGGAAACATTCACAATCAATGATGTTTTAAAACAATATCAAAAAAACGCCTATGTGCGGTTGAACGATGGTTCAAGCGCCGTTATCAATCCCGATTATATGGAGAAGCTGGCCCGGATTTTTAAAAAACAAAAATCCGGGATTAAGGTCTCTTTTTTTGATCTTCCGCTGGTGGAGGAACTAATCGGCGAAAAAATCGCCAAAGAAACCTTTAACCAATCCAGGAAGATTTTTCTGGGATTCAACCAATTAAAAAATTCCAGAACACGGATGCCCGCCGTCAATGCGACTCTCCGGGGATACCAGAAACAGGGGGTCAGATGGATTTCTTATCTTTACAAGCACAAATTAGGCGGCTGTCTTGCCGACGACATGGGGCTTGGAAAAACAATTCAGACCATTGCGCTTCTGGCGTCAATCTATCCGGAGCAAAAACAGCCAACCCTGATCGTAATGCCCAAGACCCTTTTGTTTAACTGGGAAAGCGAACTAAAGCGGTTTGCGCCAAAACTGACATCCGGCCTTTACTATGGCCAGACCCGGGACATAAAAACAATGGGTTCCCAAAATATTATTTTAACCACTTACGCCATGGTGAGAAACGATATTGAACAATTAAAAGAGGAACACTTTCACATGGTTGTTCTGGATGAGTCCCAGAACATCAAGAATCCCAATTCAAAAACATCCAGGGCGGTGATGCTTTTACAGACCGACCACCGGTTTGCTTTGAGCGGTACTCCCATAGAAAACAATATGAGCGAACTCTATGCCCTGTTCCGGTTTTTAAATCCAGCCATGTTCGGTACCTTTTCCGATTTTTCAAAAAATTACCTGAATCCCATCCAGAAGAATGATAACAAGGCCGTTGCAAAGGAATTGAAAAAAAAGATATATCCTTTTGTCCTGCGCCGGCTTAAAACACAGGTGTTAAAAGATCTTCCCGATAAGATGGAACAGGTGCTCCATGTGGACATGAGCCGGGAACAGGCAGCACTTTATCACCAGAGACGGCTGATGTACAAACGGGCCATTCAAGAGGAAATCCAGGCTAAGGGGTTGAAAAAATCCAAGCTTTTTATCCTTCAGGCCATGGGGGAACTTCGCCAGATTGCCTCCATTCCCGAAATCAAGAGTGACAATAAAATCATCTCCCCGAAACGGGAAATTCTCATGGATCATGTGGCGGATGCCGCGGCCGGCAAGCACAAGGTGCTGGTGTTTGCTAATTATCTGCACTCCCTGGAATGCGTTTCCCAGGATATGGAAGATGCCGGCATCCATCATCTGGTCATGACCGGGGCCACCCGGGATCGAAACCATATTGTGGAACAGTTTCAGCAGGATGACACCTGCCAGGCCCTGTTGATGACCCTGAAAACCGGAGGGCTGGGACTAAATCTGACAGCCGCCGAATATGTATTCTTATTTGATCCCTGGTGGAATCTTGCCGCAGAAAACCAGGCCATTGACCGGGCCCACAGGATGGGCCAGAAAAATACCGTGTTCAGTTACCGCCTCATTGCCCGGGACACTATTGAAGAAAAAATTCTCATGCTCCAGGAAAAGAAAAAAGAATTATTTGATTCCCTTATTGCCAGTGACAACGCCTCCATCAAACAGATGGAAGAAGAAGATATTGATCTGTTGCTGGGAGAATAATGATGGTAGTGCTTGATCAAATAAATACAATGGAACCCTGGAGCGTAGGCCATAAAAGATGTCCTGTCTGTGGAAAAGGTGCAACCTGGCATGCCGTGGGATACTCTGCATGCAGGGACTGCTTTTTAAAAGCGCTGGAAATCGAACTTATAAGGGAAGATATCAGCGACTGGGGCTGGGAACGGTTTTCCCTTTCTCTTTCTTCTTCAGGGTCCATAAAGGAACGCCTTTTGGCGTTGATCCATTTTAGAGACTTTCAAACCATGGAAGACATGGAAAAACTTTTGATTGAAAATCTGGGATTTGATTCAGACCATCCCCTGGCCTGGTATACCCGGCAAAAGGCCTATGAAGCCTGTTGTTTTTTTGAGGACAGTGAAAAGATGCTCAAATCCATTCTGAGCACTAAAGAATTCGCTTCATGGCAGCAAAAGGCGAACATGGTCAAGGTTTGCTGCGATATAAATTTAGAAGATCCAAAAGTCATTACGTTTATTGAACAAATGGCCAATGATCCAAGTCCGAATGTACGAAGCCATGTGGCAGGCACCATCCTGGATACTAAAGAAGCCTGGGCAAAAAAATTGTGTGCCCAATTGCGTTATGATAAAAACCCTCTGGTCAGAGACGTATTTGAGAGGGGACAGGACAACCGGGAGACAGGTTATAATTTAATACCGTATACCCAGCGGGATGAAGAAGCCGGGATGACTGGGAGAGCCAGGGCTGTAAAAAAACAGGTCGCCCCTTACAATAAAACGGAAATGGCCATCAGTTGCTATTGCGACTTTCCAATGCAGGAACAAGTTTACACCCTTTATTTGAGCCATCTCCCCGACCTTTTGGGCAAAAACAAATATACGGAAAAAAATTATACCCCAAAAGAGCTGGCAGCGCTTAAAGAAAACACAACAGATTCATGTGTCAGGCTGCTGGCCGCCGCTGTATCCAATGATTTTTTGTTTAATAGCATTCTGGAAAAATTGCCCGAAGACGTTGTACAGCTGCTGTATATCGTTGCGTGGGAATGTGAAGAATGCGAAAGCCGTATAGCGGAGCAAAAGCTGGTTCAACTCATGGAAAAGGATTTGCCCGCAGACTCGGTTGCAGGTAAAAAAAAGCCGTTACATGAGTCAGTGGAAAAAGATCCGGCCTATTTTATGTTCGGAATTATAAAAAATTATGCCTATTACCTTCATGATACGTATTCCATATGTATTAAATACCCTTTGCGGTCAGTTATCAAGAAACGTCTGCCTCCGGTAGAGTTTGTCCGCCTTGCTCCTCTGGCCGATATAAAGGGCAAGGTTCAACAGGTGCATGAAGATAACCAGGATATTTTTCGGCAATTACCCCCAATTTTAAGCTTTATGGCCCAGGGCAATCTCAAATTCAGTAAAAACGGCAAAGAGGTCCTTAAGGGCTCTTTGAAAAAAATGGCCAATGCCTGCGGGATTGATGAATTTTACATCAATGGCGACAATGAACTCAAATATTTAAAAGCAAAACTTCTTGCCGATTTTTTCAGCTGTATGTCCCCATGGCAAGCAAAGGAACTGGAAGATCTGCCGGGCTTTTTAAAAACAAGAATCAATCAATACTTTTCCTTCAAAGGATTCAAAGGCCATAGCAGCCGTAGTATGTTTGCCCATGTCAAGCGTCAGATGGAAGAATTTGATTCAAACGATGCTGAAATAAACATGCGCAAAAATTTCAAAAAAATTCTTGATCTCTTACCTGAAAAAAAATGGATTGCCACCCGCGACCTTGCGGCGACGGCATTTTATGACGGCATTGATTTCAATCCTTTTTCAAAGGTCTATGAATTTACCAGCCTGTACATTACCAGAAATTTGCCCAATTCTTCCAGTCGTGACAACGTATATCTGCAAAAACTTCCAACCATTGATATTCTGACCCTTCCTTATATCAAGGCCATGATGTTTCTTATGGGGGCTTTAGGAATTGTAGAACTTGGTTATTCGATGCCTGAAAACAATATTGTCAGACAATACAACAAATCCTGGCTCAGCTTTTATGATGGATTAAAGTATGTGAGATTAACCGGGTTTGGAAGTTATGTTATTGGCCGAAAAAAGCGTTTTAGCCATGATATCACAACCCAGTCAGCCGAGATTGAGGTTGATGAACACAAGACCATGCTCTCAATATACGGGAATGATCCTGTCAAGCAAATGGTATTGGAGGCTGTGGGGCAACAAATCACCAATTCAAGCTATATGGTCAGTTACCAGTCTTTCTTAGAAGATTGCAGTACCCATAAGGATGTTGAAAACAAGATACAATTTTTCAGGGATAATATTAGTGCAGAGCCGCCCCGCATCTGGGAACTTTTTTTCAATGAGGTCCTGGCACGGATGAATCCCATTGAACCGGTGCCGACCGTGTCTGTTTTCAAAGTAAAACCCGACAGGGAACTTCTGACACTCCTGACAACGGACAATATATTGAAAAAATACGTTATCCGGGCAGAAAACCACCATATTATCGTTAAAACATCTGATGTTTCCAAAGTTAAAAAACGTCTGGCTCTTTTTGGGTTTTTTATCAGCTGACTATGAATATCCGCGGTGGATCCGTCAGCATGTTCGTTGTTGGAAATTGTGGGATTGGTTCTAACGATGGCCGCTGTAGGGGCAGGCCACCGTGCCTGCCCTAACGAGGGCAACCACAGAGGGACTGCCCCTACGAAAAATGGCCGATAATAGAATCAAGCCCGAAATTGTAGTTAGGAAAACACGAGACCTAATTTTCTAAGTCACTGTTTATATCATCTGTTTCAGGATCATCATCAAATTCTGATAGTTCTTCTTCCTGTTCATCATCATCATCATTTTCTTCTTCACTGTCTGACTTAGATGCTTTGCCGAAAATTTTTGCCCCGAGAATACCGATTTCATACAAAAGAATAAGCGGCATGGCCATCATGATCTGGGTAACCACATCTGGTGGGGTAATGATTGCCGCACCCACAAAAAATATAAGCAGGGCATATTTTCTGTTTTTCTTTAAAAAGGCGGGTGTCACCAGGCCCATGCGGGATAAAAAGGTCAGGACAAGGGGCAGCTCAAAAACAAATCCAAAGGCCAGAAGCATTTTCGATGCAAAGGAAAGGTACTCCTTCATGGAAGGCATAGCCTGGATGGTTTCCGTGGTAAAGCCTAAGAAAAATTGGAACCCGTATGGAAAAACAATAAAATATCCGAATGAGGCACCGGCAATAAAGAAAATAAGCGATAAAATGATTATGGGCAGGATATATTTTTTTTCTTCCCGATACAGCCCCGGAGAGACAAACATCCAGAATTCATAAAACAGTACCGGGGTGGCAAGGATAATGCCTGCCAGCAGTGCCACTTTAAGATAGGTGAAAAAGGCTTCGGGCAATCCTGTGAAAATCAGTTTTGCATTGCCGCTTTTTGCCATGGCGGTTACCAGGGGGGCCGTCAGAATGTCAAATAGTTGTTCTTTGAAAAAATAGGCGGCAATAAAACCCACACCCACGGCAATAAAGGCGCGAACCAGACGGTCACGCAATTCGCCCAGGTGCTCGGTAAAAGGACTTCTTTCTTCCTGGTCGCTCATGTCAGATACCTGATCGGTTTATTTTTTAGTGTTGGATGTTTCTGTTTCTGGCGGTGACGCCGGAGACGGAGGATTTGCATCAGGGCTGTCCTGTGCCGGTTCCGGGGGTGTCTTGTCTTTAAGGTCGTCATCCGCCTTGTCCGAGCTCTCCGGTTCATCAGGAGCCTGCGGTGCTTTGGGATCTTCCGTACCTATATCTTTAACAACATTCTTGAGTTTTTTTTTAACAGGTTTCGGATTGACATCTTTTACCGTGGTTTCTATATCAATGGAATCTTTCAGATCCTGGGCGGATCGTTTGAATTCCCCCATGGCTTTGCCAAGCATTTTTGCTACTTCCGGCAGTTTCTGCGGGCCTATGACGATAAGGGCTATGGCCAGAATCAGTAAAATTTCCGGCATTCCTAGACCAAACATATATTGGTGTTACTCCTTGTTTATGGACAGATACTGTAAATACTTGCGTTATTTTTACATTGAACATGGTTGGGTGTCAACCGGGACACCAGGTCATGGTCGTTTGGGTGCCGTTTTTTTGGGGGGACTTCTTCGTCTTCCGTAAGGCTTTTTTCCTTTATTAACCCCTTTTGTTTGATTCTGGTTAAACGATTTTTTTGAAGGAGGTGGGGCCGGTGTCGGCAGGTCCGCCTCCAGGGTTGCTGTGGGATATTCGCAGCTGACCTTGTGGCCAAGGACCTCTTCAATTTTCGGAATTTGAAACGAACTCATTTCATCGGCAAAGCTTATTGAGGTGCCGGTGGCGCCGGCCCTGCCGGTGCGTCCGATTCGATGAATGTAATGCTCGGGCTCTATGGGTAGATCATAGTTGATTACATGGCTGATGTTTTCAATGTGAAGCCCTCTGGCCGCCACATCCGTTGCCACCAGGAAATTGAGATCCCCGGTCTTAAACCTGTTAAGTACCTTGAAGCGCTTGTCCTGGGCCACGTCCCCGGACAGGACCCCTGCGTTCAGGCCGTATCTGGATAATTTTTCCGACAGATACCGGGCCGTATCCTTGCGGTTGACAAAGATGATAACCCGCTCAAGTTTTTCACTGATTAAAAGGTTACATACATTTTTAAACTTATCTTCTTCCGTGGTCAGATAGACAATCTGGGTGATGGTGTCCGCAGCCGCCTGTTCCGGATCAATTTCAATGCGTACGGCATCCCGGGTCCAGGATTCGGCCAGGCGGAGCACATCGTCTGTGAGGGTGGCGGAAAAAAACAGGGTCTGGCGTTTGTCCTTGTGGGGTGTCATGTAAATCAGGCGGCGGACATCCGGGATAAATCCCATGTCGAGCATTCGATCCGCCTCGTCAATAACAACAATTTCCACCCTGGACAGATCAATTAGTTTTTTTGAGATAAAGTCCAGAAGGCGTCCCGGGGTTGCTGCTATGACGTCCACGGGTTTGTCCGTGAGAAGGGTCTGCTGTTTGTGATAATCCGTGCCGCCAAAAACCGGGACAATCCGAAGATGGGAATATTTGGCAAGTCCCTTGAAATCCTTCTCTATCTGGTAAACCAGTTCCCTTGTAGGGGCAAGGATCAGGGCCCGGGGATACTTTTTTTCCCGCTTGACGGATGTGCGGACAAACCGATCGATCAAGGTAATTATAAAAGTGGCGCTTTTGCCTGTTCCGGTCTGGGCCTTGGCCGTGGCGTCCCGGCCGTCAAGGGTGTGGGGGAGAAGCCGGGCCTGGATATCTGTGCAGTATTTAAAATTAAGGTCACAGATGGCATGCATCAGCCCTGTGGTTAGCTTAAAATCATGGAATCGGGTCTTTCCCTCCTGGGGGTCGACCTGGAATTTTTCCAAGGTCCAGCGCGGTTTTTTGGGTTTTGGGCGAGTTTTTTTTGCCGTCCCGGCTTCCCGGTCAAGGAATTTTGGAGCCGGTTCGGGTGTCCGGGTTTCCGGAGTAGTTGCGACGGCATCTTGGTTTTTGGATTTTCCGGTAAAAAGTGTTTTTATGAAGCTGATTATTTGTTTCAAAATGATTTAAACGTATTCTTTAAAAGTAAATTTCTATGGCCCTAAGGCTTGGGATTAGATTAAACGGTCCTTGTTTTTTAGCAGACGCGCTGTTTTTTGGGAAGGAATATTTCGTTTTGTGGAACGGTGCGGGTCTGATTTTAATGTGTAAAGTTTTCTAAAACCATCTGAATATTATTTTAAAGGAATCCGAGTCTCTGAACTGCGATAAAGTAAAGAAAAAAGTCAAAAAAACTTGACTTTTCAATTGGTTCACGGTACCAAAGTCTAATAAAAATAACCTGAACCAGGGTGATGTGGAATGTTGATACTGTCCAATTTATTTATGGCTGTTGCCATTGTTCTTGACTATGCTTTAAATATTTATTTGTGGATCGTTATTGCCTCGGCCGTACTGTCCTGGGTAAATCCGGATCCGTACAACCCAATAGTTCGGTTCCTCCGCAAGGCAACGGAGCCGGTGTTTTATCAAATCCGTAAACATCTTCCCGTAACCTTCGGCGGTCTGGATATGTCCCCGATTGTTGTATTTTTAGTTATTATTTTTCTTCAGAATTTTCTTGTAAAGACCCTCATCGGCCTGGCCCATTCAATGTAATAATTGATGATTAAGTTTTTAGGGGGTTTGTTCAAATTCAAGGCGTAAACAATTTTTAACCGGAGGAATATACAATATATTTTGAGAATTAAAAATTGTTTCCAATGCCGCCGTGGGCAAATTAACAAAAGCTTGATCATTGAGTAATAACCATAAAGGGAGTTTCGTCATGGGTGTTACACCACTGGTGATCAAACAAAAAGAATTTTCCACCCGTTTTAGAGGGTTTGATGTACAGGAAGTGGATGCCTTTCTTGAAGATGTGGCAAGGGAGCTTGAATCCCAGGAAATTGCCCTGGAAAATGTCAGGCAGGAAAATCGCCGGCTGAATTTGGAAAATCAGGGGTATAGAAAGCGCGAAGAATCAATGAAGAATGCCATGATTCAGTCCCAGAAAGTACTGGATCAGATGAAAGAAAACGCGGAAAAATCGGCCCAGGTAACAATTGCCAACGCAGAAGTTGAGGCTGAAAAAATTCTGAACCAGGCCCATAAACGTCTTTCCCAGTTACACAGCGATATTACGGAACTCAAACGCCAGCGTATCCAGCTTGAAATGCAGATCAGTTCGGTGCTTGAATCGCATTCAAAATTGCTTGAGATGACCAAAGAAGAAAACAAAGCGGCCGACGAATCAGACACGGGCCTGAAATTTATCCGACGGGCCTGATTCCTTTCACTCGAGCATCTATTTCTAAACAGGCTCTTATAGTGCCATGAATCGGGTTTTCTCATACCTGACCTATCTCATGACCCCCCAATCTAACATCCCTCTGTCAAAATACTACTGGCTAACTTGCCGGACAAAATTCCGAGCAAGAAAAATGAAGCAAAATGGCCTTTTGGGGACACCCAAGTTTAGATTGCCTTACATGTTTGAATTTGTCGCATGTGGCATCATTAGTTGGGATGGAGGCCAGCAGTAATTCGTTGCAAAACTGAGAGATGCGCAAAAAGATATTTTATACGTTATAATTAAGCTATCTGACAATTTTTGTTGTCAATAGAACAAAAAAAGTAAATTTTAAAATAGACCTAATTCTGTTGTTTTCAGTGCAACATTTTGAAATGAAATGATTTTGAACTTATTAGTTGACTGGCATGTAAACTGCATAGCTTTAAGCCCTATAATATAAATTAAAGAGGCAAACCTCTCGAAAGAATTGAACGCAAAGCCTCCGACCCGGCAACATGGGTGGGTAGCGGGGTTGCCATGAAAGAGGCAATTTGCCGAGTTCATTCTTTTAAAAAAAGTTTGGGCTTTTGGGGTTTAAATGGAACGACGGCAGCAGAACGATTTTTTGAAAGCAAGCCGATCAACATGTTCGAATCGCTATTCTCCGTTCAGGGGACAAGCAACAAAATAAAAGGGGAAAAATGGCTGAAATTGATGCGTTTTTCAAGCTTATGAATGACCAGGGGGCGTCCGACTTGCACCTTACTGCGGGGCAGCAGCCTGCCTTAAGACTTCACGGCGACATTGAACGAATTAAATACGATAAACTGACCAATGATAAGCTGCGTGGCATGCTTTATGAGATCACCTCCCAGGAAAAAATTAAGGAATTTGAGGAAACCGGGGATGTTGACTTCGGGTATGAAATTCCCGGCCTTGCCCGTTACAGGGCCAATTATTTTATGCAGAAAAACGGAATAGCTGCGGTATTCCGCGAAATTCCATCGAATATCCTGACTGCCGAAGAGCTCGGGTTGCCGGCGGTGATTTCAAAACTGGCAGACCTGCCCAGGGGGCTTGTACTGGTGACAGGACCCACCGGGTCCGGTAAATCAACCACCCTGGCTGCCATCATTGACCAGGCCAACAGAAACAGAAAAGACCATATTATTACCGTGGAAGATCCCATAGAGTTTGTTCACAAAAGCCAGAAATGTATTGTGAACCACAGAGAAGTGGGAACCCATACCAAAACATTTTCCTCCGCGCTTCGCGGCGCCCTGCGTGAGGATCCGGATATTATCCTGGTGGGCGAGCTTCGGGATCTTGAAACCATTTCCCTGGCCGTTGAAGCAGCATCCACCGGTCATCTGGTATTCGGCACCCTGCATACATCAAGTGCCCATAAAACCGTGGACAGGCTTGTTGAGGTTTTTCCGAGCAGCGAGCAGGCCCAGATTCGATCTACTCTGGCAGACGGCCTTCGTGCCATAGTGGCCCAGGTGCTGTTTAAACGGATTGACACAAAGGGCCGATGTGCTGCACTGGAAATCCTTGTGGCAACCCCTGCGGTCAGAAATCTTATCCGTGATTCCAAAACCCATCAGATCCCTTCCATGATTCAGACCGGCAAGCAGTTCGGGATGCAGCTTTTGGACGATGCTATCATGGACCTATATAAACAGGGTAAAATCAGTCCTGATGAGGCCTATGCAAAGGCAAATAACAAATCACTGTTCCGGCCGTTTCTCAAAAAGCCGCCTGCGGATTTCACAGAAGCGTGATCGTCGGGTTTGTCCAATAATAGGAGCAAGGTATGAAAAAACAGCAGCTTGATTATATCCTTACCAAAATGCTGGATTCCCACGATAATGTGTCGGACCTGAATATTACGCCGGGAAAACCTCTCCAGGTGGAGAGCTCAGGCCAGCTTGCGGCCGTTGATCTGGGGCCGGAATTCCGTATCCTGACGCCGTTCCAAACTGAGGTCTTGGCCCTCAATCTGATTAATAATGATAGAAAACAGCTTGAAACCCTTCTGCGGGAAGGCAGCTGTGATTTATCTTATCAGTTGAGTACCAAGGCAAGATTCAGGGTGAACATCTTTTCCAGGTCTGGCAAATACGCCACTGTATTAAGAAAACTTGAAACCACGATTCCTTCCATTGAAAAACTTAATCTGCCGGCAAGTTTTCATAAAATGGCCGAGGAAAAGAACGGCATCATTTTTGTTACAGGTTCCACGGGTTCCGGTAAATCCACCTCACTGGCCGCGCTTTTAGACAAGATCAACGAGACCAAATCCGTGCATGTGATTACCCTGGAAGATCCCATAGAGTACCAGCATACCCAGAAACAATCCACCTTTAATCAGCGGGAGTTGGGGATGGATTTCGACTCCTTTGCTTCAGGCCTGAGGGCGGCCTTGCGCCAGGCTCCCAAGGTCATTCTGGTGGGCGAAATGCGTGACCGGGAAACGGTTGAAATCGGTTTGGCCGCTGCGGAGACCGGCCATCTGGTGGTCTCCACCCTGCACACCGTGGATGCCGGACAGACCATCAACCGCCTGCTGGGCATGTTTTCCACGGAAGAGGAAACACAGATTCGCATCCGCCTGGCCGACACTGTTCGGTGGGTAGTGGCCCAGCGGCTTTTACCCAAGGTGGGCGGGGGACGCGTGGCCGCCTTTGAAATCATGGCCACCAACCTGCGGGTCAAGGATACCATTTTAAACGGTGAGTCTGAAGGAAAGACCTATAATGACATTATTGTTGCCGGTAAACCCCAGGGCATGATTTCCTTTGACGAGTTTATTGTAAATTTGTATGAAGGGGAAAAGATAGACGAAAATACGGCCATGGCCTATGCGTCACGCAAGGATATTGTGGGCAGGGGGCTTGACCGGATCAAAAGTGCCAGGGGTATATCCACCAGTGGCATTCAGTCCCTTGAGATTGACCGCGGTTATGGGGGAGAGGAGGATGACTTATTATGAAAATTGCTTGCCCGTCATGTGGCAGTAATGCAAATCTGCCCGATGATAAGATACCTAAAGACAAGGATTTTTCATTCAAATGTCCCAAATGCGGATCCTCTGTTCCCGTCAAAGCATCGGCTGGGAATTCCGGGGGAGACGGTTTTGGGCAGGACACAGCCGGCATGGGCCCGGATGCTCCCAAGCGTCAGGCCGGCGGACCGAAACAAGCGCTGGTCTGCATCGCCCCGTGCCTGGCCCGCAACCGGATTATGGCTGGGCTGAAACATGCGGGGTTAAAGGCCGATGTGCCTGAAACGCCGGCCCAGGCATTGAAAAATCTTGAATATTATGTTTATCCGCTGGTGGTAATTGATGAAGCTTTTGATACTGATAAAACCATGGCTGCTTATATGAATAATATGGATATGTTCCTTCGCCGCAAGATATGTTTTGTCCGGCTCGGTCCCGGTTTTGAGACCGGCAATGCCATGACTGCTCTGGAGCTGAGCGCAAATTATGTGATAAAATCCCAAGATCTTGAGCAGGAAGACGCCTCCCTGGTGAATGATGTTCTGGCTGTGGCCCTGTCTGAACATGAACAGATGTATGCTGTGTTCAATGATTCGATGAAAGCTGCGGGCAAAGCGTAATACTTTTTTTATGACTTTTCGCGCGCAAAACTGGTATGAGCCGGGGAGCCCGGGGGAGTGGTTCAAACGGCTCTGTTCGGCTTTAAATTTGACCGTTCTTTTGGTCACTTGTATTCTTCTTGTTTCTGAATTCCGTTTTGACTGGTGCGAACGCCTGGTGGGCAATTATCTTTCTTTTACCAATGACACCCGCCCTGAAAACGGTGCCATTTGGGACGCGGGACGGCACATGGTCAATGCGTTACAATCCCTGGATCAAATGGCACTTGCGCGTGAAAGCGCCGGACGAACAGCACGGACTGCGGATTCTTTTGCCGACTTGGCGGCTAAGCTCGGGCCTGGGGAGTGGGCCACACTGGACAAGGAGCGGTTCAGGGCGTTGTATCTGTCTTTACCCCCCTACCGCCGCAGGAATGTGGTGGATCCCGTACGTTTGGTGTGGCTGCTCAACGGCGGTGCCACCGACCGGATTTTTTGCGAAGGCCGCATGGGCGGCATGAAGATTTTTTTTATTGATACCCAGAACCGGGTTGTCCAGCAGGTAGATCTGGATGTCCAGACCTTGGGCAACAACGGCAACCGCGCCGTGATTCCGGGAACCCTGGATAATTCCCCTGAATTTTTTGGCAGAATTTATCCGGCCTCCCTTTTCTTTACAGCCGTCTCAAAGCTGCCTGGGGACATGAGATCCGATTTGATTCTGAATACCGAAGATCTTTTATCTGAAAAAGGTTTTATTGATCGGGTGGGGGTGGGCAATTCCGCCCAGGACGGTTTTATCAGCCTGGGCTTTGAATTCCGGCACCTGGGCGAATTCCGGGTGGTGGCGGTTAAAGCCCGGGAATGGGCGGTCTGGCAAT
The DNA here is from genome assembly GCF_963666695.1 of uncultured Desulfobacter sp. Taxonomy (GTDB): domain Bacteria; phylum Desulfobacterota; class Desulfobacteria; order Desulfobacterales; family Desulfobacteraceae; genus Desulfobacter. The sequence continues at coordinate 337,816 of NZ_OY762947.1, forward strand.
TGACCCTGGTGCTGAAGGGAGAAGGGTGATGCGGCTGTTTTCATGGCTGGTCTCCCTGGTGCGACTGCTGTTCTATACAGGGCTTTTTGCCGTTGGTATCATGATTGCAGCCTGTTGCCTGATGATTTTTCATATTTCCCGGGACCTGCCCAAACTGCCCTCGCCTTTAAGCCGTATTATTGAAACTCCCCAGAGTTTGATCTATGCCGCAGACGGCCAGGTACTCATTACCCTTGGCGAGAAGACATCCGTTTCCCTGGACATGGTGTCTCCGGATTTTCTCAATGCCATTGTCGCCACCGAGGATCACAGGTTTTTTGAACATCATGGTGTCAATAAGCTTCGTACCTTAAAAGCCTTGTATATCACCTTGTTTGAACCCGGCCGGATTGAGGGGGCTTCAACCATTACCCAGCAGTTGGCCAAGAATCTTTTTTTCAGTTTTGAAAAGACCTGGCAGCGCAAATTTAAGGAGATGCTGGTGGCATTTCAGATTGAGCAGGCCAATACCAAGGAGCAGATACTTGAGGCCTATATCAATCAAATCCATTTCGGGGCAGGGGCCCAGGGCATTGAGAGGGCGGCCCGCATGTATTTTGATAAACCCGCCCAGGATTTGACCCTGCCTGAAGCTGCACTGCTTGCGGGGCTTCCCAAATCTCCCACCCAGTATAATCCTTTCCGGCATTATGATAAGGCCCTTTCCCGGCGGCGGGTGGTGTTAAACCGCATGGTGGCGGCCGGGTTTATCTCAGCGAATGAGGCCGCCAAAACCGATGCCCTTTGTCCGGAACTGCACGATGGCCGTAAAGATGCCCGTACCGGAAGCTATTTTATAGATGCCATGATCCAAGAGCTTATAAAAATGTACGGTGAGGATGTGGTGTATCATGGCGGCATTAAGGTTTACTCTACCATGGATTCCAGACTCCAGGCCGATGCCCGTACCGCGGTAATGGATGGGATGGCCCGGCTTGATGAACTCATGGGGCTGGATCAAGGGGTGGGCGACAAACCCCAGGCGGCCTTGGTGGCGATTGATACCGCCAGCGGAGCGGTTAAAGCCATGGTGGGCGGCAGGGATTATTATACCAGTGAATTCAACCGGGCCTTGAACAGTAGACGCCAAGCCGGCAGCGGATTTAAACCTTTTTTATACTATGCTGCTTTCAAGGATAGAAAATTGCATCCGGCCAGTGTTTTCCAGGACAGGCCTGTGGCCATTCCTATTAAAGGGGCCCCTGACTGGTACCCCCAGAATTTTGAGAGAAGATACAAGGGCCCCATGATCCTTAAGCAGGCCCTGATCCATTCGGTGAACAGCATTGCGGCCCAGGTGGTGGTCGACGTGGGACCCGCTGCCGTAGTGGATGTGGCCCAGGCCTGTGGTGTAAAAAGTCAGTTAAAATCCGTATATTCTGTGGCACTTGGTACGTCTGATGTCAGCGTTATGGACATGGCAGTCGGGTTTTCCACGTTGGCCTCCCTGGGTATTTGCCATAAACCGTTTTTGTTTTGGCGGGTTGAGGATGCAAGGGGTCGGGTACTTTTTGAGCATATTGTCAAGGATCGCAGGGTATTGGATGCAGCAACCGCGTTCCAGGTGGTGGACATGATGCAAGGCGTTGTGGATTTTGGATCGGGCAGGGGAGTCCGGCGTCTGGGATTCAAGCGTCCGGCAGCCGGGAAAACCGGCACCACGGACAATTATAATGATGCCTGGTTCACCGGGTTTACCCCGTCCCTTTGCGTATCCGTATGGACCGGGTATGACAAGAAGAAAAAACTTAAAGATAAAAATCGCAGAGGGATTACCGGCGGGCGTGGAGCCGTACCCATCTGGACGGATTTCATGATCCGGGCCATGAAAAATGAGCCGGAACGTGATTTTTTGATGCCGCCGGATATCCGGTATGAAATAGTGGGAAAGACCACGGGATGCCTGGCTGACTTCCGGCAAAATCAAAATAGGGTTGATGGCACAGATGCGCCGCAGCCCGTAGCAGATTCTTCCGGCACCATTCGTGTGGCGTTGAAAAAGGGCCAAAAGCCCTGCCGGGGGTATTAAGATGGTTCGCATTGTTCGACATATCAGTGTCCGGTTTTGGCTGACAACCCTGATGGTTTTGCCTTCGGGGTTTATTTTGTTTCCCCGGTTATCCGGGTGGCTTTCGGATATGCCTGCTTCGGTATTTATCCCTTTGATGTATGTGTTTTGCGGTCTGGGACTTGGTCTATTCATGGATGTTGCAGGGCTCTGGCGCATAAAGAAACTGGTCCGGGACGCGCAGTTGTGGGAGCGTTCCGGTATTGCCACCCGGGCTGAAAAAAAGTTTATCCGGGCCGTCAGGATTTATGACAGTGCCTGGATATCTCCGTTGGCTGCGCGGCGGATAAAGCCGATGCTCATTTCTTCCCTGGCACGGTTTTATCTGGCATCGGGCAGCCGGCGCCGGGAAATCCAGGGGGCTGCCAGTGCCTGGCTGGCACAAAATCCCAAGGACGAAAGTCTTGCCCGGTTCTGGCTTGAACGTATCCAGGATCAGGATATGTCCGGAACATTCCCCCAGTCCTTGCTGACGGCTTTGGCAGATAGCTGGTATGCAGATCCTGAGCTTTGCCGGATACTGGTGGATGTGTTTCTGGATCAGGGCCGGATGGATTTTTCCGCAAGGCGTCTGTACCGATCCTTTCTGGAAATGATTGACATGACAGGCGGAGACAAAGACGCATCAAAACAGGATAAAGCCCGGGCTGAAACGATTCGGGACATGATGTCTGAACGCCTGGATACGCCTGAACCGGAGCCTGAACTCGAATTGCTCGAGCCGGGATCGGGTACCCTTGGAGATGAAAGGGGTGGTCTAACGACATTTATACCCAAGGATCAAGGGGGCGGCGGCCTGTTGACAAGCCTGGGTGGCCAAGGATTTGAAGATGGTCCGGCAGGGTGGCGACCGGAAGACGATATCTATGCCGGGCAGCACACGCCCGGCCGGATGTCAGCCCTGATGTCCGGAATCGGCAGAAAAGTGACGGGGGGTGGCTTTTTTATCGCAGACAGAACCGGAAAAGCCAAATACGCTGTTTTAAACCTGATACAAGCCCGGGAAAAATGGTGGGGGCGGGTGCGGGGCGTCATCATTGCCTGCTTAGGCGTGTGGCTGGCTTTTTTTGTATGGAGTACACTTTCTCACATGTTTAAAACAGCAGAGCAGCCGGCCCAACAGATAAAGGTTGTGATTCCAAAACCGTTTACCATCCAGGTGGCTGCCTACCATAAAAAAGCCCATGCCGACAACTATATGGCAGCTCTTGCCAAAAAAGGGGTTGCCCCCACCATCAAGGTCATGGACGGCGGGGGCAAAACCTGGTATCTGGTTCGTGTATCTGAGTTTACGGACCAGAAAAGTGCCCAGACCTACGGTAACCGATTAAAAGCCGATCACATCATTGACGAATTTTTTGTGACCAAAAATTGAGCCTTATACTCGATCATCAAGTTATAAATTAATTACCTTGTCGGCTAACTGCATGGCTGTAACAATATCCAGCATATTGGTGGTCTGGCCAATGGCTTTTTTTTCCATCAGATCCAGGTGGGTCAGGCAGGTTCCGCATACAAGAATGGTGACGCCTGATGCTTCAAGGTCGTGCAGTTCATCAAGCACTGCAGAATCAACCGTGGCAAGGGTGACGCCATGGTTGACAAAAACCAGGCGCCATAGATCCTTGCCCATTTCCTTAAGGGTTTTGATGAAATTGATCATCAGCTTTGCGCCTAATTCATCATCCCCAACACCAAATTTGTTAGAGGCGATCATCACCATGATTTTTGCCGGGCTGTCCTCTGTCGACGATTCGGTGCCGGAGCCTGACCGCCGGGCCGGCCCGGAAGCAAGCTTAACCGCAGCGGCCTGGTCCCGGGTGCCTTCCACAACAGACATAATGCCGTCGGATTCCACGCCGACCTCAAAACCGGCATAGGTTAAAAACCGGCTGACGTTTTCGACGGCAGCGTCATTGTCCACCAGCACCCGGATCTTCGACAAAGCGTCACTCTCAAGGCTTTTTTTTGTTTCCAGCACAGGTGCCGGACAATCCATTTTTCTGCAGTCAAGTTCTTTTACCATTCTATTTTAAGTTCTCCTTGTATGCCGTTTATTGGTTGTGCCTATGTGATAAATTGACTTAATTTAAAACTTGAATGGCTATCAAGTCAAATAGGCAGACTTGATGATGATTTGCAGAAATATATAGATTTTCAATACAGTTATTCTGTAACAACCTGTCGAGCCCATTGGCAAATTTGTTCAAAACCTGAAAATCTCCATTTGACTGGAAAGTCCCGGCACTGAGCAGGTTTGACAGGATTGATGCGGCACCCATTGCTGTCCAGAAAAATACAGGCGCCGTCAGGAGCATCAATGATTGAAAGCCCGTTGCGGTCCCGGGTCAGGCAGGTGAAGGTCTCTATAAAATCCCGGACATCCATATTCAGGAAATCGGCAATGATATCCGGTTCTTTCGTACCCAGGCGCACATAGCCGCTTTGTCTGCAGCAGGCCCCGCAGCCCAGGCATTTAAAACGTGTCAGGTCCAATGTATTATTTTTCGTCATTGTTGCTTAGCATATATCTGGTGAAGGCAAGATTGTCAAACGAACAGATTGATATTGGGCAGGCGCAATGTCTGGGGCGGTGGGTCCAGAAGATGCCGTATGTTGTCACAAAGTTCGTTCATATTTTCAGCCCGTATCATGGATTTTAAAATGGCGTTGGAGAATTTGAAATTGGCACAGAAATAGGGCGCAAATTTTTTAAACATCTTCAGGGCAAAATGGTCTTCATAATGGGTGCTTAAAAGCCTTGCCATGTCCAGGGCGGTTTCCATATAAATGGATGGTTCCGGTTTAAAGCCTTTTGTCCACTGGGCAAAAATCCAGGGCTGGGACACGGCCATCCTGCCGATGGAGAGCCCCCGGCAGCGGGTTTCCCGGATCATTTTGATCCCATGTTCGGGGGCAAACAGGTTCCCGTTGCCAAATACCGGAATGGTGACGGCGTCCTGGACTTTGCCGATCAGCTCCCATCTGGGGCTTCGGCTTCTTCTGTCCGGGGCGACCCGGGGATGAAAGGTCAGGGCATCAGCCCCGGCATGTTCAAAAGCCTGGGCCATGGTCACAGGAAAGTTATGATCATCCTGCCATCCGGTTCTGAATTTGACAAACACCGGACATGACACAGCGTTTCTGACTGCGGATACAATGTTCACAGCCTTGTCCGGTGTTTTTAAAAGTGCGGCCCCGCATCCTTTTTTGCAGATTGCGGCAACGGAACACCCGAAATTCAAGTCCACCCCGAAGAATCCTTCGGCTTCAATACGCCGGGCAGCCCGGGCCATGATTTCAGGTTCTGCCCCAAATATCTGGCATACTGTGTGGCCCAGTTCCTCGGGCCGCCAGGAAAATATATGGGATTTTTCGGGGTTTTCATGGGGAACGGCTTTGGCCGAGCACATTCCTGTGAACAGCAGGCCGAATCCTGAAAACCGGGTTACAAGCTGCCTGAACGCAATGTGTCCCAGCCCTGCCATGGGGGCAAGCACCATCCGGTTGGAAATAATTCTGTTGCCGATGGCAAGGGGTCTGACCAAATATTGGGCCAGGTCTTCAGGCGTGTTGACGGCGTACTTTGCTGTTGTTTCAGGGTTCAATTGTGTCATTCGATCCTCGAGTTACAGGTTGCCGGACAACGCCAAGGCTTTTTTATTGATGCTAATACCTAAATCCGGGTGGATAATGTCATGCTGGGACGATTTAAAGGGGAGAAAAATCAGGGTTACATTTTTGGGAAGCACATTTGTTTCGGGTAAACGTTCAAGAATCTCTTTTTGGGGTTTCAGCAGGGCCGCCATGGTAATGCGAACAGTCTGGATGGCCTCGGAAGCGGGCAGATTGACGGGCTGATACAAATTCTCTTCAACGGTTTTGGACAAGGACGGTTCCAACTGGGCTGACGTCATCTGACCTAACAGCCGTAAAAAAATGTTGGGACGGACCTTAAATGCCGGACTCCAGAAGTGCACAGGTTTTTTTTCCCACTTCCGGGGAATGGCCAGTGGCAGATTTGCCATTCTGGCTAAATCCGCATGGCTGGACAGACTGATGGGCGAGATATCGGCGCTGATCCGCCAGAACGGTAGCATGATGTCATCTTTGTGGGCAGGGGCTGCGGTACTGAATTTGATTTTTGCAAGCGTCTTCCCCTTGGCCCGCCACAAGGAGTGGCAGTTTCGGCATACCAGGGCCAGTGAATCGCCACTGCCCTCAAGATCCGCCCCGCAGCCCGGGCAAATGCCGGCAATGAAATGGGTCTCAATACCAGGCCGGACCCGATCAAGATCGAATATATCCGGGGTAATCGGTTTTTCCAGGGGTAACGTTTGATTGGTAACCCCATCCACAAGATGTTGCCGGCTGATGTAAAACGGAGAATAAATAAGACTGAAGGTTTCCCCGATATCCTCTTTAAACGTGAGTTTCTCCGATCTTAAACCAAAGGTTTGATCTTTTAATACCATTGCCGTGGGCAGGGGCCGGAAAAATTCTCCTTGGGTATCAGGCCTGATCAATTTCATGGGTATAGCCTGGGATCTCAGCCCTAAAGAAAATGGAACCTGGGGTGGTATATCTGTCAGAGCCAGGGCGGAGATATCTGTAAATCTGGGTGTTATGCCGGATGCGGTACACATATAACGTACGCCTTTGAAACGCCAATAGGGCAGGTATATCACTTGTGCTTCTTGGGGAACATTGGGGGAGCAGGGCAGATAATACCTGGGAAATCCTTTCTGGGAAATACAGGACCGGACCCGGCAGAATTCACACACAAAGAACCGGGTCTCTTCCCCTAAAGTGATAGGAGCCCCACACTGGGAACATTGATGCTGGACGGCGAAGCTAATATTTCTCTCCGCACTGGTTGCAGAAAATTGAATCAGGCAGATTCTTTGCCCCGCAATTGCCGCAGATTTTTTCTTTTGTTTTTTCCACGACCTGTTTTCCGCATCTGGGGCAGAATTTTGTGCCGGGTGTGATGTTTTTGCCGCAATACCGGCACTGGGCAAAAATCACCTGCTGGTGACCGCACTGGGAACAGAATTTTGCGTTCAGGGGAATCTGACTTTGGCATTCCGGGCAGGCTGTGGTCTGCACGGTCTGGTCTGCCGGCTGTCCTGGCGGGGAATGCATCTGTTGGGAAAATATGCCGGGCAGCATCATGCCAAGCCCTAACCCTAAACCGGCCTGGGCGCCGTCTGAAGCAATGCCCTGGGGGTTATCCGCAATCTTCTCCATGGCCATGGCGGTTTTCATCTGCATCAATCTATTCATGTCGTCAAACAGGCCTAACCGGCTTTTGTCATCAATGGCCTGCTGAACCTCGGGGGGCGGGGTGATGGCATTGATGTAAAGATGGGTTAGATTCAGTCCGAATGCACTGAAATCCTTACGCAGCCTTTGGGCCAGTCCTTTTCCCAATTCATCGTATTGTTCCGGTAAATCAAAAATGGAGGATACTTTTTCTCCAATATAGTCGTTGAACCTGGATACCACCACTTGGTTGAGGTAATCGCTGATATCGGCACTTGTGTAAATGCCCTGGGTACCGGCCAGGGTGTTGATGAACAGGACCGGCTGGACTATTTTTAGGTTAAACACACCAAAGGCCCTGAGTCTTACCAGGCCAAGATCTTTGTCCTTGAATGCCACCGGGTCCCGGGTCCCCCATTTCAGGTTGGTGAAGGTCTTTAAATTGGCAAAAAAAACTTCGGCTTTCAGCGGGCTTTCCATGGCCCAGGGAAGGCTTGCGATTTTTGTCAGAATGGGGATGTTTGCGGTTTTTAAAGTGTGCCGTCCGGGGCCAAAGGCACCAACGGCCTTTCCTTTGTAAAAGAAGACTGCGGCCTGGCTTTCCCGGACAATGAGCTGGGCCCCGAATTTGATTTCACCGGAGCCTTTTTCAGGCAGACGGTGAACCAGTTCCTGTCCGGTTTCGTCAAACCACTCCAGTATTTCAAGAAAAATCAGGTTGTCGGTTCCCATGTGGCCTCCTTGTTTTTTTACCGGGTTCCTAAAAAAATACCTTTATTCTAAAAGAAGCCGGCAACCGGTGTCAAACGATATTCGACGGTGGGTTTGGATAAATAGCTATATTGACAAGGTATTGCTCCTATATTATTTATATGGTTTTTATGAAAGGTTTAATCTAAGGATAGTTTGTTAGTCATGGGTGTTAAAGAGGAGTTTAAAAATATGCCGGACAGGCATGAGCAGGAAAAAGAGCAGTTCCGTCGCCTTTTTGGCTGGCGGGGGCTTGATCGCTTTGAGGAGCGGTTTCAGATACTGGAATCTTTTTTAAAATTGGATGGCCATGTAAGTCTTGTCCAGATTGCCGATCAGGTCAGGCAGGATGGCCTGCGTGTGGATAATGAATTTCTGCTGCAGTGCATGGAACAATTGTGCCGGTTGGGATTTGCCAGCCAGGTCGTGTTTGACCGGGATGGAACCATTCTATATGAACACCGTCAGCTTGGGGTGCATCATGATCATATGATTTGTACCAAATGCGGAACCATTATTGAGTTTAAAGATGATGATTTAGAAGATCTTCAGGAAAAGATGGCTGCCAAATATGGTTTTTTTATGCTCCAGCATAAAATGGAGATTTATGGCCTTTGTAATCAGTGCATGGCGCAAAGGGACAATCTGATTCCTTTATCCAGGGCCAGAATCGGAGAAAAGGTTGAGATCGTCAATGTGGCTGCCGGCCGGAAGATGCAAATGCGGTTTGCTTCCATGGGGCTTCGGACGGGTATTTTTGTTGAAATTATTTCCAGTGCCATTGGTGGTCAGATTGTCATTGCATCAGATTGCAACCGGTTGATTCTGTGTGCAGGGATGGCTTCCAAAATTTGGGTTCGCCCTGAGAAAAGACCCGAGGGGATATCCAATGAGGGGGCAGGGGGCGAAAGTCTGCCTTTTTTCAATGAGTCTCTTCCAATTACCCGAATGGCACCGGGGAAACAGGGCAGTATTGCCCGTGTGAACGGTGGACACTTTTCACGGCGGCGGCTGGGAAAGATGGGGTTTCACCAGGGCGTTATTGTCCGGGTAATCAATAGCAGCCCGTCATCAGACGCCATTGAGGTCATGGTGCGGGGGCATCGGTTTTTTCTGTCGGAAAAGGATGCGTCAAAAATTTTTGTGGAGAACATCACGCCGTAAGGGGCTCGGAAAAAATAAATGCTACAAATTTTGCGCCGAATTTTTATTCGTATTCAAGGCGCGACTTAGGGAGCATATTGGAATATGTGCCCTTAAGTTGCAACGAAGAATACGGATAAAAAGGCAAGCAAAATGTGGGATTTATTTTTTCCGAGTCCCTTACTTCTTTGCATCCGAATACCTTGCATGCCACGGTGCTTTTCTGGTATACCGGGTACGACGTGATTGAAACCAGAGTGGACCGGAGATATTTATGTATCGTGTAAAAAAGACGACTATTTTTATCATTTCAGTTTGTTCTCTTTTTATTTTTTTATGTGTCGGCATTGCGGTGGCTTCGGAACGGCTATCGGTAAGATCTTCTATTGCCAATTTGAGAAACGGTTCGGGAACCAAATATAAAGTGCTGTGGCAGGTCGAGAAATATCATCCTTTTCTTGTGATCAATAAAAAAAAAGACTGGTACGAGGTAAAGGATTTTGAAGGGGATACGGCCTGGATTCATAAGAGCCTGCTGGGAAAAACAAATACGGTGATTTCAATAAAATCAAAATGCAATGTCCGCTCAAAACCGGATAAATCAAGCGACATTATACTCAGAGTGGAGAGAGGGGTCCCTTTCAAAGTGATCAAGCGGAAAGGGGACTGGATTAACATTGAGCATGCCGACGGCGAAGTGGGCTGGATTTTTAAAAAATTGGTGTGGTAACTCAGGTGAATAATTAATTTTTATAAGGTAAAAAATTCATGGCAAATCAAGGCGTATCGAATGAGCGGAAGAAAGAGCTGACACAGATGGATCCGTTCCAGGAAAGTCTCTCCAAATCCGTTAAATGGGCCTCTGCCCATAAAAAACAGTTGATGATCTTGGCCGGGGCCCTGGTTGGGGTGGTGGTTGTTTTTTCTGCGATTATGTTCAGTTTTAAACAGTCTGAGATCAAGGCGTCTGAACTGGCTGCCAAGACCTATGAAAAATATGAAAAACAATATTCCCAGGACCGGGATGCCAGGAAAGGATATGATGCGGTGAAGGATGATTTTCAATCGCTTTTTGATGAATATCCAAATACCAGTGCCGGGCGTATGGCACTGATCAATTTCGGGAAAATATGTTTTGATGCTAAGGAGTATGATCAGGCACTTGATCTGTATTCCCGGGCACTGTCAGCTGTGGGGGATAAGGCCGGCGTCAAGAACTTTTTGCTTTGCGCCATGGGAACTATCTGTGAATTGAACGGTGATATGGAACAGGCAAAATCTTATTATTTGCGTGTGGAAAAGGGCGCATCAGATCTTTTAAAGGATGATGCCCGGTTTGCCCTGGCGCTGATTTATGAAAAACTCAATGATACCGCTGCCGGTCGTCAGATGTATGAAAAAATTGCCGAAAGCCGGGGGAATTCCATGTATAAGGCCATAGCCCAGGCCCGGATTAAATAGAATACAAACTAAAAAAGGCTGCCTGTGTGGGCAGCCTTTTTTAGAAAAGGAAAAAAAGATGAAAAAACTAACCTTGGGTTAGTGATAATTATTAAATGCAATTCCCCTGCCATTCAATTCGAAATCGCCCATTTAAAAATTTAACCAACTGAAAATAATAAATATATTTTATCATGTTTTGAAATATGAGATACCTGCTTCTGTAGTTGTGGTATGAAGAAGTTCAAAATTTTGAACTATAGGCGTTTTATTTTTCCGAAAAAATAGCGTGATCCCCAAATAATGACCTTTTCCAAAGTTCAAAATTTTGAACCTTGATCCGGCATTATTTATTATCTACATCTAACTGTCTGTCTATATTGAATTTTTTAAGTTTCTGGTTTAATCCGCTTTTTCCAATGCCAAGGATTTTTGCTGCTTTAGTCTGTACGTTGCCGGACATCTTCATTGCCCGCAGGATCATTCTTTTTTCCACTGCGGCAAGGGTTTCCGAAAGGCCTACGCCATCGGGGATGCCGTCAAGTTGAAGTGTGCCGGATTTGGGATTACGAATCTGGGACGGAAGGTCCGAAACCGTGATCGTGTGCCCGGGGCCAGGATGACGGCCCTTTCAATGACGTTTTCCAATTCCCTGACATTGCCTTTCCACTCATAGTCACACAGCCGCTGAACAGCTTCTTTGTCAATACCGGTGACATTCCCGGCAGTCTCCGGGCCCTGGGTGTATTTTTCTATGAAATGATTAATGAGCAAAGGAATATCTTCCAGTCTGTCACGCAAGGGTGGGATGTTGGCTTTGACCACGTTGAGACGATAGTACAGGTCTTCCCTGAAATTGCCTTTTTTGACTTCATCTTCCAGGATTTTGTTGGTGGCGGCAATGAGTCTAAAATCTACCGGCAGGCTTACGGTCCCGCCAACCCGCTCTATAGTTCGTTCCTGGAGCACCCGTAGCAGTTTTACCTGGAGCGGCATGGGCAGCTCCCCGATTTCATCCAGGAAAAGCGTGCCTTTGTCCGCCATTTCAAACCGGCCTTTTTTCAGTCCCACCGCACCGGTGAACGCCCCTTTTTCATGTCCGAAAAGTTCGCTTTCTAAAAGAGATTCGGCAAAGGCCGAACAGTTCACCGCGACCAGGGGGTGATCCTTGCGTATGCTGTTGTAATGAATTGATTTGGCAACAAGCTCCTTGCCGGTGCCGCTTTCTCCTTCAACCAGAACCGAGGCACTGGTCGGGGCCACCTTTTTAATGATCTCGTACAGCGCCTGCATGGGTTTGCTTTTACCGATGATGTTGTCAAACTTGTACCGGGACCGGATGGCATCTTTTAGAAGCGTGTTCTCCTGGACAATTTTGGACATGGACAGGGCTTTGGCAATGTGAGCAATGAGGGCTTCGTTTTCAAAAGGTTTTAAAATAAAGGTGTAGGCGCCCTTGTGCATAGCTTCCACCGCCTTTTCCACACTGCCGAATGCCGTCATGATGATCACCGGAAGATCCGGTTTTATCTGTTTGGCTTTTTCCAAAAGGTCAATGCCGGACATGCCCGGCATTTTGACATCGGATAAAACCAGGTCAATGGGCTGGGTCGTAAGAATATCTATCGCCTCCATCCCGCTTGATGCGGTGAATGGGGTATATCCTTCTTCGGAAAGCACTTCACCTATAATCATTGGGTAGTGTTTTTCATCATCTACAATTAATATATTTTCCATTATAACTCCCGGATATTTTGCGGCGCTGCGGGCAGGCGGATCTCCACCCTGGTTCCGCAGGGTTCGGCGTTGGTTATGTTGATCTCTCCCTGGTGCGCCTGAATGATGTTTTTTATGATACCAAGGCCTAAACCGGTTCCCATTTCTTTGGTGGTGAAAAAGGGCGTCCAGATTTTTTTCAGCACATCCTCGTCAATGCCCGGGCCTGTATCTAAAAAGCTTGCATGGACAAATCCGGGCTCATGCCATGTGGCAATGGTAATGCTTCCATTCTCCTGGTCCATGGCCTGGAATGCATTTAGAAAAATATTTAAAAAGGCCTGATAGAGCATGGCAGGGTCACCCAACATATTTGGAAGATCGCCCTGGTACTCCCGGATGATTTTAATATTTTTATGTTCATCCGAAGACGATAAAAAAGCGATGTTTTTTTCTATAATATCTTCCAGGCTGCAGGGTCTTACGTCTGCGACTTTAGGTTTTGCAAAATCAAGAAAATCCGTGATGATGCGGTCTAAACGGGTGGATTCTTCAACAATGATTCCCGGAATACTACTGGACGGGTCCAGTTTAGCCATCTTTTTTTCCATCAATTGCGCAGAGCTTTTTATGATACCTAAAGGATTGCGAATTTCATGTGATACGCCGGCAGTCATTTCACCGATTGCGGACAGATGCTCTGCCTGACGCAGTTTTTCTTCCAGTTTGAGCCGTTCTTCAGCCCTGCGCTCAATAATTTTTTCTCCATGTTTCACCACAAATCTGAGAACGAGAAAAAGAATGCCCATGATGGTGGCGCAACTGATGACAATCAATCCCTGGAGTTTAAATACCTGCTGATAATCATCAGAGACATCCCTGATAATCTCAATTGCGCCGATGACCATCCTGTCCTTTTCCCGGATAAGTTGGACTTCCTGAATTAAAGGGGCAAAGGTGATAATTTTTGTCTCTTTGGGAAACCAGAATGTCAGCTCAATCCAGTTGCCCTGCTGAACAAGCTTGGAGGTTACCTCCTTTTTCATGGCTTTTTCATAATGGACCCCGCCGGCATTTTTTTTACCGATCCGGGCTTTATCCAAGCTGTAGGCAATAATATTGTCCGTTGCGTATATGTTGACCATTTCCACATGGAAACTGTGCAGGGTGCTTTTGACAACCGTGTCAAGAAGCTGATACTGACCAGGTTCCCGAAGTTTTATCTCTCCATGTTTGAAAACCACGGGCCAGACAAATCTTAAAAATATCTGGTGGTTCAGGTTTTCAACTAAAAGCCGGTTATATTCTTTACTTTTCTCAAGTAGTATCTTTCTTACCCAGAGGGTATTCAACGCTGCTATAATAATGGTGGCCGTAAGCATGACAATCAGGCTTGAGACCGTAAATGCTTTGACTAGAACAAAAGGCCGGGTGCCGGACTTGCCGGTTTCTTTCTGTTGCTTTTTTTTCACATTAATCCGTGTTTTTATAATTCTATTATGAAAAAAAATTCATACTTTTAGGGCAGGTTTAATTTGATAAATACGCTTCTTCTTTGCTATTCAACCAGTTAAATAGTTTGATTCTGTGCTTGACATTGTGTACATTTCGTATCAAATATATAGTTATATTAGTATAGGATATCAATAATTATTATTTGCATTCTTAAGTTCCGGTCCGTTGCGACAGCCACAATTGAGGATAGATGCGTATGGTATTCAAAAAAAAAGATCACCTTGTAGGCCTGGACATTGGGGCTGCTCTTGTCAAAGTGGCCGAACTGAAGACGACCAAGAAAGGCAGCACGCTTCATAAATTCGGCATTGCACAGGTCCCCGAAGGCATGATTCAAGACGGACGGATTGTCGATATGGAGGGGTTGGCAGAAATTATTCGCTCTTTGTTTAAGTCACAGAAGATCAAAGAAAAAAATGTGGCGCTGTCCACCGGCGGCCATTCCGTGGTTATCAAGACCATCAGCACATCAAAGGTACCTGATGAGGAATTGCATAGAAATATTCGGGCGGAGGCTGAGCAATACATTCCTTATGATATAAATGATGTTAATATCGATTACCAGGTTCTGGGTGACAGTGAATACTCTACGGAACAGATGAATGTGCTGCTTGTCGCGGTAAGACAGGATTTGGTGGATGAATATGTTGAGCTGATACATATGGCAGGTCTTAACCCCGTTATTATTGATGTGGATACATTTGCCCTTCAAAATGTTTATGAAACCCTTCCTGATGTAAATCATGAGCGTATCACCCTGCTGCTTGATGTGGGGGCTTCCAAAACAAGTGTAAATATACTTCAGAATAACAATTCCATGATGATGCGGGACATGACCAATGGATGTAATCAACTCGTTTCTGCTGTCAGTGAACGGCTTGATATTGACCGGGAAAAAGCGTTGCAGATCATCATGGGCGAGGTCGATTATTCCGAATCCGGACAGGTGTTGGGTGACCTTTATGACATGATTGTCGGCAACTGGTGTTCAGATATCTGCGAGGTGGTTCATACCTTTGAGTCCGGTTCCGGTAACGATAAGGTTGAAGCGATTGTTATCAGCGGCGGGGGCGGTTTCATCGACCTGCTGGCTGAAAAATTGACTAAAGAGCTGGAGGTAGCGGTGTCAAAGATTAATCCCTTTGCCGGACTGGTCAGCGATTCAAAAGAACTTGGCGAACTGGAAGCATACCAGCTTCTGGTCCCCATTGCATTGGGGCTTGCCATGAGACGGGTGGATGACAAATGATACGAATCAATCTGTTGCCGTTCAGGCTTGCCAGGAAAAAGGAAAATATCCGTCGCCAGGTATCCGTATTTTTTCTTTCCCTTGTTTTTATTATTCTGGCTTTGGGGTGGGTGTTTTTTATGCTGGACAATGAATTGTCCCGGACACAGAATGAGGTTGCCCAGGTAAAGGCCGAAAGCCTTAAATATAAAAAGAAAGCAGATAAGGCTTCCCGGATCAAGAAAAATCTGGCGATTCTGGAAGATAAACTGGCCATTGTTGAGGCACTGAAAAAAAGAAAGAATGAGCAGCAGATTTTGTTGGAACAGTTGGCGGACAGGCTTGTAGAAACAAAAATGTGGCTGTCAAGTGTTTCCGCAGATGCCCAGACTGTTTCTTTAAAAGGGATTGCCTTTGATAATCCGACGATCGCCGCATTCATGAGAAATCTTGAAAATGCCCCAATGTTTGGAGCCGTAGACTTAAAGTTGTCAAAGGCAAAGGTATTTCACGATAATATTCGGTTAAAAGAATTTGAAATATCCTGCACAAAGATAGTGCCTGAACAGGCATCCGGCGAGACCATTAAGGATGGGACGTCCCAAAAAAGGAAAAAATAATGGCCGGGAAAAAGAAAGACAGCACTGCGAAAAAAAGTGGGAAGATGGACGCCCTGTTTGAAAAAATAGGTGAGTTGACCAAAGTTCAGCGTCTGCTTATCTGTCTGGGCACATTGGGTTTAATTGGTGCCGGATTTTATTTTCTGCTGCTTGGTCCAAAATTTGATGCCCTTTCGGCAGCCAAGGACGATCTGGAAAGGCAGAAAAATCTTAGGGAAACGTACAAGATTCAAGCCGGCACCCTTGAAACGTTGGAAGCCCGGATGGTCCAGGTTCAGGAAAAGTTCAATATTGCCATGACCGCCCTGCCGGATAAAAGAGAACTGCCTTCTTTGCTGGATGAAATATCCAAGGCAGGAAGGGATGCCGGGCTGGAAGTCCAGTTGTTTGCGCCCCAGAGCATGGTAAAGAAAAATTTTTATACAGAAATTCCATTTTCCATGACGGTTGCGGGTCGTTACCACCAGGTGGCTGAATTTTTTTACCGGGTTGCAGGACTCAATCGTGTTGTAAATATATCGGACATCAATATAAATCGGGTTTCCGGAAAAGAGAGCACCAACAGAAATACAATCCAGATGAAATGCACAGCTGTTACCTACATGTTTGTTGAACCCAGGGAAGATGAGGGTGCGGGCAACAACGCCAAGAAGAAACACAAAAAGAGGTAGAAGGTGCGGGATATGGAAAACTTACTTAAAATATGTTGTGTGGCCGGTTTGGGAGTCTCATTACTGTTTGTATCAGCCTGTAATGAGGGGCAGGCCCCTGCGCCAAAACAGCCCCAGGTGGTTTCCAAACCCATTTCCAAATCAAATGCGCCGTCAACGCAAACATCTGTTCCCGTGGATACCGGGAAAAAACAGGCACCAGCCTCTGATCTGAAACCATTGGAGGATTCTGAAAAAGCCGGTTATATAGGGGGCAACATTGACGATGCAGCCGCCTTACAAAAAGTCGGTATTGCCACATTCCTGGAAAAATATGACAGCAAGGGCCGGGTGGATCCGTTTATTCCTCTGATTGATGAAAAAAAAGCATCTGCCGTGCCGGATTCACCCGAAGATTCAAAGCCCAAAAGAACATTGACCCCCCTGGAAAAATTGGAGTTAAGCCAGGTTAAGCTGGTGGCGGTTGTGGAAATGCAGGGCAGGACCATTGCCATGGTAGAGGAAGCTGGCGGAAAAGGGTATGAGGTTGCCATTGGTACTTATATCGGCACCAATGGTGGGAGGGTGACGTCCATCACCAGGAAAGGCATTAAAATTGAAGAAGACGTTAAAGATTTTCAAGGAAAACGCCGTAAGCGGTATGAGGAGATTAAATTTCATAAAAGCGAGGATGGGGAATAAGATGATGGTTAATTATCGATCGGCTGTCAGATATTATGTGACAAGTCTTATCATGTCGGTTCTGCTGCTTTCCTTAATAACAGGGTGCGTAACCCAAAAAAACGCAGCATCGGCAAATACGGCGAATGTTCAGGAAAGCCGGACTTCACAGGAAGATTCTGCGTCTTTGCCTGGAACGGTTGACAAAATATGGGTCAACCCGGAAACCGATGCGTTTGAAGTATGGATTCAGGGTTCCTCCGGGGCGTTGGATGATTATACGTCCATTAAACAGGCTTTCCCTTTTGCCGTGAGCGTCTATCTGCCTAATGCCGGTCTTGCCCCGGGGGTGAGTGCAGGCCCCTTTTCGGACTCTCGTGTCAGCGATATAAAGGTGGGATTTATTGGCGAGACCCAGACAACAGTCAAGGTGGATATCCTGCTTAAAGCGAACCTGGCTTATATTGTGGAGGAGAAATCGGATCGTTTGGGTATCATTCTCCAGGGTAGGCAGGCCGATTTTGGACAGGGGGCTGAGGTCGGCCCTGTTACAGATGCACCCAGCCAGGGTTTAAAAGAGGTTGCGGTGATGTCCGAAAGTGTTCCTATCCCTGGAGCCCCAGCCCTTTTGACCCATATTGAATTTGATAACAATACGAGTGGTCAGTCTGATATTCAGATTCTAACGGATCATCCGGTTCGATATGAAACCATTCAGAATCGCAATGATTCTATTGGTCTGATATTGTATAATACAACCGTACCCCTTCGGTATCAGCGGCCCCTTATGGCTCGGTATTTCAATTCTGCCGTGGAACAGGTCATGCCCCGGCCAAATTCGGCAAACCCTAATGATACACTGGTGGATATCAAGATTCGGGAAAAAGTGCCGTTCCAAGTGGTGCAAACCACCAAAGGTATTCATATGACCTTTGAAGCGTCTACCGTCTCTGCGCCTGAATTTGATAAGGCCAAAATAAGTCTTGACGCTGGTCAAAATTCCCATGTCGCAACTAAAGAACTGGATACGGGGCAGTCAAGGGCTCAGGAAAAGAGGGCTTCCCTGGACCAGGACCCTTTGTTAAATCCTTCTTCGGTCCGGTACACCGGTGAAAAAATCAAACTGGATTTTTATGAAACCGATATTAAAAATGTTTTCAGGATATTAAAAAGTGTAGCCGGCGTGAATTTTGCCATTGACGAGGATGTGCGGGGCAAGGTGACACTGAGCCTTCAGGATCCCGTGCCCTGGGACCAGATTCTCGATCTTGTTTTGAAAATGAACAGCCTTGGTAAAAAAATGGAGGGCAATGTCATCCGTATTGCTACCACGGATACTCTTGCCAAGGAGGAAAACGAACGTCAGGAGGCCATTGCTGCTCGGCAGAAATCCGAAGAACAGAAAAAAGCCCTGGAACCCCTTGTCACCGAATATATCCCTGTCAATTATTCAGATGCAAAGGCGGATATTGAACCCCATATATCCAAGCTCCTGACACCGGATCGGGGTAAGATTTCAGTGGACACCCGTACCAATATGCTGATTATTACCGATACCCAAGCCAAAATTGCCCAGGCCAATGAGTTGATTTACCGTCTGGATAGAGTTACGCCCCAGATCATGATTGAGGCCAAGGTGGTTGAGGTAACCAAGGAGTTTTCCAGACGTTTTGGGATCAACTGGAATCTATCCAATGATTCTGATGTGACATCGAACTTTGTGGATGATTACTCTGTGTCTATTAACGGAGCAAACGTGGGGGTTTCGGGTGATTTTTCATTTTTCGGGCTGTTCGGGTCTTCTCGCAGCGCACTGAATGCCCAGCTTGAAGCGTCCGAGGAGCAGGGAGATGTCAGGATCGTATCCTCCCCAAGAATTTTGACCCTGGACAACAAAAAAGCCATGATCAAGCAGGGTGAGGAAATTTCCTATTTGGAGCGTGATGATTCAGGCGGGTCTAGTGTGGCGTATAAAAACGTTGACCTGTTGCTCGAAGTAACGCCGCATGTAACACCAGACAACAGAATTTCCATGGCCGTGCGGGTGACCAAAAATGACGTTGCCGGCACCAGTCCGGATGGTGCACCGACCCTGGCAACCAATGAAGCGGAGACAGAGCTTCTGGTCAATAATAATGATACGGTTGTTATCGGCGGTGTGGTCAAGGCGACCCAGAGCCAGGACACCGATGGTGTGCCTTTTCTGGCAGGCATTCCGGGGTTAGGCTATCTTTTTGGTCGAAAAATCAAGACAGATGATCGAAATGAATTGCTTATTTTTTTGACGCCTTCTATTGTTCAGCTTGAGCAGAAAAGGCATATGGTGCAATAGCAGCACCTTATGGTTCCTATACAAAAATTTAAAGAAATTGTTGGCGATGAATTTGTCTTTTATGATGAAATAACGATTCAACGGTATTCCCGGGCCACACTACCGCAGAGTACAACGCCTGCCGCTGTTTTAAAACCTTATATCAGCAGTGAAGTAACGGAAATTATAAAAACGGCCAAAGAACATCATGTTGGTATTTATCCGGTGAGCCGGGGATGCAACTGGGGCTACGGCTCGGCCTGTGCTGTGGGGGATGGGCAGGTGATCCTGGATTTGTCCCGGATGAACCGGATTATCCATGTGGATGAGACCCTGGCATATGCCGTGATTGAGCCCGGGGTGACCCAGATTCAACTCGTAGCCTATCTAAAAGAAAAAAAAATTCCTCTGTGGCTGGACTGCAGCGGATCAGGACCCGAGGCCAGTATTCTGGGTAACACTCTGGAACGGGGTTTTGGGCATACGCCTTATGGGGATCATTTTCTGCATTCCTGCGGTATGGAGGTGGTTTTAGGGGACGGGCGGACCCTGAAAACAGGGTATGGACATTATGATAATGCCCAAGCCACCCATGTATTTAAATACGGTATTGGGCCTTATATGGATGGGTTGTTTACCCAGTCCAATTTTGGTGTTGTAACCCGGCTAGGGATCTGGTTGATGCCCGCGCCGGAATGCCTGAATATGTTTTACTGTACCGTGCCTCGGGAAGGGGATCTGGCCAGGGTGGTAGATGCGCTGCGCCCCCTGAAGCTGAGTGGACAGGTCAAAAGCCTAGTTCATATTGGCAATGATTTGAGGGTGTTTTCCTCATTCAATCAATACCCTTGGGAAAAGGCCGGGAATAAGACACCCTTGAGCGATGATCTGCGGGAGCAGTTCTGTAAAAAAGGCGGATTCGGGGCCTGGAATGTCAGCGGTGCCATTTACGGCACCCGGGCTCAGGTCCGGATGACGCGGAAAGAGTTGAAAAAGGCGCTAAAACCGCTGGGACAAATCCGGTTTATCGGAGACCGGACCTTGGGGTTGGTAAACCGCTTGTCAGGGCTGTTTGATCGGTTTTCTCTGTTTCCGGACCTGAAAACCAAATTTAAATCTCTGGACAAGGTATACGGACTGCTCAAGGGAGAGCCCACAGATGCGTTTTTGTTTGGTACGCTGTGGCGGGTCAAAACGGCGGTTAATCCCGATGCCGTGGCCGATCCCCTTGATTTCAACGCCGGTATGATGTGGATTGCCCCGATCATGCCCATGATGGGGGGGACGGCAGACCGTTTGATTCAATTGGTGAATCCGGTGTTTGAAGAATACGGTTTTGAGCCTTTGATCACCGTGTCACTGATTACGGAGCGGGCCATGGTCAGTGTCATTACCATATCCTATGATAAGGATGATCCGGGTGAATGCAAAAGGGCACAGGAATGTTACGATGCTTTTTTTAGCCTGATCATGTCACACGGGTATGTGCCGTACCGGACCAATATCCATACCATGAAAAAACTGGCCGATCGCTCCCAGACCTTTTGGGACGTAACTAAAGATATTAAATCGGTGCTGGATCCTGAGGGTATCATCGCCCCTGGACGATATCAGCCATTTGACAAGGTGTGAGAGAACACGTCATCTTTTAGGGACCCGGAAAAAATAAATCCTACATTTTGCTTGTCTTTTTATCCGTTTTCTTCGTTGCGACTCAGGGCACATATTTTACTGCAGTTCAAACAGGCGCTGTTCAGCCTCGTGGTAAAGGTTTGAATTTTCAGAGGCCAACTGTGTGACCATCTGCCAGGCTTTAATGGCCTTGGGAATCCGGCCGCAGGCTTCATAAGCCTGGGCAAGGTCTGCGTGGAATATGACAGTGCCCGGGGATTTTCTTATATTTTTGTTCAGATAGGCTATGGCCCTGTCAGCCTGGCCGGTTCGGATATATAGCTGGGCAAGGCCATGGATGGCCGGTATAAATCCCGGCACTTCCCTTACTGCTTTGAGGAAATATTTCTGGGCTGCAGGGTAGTTGTTTTGTGCCAGTTGGGCCCATCCGATATTGGCCAAGGGGTAATGGGGGGTGGGGTAGGTGATATCTTCAAGAACCTTGTTAAATGTCTTTATGGCAATATCCCATTTTTCATCCCGAAGGTAAGCTGCACCAAGATTGTTCAGGGCCTCGGTGTAATCGGGTTTGAGTGCCAGGGCTTTGTTAAAGGCCTGGATGGCCATATCATCTCTTTCTTTTCCCATATATGCCAATCCCAGGCTGTTTTGAATATATGGGTCATCCGGTGCCATTTTTTCTGCTTCAAGCAGTTTGTTTAATGCCGCTGTATGGTTCCCCTGGACCTGGAATACATCGCCTTCCTTTTTGATGGCCTGGGCGATTTTATTTTGTTTCTGGGTCTGTACCGTTGAGGTGCAGGATACCGTCATGACAGCACAGATACAAACCAGGATAAACAGTTTTGTTTTCATTGGGCCGGCTCCTTATTTAAGCATAATTACATCAATATTTTCATTTTTCAGAAAGGTTGTGGCACTTTTGAAAAGAGCGGTTCTGGTCAAAAAAAGTTTTTCTTTTCCTTTTTCAGCGTAGACACCTGGGATATTTCTCACTTTTTGGTCCACATTGAATGATGGATCTTTCCATACCTGATATCCAAGACGGGAAAAAAGGCGGGTGCATACATCTTCAAACGTAAGATCCGCCGGCAGGTCCAGAATCCGGTAACCCTGTTTTTTTAAGACGTTAAGCGCTCTGCCGTAAACGCTTCCCGAATTGATAAAAATATCAGGGGTGTGGTCATGGGTGATTCTGCCTAAAGAGACTGTTATCTGTACATTGTTTAAGGATACGGGGAAAAATACCTGGGCTTCATAGGAATAGGATGTGGCAGCCAGAAGAATTTTGATCAATGATTCCTGGGAATTGGGCCTATCTTTCATGGTCTGTGTGTTTAGCAGTATTTTGGCATTAAGGACTTCACTGAATTTTTTAAATTGCAGATCCGTCCAATAGGCTTTCATGGCAGCAACAAGATCAGGGTCCAAAGACGCCTCATTGGCAGCTGATCCAAGCAACACGGTTTTTCTTCCTGTGCTGTCACTGATGACAGGTGTTTTTGACAAATCAATGAATTTAGGTGTGTCTTCCTGGCTGGCGGGCGGGAAAAACAGTTTCCCCTGGTGCATGAGGCGGCCCTGAATAAGCTGGGTGTAGCGTTTTAGTTGTGCCAACTCTTCCATGGAAATAGGTTTTGACGCATGGGGGGGCGTTAGTTTTTTTTCGGGGATGCGGGTGAGGCTGATTTCTGCAGGCGCTGCAATTTCTTTTCCCATGGAAATAAGATCATTAAACCACGGTTGGGAAAGAATTGAAGGCTCGGGGATTGTGATGCTTGCCCCCTGATAAATATAGTTGATGTCCTTAATGTCTGGGTTCAGGTGACGCATCGTTTTTTCACCCACCTTGGATACATTGCCCATGGATGTTAAAAATTCTTTGGAAAGCAATGTCGATACGGTATCTCCGGCTTTGACCTCGTGTTTGTGTGTGTGTTGGGATATGGCCGCTGGTGTAATCTGTGAGGAGAACGCCAGAACCGGTACCTCCACAGTTCCCTTGCTGCCCTGTTCGTAAGCGTTTTTCTCCACCTGTTTGAGGGGAATAAGAATTTGGCTACCGGGGGAAATGGCGTCAATATTGCCGATTTTCGGATTAATGGTTTTGAATATTTTTAAGAACAGCGGGAAATCCGACGCGGATATTTCTCCTTTTTGACGAAAAATTTTATACAGCCATTCATCTTTCTGGACCAGGTAAGGCTCGCACAGGTAAACCCGATTATTGTAAGTGAACAGGGAATACTTTTTAAAACTGGTTGTCACCCCCGTTGCTGAAAAAGAGGCGCAAGGGATGACAAAAACCAGTATGACCGGGATAATAAAACGTCTTATTAGGATGTCCCGGAAAAAAAACATAGATCAAAGTCCTAAACGGGTGGCGATTTTTTTTGATACATCCTTTACGAATTCCTGGAACTGGGATGACCCAAGGGGTTTTTCCTGGGACGGAATCAATTCGGGATTATCGGGCGAAACAAAATCCGGTAAATTAATAAACCGGCTGTCAGATGAAATCCCATAACCGTCAGCCAGTTCACCTTTAAAATACAGGTCCTGAAAACCGGAAAATTTAATGGCATGTGCCGTGGCATCCAGAATTACGGTTTCGTTCTCATCTACGAGACTTAGTGCCTTTGCCTGGACCATGCCGGCAAGGCACTCGCCACCTTGGGTGCAGGCGATATGCCCGTTCTGGTTGGCCGTAAGCTGCCAGTCCATGATCTGCTGTTCTTTCACCTGGACCATAAAAACATTTTTATGGCCGCTGGCTGCATCATATTCCCTGGCGATCTGGATCACTCTTGGCATGGATACCGGATTTCCGATCATGGCTGCCTGGGCCACGCTTGGCTGGGTCTGAACCGGCTTAAATTCACGTTTGCTCTCATCGGGTTCAAGGTAGTATTTATATACCGGATCTGCATGTTCGGACTGAACGCCGATGATTTTTGGCAGTTTATTGATGATACCTGTGTTGTAAAATTTCAGGAATCCGTTCATGACCGCTGAAATATTACCGGCATTGCCAATGGGCACCATGACTACTTTTTTATCCATATCCCAGTCAAAGTCCTGGGCAATCTCATAGGAGTAGGACTCCTGTCCCAGTATCCGCCAGGCATTTTTGGAGTTAAGCAGTGCCACAGGATAGCTTGAGGACAGGTGCTCCACAACTTTCATGCAGTCATCAAAAACCCCGGGGATTTCAAATACCCTGGCACCACTTCCCAAGGGCTGGGCCAATTGGGCAGAGGTGACCTTTTTATGGGGCAGAAGTACGGCAGATTTTACTTTAGATCCCAGATAGGAGGCATAAAGGGCTGCAGAGGCCGAGGTGTCACCGGTGGATGCGCATACTGAAATTACCTCAGAGACAAATCCCTGATCAATCAGATATTTTATGCTGGACAGGGCCGAAGCCATCCCCCTGTCTTTAAACGAGGCTGACGGATTCTGGCCGTCGTTTTTGTAATAGAACTTTAACCCGGTTTTTTCCTGGAGTCCGGCATTGGCCTCTATGACAGGTGTGTGTCCTTCACCCAGGTAGATGATGGATTCGAGGGGGATGCTGCGGCCGATGAATTCGTGGTACCGGTAGATCCCTTTTAGAGCAGGAATTTTAAGCATCTTGCGGTAATCAAAGATTCTCTGCCAGGTTTCGCCTGAAATGGCCTTGAGCTGATCTTGTTTCCGGTCATGGATCAGCAATACCTGGTTGCACGCCGGGCACACGTATAAAAGTTCTTCAATACCGTATTCGGCACCGCAGCCAAGACATTTATAAAACAGTTCCCCCTTAGGCGAGGGGATGATATGTGGTCTGATATCCTCAGGAAACAAATTAAGATTCATATTCAATTATTTCTAAACCTCCCATATACGGTACCAGTGCTTTAGGCACTTTGACGGTTCCATCTTCCAATTGATAATTTTCAAGAATTGCTGCAAAGGTCCTGCCCACGGCCAGTCCGGACCCGTTCAGGGTGTGGCAGAACTCAGGTTTTTTGGCGTTTTCCCGTCTGAACCGGATGTTTGCCCGCCTGGCCTGGAAATCAAGGCAGTTTGAACATGAGGAAATCTCTCTGTATTTATCCTGGCCGGGCATCCACACTTCAATGTCATAGGTTTTTGTGGCGGAAAATCCCAAATCCCCGGTGCACAAGGTGACGACCTGGTAGGGCAGCTCCAGGCGCTGGAGAATGTCTTCCGCATTGGCCAGCAATGATTCAAGCTCATCAAATGATGTCTCCGGGGAGGTGACTTTTACCATTTCCACCTTGTTAAACTGGTGCTGGCGGATCAGTCCTTTGGTGTCTTTGCCATAGGAGCCTGCTTCGGATCTGAAACAGGGAGTAAATGCCGTAAACTTCATGGGCAGCGCGGACTCATCTAAGATTTCTCCGGCCGGGATGTTGGTCATGGGTACCTCTGATGTGGGGATCAGGTAGTAATCCCAACCTTCAAGTTTAAAAAGATCTTCTTCAAATTTAGGCAGCTGGCCCGTTCCGGTCATGGTTTCTTTGTTTACGATAAACGGCGGTAGAACTTCCGTGTACCCGTGTTCTGTGATGTGAATATCCAGCATAAAATTAATTAAAGCCCGTTCCAGGCGCGCACCTGCACCTATGTACAAAGGGAATCTGGCACCGGCAAGTTTTGCTGCGCACCTGAGATTGAGAATACCTAAGTTTTCGGCGATGTCGGCGTGATCCTTGATTTGAAAATCAAAGGACCGGGGTGCCCCCCATGTTTTTTCAAGCCGGTTTTCAGTGTCATCCTTTCCCATGGGAACATCTTCATGGGGCAGATTGGGGATATTAATAAGGAACGCTTTGACCGAGTCCTCCAGTTCATTGAGAACTTTGTCCATTTCCTTAATTTTTTCAGAAACGCCTTTCATTTTATCTATGCTTGGCTGGGCGTCCTGGCCGGATTTCTTCATTTTAGCAATTTCACCAGAAACAGTATTTCTTTGATGGCGTAACTCTTCAATATCAATTAACAGAGCTTTTCTTTTTTCCTCATTTTCAAGAAACGGGGAAAAATCAATGTTTGTCCGGCGTTTTTTCATGCCCTGGACAACAGTGTCCAGGTCGTTTTTAATCAATTTTATGTCAAGCATTTTTGATTTTTGTCCTGCATGATTATGGGGTTGAAGGGTGGCTGGTTATAATACTTTTACAATTGTATTCAGATAACATGGGCCATGTAAACAGTCAATGATTATTGCCGGTTGACAATTGTCTGACAGTGTATAATATTTCTCAAAAAATTTATTGTGCAATAATCTAAGGAATATGATTATGGATGAAGCTAAAAGCGGTAAGAACAGTGTGTTAAGCCAGGTGGCGGAACGCATGGACGCCCTGTCCCCGGAACAGATTGAAGAAAAATACAATATTATTGAGAATAAATTATTCGAATTTGCCAACTTTTTAGAATCCCATCAGGTGCTTATGTACCCGCCCGGAAGTAAGGAAATTCCTACTGAAAAGATCATCCGCAAAGCTATGGAAATTGAGAAAAGTATTATTCTGCCGGTATTTACGGAGGCTAAAAATACGTTCCTTTTGTATAAGATCAGTCATTTTGATAAGGACCTGGTGCTCAACGCCCATGACATGCTCGAGCCCAATCCGGAGCGGTGCAAGAAAATAGCCCTGGATGATGTGGATATTGCCATCATTCCGGGTCTGGCATTTGATGACAAGGGCGGACGCATGGGGTTTGGAAACAACTATTATTCAAAACTGATTACAAAATTGCCTGAAACCTGCCGCAAGGTAGCGCTGGCTTATGAAGAACAGATTGTTGACCAGATTCAAATGGAATCAAGAAAATATACGGTGGACATCATTATTACCGATACCCGGGTAATTTATAAAATTTAGTAATCTTATACTTGGTCATCGACAGGCTGTTACAAAATAGATAAATTTAAGGCGCAAAATCAATTGGACTGCAGGCAGTAATGCAGTATTTTAAGGATCAAATTTATTTTTCACTGAAGAAATTGAGAAAATTAGCATTTTGTAACAGCCTGTCGAGTTATACATTACCAAGCGCACGCCTGAACCCCTTCAGGTCTTCGGCTTTTCCCATGACAATCAGTGTGTCCCCGGGGTGGATAATGGTTTCAAAATGGGGGGCAAACACCATATGGCCTGACTTCTCATTGATTGCGATGATGATCAGGTTGTAATCCTGCCGAATACCGGAATTTTTAAGTTGTTTGCCTATATAATCCGATGCATCCGGTACAAAGGCTTCTTCAATCTGTATGGCATCGCTTTCCCGGGACAGCGCCGTGTTCAGAAAATTGGAAACCGTAGGGCGCAACAGTTTCAATCCCATGGAAACCCCACCAACATCATAGGGGGATTCAACCTGGTTCGCACCGGCCACATAGAGTTTGTTTTTCACCATGTTGCTAGCTGCCCGGGCCATAATATAAATGTCGGGATTGAGTTGCCTGGCTGTGAGTACCACGAATACATTTTCCGTATCCGTTGCAAGGGCTGCCACCAGCGCCCTTGCCCGTTTAATTCCGGCTAGTTCCAGAACCTCCTCATTCCCGGCATCTCCGATAATGTAGTACATTTTATCCTTTTCCAGGATATCTTTGAGTTTTTCTTTCTGTTCTACCACAACGATATTATGGGTATCTTCTGCCACGAATTTGCACAGAACTCTGCCGATACGACCGTACCCGCAGATGATATAATGATCTTTCATTTTTTTTATTTTGTTGTCCAAACGCTGCCTCCCCAGCATGCTTTTAATTTCACCGTCCACCACGGAACTGATGAAAATACCGCATAGATATAGAAAGTATCCTACGCCTGTAAATATCAGAAAAATGGTGAACAACCGTCCTCCGTCGGACAGATCGTGGACTTCAAGAAAACCCACCGTACTCAGGGTAATGGCCGCCATATAGGCGGAATCCAGAAGCCCCCAGCCTTCAATGGACATGTAACCGGCAGTGCCGAGTATAAAAAACAGGACCGCGATAAATACGGTTATCTTCATTTTTAAAGTTTTATCCATCGCTTTTTTTTTACTTTTACTGAGGTTTAAATGCAAGAGAAAGATGAAAGGCGGCCAATTACCATAACAGCTTTAATTATGGGCTTTAAACTCGTTTTCTAATGCTTGACGGCCCCGGCGGTTGCTGATATTAAAAGGCCATGAACGACGAATCCACAAAATTTTCGCGCTGGCGCAGGGATATGGTAGAAAATCAGATCATTGCCAGGGGGATAAACGATCCTTTGGTGATCCAGGCCATGAGCCAGGTGCCCCGCCATTTGTTTGTCAGTGAAGCCCTGGTGGACAGCGCCTATGGGGATTTTCCGCTTCCCATTGGTGAGGGCCAAACCATTTCCCAGCCTTTTATCATCGCTGAAATGACTCAGAGTCTAAGCCTGACAGGTCAGGAACGTGTGCTTGAAATCGGCACGGGTTCCGGTTACCAGGCTGCTGTCCTGTCCCATATTGTTTACAGGGTGTATACCATTGAACGGAACAATACCCTATATCTGCAGACCCGGAAACTGTTTGACCGTCTGAAATATCATAATATCGTAACCCGCTATTCCGACGGCACCCTGGGCTGGAAATCCGAAAGTCCCTTTGACGCCATCATTGTTACGGCCGGGGGCAATCAGATTCCTGAACCTTTAGTGAATCAGCTTAACGAGGGTGGGCGTTTGGTCATGCCTGTGGGGGGGCTGCACTCCCAGGAGCTTTTACGCATTGAAAAAACCAGCACCGGCATCAGGACGGTCAATCTGGGGGGCTGCCGTTTTGTCAAGCTGATCGGCGAACACGGATGGCCGGCTTAAATGGTGTTTGAACGAAAAGCGCCCCCATCTGCGCCTTGCATCTGGGTAACTTTGCGTCCAAACACGGTAAATCAACACGCCTGAATTGAGGTAAATTTTCATGTCCTTTTCTTCTTCGGCTGTTTCGGCAACCCTAAAAGAGTTGCTTATGGGGTTTTGTTTAGGTGTTGCCAATATCATCCCGGGGGTTTCCGGCGGGACGTTTCTGCTGGTTTTCGGAATATATGAACGGGTATTTTCGATTTTAAACCAGATCAATAAACCCTTTGTCCTGAAATGCCTTGAACTTGTTTTTTCCTGTTTCAGGCGCCCGGTTATGGGGATTAGAAATGTTTATGCATTTTTCAGGGAAACCGGTTTTTTTTTTCTGTTTAAACTTGCCGCCGGGACCATCGTTGCCATTCTTGCTCTGTCCAGTCTGATGAAATATCTTTTACTTCACCATTTTTGTTTAACCTATTCTTTTTTTTTCGGGCTGATTTTAGTCTCCGTTGTTATACCGGTAAAGATGCTCAAGCGTTTTGATACCTGGGCCGTCCTTTGTCTTTTGATTGGCATCGGCATCACTGTGTGGGTATCAGCCATGGTCAATCCCTATGATAAAATCAAGATGAAGTCCGATCATCTTGCCCGGACCTACCTGGTCCAGTCCACTTCTGCTGAAGGTATGGATGGTTTTGTGTCTGAGTCGGGAAAAAATGTTTCAACAGCCCAAGGTTATTCTTCCGGAGACTATCTGTATATCGTACTTTGCGGTGCCCTTGCCATTTCCGCTACTGTGCTGCCGGGTGTCAGCGGTTCCCTGGTATTGATTTTAATGGGCACCTATTTTGATGTTATCTCAGCCATTTCTGAATTGAAATTTTTTCATTTGGAGACATTTATTTTTCTGGGGATATTTGCCCTGGGGGTCTTTTTCGGCGGCCTTTTGTTTGCCCGACTGGTCAGCTTTGTCTTTTGCCGGTTCTATAATGCCACCATGGCCTTTCTATGCGGGTTGATGGCCGGTTCACTTTACGCGTTGTGGCCCTTTAAAAAGACCGTATTCATGGCCCAGCAATATGTGAAACAGGCCGGGGAAGTGGTTTGCCTTGAAAATATGACAGTCCAGACCAATATTAATGTTTTGCCGACCAACGATGATCCCGTGATCGCAGCGTTTGTTTTTTTTGTACTTGGCGGCATTATCATGATGCTTTTTGTCAGAAAAGAAGCCGTTGTTTCGACAGTAGACAAATAGGGGCCATGGCCCTATCCGTTATGTGGAAGATTTCACCCATTGCTCTGGAAAATTGATCCATGATGACCCACGATGATTTTTTAAAAATAGAAAAACAGTTTTATGCGTATACCAGGCCCTTTGTCGACAGGGCCGAGGACCCCTACCCATTTCAGCTCAAACAGGAACACACGGCCCGGGTATGCAGGGCCATGGAAATGCTTTGCGCATCCCTATCTCTTGATGGCCCGAAAACTGCCCGGGCCTGTGCTGCCGCCATGGTTCATGATATGGGCCGATTTCCCCAGTTTGCTGTTTTTCACACCTATTCCGATGCCCGTTCCAAAAATCATGCAGCCTTAGGGTGCCGGGAAATAGTGCGAAGCAACATTCTTTCCCATTTGTCCGTTACAGACCGGCGGCTGATTTTGCGGGCAGTGGCGCTGCATAACCGTCCCCGGCTTTCCGAAACGCTTGGGCCTGATTTAAACCTTCTGGCCCGTCTGCTCAGGGATGCGGACAAGATTGATATTTTTAATGTAATGAAAGACCATTATTTGAATCCGGATTCAAGTCACGGTTTTATTACTTATAATCTCCACGATGACGGCAAGATACCTCAAACGGCTGCACACGCCCTTCTTGAAACCCGGCAGAATGATTTAAGCATTGTAAAAACGCTTAATGACATGAGGGTTTTTCAGGCCGGAATGGTCTATGATTTAAATTTCCCTGCTGCTGCCGGCGCTATTCTGGATCTGGAAGTTATTCCTGTTCTGTTAGACGGTATTCCCCCATCAGATTTGATTACCCGGCTGGCGCAGGCGCTTTTAGACCATCTGAAATTGCTTGCTTCATCGAACCACGGAAAGCACGGAAAAACACGGAAATGAGTTTGGGGCGGATATGGAATCCGCCCCTACTGTTTGGACCAAATAATGATCAAGGTCTAAACAGGAGATGCGGTTATCTTAAGTTAAGTACGCCGGTTAATTCCGTTTGGCTGAACCGATAGACGGAATTACAGTGATGGCATCGAAGCTCCAATGGAAAGGGACCGTTCTCAAGAATGTCGGCACAGTCTTCTTTGGGTAGATTCTTTAAGTAGTCTGCCATCCGCTCCTTTGAACAACGGCAGTAAAATTCTATCCGGGAACTGTCTATAAATCGTGGTGACAGCTCGGCAAAAACGGTTTCAATGATGGATTCCGGTGTTTGATTTTGGGCGAAGCGGTGGCCTAAAGCGTCGATTTCCCGAATCAGGGTTTCGGCCCGGGCAACGTTGTCGGGTTGGGCACCCGGCATCGCCTGCAGAAAAATTCCACCTGCACCGGTAACGTTTTCGTTTTCATCAAAAATCACGCTCAGGCTGAAGCCGGAAGGAATTTGTTCCGAAGCAAGAAAATATTCAGCCAGATCTTCGGCAATAGAGCCGTGAACCAGAGCAATCTGGCCGGTATAGGGTCGGTTTGTATCCTCTATGTACCTGGTCACCGACAAAAAACCCGCCCCGTAAAGGGTGGACAGCCATTTGATTTTTTCCGGATTTTCCACTTCAATGGGGTTGGCCTTCAAGTATCCGCGGATTTCTCCGAATGCATTGGCCTCCACATCAAGGCCTTTTATGGGACCGGAGCACTGGATATTCAGTATAATCCGGTCCCGGCCTTTCAGGGGGGCACTCATCAGGGCTGCGGCAATGTATGCCTGGCCGAGAATCAACGTTTCCAAAGGCCCCAGATCATGGTTTGCCTGCATCTCCTTGACCATCCGGGTGGCATGTACCACCACCCCTTTAATCTGGTCATCCGCCATTAAAAAGTGGTACAGCCGTTCTTTGGCCGATGCCTGGAATTGGGCTTTTACATCATGGTTAAATATATCTTTTTTTATCATCTTTTAATTCCCCAAAGTAATCATATCGGGGTATTGTAAGACCTGATTGATAAATGTAAACCATTTGGAAGAGTAAGGCCATCGTCATGTAAAAAAACTTTTTAGGGCCCTTGTAAAAAAATACGCCCCAATTTTGCGAGCCTTTTTGTTTGTATTTTAGGTGCAAAATCTGTGACATTTATTTTTCCGAGGCCCTACTCTCAAATTATCTGATAAAATTGGTCATGATTTTGGCAACCGGTTCAGGCGCGGGAAATTGTTCTTTTCCATGTTCAATAATTTTCATGAGCCATGCCATATTTTTACCTAAAACCGTCATGATTTGTTTACCTTCTCCATCCTGCTTCATTTCCCCAGGGGCAAGACCATGTGCCACATTCCAGTAATTTGAAGAGGGCATGACCATTTCGGAGTAATTGATATAATGATTAAGGCAGTCAACTGTTGAAATTCCACCTGATCGCCGGACAGCTGCAACAGCGGCGCCGACCTTGTTCCGGAACAGACCACCGTTAACCGAAGCGACGAAAAACGCTCTGTCAAGGAAGGATTTCATTGTCCCTGCAACACCGGAAAAATGAACAGGCGAACCAAGTAAAATGCCGTCGGCCTCCTTTATTTTCTGAATCCATTCATTAACCGGATCGTCATCAAGGGTACATGTTTCATTTTGTTTTTTTACACAGCCGAGACAGGCAGTGCATCCCTGTATTTTTTTTTTGCCGACATGGATCATCTCCGTTTCAATCCCGGCATTTTCCAGCTCCTCAAAAACGATGTTCAGTGAACAGGCTGTATTTCCCTTTTTATTAGGGCTGCCATTAAATCCAACTACTTTCATAACTATTCTCCTTAGGTGTTTTGTTTATACCATCTCATCTATGAAATAGACGATCGACTATTTTGTCTGTGTCTCTGATTGCCTATGAAAATTTTGATGTATTAATTTAAACATATTTAAGAAAAGTTTGAAATGCTTGATTTTATAAAAATTTATTGGCAAGTCTACCACTATGCCGTCACAGGGAAATGATTGATGTACCTGGACTCAAAAGATGCTTTAAGCAACTGCAGGCATAGTCCGTTTTTACATTTGGAAGGCATATCATAAGCCCATAACCGTTCTTCACGGAAATGCCCTTGCCGTCGGCTGATACTTTTGATAATGCTATATATATCAATTGATGATCGAGTATCAGCAGGATTTTCATATAGGGGATTTGCACCCCGTAAGTTCCCACTCATGCAGGGCGTACACAAAAACATGCTGCGAACACACCGCAGATGTTTGCGTTGGGTATTTTAAACAACAAGCAAAGGAGAAATGTATGAAAAAGTATGGTGCAGAGTTTTTTGGAACATTCTGGTTGGTTCTCGGCGGCTGCGGTAGCGCTGTTTTAGCGGCTGCTTTCCCGAATGTTGGTATCGGACTGCTTGGTGTGTCACTGGCATTTGGCCTCACCGTCCTTACGATGGCCTTCGCCATTGGACACATTTCAGGGTGTCATCTGAATCCGGCGGTTTCGTTTGGTCTATGGGCCGGTGGGCGTTTCCCGGCAAAAGAGCTGTTGCCCTACATTATTGCGCAGGTTCTGGGCGGCATCGCAGCGGGTGGTGTCCTGTATCTGATTGCCAGTGGTAAATCAGGGTTTGACGTTTCCGCCGGTTTTGCTTCAAACGGCTATGGCGCCCATTCACCGGGTGGGTATAGTTTGTCGGCCGCACTGATCACTGAAGTGGTGATGACCATGATGTTTCTTGTCGTCATTCTTGGTGCCACCGACCAACGGGCACCCCAAGGTTTCGCACCTATTGCAATTGGCTTGTGTCTGACGCTCATTCATTTAATCAGCATTCCGGTAACAAACACTTCCGTAAATCCCGCGCGTAGCACCGGTGTAGCTCTTTTCGCAGGCGACTGGGCGATTGCGCAGCTTTGGCTTTTCTGGGTGGCCCCGATCATTGGCGGTATACTTGGCGCTGTAATTTATCGTTTTATCGGCAGTGAAGAACAATAGCAACATCAGCTGAAGTCATCGCCGGCCTGGTCCATACGTTTATATTGAACCGCTTCAAGAACATGGGGTTTGCGTATATCGGGGACGTCTGCCAGATCAGCGATGGTTCTGGCAAGTTTTAATATGGAGGCATAGGCCCGGCCGGAAAGGTTGAATTGTTTCATAGCCTGTTCAACCACTTGGCGGCTTTGGGCATCCAGGGGACAAAACCGCTGCAAAAGTTTTGGGCCCATGTCAGCATTGGAAAAACATGTTGTACCGGCTTTTTTAAATCGAAGGGCCTGGATGTCCCGGGCCTTTTCCACCCGTTTTCGAATGGATTTAGAAGACTCCCGGTATCCATCTGCCGTCATTTCGTTAAAGGACAACCGGGGAACCTCCACAAGGATGTCTATTCTGTCCATGAGCGGACCTGAAATTTTGTTTTTGTATTGCTCGATTTTTGCCGGGGTGCAGGTGCATTCCCTGTCCGGATTGGTGAGGTTACCGCAGGGGCAGGGATTCATGGCGCCTGCCAGCATAAACCGGCATGGATAGGTGGCTTTGGCGTTGGCCCGGGCTATAGTGATGACGCCCTCTTCTATGGGCTGGCGCAGAACCTCCAGCACACTGCGTCGGAATTCAGGCAACTCATCCAGAAACAGTACGCCGTTATGGGACAGCGTGATTTCCCCGGGCTTCGGCACGGTGCCGCCGCCCACAAGACCCGCATCGGAAATGGAATGGTGGGGGGACCTGAAAGGCCGTGCACCCAGGGGCTGGCCCGGTTCCCGGGAGACCCCGGCTACTGAATAGACCTTGGCGATTTCCATGGCCTCTTCGAAGGACGGTTCCGGCATGATCCCCGGCAGGCATTTTGCCATCAAACTTTTTCCGGATCCTGCCGGACCGTTGAGCAGGATATGATGATGGCCTGCTGCTGCCACTTCCATGGCCCGTTTTACATGGGTCTGGCCCCGGACATGGGAGAAATCGTTTTCCCGATCTGCACCATCGGTCTCCAGAAGCATGGACAGATCCGGTTCCAGGGGCGCAAGGTTTGCTTTTCCTGCCAGAAAATCCACCACCTCGGCCAGATGATCCGGTGCCAGAACGTCAATATCTTTAACAAGCGCCGCCTGGGCACCGTTTTCTTTGGGCAGAATAATGCCTTTGAACCCATTGTCCCGGGCGGCCAGGGCAAAGGGCAGTGCTGCCTTGACCGGCCGCAGGTACCCGTCCAGGGACAACTCCCCGGCAAACAGCCAGGATGCAGCTGAAGATGCCTGGAATAAACCCTGGGCACAAAGAATCCCCAACGCCACGGGAAGGTCCAGGCCCGTCCCCTCTTTTTTGAAATCCGCAGGCGCCAGGTTTACCACAACTCTGTCCATGGGAAAGGTGTATCCGGCATTCTGCAGAGCAGAGCGGACCCTGTCACGGCTTTCCCGGACCGCAGTCTCAGCCAGTCCTACCATGTTAAATACCGGCAATCCCAGTGTAATGTCTACTTCAACATCCACAATAATGGCTTCAAACCCGTTTACTGCGCAGGACTTCATTTTTGCAATCATAATATTTTTCTCATTTGTTTTGCTTTGTATTTTCAAATCAGCTATATATACCACGTTTTATGGTATTCGAAACACTTTGGAACGGGATAATGAACAGTTTTTATAATCAGCAAACCATCGCCGAAAAAGTGACCCTTTCAGGGACAGGTGTCCATTCGGGTAAAAAGACAAACCTGACCATCCGGCCGGCCGAGGAAAACCACGGCATTAAATTCCGGCGCCTTGATCTTCCCGGAACCCCTGATATTCCGGCCCTTTTCAAACAGGTGGTGGATACCAGTCTTGCCACGGTTATCGGGGACAAGGGTGCTATTGTTTCCACCATTGAGCATTTGATGGCAAGTTTTGCAGGTCTTGGTATTGACAATGCCCTGGTGGAGGTGGACGATTATGAGATCCCCATCATGGACGGATCAGCCAGGGAATTTACCCGGGCTATAACCAACGTGGGCGTGGTGGAGCAGGATAGACCCAAACACCTTTTTATCGTGAATGAACCCATAGAAATCAGGCAGGCGGATAAATGGGTCCGGGTGGAACCCGAATCCTGTTTTAGAATTTCCTGTACCATTGAATTTAACCATCCGCTTATCGGGCTGCAGAAAATTATCTATGACAGGGCTGAAAATAACTTTGAGCAAAAGATTTGCGGGGCCCGGACCTTTGGGTTTGTAAAAGATCTTGAATTGTTGAAGAAATTCAGCCTTGGCAAGGGCGGAAGCCTTGACAATGCCATTGTGATTGACAATGATAAAATTTTGAATAAAGGGGGACTGCGGTATCCGGATGAATTTGTTCGGCACAAACTGCTGGACTGCCTTGGGGATTTTTCCCTTCTGGGAATGCCTATCCAGGGGCATATCATTACCCATAAATCCGGGCATCATCTGAACCACCTCTTTATAAAAAAATTCCTTGATGAAAAGCAGGCCTGGGAAACCGGCCCTGCAAAGCGCTGACCAGAACTCAATACCTAATGAAAATTAAACATGCGTTTACAAGATTTTTATGTGTAGTTGTATTTTTTATCACAGGCCTTCTTTTTATTGTCCCGGGGATCGCCATTGCCCGTGATAATGCGGTTCTCTCCGATATTAAATTGGCCAACACACGGGATGATCTGTTTGCTTATTTTAAGGTGGAAAAGGCCTTTAATGAAAAAAATATTCAGGCTATTACTAATGGCATTTCCACATCGTTTACGTTCTATGTAACCTTATTCAAGACCTCAAGCAGTCTGTTTGACAAAAAAATAATCGATATTGAAACCCGTGCAACAATAAAATACAATTCAATGAAACAGGAATACACGGTTATCTGTCAGTGGAAGGATGCTCCGCCGCTGATCACAAAATCCTTTGATGAGGCAAAGACCTGGATGACCGAAATCGATAACCTGAAGGTGGTACCCCTTGACCGGTTGATAAAAGGGGGTAAATACCAGATCCGGATAAAGGCTGAACTTGAAAAAGTTACGTTGCCCCTGTCGTTGCACTATGTTTTTTTCTTTGTTTCTTACTGGGATTTTGAAACGGACTGGTATGTGATTAATTTCACATATTAACCATCAGCCGGACAGGCAAGGTATCTATGACCCAGATATTCCAGGACACAGGACAAAAACGGTCCGGCCGAAAAAGAGAAGGCGTTGCCATTTTATGCCTTATTTTGGCCGTTGGTGTCCTGACGGTGATAGAAATTCGTGTTACGCCCTTTGATACGGGACTGCCTCTTTCATCTACCGTGTTGATGTTCATTTTGATAAACATCAACCTGTTGTTGCTGCTTACCCTTCTGCTGCTGGTCTTCAGAAATCTTGCCAAACTCTACTATGAGAGAAAAAATAATATCCTGGGGTCCAAAATAAAAACCCGCCTGACCGTTGCATTTGTTGTCCTGGCCCTTTTGCCCACCACCGTACTTTTTTTCTTTTCCATCCAGTTTATCTCCACGTCTATTGCCTTCTGGTTCAATGCCCCTGTGGAGCAGACACTGGATGCCTCGTTGGCCGTAGGACAGACCCTGTATGATTATATCGAAGAAAAAAATGCCTTTTTCGCTAAAAGGGGAGCGTTCCAGATTCATTCCCGGGATTTGCTCAAGCCCGAAAATCAGGAAAAACTCACCCGGTATACCCAGGTGATCCAGCGGGCCTTTAACCGTCATGCCGTAGAGGTCTACACCCCGGATGCCCAGCGGGTGAGTCTCTCTTTAGCCAGCGAGTTGGAGAACATGCATTTTGGATTACTAACCACCACGGAGTTAAGGGGCATCCCGGACGGCAGCGCCCGTCACACCGTTTACCAGATCATGGACCAGGGGGAATTTTTACGCACCATATGCACCATCCCCTTTGAACTTTCGCCGAACGAGGCTGCCGGATTTATTGTCATTACCACCCTGATGGCCCCGGATTTGTCTGAAAATTTAAAATCCATTCTCAAAGGCGTGGAGGAGTACCACCAACTCAAACTGACAAAGAGACCGGCCCAGATTTCCTACTACATTGCGTTGTCCATTGTGGCGCTTCTTGTTGTGTTCTGTGCGGTGTGGTTTGGGTTCCAGATTGCCAAGTCCATTACTATTCCCATTATGAAATTTGCCGAGGGCACCCAGCGGATCATAGATGGTGACATGGAATATCAGATTGATTTTAAAACAGACGATGAGATCGGTACCCTGATCAAAAGCTTTAACTCCATGACCCGCCAGTTGGCCGCCGGTCGACGGCAGATCGCCCTGTCCGAAAGCATGCTTATGCAGCAGAATGTAGAGCTGGAAAAAAGCCGTCAGTACATTGAGATTGTTTTAAAAAATATCTCTGCCGGTGTTGTCTCCATGGACAATGAGGGAACGATCACCACCATGAATAAAGCTGCGGAGTCCATGCTGGATGTTAGCAGCCATGATATTCTTAATAAAAATTTTAAGAACGTCCTGACGGACGAATACCTGTCGTTGGCCGATAAGATATTTGAACAGGCAGAGCAGGGGGGGACCCATTTCAAGATTCCAGTCTCTGCATCCGTGGCCGGCGTACCCAAGCATTTTTCATTGAATTATACCACGCTTAAGGACGATACCGGCCAAAATCTGGGCGCTGTACTGGTGTTTGATGATGTGACGGAACTTGAAAAAGCCCAGCGCTTGGTGGCTTGGCGGGAGGTGGCCCGCCGCATTGCCCATGAAGTGAAAAATCCGTTAACTCCCATTAAGCTGTCTGCCCAGCGTCTTAAACGCAAATACGGCAAAACCATTGATGATGAGGTTTTCACCGGATGTGCCGACACCATTGTGGAGCATGTGGATTTGATCCGGAATCTGGTCAATCAGTTTTCCACCTTTGCCAAATTTCCGGATACCAATTTTGCTTCGGCCCGCATTGAAAATATCATTCTTGAAACCGTTGCCCTGTATAAGGAAGGGTTGGAACAGGTGGATATCCAAACCCGGTTTAAGGACGATATTCCTACCTTGAAACTGGATCATCAACATATGAAGCAGGCCTTTATCAACCTTATTGATAATGCGGTTTACGCCATAAATAAAAAAGGCACCATTGTAATTGACCTATCCTATGACCCCATTCTTAAAATTGTGCGCATTGAAATAGCAGACAATGGAAAGGGTATTTCAGACAAGGAAAAGACGAAGCTGTTTGAACCCTATTTTTCCACCAAGAAGACAGGCATGGGACTTGGGCTTGCCATTGTAAATTCTATTATTTCAGATCATAACGGCGTGATACGGGTCCAGGACAACCAACCCCAAGGCGCCAAGTTTATCATTGAACTGCCTGCTGAGGAGGCCTAATGCAAATGGTTTGGGCTCGGCAGCATTGAATATAGAAAGGAATTATTATGTACCCGGCAGTCCTGATTGTTGATGACGAATCCACCATCATTGATTCACTGGAAGGGATTCTTTCCGATGACGGATTTGAAGTCATTCATGCGTTCAACGGATACGAAGCCCTGAAAAAAATTGACTCCCATTCCCCGGACATTGTGCTGTTGGACATCTGGATGCCGGGCATGGACGGCATTGAGACCCTCAAAGAAATCAAACAGCATCATCCCAGCCTGCCGGTGGTCATGATCACAGGTCACGGTTCCATTGAATCCGCCGTGGAAGCCACTAAATCCGGCGCCTTTGATTTTTTGGAAAAACCTTTATCCATTGACAAGGTTATACTTGCCATCAACAATGCGCTCAATTTCAGAAAACTTGAGGAAGAAAATCGATATCTTCGCAAAAAAACCATTGAAAAAAATTCCATTACCGGCACAAGTCCGGCAGTCCAGAAACTTTACGGCGAAATTATGGCCGCAGCGCCAACAGATACCTCCATTTTGATCACGGGTGAAAACGGCACGGGCAAGGAAATGGTTGCCCGCACCATTCACCAGTTCAGTAAACGCCCCGAAGGCCCCTTTATCATTATCAATTGCGCAGCCATACCCGAAGAGCATCTGGAATCCGAACTGTTCGGCCATGAAAAAGGAGCTTTTGACGGCGCTACAGCAAAAAACAGAGGTAAATTTGAATTGGCCGGCGGCGGCACCCTGTTTCTCGATGAAATAGGGGATATGAATATCAACACCCAGGCCAAAATGCTGCGGGCCCTGGAATCCAAAACCTTCCAGCGTATTGGTTCCAGCCGTACCCTGCACATGGACGTGCGTGTGATCACGTCATCCAACAAAGATCTTGAAGCGGAAATTAAAGAGGGCCGGTTCAGGGAAGACCTGTTTTTCAGGCTTAACGTCATACCGATCCGTGTTCCGCCCTTAAGGGAGAGACGCGATGACATCCCCATACTGGTGGATTTTTTCTTAAGTCAGCTGGCTGAAAAATCGTCTGCACCTAAAAAAACTCTGTCCGAAGAAGGTCTTGAGCTTTTAAAACAATGGAATTGGAAGGGAAATGTCAGGGAACTTAAAAATTTGATGGAGCGCTTATTCATTATGGTGGAAAGCGACGTTATCGGGAAAAATGATATCCCGGCACCCTATAACCCTGAAATTGAAACCTTGCCCGAAACGGGTGAAGAACACAGCCGGATTTTTACCATGGAAAAACTGGATCAGGCAAAAGAAGCCTTTGAAATGGAATTTATCCGTTTCAGGGTGGATCAGATGGACGGGGATCTTCAGGCTGCGGCCAAACAGATGGGAACGAGCCTGAACTTTCTCAAAAAAAGAATATCTAAAAGCTGATGCGTATTATTAGTGGCGCCTGCCGGGGTAGAAAATTGGTTCAAATTCAGGGGCGGGATATCCGTCCCACCTCGGACCGTGTTAGAGAAGCCGTGTTTAATATCCTTGGTCCCGGTATCCGGGGGAAAAGGGTGCTCGACCTGTTTGCCGGAACCGGCGCCTTAGGACTTGAAGCGTTGAGCCGTGGGGCGCAATCTGCCGTGTTCGTGGATGCGGCCCGGTCTTCCTGCAATGTGATCAAACACAATATTGAATTGTGCCGGATGACGGAACATACCCGGATTATCTGCCATGACCTGGTCAAAGCGTCTTTACCGGTATTCCATCATCCCTTTGACCTGATTTTCATGGATCCCCCTTACAATAAAGGGTATCCCGGAGCGGTAATTGAAAAATCAGGGTTTTTAGATATTTTGGCACCCGGGGCAATTATCATTGTGGAACAGTCTGCCAAAGAAAGCTTTAACTATCCCGTAAACAGCCTTGACAAATACCTGGAAAAAAAATACTCAAGGACAACTCTTACATTTTTGCGGAAATCCGCCACAGATGACAAGGATGCGTATGATTACCCGAAAACGGACAATTGCCATTTACCCCGGGTCCTTTGATCCCTTGACAAACGGACACCTTGACGTCATCAGACGCGCTCAGGAAATTTTTGACCATGTGGTCGTGGGAGTGCTGTACAATGCGTCTAAAAGAACACCGTTGTTCTCCCCCGAGGAGCGTATCTCCATAATCAAAGAATGTTTTGAAGACCCATTGGTAGAGTTGGATCCCGCAAGGATTGAGGTAGAGACCTTTGATGGACTTCTTGTTGAATATGCCCGAATAAAAAACGCCGTGGCCATAATCCGGGGTATGCGGGCATTGTCTGATTTTGAAAGTGAATTTCAGATGGCGCTGATGAACAGAAAACTCAACAGGGAGGTCCAGTCCGTCTTTCTGATGACAGGATCGCGTTGGATTTTTACCTCATCATCCATTATTAAAGAGGTCGCCCGGTATGGCGGGGACATTTCCGATATGGTTCCCAAGCCCGTGGAACGTAGGGTGAAGGAGAAATTTTTTCAGACAGTGACGTCCAAGCGCTAACTTTAAGTAAACATATGAGGATATATCAACGTGGACTTGTGGCAGCTTCATATTTTTGTTTCCGTGGTTGAGCAGAAAAGTTTTTCCAGAGCGTCGGAAAAGATTCATTTATCCCAGCCAACAGTGTCCACCCATATCAAAGAACTGGAGGCGCATTTCCAATGCCGCCTGTTGGACAGGCTGGGCAAGGTGACCGAGCCCACCCGGGCCGGTGCCATCCTCTATGACTACGCCAAACGGATGCTGGCGCTGAAGCAGGAAACCCAGTCCGCCATGCTGGATTTTTTAGGGCATACCAAAGGACAACTTATCATCGGCGGATCATCCATCCCGGCCGGATATATTCTTCCCAGGATGATGGGGTCATTTAAAGCCGCTTTTCCGGATGTATCCATCCTTTTGACGGTCGGGGATACAGGCCAGATCACCCGGGCTGTCAAAAACGGTGAACTGGAATTGGGTGTGGTGGGTGCAAAAACCAGTGACCCCGATATTGTCCAGGAGAAACTGATTGAAGATGAAATGAAACTTGTCGTGCCCTCCGGTCATGAATGGGCGGACAGGACAAGTGTGACCTGCAAGGCGTTGTTGTCCCAGCCATTTATTGCCAGGGAGCAGGGGTCAGGCACCTGGAAAACCGTTATCGCCGGCATGGAAAAGGCGGGTGTTGACGCATCCCGGCTTGAGCCTGCCGTGACCATGGGCAATTCCGTTTCAGTCATTCAGGGTATTCTCAATAATGTGGGGATTTCCATTCTTTCCACCATCGCGGTGGCTGAGGAACTGGCCAGGGGACGTCTCCATGCCCTCAGTGTTGAAGACCTTGACCTGTCCAGGCATT
This sequence comes from uncultured Desulfobacter sp., assembly GCF_963666695.1. Classification (GTDB taxonomy): domain Bacteria; phylum Desulfobacterota; class Desulfobacteria; order Desulfobacterales; family Desulfobacteraceae; genus Desulfobacter. The sequence goes on from NZ_OY762947.1 coordinate 380,571, forward strand.
TTTACCTGACCCAGTCTCGGAAGAGAACCCGATCTCCGATATGTGAAAAATTTATTCATTTCTTAAAGGACCAGGTATTGGTCTGAGACTATTATCATATTTCAGGAGACTAAAACTTCATTGACAAGCTAATCAATTTCTGACAAGCTTCTTAAATACTGTATATTTCGACGCAAATCTTTATGCCAAGGAAGACGCGATGATTTTAGGATTAGATGTCGGAGGCACAAACACAGACGTTGTTTTTCTCAGCCAAAAAGGTGTCCAAAAACATGTAAAGGTGCCCACCCAGCCGGACAATTTATTTAAAAGCGTTCTTTCAGGTTTTGCTTTGATTCTTGAGGGTGTTGATCCGGGACGCATTAAGCGGGTTGTTATCTCCACCACCCTGACCACCAATGCCATTGTCCAGCAGACCGTGACACCGGTGGGCATGATCGTTTCGGCCGGGCCGGGCATAGATCCTGAAAATTTCAGGACCGGGGATCAATATTATGCCGTAGCCGGCTCCATCAACCACCGTGGCCGAGAAATAGAGCCGATCAATGAGATTGAAATTCAGACGGTGGGTGAAAAATTTAAAAAGGCGGGTATTGAATATGTAGGGGTTGTGGGTAAATTTTGTGTCAGAAATCCTTCCCATGAAATTTTGATCGAACGGATATTAAACAAGCAGTTTAAACAGATTTTTTTGGGGCACCATGTTTCCGGTAATTTGAATTTTCCCCGGCGTATCGCCACCACTCACATGAACGCGGCCGTATACCCCCTGCATAAAGAATTTTTCCAGGCCGTTGAAAAATCCCTTGAAGAAATGGGGCTCACCGTACCCATTCAGATTCTTAAGGCTGATGGCGGCACCATGACATTGGAAGCCTCAATGGATTTCCCGGCTCAGACGGTTTTATCAGGGCCTGCAGCCAGTATCATGGGGGCTATTCCCTATGCACCTGAAGGCCAGGATGCCGTTGTTCTTGATATCGGCGGAACCACCACGGATATTGCATTTTTGGTGGATAAAACCCCATTGCTTGAGCCCGTGGGCATCCAGCGCGGGGGATATAAGAGTTTGATCCGGTCCCTGCGAACGCTTTCCAAAGGCATTGGCGGTGATTCGGCGTTAAGGGTCAATGACGAAGGTAAACTCACTGTGGGACCGGACCGTATGGGGCCGGCCATGGCGTTTGGCGGATCTGTGCCTACGCCCACGGACGCCCTGGTGGTTTTAGGGCTCATGGAAGAGGGGGATCAGGTTCGGGCCCGCCAGGGTATAAAGTCCATTGCAGATCAGCTGGGCATGGCGGAAAAAGAGGCTGCGGAACATATATTTAAAATTTGTTGCAACATCATTTTGAAAAAAACCTTTGAAATGATAGATGCGTTGAATGCCAAGCCCGTTTATACGGTCCATGATTTCCTTGAAGGGTATAAGTTCAGCCCCGACACGATTCTTCTCATGGGTGGGCCGGCCAGATTTTTCGCCAAGAAAATCCAGGAGATGTATCAGCTTGAGACCATTGCGGTGCCCTATGCATCCGTTGCGAACGCCATTGGCGCAGCCCTTGCCAGGACCACCTGTGAAGTCACGGTGAATGCGGATACTGAGCAGGGCGTTGTCACCGCCCATGAAGAAGATTTTGTTGAACCTGTTTCCAAATCCTTTTCTAAGGATGATCTGCTGGAGACCGCTTACAGCCTGCTTAAGGACAAGGCCGAAAATGCCGGTGCTGATCCTGATACGCTCAACGAGGTGGAAATGGTGGAATTCCAGGAGTTTAACATTGTGCGCAACTTTTCCCCCAAGGGAAAAATTTTTCGGACTAAAATTCAGCTTAAACCCGGCTTGATACATGGGTATGAATCAATGCTTAACCCGCAGGCGTCATAAAATTAAAGGGGATATCATGTTAAACGCACCTCATAAAACCGGGCTGGTCTTTTTTCCTGCATTTGACTGGGCCATTGACCCCACCCATCCTGAAAGGGAAGAGCGGCTTTTGTATACCCAGGACCAGGTCACTGAAGAAGGGGTTTTTGATGTACCCGAGATTATAGAGTACAAGCCTGAAATTGTAACGCCCAAGGATATACAAAGAGCCCATTTCTGTGTACCTGATGAACAGACCGTTACAACCGAATCCCATCTGATATCGGCAGGCGGCGCCAAGGCCATCGCCAATGCCGTTATGCTAAAGGAGGTAAAAAACGGCTTTGCCCTGGTCAGACCGCCTGGACATCATTCCATGCGGGTGACCCACGGGGGCCGGGGGTTCTGTCATATCAATATTGAAGCGATAATGGTGGAGTATATTCGGTCTCAGTTTGGCGTCAAACGCATTGCCGTTATTGATACGGACTGCCACCACGGGGACGGCTCCGACGATATTTTCTGGCATGATCCTGATGTGCTCTTTATCTCGCTGCACCAGGACGGCCGGACCATGTATCCGGGCACAGGCTTTCCCAGGGACCTGGGCGGTCCCAATGCCAAGGGGTCAAATTTGAATATCCCGCTTCCTCCGGGTACGTCCACTGATGGGTATCTTTATGTTATTGAAAATTGTGTGCTGCCGGTACTTGAGGCATTCAAACCTGATCTTGTGGTAAATTCCGCCGGCCAGGACAATCACTACACAGACCCTTTGACCAATATGAATTTTTCAGCCCAGGGGTATGCCCGCTTGACTGATATGCTTAAACCGGACATTGCGGTTCTTGAGGGGGGATACGCAATTGAAGGTGCCCTGCCTTATGTCAATTTGGGCATTATCCTCGCCATGGCAGGTATTGATTATTCCGGCGTGGTGGAACCGGATTACAACCCGGAAAGGCTCAAGCAGTCGGTGAGTATTACGGATAACATCAAAAGGACCTGCGATCAGATCATGACCTACTGGAACCAGCGGTATGAAATGAGAGAAGCCGCCGGTGAACCCGGACAGATTATAACCCGTCATCGTGAAGTTTTTTATGACACGGACAATATTTTTGACCGCCAGAAAGAAAAAATCCGGGTATGCAGGGATTGCGGCGGTAGTTTTGAGGTGGATTCCAATGCCACGCCAGGCCATCATATTCTGGGCGTTCATATTCCCATCAATGCCTGCAACGCCTGCCGGGAGCAGGGCTATGAATTTTATGATCAGGCTGATAACACCAAGTATCAGCGCATCTATCTTCAGGATCGGACAAAGGATCTATACGAGGTTAAGCAATAGGGTCGATCCGCAAAAATGATGATGCGTCCCTTATTGCTGGAAAACTTAAAACAAAGATCCCTTGTCATGGAACTGACAAGGGATTTTTTCCGTTCCATGGGCTTTATCGAGGTGGAAACCCCGCTTCGGTGCCCATCAATCATTCCCGAAGCCCATATTGATCCAATGACATCCCAGGGCGCATATCTGCAAGCCTCTCCGGAACTGTGCATGAAACGGCTTTTGGCCCGGGGCGCAGACCGGATTTTTCAGATCTGCAAATGCTTTCGTCAGGATGAGCGCGGTCAGCGACATTTGCCTGAATTTACGCTTCTTGAGTGGTATGCCGTCCACCAGACCTATGAAGACCTCATGGCGCAGTGCCAGGGACTTTTACGCCATATTGCACAAGGCTTGGGCACACCGGGACACTTGGTCTATCAGGGCACGTCCCTGGACCTTGCGAATGCCTTTGAGCGGATGACGGTTGCCGGGGCTTTTGAGCGCTTTTCCGATGTCTCTTTGAACCAGGCCATTGATACCGGGCGCTTTGATGAGATTATAAGTTTTGACATTGAACCCCATTTAGGCATAGCCCGTCCCTGTTTTCTCTATGATTACCCCATATCCATGGCCAGTCTTTCGGCGGTCCATCCTGAAAAACCGGATACAGCCCAACGGTTTGAAATGTATGTTGCAGGCATTGAGCTGGCCAACGGGTTCACGGAATTGACCGACCATGAACTTCAAAGAAAACGGTTTGAAACGGAAAATGAACTGCGCATCAGGCAAGGGAAGGCAACACTGCCGCTGCCCGAAACGTTTTTATCCGACCTCGCCTGGATGCCGCCCGCTGCCGGGATCGCCCTTGGCGTGGACCGTCTGGTCATGCTGTTCTGCGATGCCCCGGATATTGAACAGGTTGTTGCTTTCCCACCCGAGTTGCTGTAAGGGCCATGGAAATTGCTATGATTCCACCTCAAAATCTATTATATTTCGCGTTTTGCTTGAAAAGGTTACGCCTATCAAATGAATGGAAACCCCTTGGGTACGATACTTTCCGGCATAATCTTTTTCCTTGATCTGCCCCAAAGCGTGGCCATCAGGGATAAGTTCCACAACCTTGAATTCGAAAATATAAATATGTGTGCCAAGCTTAATCGTCATGTCAATACGGCCGTGATTGGTAGCGTCTTCCACACGTATATCTACGCCAAGGGCGGCAAAATAGCAGTACACGATGGAGGCGTAATAGCCCTCGTAATTTGCCAGCTGATTTTTCCGGTACCAGTCGTGGGGAATAGAGGAAAAAAACGCCTGCAGTGTCTGTTTTAACCCATGAAAATCATTATCAGCTAACGCTTCATACAAGGCGAACTTGTTATCTTCCTGGGCAACGGTGGTATCGGTGAGAAAGGAGAGAATATAGTCGCTCAGGCTCTGCCGTACCTCCTGATTGGGATAGCAGAGCTGAAATTGACGCATGCCGCCCATGCGCTGTGTTGCCTTGATGGTCAAATAACCGGTTTGAAACAAAAGTGTTTCGATTTCCAGCCGATCCACATCAAAGCTGCCCAGGATTTTCTCACTGGCCTTCAGGTCATGCAATTTAGGGATATAATATTGTTTTTCCTGCATCAGGCGGATCAAAAATGTCGGTGTCGCGGTTTCAAACCAGAAATTGCTGAATTCCCTGCTATCCAGATAGAGCAGGATATCAAAGGGATTGTAGACCTCCCGGCCCAGCCAGTTGTAACCGTTGTACCAGGTCTTAACCGTGGCCAGATCCACGTTATTATCCAGCCAGCAGGCAAATACGGTCTCCAATTCCTCCTGTGTATAACCGCAAATATCAGAAAAACGCTTGTCCAAGGAAATATCCTTGAGATTGTTCAATCCGCTGAACAAGGAAACCTTGCTGAATTTGGATACCCCGGTGATGAGTACGAACTCAATATAGGGGTCTGCATCCTTGATTACGGAATAGAAGTTTTTGAGTTCCTCACGAATGGCAATGGCAAGCGTTGTGTCTTCAATACTGTCCAGAATCGGCTTGTCATATTCATCCACCAACACCACCACCCGGCGCCCGCTGTTTTCATAAAGCGTTTGAATCAGTTCGGCAAAGCGCCCCTTGCGGCTTTTTTTGTGATACTCAATGCCAAACGCCCGGCTGTGATCATACAACATTTCATCACATGTTTCCTGAAGTTCTTCGACACTTCTGGCCACACCGGCACCAAAACTGATGTGCACCACAGGATTGCTTTGACTCCAGTCCCAGATTGGCAAAGGTCTGAATACCGATGGGAAGTTTTTTGCGTTTCTGCAAGGGGCACCTCAATGACCATGTCAAAGTATGGGGATAAATTGTACGCCACAAGTATATATGGAACAAAACGGATGTCAATTTGTTTATGTCTGGTTTATATGAAAGAACTGAACTAACCAGTTAGTTTCTTTCATGATTTGTTGTGGCCTAACCTCGGTGGAAGACCAGGTCGGCCATGGCCGTTATTCCGAATGAAATTTTTTGAGATATCCGGGAAGCCGGTCAAACATTTCCACCGGCGTCTTGGGAAGATGCTGACCGTCAATAACCAGATTTTGACTTTTGCTGCTAGGGCTGGAAAGATTAATGATCTTATCCGCTTTTTCAATCGTATTGCCGGCCTGGTCGGTAAAGATTATAATCTCAGGCCCCTGGCTGTTTATCACATAGACTGACTGGCCGTTTTTCAACGTCAGAATACTTCCCTCTGGACAGGTTCCAAGTTCTTTGACAAATGAATAGAGTATAAGCTGCAAAATGGGATCGCGCCCTGAATATTTCCGAAAAATCGTATTGACCACTTTGGCTGGATTGACCGCTTCGCTGTAGCTGCGTTTTAAAGTCATGGCGCTGTATATGTCTGCCAGTTTGCAAATTTTGACATACGGCGGCAGGTCTGAAGGGGAGCGGTAAACAGGATACGTCTTTTTTTCGTTAAGATAGATTGCTGCGTGGTGGTATTTGATAATATTTTCCACATAGACGTCGTAAATACCGTTCATTTTCAAAAAGGACGTTCCATATTCCCCGACATGTTTTTGCATTTCTATGAACTCCTGCCGACTTAATTCACTTTTTTTGTTTAAAATGGAATCCGGGATCATTAGTTTGCCTATATCGTGGGCGAGATAACCCATGGAGATGGTGCGCACGGCTTCAGGAGGGTAGTAAAAAAACGGCGCCATCTCATCCTGCCGATAGTGTTCTAAATTTTCTTTAAATTTGGCAGTGAGCATGTTGTCGATATACTGCGAAAAAAGCTCGTTGAACCGGTTCAATACAATGGTGCCGATATAGCAGACACCAAATGAGTGTTGAAAAAGATAGTTGTCGGTAGAAAAATAGTCTTTCATGCTGTTCAAAATCAACCGGTCTGTCTCAAAGAGAATTTTCCTGATTTCGTTTAGGGATTGAATACTTTTTTTAACATTTATTTTGTCCGGCACTAAGTCATCTTCTTTTTCTCGTGAGATTCCTTCTAATCGTAGCTTCTGGCTTTTAACCAGGTCATTGAACAGTTGGTTGGCCCGTTTGTATTTTTTCCGGAAAATTTTTTTTGCCTGCATCATCTCAAGCATCTTCTGTTCAACGTCAACAGACACTATTCAATCCCCTCTCTTAAAATTGGAAAAATACGATGAAGGTTAGACTATCTTTATACCCGTTTTCAAACCGTTAGAGCAAGCTTTGAATCTATATATTCCACGCTGCTTGTATAACAGGTGATTGGCAGACAGATTAACCGATAGAAAAGCTGTAAAATTTCAGTTAGGGTCATGGAAATTTTAAAATCTACCAATAGAGCGCCGGATTTTTGCCAGGTTTCAAGGCGCGCCAATGTGAGCATGTTGAAATATGTGCATATTGGCGCAACGCGGAAACCAGGTAAAAAAACAAGCTGTATGGTAGATTTTATTGTTTCCATGACCCTTAGGCCCCAAAGAAAGATGAACGCAAAAAAATGAGCAGTGCGTTTGCCCCAACACTGCTCATCCATATAACAGTTCTATATTAAACGTCATATTACCACTTTTTAAAGCTCGACGAGCCTTAGAACAGAACGCTCTTCGTGTGTCTTTTTTTCGTCGGCGTTTTTATTCCAGGCAACCTATGCCCTTCTCTTTGATGCCTTGATGGGGTTCAATGCTTTACCCTTGGTTTGGCCGCTGCCGGTTTTTATCAGGTGTCTGTTGGCATTGAAAATTTGAAAAGGATCAAGGCCTAACTCCTCCAGGGCCTGGTTTACCTTTTGCCGGGGTACCCCGTAGCGATTGGTATCGGCCAGCATCCGGTCTACCCGATCCTGGGTGGTTAGATACAGCCCTTTGCTGTCGATCGCGATCAAGTGGGTAATTCCATTATTCTCCACTTCCTGGACAATCATATCCGATGTTGTGCCATAGCGGTTTTCCATATTTGCTCCTTAGGAATTATTTATTTATAACAATCGAAAAGTTAGCCGAATAAAGTTAGTTTAATGCGACTAAGGCTAAAAAGCAATGGGTTTTTACCTTAACGACAATCCGATATTTTCCTTATCAATATGTTTGCCTGAAAAGCCTCAAAAATTATCGTGAGTTATAAGTCAGGGGGGCATTATTAGACCCGGTTCCCATTCAGAAACCGGGTAACGCTTTTATTTCACAAGGGATCTTTTCTGGTCTGGTAAAACATACCCCGATCCTGCTGGACAGCTTCAACTTTATCTTCCAGGATCAGCCGTTTCATCAAAATTTCAAGGTTTCCCTTTTCAAGGTTCAACGCCGCAGTAAGATCGTCTAAAGTGCAGGGGCGGCGATGAATGGTTTCCATAACCATGGCTTCCATTTTTTCGTCACTGATATGGTCCCCTGATGCCAGATCCTTTACACGGGCAATAATCTCCACATTGGCCGCATTAATTATCCCGCCCACCCGTTCAAGGTCCTGTCTTGAAGCGGGTTTAAGGCCTGGTACAGCCCCGGGCCGGTCCAAGGTATTGAGTTGAACCCGGGTCGGGTTAATGTCCCGGATGATTTTTCCCAAGGTTTCAAGTTCGTCTCTATCATCGTTGATCCCGGGCAGAATAAACACCTCCAGCCATATTTCTCCCTGGAAAGACCCGGCAAACGTTTTGAGTCCGTCAATAACCTCATGAAGATCAATTTGCCCGGAAGGCCGGTTGATTTTTTTAAAGGTCTGGGGGGTCACGGCATCTAATGAGGGCATGACCAGATCAGCCCTGCTTAGATCTTTTCTGACTACGGGGTCGGACAATAAAGTAGCATTGGTCAATACAGCCACCCGGATTTTTGCTTTTTTTTCTTTGATAAAATCAATGATCCTGCCAATGTCCGGATTTAAAGTGGGCTCTCCCGAACCTGAAAAGGTCACATAGTCCGGGTCAGGATGGTTTTCAAAGTAATGGGCAAGTTCTGCTGTAACTTCATCAAAGGGAACATATTTTTTTCGTTCAATGGTCAAGTTGGTCGTCGGTCCGCATTCGCAGTAAATACAATCCAGGGTACAGGTTTTGTGACGGACAAGATCCACGCCCAGGGAAAGACCAAGGCGCCTTGACGGAACCGGGCCGAATATATGATTATATCTCATTTTAGTTCCTACCGGTGATGTCCCTGTGGGCCATCAGGCGGATGGCGCTGACGCGGATGAAACCTTCGGCATCTTCCTGGTTGTAGCCGCCGGTGATGTCCATGGAGGACAGGTTCTGGTTGTACAGGGAAGATGGTGAGGTTCTGGCGATCGGGTAGGCCACACCTTTAAACAGTTTCAGGGTCACTTCGCCGTCAATGAGTTCCTGGCTTTTGTCAATTGCTGCCATAAGAAATTCCATTTCAGGACTGAACCAGAAGCCATAGTAAACCAGTTCACCGAGTTTGGTTGCCAGCATATCCCGAAGACGCATGACCTCCCGGTCCATGGCAATGCCTTCAATGTCCTTGTGTGCCTCGTGCAGAATGGCACCGCCCGGAGTCTCATAAACCCCCCTGGATTTAATGCCCACAAATCGGTTTTCCACCATGTCAAGACGGCCTATCCCATTCTCGGCACCTAACTGATTCAGGTACAAAAATAAATCCAGGGCATCTGTTTTTTCGGTGCCGTCTTCCAAATTTTTTACCTTGACCGGGATGCCGTTTTTGAATTCAATGGTGATGCGTGTGGGGGTGTCCGGGGCCTTTTCAGGGGATACGGTGCGGGAATAGATGCTTTCATCGCATACTGCGCCGGGATCTTCAAGGATACCCGCTTCATGGGAAATGTGCAGCAGGTTGTCATCTTCGCTATAAGGCTTGGCTGCGGTCTGCTTGGTGGGAATCCCATGCTTTTCCGCATAGGCCAGAAGGTCGGAACGGCCCTGGAAGGCATTGAGAAAGTCCGGATTTTTCCACGGTGCAATGACTTTTATAGCCGGATTCAGGGCATAGTAGGAGAGCTCAAACCGAACCTGGTCGTTTCCTTTGCCTGTGGCGCCGTGGGACACATACTGGGCGCCTACTTCCTTTGCGATTTCAATCTGCTTTTTGGCAATGATGGGACGGGCAATGGCTGTACCTAAAAGATAACGGCCTTCATAAACCGTATTTGACTTGAAAACAGGGAATATATAATCGGTGACAAATTCCTTTTTCATATCTTCGATGAATACTTTTGACGCACCGATTTTAAGGGCTTTTTGTTCTGCCGCCTGAAAATCTTCATCCTGGCCAATGTCAGCCATGTATGCAAATACTTCATAGCCCTGTTCCAGCAGCCATTTGAGGATAACCGACGTATCAAGTCCGCCCGAATACGCCAGAACCACTTTTTCCTTTGCCATTAAAAACTCCTTCAATTCATTTGGTATTTGGCCGCAAACTTTATTTTACGGTCCTTGTGTTACTTCAAACACGAGTTATTAACGCAAAAAAACGGATAACAGTCAAGCACATAGGGCAATCGCATGTAATTTATCGTCCGTCATCTGATGTCAAATTTCAAATAGTTGATACGGATTATAACGTATAACCTTTCCTTAACTAAGACACCGGGAGTGAAACGATGTTGTTCCCGGCGTCATCCGGAAACGAGTGCATTTATAAATTATTTTGGGGGGCTTGATAGTCAAAACTATTAATAGTTCCTTCACAATCAGGTGCGCACAATTTTATCGCGTTGGGGAAATTTAAAACCATTCTCCGGCAATTGCTGCAGCTTGAGCTCAACCGGGAAGGGTTTGACGTTCCAGATTTTCCGGCAATAATCGGCAATGGAACGATCCGAGGAAAATTTTCCCATTCGAGCGGTATTGAGTATGGCCATTCTTGTCCATTTCCTAGTATCCTGGAACACCTCCCCCACTTCCTGTTGGCAGTCCACATAGGATTGATAATCAGCAAGCACCATATACGGATCATGATAAAGCAGGGAATCAATCAAAGGCCGGAACAACTCCCGATGGCCATGGGAAAAATGACCTGTGGCAATAAGATTAATTGCGGCTTTGAGCCCCTCGTTTTGGTTGTATATTGTCTGGGGATTATAACCGGCCGTTCTCAAATCCTGGACCTGGTTAACGTCCATACCAAACAGAAAGAAATTTTCCGGGGCAACCTCCTCTCGGATCTCCACATTGGCCCCATCCAGGGTTCCGATGGTCAAGGCACCATTCATGGAAAATTTCATATTACCCGTGCCCGAAGCTTCTTTGCCGGCAAGGGAAATCTGCTCACTCAAGTCGGCCATGGGGTAAACCATATGGCCGATCTGCACGTTGAAGTTGGGGACGAACAGAACCTGCAGGCGATTATTAACGTCGGGGTCGCTGTTGACCACCTCGGCAACCGAATTGATAAGCTTTATGATAAGCTTGGCCATGGTATATCCCGGCGCAGCCTTACCGCCGAAAATAAATGTCCTGGGCGGGATATCAAGATTGGGATGGCTTTTAAGGCGGTGGTACAGGTTGACGATGTGCAAGAGGTTAAGATGCTGACGTTTATACTCGTGGATCCGTTTAACCTGGACGTCAAACAAGGCATAGGGATTAAACACCGGGCCGTAGTCACAGGAGAACATGGCGCAGATATCCTGCTTGTTGTCAAATTTGACCTGCTGCCATTTTTCGCAGAATGCCGGATCATCGACCAGCGGTTCTAACTTCCGGAGCTTATACAAATCGGTGATCCAGCCATCGCCGATGGCTGAGCTGATCAATCGGGCAAGACGCGGATTGCTGAGCACCATCCAGCGGCGGGGTGTCACCCCATTGGTGACATTCGTAAGTTTGTCCGGCCACAAGCGATGAAAATCAGCCAGGGTATGATTCTTTAAGAGCTTTGTGTGGAGTTCTGCCACCCCGTTAATTGCATGGCCGCCAATGCAGGCAAGGTGTGCCATGCGCACATAACGCTCGCCTGATTCATCAATGATGGACATCCGCCGTACCACGTCCACGTCACCCGGGTATTTAATACGGACAAGATCGAGGAATCGGCTGTTGATTTCATAAATAATCTCCAGGTGCCGAGGCAGCAAACGGCCCAGCATGGCCACCGACCATTTCTCCAGGGCTTCTGGAAGAAGAGTATGGTTGGTATAGGCAAAGGTATGGGTGACTATATCCCATGCCCGCTCCCAATCATAGTGGTGAACATCGATCAAAAGTCGCATACATTCAGGCACGGCAATGGCCGGATGGGTGTCATTGAGCTGGACTGCAAATTTATCGGGGAAGTTGTCCAGGTTTGGAAATTGAAACAGATGGATACGAATCATATCCTGCATGGAACAGCTGACAAAGAAATACTGCTGTAAGAGGCGAAGCTCTTTACCCCAGAACTGCTCGTCGTTGGGATAGAGGACCTTGGTAATCGTTTCGGCCATGATTTTTTCATGCACCGCACCCTGATAGTCACCAACATTAAAATCGTCAAAGTCAAAGCTCTTTGGCGCCTCGGCACTCCACAGTCTGAGCAGGTTTACGTTGTTGACCCGGTACCCCAGAATCGGTGTATCGTAGGGGATTCCCTTGACCATTTTTGTTGGAACCCAGCGAACCCTCAGGTTGCCATGATCGTCCGTGTACCGCTCCGTGTGCCCGCCGGACCCGATCTCCACCGCCAGATCCGCCTTTTTAAACTCCCAGGGGTTGCCGGGATGAAGCCAGCGATCGCCCAGCTCTTTTTGCCATCCGTTTTCAATCTCCTGATCGAACATACCAAACTCATAACGGATACCATAACCAATGGCTGGAATTTGAAGACTTGCCAAGGAATCCAGATAACAGGCAGCAAGTCTGCCAAGACCGCCGTTGCCAAGGCCGGGTTCCTCCTCATGGTCGATGATTTGCTTGATGTTAAGGCCACACTCTTCAACCGCCCGGGATACCTGATCATACAGACCCAGATTGATAAGATTGTTGTGCAGATGGGGTCCCATCAAAAACTCGGCTGACAGATAGCCGACAATTTTATTCTCCTTTTTCTGAAGGTCTCGAATCGAACTGAGAAACATTTGCTGCATTCTATCCCGCACCGTATAGCTCACCGCAAGGTAGTAATCGTTGAGAGATGCGTTTTGCGGCCACACCCCCTGCTGATAAAGGAGCTTGTAGGCAAAACCACGTTTCAATTTTTTAATTTTATTGATGTCGTTGGTATGGCTGCTACCGTCGGTTGTATTTGTCCGGCTCATTTAATCCTCTAAAAGCTATTAGGATTCCAGCCCTTTGATCTTTTTTTAAGAGCCATGGTTTATTTTTCAAAACTTATTAAGGAACGGGTCTTAAATAACTTGCCCGTTTTGCTATATCCGGAAGCGTGGATGTCCCGTCCGCATGTCCGCAGGCATTATAAAAATGATAAAAATGCGGGCGAGACGCCCGCGCTCCAAGGTTAAGTTATTTCGGACCCATTCTTAGACGAACACAATCCTTAAAGATCTCTTTGGTTTGTCTATTTCAACCATTTCAAGACAAAAAGTCAAGGAATACTTTTTATTTCAAAGATTTATATAATGCATCCCTGCATGATACCCTTGGGTTACGATGGAAGCCCGGCTTAGCGATTTTCGTTTTGGATATCAGAACAAGGGGGTACCCGAAGCAAGCAATACAACCAATGGCATTTGGCACTTTTTCTTTGATTGTTTCGGCTTTTTTTTAAATTGTCTGGGTGTCCTTTCAAAAGTCAATTATGGTTGAACTACTGCGCCGCTGGATATATTATTGTGCCGATAATTATAAGGGGAGGGGATAAATGGGATTGTCTTTGCAGGATCAGCTTCTGAAAGCCGGGATAGCTGATAAAAAACAGGCTAAAAAAGCCAACCAGGAAAAACGGGTTAAGCGGAAAAAAAATAAAGGCAAAAAAAAGACGCCTGAAATCAACCAAACCCGGCAAGCGCAGTTAGACCAAGCCAAACTGAGCCGGGAACTCAACCGCCAATCCAACCTGGAAAAAGAAAAACAGGAGAAATTGGCTCAGGTCAAGCAGTTAATAGAGGAGAACCGCCTGGACCTGCGTAAGTACGAAGATTCATACTATTTCAAGGTCGGCAAGAAAATAAAAAAACTCTACGTCAACGATGATATCACCCAAAAACTTGGCCGGGGAGAGCTTGCCATTGTTACGCTGGATAGTGTCTACGAAATAGTTCCGGCTAAAGTTGCCCGGCAAATAGTAGACCGTGACCCGGATTCTTTGGTGGTGCTTCATAAGCCGGAAGAAACATAGCTCTTTTATAATTAATGCCGTTACTTTTATTGTTTGGCAATATAAACTTGCTTTAAAGACCTTGTGCTGGTAAACAGGCAAAAAATTCGTGGGCCAAGGGCCTAAGCGTAAGGTTTATAAAAGTAATGAAAGTTTTATTTTAGGAGAGGCAAGTATGCCAAAAGCGTGTGATTTAAAAAAGGGCCAGGTGGTGGAGATCAGTGGTGAACCGTATCTGGTTAAACATATTGATGTCAGAACTCCGTCGGCAAGGGGCGCTGTCACCCTTTACAAGGTCCGGTTCAGCAGTATCAAGACCCGGCAGAAATATGAAGACTCATACAAAGGCAATGATATGCTTGATGAGGTGGACCTGCAAAGAAAACCTGTCCAGTACCTCTATCCGGACGGGGACCTGCATGTGTTCATGGATACTGTGGAATATGGCCAATATATGATTGCCGAAGGCAGCATTGAAGATGAGTTGGTTTGGCTCACCGACGGTATGGAAGATATTGTGGGGATGTTCATTGACGGCAATCTGGTGGCCGTTGAAATTCCGGCCTCCCTTGTTTTTGAAATCACACAAACCGCCCCGGGTATCAAAGGGGCCAGCGCTACCGCCCGTACAAAACCTGCCACCCTTTCCAACGGGGTTGAAATCCAGGTGCCTGAATATCTTGAAAACGGAGAGATGGTCAAGGTCAATACCGATACTAGAAAATATATATCCAGGGCGTGAACAAGAAACTAGAGACAAGATACAAGAAACAAGAGAGCGAAGCGCCTGTGGCGCTCCATTTTTAGCCCTGGGTTGTTGGTGTTTTGCAGGGCAAATCAATACGGCTGTTCAAGTTGTGAAAAATATCGGTCCAGCATAGGCTCAAGTTTTTTTCTGGACAGGCTCAAGTTGCCTTGACGATAAAAGTGAACGTCGCCGCATTTAAAGCCGTGTGGCGGCGGGATTATTTCCAGGTCAAGGTTGGATGCCAGCATGGCGGAAATGGTTGTGAAAAGAACGGGGGACTTGCAGAACACTGCGATCCCTCGTGAAAATTCAGGGGTGCGCTGGGTGTTCATGGTCATCAAAATATCCGCCTGCATTTCCCCGGCATAGGTTTCAATGCCCTTGGCAAGACCGCTGTCCCTGACCATCCATCGTTCAAGGGCCAAAGGTACTGATGCAACGGTGCAGCTGACCTTGTTGAATTGAAATGTTTTACAGTCCCGCCTGAGCAGGTCCCTTGTGTCCATGCCACTGATGTCTGATTTGGCGGCACGGATTCCCTGGTAAAAATTGTCTGTGTCCAGGTCCGCGATGGGCTGCAAATGCTTTACCACCGCATGGTCTCTGGGGGTTGCCCGTCCGGCGTTGGGGTCAAGGTTGACCGTATCAATCAGAATGGTCCCTAATAAAAGGGCGGCCAGACTTCCGGGAATTGTTTCGACAGCCCCCTCTTTACTACCCTTGATCAGGTCTTCGCCCACCAAAGTGGCGCAGGACCCAACCGGTTCAATTTGGCGCAGGGCATTGGGGTATAGGTTTAAGTCTTCATGGTGATCCATGATGAGCCTGACTTTCTCTTCGTATTTTGAAAAACCATTTGCCAACCGGTTATGGTCCACAAGGGCAAATCCCCTGACCCGGGACATGAGTGTATCCAATGGCAGGACATCGTCCAGGAAAAAAAGGTTTTGCGCATCAATGCCTGTTTGCGAGAGTACCCACCGGCTTTCTGTTTTCAAGCGGAAATCGTCTCTTTTAATGGGCATCAAGGGCAATGCCGCACCGGCTTTTTTACCGTTTCCCAGCACCCAGGCAAGACCAATGGCAGATACCACGGAGTCCAGGTCAGCCGCTTCGTTGCCGAAAACCAGCATGTCAATATCATGGGTTTGGGCCCTGGACCGGGCATCAGACAAAAAACGGTTGACCGGGTCTTTTGATTTGTTTTTATTTCCCATGGGATCTGTCCTTTATTTTTTTCAGGATTGGCATGGGCACAGGATCGCTGATCTGTGCCGCGATCTGGAAAAAAGCATCCAAAAGTGCCTCCTCAGGCACGGGGTGGTAAAACGGCATGCCCAGAATTTCTTTGATTGTCAAATTCGCTCCCATGGCCCACGCCAGAAGATGGGCCATGTGTTCGCCGGCCGGCGCCATCAACTCTGCACCCAGCAGTCGTCCCTTTTGGGGTTCGGCATAAATTCTGGCCCTTCCGGCAGCTTTGCCAAGTATCATTCTGGCCCGGCCAAGTTCTTCCCAGGACGCCTCGCCCACCACATAGTCAATCCCTTTTTCCGTCAGGGCGTTGTGGGACATGCCTGCGATGGCGATGTCCGGCGAAGAAAAGGTGATTTGCAGAGGCATCCGTTTTTTAAATCGGGTCGTGGTGCCGGCACAGGCGTTGTAACCTGCGATGGTACCATCATCTGCGGCTTCATGGAGAATAGGGTTCAGCCCATTCACATCCCCGGCCAGAAAAACGGGCAGATTTCCTACCTGCAGGGTTTCGTGATCAAAGACCGGCATCCCTTTGGCATCCAGGTCAACGTTTAAGGTTTTAAGGTTTAACCCCTGGAGTACAGGCCGCCTGCCCGTGGCCATCAGCACCCGGTCCACGGTCCAGCGTTTGTTGCCGCATCTCATGTCAAGGCCGGTTTCGGTCCTGCCCAGGATCTCCGCTGTGCCAAGTTCAATAGGCATTTCTTTGGAAAAATGATCAAAGGCATATTCGGCAAGTTTGGGGTCGGTCAGGCCGCCTGCGGTTTTACGGCGGCTGACGATTGTTACTTGAACCCCTAATCGATGCAGGGCCTGACCCAGCTCAATACCGATGACACCCAACCCAAACACGGCCATGGTCCGGGGCAGGGTGTCAAGTTCAAAGAATTGGTCCGTGTCAATTATAAATTCTTTAAACGGCAGCCAGGGATCAGGTATAAAAGGCTTTGATCCGGTGGCGATGATGATGCTTTTGGCCCGGATGGTTTCGTCCCCTAAATCCAGGGTATTGGGGTTCAGAAACCGGGCCCTTTTCCGGATAACCTTATCCATGAAACCGGACATCTCCTGGATCACCCCGCCTGAAAATTCATCCCGCATGGACCGGACCCGTGCCATGATTCTTTTATAATCCGGGATCAGCCCCCGGGCGCCGTTAATACCGTATTCATCAAAAAAACTGCACTTGTGAAAGTCATCGGCCACAGCAATCAACGCCTTGGATGGCATGCAACCCACCCTGGCACAGGTGGTGCCCAAGGGTCCGTCATCAATGAGCACATAGTTATCTGTGTGTTTTACCACCTCTTCCTGGGCTGTCAGGCCGGCAGTGCCTGCCCCGATAATCGCCACATCGTATTCTTTTGACATAACTTTTCCTTTTCTGGGTTGTACTTTTGAAACGGCAGGTATTATTCTAAATAAGTTTTAAAACATAAACCGTGAACAGAACAAATTCAATAGAATGATTATGAGGAGAGATAAAATGACGTTGTACGCATTCAAAAATATCCAGCCCAAGATTCATGATTCCGTATTCATTGCACCAACAGCTCAAATCATTGGTGATGTGCATATCGCCCAAGACGCCTCAGTGTGGTTTCAAACCGTTATGCGGGGGGATACAGCTACAATCACCATCGGTGAAAGGACAAATGTTCAGGATCTTTCCATGTGCCATGCGGATGAGGGGATTCCTTTAACGGTGGGGAACGGCGTAACCATTGGTCATCAGTGCTGTCTCCATGGCTGCACCATTGAAGACGATTGTCTGATCGGTATGGGTGCCACTGTGATGAATCAGGCTGTCATCGGCACCGGATCTGTTATCGCGGCGGGGGCGGTGGTGCTGGAAAAAACAATTATTCCGCCATACTCCCTTGTCATCGGTTCCCCGGGAAAGGTGAAAAAGACCTATGAAAACAAAGAAGAAATTAAACAGATGATGAAAATTTCTTCCAACCACTATGCCGGAAATGCCAAGACCTTTTCCGACAAAAATTTGTTTTATGAAATCAAACAGTGATATGTTCCCGGGTCGTACCTGACAAATTTGTAGGTACGGCCTTTCCTCATTAATCCGGCTTGGGTGGGATGACCATCAAGGTGGCACTGCTTTTTGAAATATCTTTGCCTGTGTCATCTTTGACCAGGCAATCCACAAAAACAAGGGTCCGGCCCCGTTTGAACACTGTGGCTTCGGCGATCAGCCGGCCCTTGGAGGCCATGGAAAGAAAGTTGTTTTTTAGTTCAATGGTTGTCAGGTTTTCGCCTGGTGCCAGGGTGCTCATCACCGCATGGGCGGCTGCTTCACTGGATAAGGCAACGCCTAAACCGCCTTGCATGATACCGGCACCCTGGAGAAATTCAGGCTGGATTTCCATGCTGAACCGTGCATATCCTTTTTCAACCGCCTCAACCTTTATCTGTAAAAAATCCAGAAAAGGGTTGTTGACCGGTTCTCCTGCGGTCAGCTGTTTTAGGTATAAGGGGTAGTCAAACATAATTAATCCATGTGCTTGACCCCATGCGCAGTTTTGAATTCATGCCACTCATCATGGTCTAATTCACCGTTTCCATCAAGATCAATCGCATTGAACACATCTTCATGTTCTGATGCGTCCGGAAAATGGGCTTTGAATTCTTCAAGAGTCACCCGATTATTGTTGTCACTATCCATGTCAGGAAAATGGGCGTTAAATTTCGAAGGGTCAGGCAGCGTCTTCGTATGGAATTTTTGTTTATGATATTTTCCCATTCCTTTATGCATTTTTTGAAATTGACGCCACTCTTCATGACTTAAGCTCTTATTTTTATCACTATCAAGGTAATCAAATGCCTTTTGTTCCGTCGAAGGGAATGCAGTTTTGAACTCATCGAAGCTTAAGGTGTTGTCGCTATTAGTATCTATATCTTTAAACTGCTTGTTAAACTGCCCATGCCCGTCTGAAGTATGATAGTTACCTTTGTTGCATGATGAGGCAAGTGCTTGGTTGGCGGTTACACTTGAAAAAATCATGAAAAATGCCACCAGTGTCAAAAAATAAATAGTACTTTTCATTATAACATCTCCTCAGTTGGTCTTTATTAATTTCTAATTCATCCTACTTGTCTGATCACGTAAAAAAAAATAAGCATCAACAAATTGAAGTCAACTAAACCTTGAATTTCGCAATTTTTAAAAATTAAAAATTACAAGATATGCCCCAGCGATTGCCAGTAAAATGGCGGCCAGCCGCTGGGCCGTCATTTTTTCCTTAAGCCACACCGTGGCCAGGATAAAAAGAAAGATGGTGGACATCTGGTTTAGGACGCCGGCCCTGGACGCGGTGGTGTATTTCATCCCCGCCACCCAGAGCAGCAGGGCAATATAGTTGCCGCTCACCGTTGCCGGAAAGGCATTGAGCCAGGCTTTTGAAAATTTAAGCTCTTGGGCAAACCGCATTCGTTCCGGGTGGCACAGTACAATGGGCACAAGACCGAGTACCCCGGCCGTTACCCTGATAAAGGTGGCCCAGAATACATCGGCCTGGTCCAGTACATCCTTGGCAATTACAATGCCCAACGCCATGAACATCATGGCAAGGAACCCTGCGCAAAGCCCCGATAGATTTGAGCTTTTGCGTATGGCTCCGGATTTTAAATTCTTTAAGGGAACAGCGCCTACCAGTATGGCACAAAGGACCAGGCCACTGCCGATGATCCCCAAAAACCCCATGCGTTCTCCTAAAAGGACATAGGAAAATCCGAGAACGCAGGGCAGATAAAGGCATTCCACCACCGCCACCATACCGGCACCCAGGCGGTTCAAGGCGGAAAAGTAAAATATGTCGGCCAGGGTAATGCCGAACAATCCCGACAGGACAAGAACCCACCATACACGCAGTGCCACATTGGGGAAAAAAGGGATGCCCATCACGAGCATGGTCAGACCGATCAGGACCATGGCCACAACACTTTTATAGATATTCAGAGCAATGGGCGAGAAATTTTCCCCTGCTTTTTTAAACAGGATAACAGCAAAGGCCCAGAAAAACGCACATGCCAGAGCAAAGGCAGACCCCATAATTTCCTTTCCAGTGTTAAAAAACTTCAGGCATCCTATCATGTCCGGCAGGCTTGTCAATATAGGGGTTAAGAGCCTGTTTAAAAATAGATGAATCGGCTGCAATCACATGAAAATGGCCTCAATTCCCTCAAATTTTCGGCCAATAGTCCGGCTATTAACAGAAAATTTGAGAAAATTGATTCTCATTCTCATGAGATTTCGCTTCGATCCCCTAATTTTTAAACAGGCTCTAAACACGAATTACTGAAAATTTTGCTTTCATCGCCTTCTATGGCCATGGTAAAATCAAAAAATTTAAGTTTAAAAGGCGGTCGGCGATTGTGCCGGTGCCATGGGTCATTTTTTCAAAGGGGGACGTGTTACCCTTAGATACTAGGAGACGATTTGATATGGGAACCATAATGGATATTGTCAGCGGCAGAGACCCCTATGAAAAAGAATTCCACCAAGCCGTTCAAGAGGTGGTCGAGTCCGTAAAACCGGTGCTTGATAAAAATCCGGGATACAGACATGCAGGCATCATGGAACGTATTGTGGAGCCGGAGCGTGTGATTCAGTTCCGGGTGCCCTGGGTGGATGACCAGGGCCGGGTGCAGGTGAACAGAGGCTTTCGTATTCAAATGAACTCTGCCATCGGTCCTTACAAGGGCGGGCTGCGATTTCATCCTTCCGTGAACCTTTCCATTTTGAAATTTCTTGCCTTTGAGCAGGTATTTAAAAACGCGTTAACCACGCTTCCCATAGGTGGCGGGAAAGGCGGGTCCGACTTTGACCCCAAGGGAAAATCCGATTTTGAGGTGATGCGGTTCTGCCAGAGTTTCATGACGGAGCTGTACCGTCACATCGGCCATAACACCGATGTTCCGGCAGGGGATATTGGCGTAGGAGGCCGGGAAATCGGCTATCTTTTCGGCATGTATAAAAAGTTGAAAAATGAGTTCTCAGGTGTGCTCACAGGAAAGGCCTTGAACTGGGGCGGCTCACTGATCCGGCCCGAGGCCACAGGTTACGGCTCTGTTTTTTTTGCCGATGAAATGCTGGGCACTCGCAATGACAGTCTCAAAGATAAAATCTGCCTGGTGTCAGGTGCGGGCAACGTGGCCCAGTATACCACGGAAAAGATCAACCACCTGGGTGGAAAGGTGGTGACCCTCTCTGATTCCAACGGCTATATCTATGACGAGGAAGGCATTGATGAAACCCGCCTGCAGTGGGTCATGTACCTTAAAAATGTTAAACGGGCACGTATTAAAGAGTATGTGCAAAAATATCCCAAGGCCCAGTACACGGACTTTGACGGAAGTTTTGACCACAATCCGTTGTGGAATCATAAAGCCGATTGCGCGTTTCCTTCCGCCACTCAGAATGAAATTAATGCAAAGGACGCCCAAAATTTGGTGAATAACGGGGTATACCTTGTGTCCGAAGGAGCCAATATGCCGTCAACCCCCGACGCCATTGATATTTTTCTGGATCATAAGCTGCTTTATGCCCCGGGCAAGGCATCCAATGCCGGGGGCGTGGCTGTATCCGGCCTTGAGATGTCCCAAAATTCCATGCGCATTAGATGGTCCCGGGATGAGGTTGAAGCCAAGCTTAAAGGTATTATGCAAAGCATCCACCATGCCTGTCTGAATGCGGCCGAAGAGTACGAAACCCCTGGTAATTACATGAATGGTGCCAATATCGCAGGATTTATTAAAGTGGCGGATGCCATGATGGATCAGGGTATTGTCTGATTCTGATACGTGAATAATGAAAGAAACATTATGAAATATAAAAACCCAGTAGCAAAACTTTTAAAATATGGTAATTGTTCGGATTTTCAAGCATGGCCTGATTATGTTTGTGAAGTTAATTTAAAAAGTGAACACATACCTGAACTGATCAGAATGGCAACAGATGAAACGCTTAACCGGGCTGATCCTGATAGTTCAAAAGTTTGGGCTCCGCTTCACGCTTGGCGCGCTCTGGGACTTCTTCAAGCTGAAGAGGCCATTGAACCATTGATGGCTTTATTTCATGTTCTTGAGGATGATGAATGGAGTGCTGAAGAGCTCCCCATTGTTTATCAAATGATAGGCACAAAATCTATTCCTGCACTTGGTCGGTATCTTAAAGACAGCTCCCATGAAACTTTTTCGCGTGTAATCGCCGCGCATAGTCTGGAACGAATAGGTAATACTTATCCTGAAAGCAAAGAGAAATGTCAGAATATCTTAGAGGAACAATTGAAGTGTTTTGAAGATAATGACCCTGAATTGAATGCCTTATTGATTTCATTTCTTGTTGATTTACAAACATTGCCGGCTTTACCTACTATGAAAAAAGCATTTGACAGTGGTAATGTCGATTTAAGGGTAGGAGGTGACTTTGAAGATATCGAAATAGATCTTGGTGTAAGAAAAAGTCGCTCTACGCCTTGATCTGTCTTTGAGAGCCTGTTTAAAAATTAGAGGATTGGTTTTATTTTGATTATGGGCCTAATTGCAGCCGATTCATTTATTTTTAAACAGGATAACGGCAAAGGCCCTGAAAAATGCACATGCCGGAGCAAAGGCAGACCCCATAATTTACTTTCCAATTTTGGGGCTTGATTCTATTGTCGGCCATTTTTCGTAGGGGCAATCCCTCTGTGGTTGCCCTCGTTAGGGCAGGCACGGTGGCCTGCCCCTACAGTGGCCGACGTTAGAACCAATCCCCAATTTTGCCTGGTATCAGATTTCTGTTGGAGAACATCGAAAACTGCCTTTCAGGTGCGGGCCGTCTTTTGCTCTTGGTTCTCCTGCTCCGGCCGGCTTGCTTCATAAGCCGGGAAAAAAAGCGTGAACGTCGTTCCCCGGCCTAATTGACTATGGACATCTATAAAACCTTTATGCCTTTTGATAATTCCATGGACAATCGCTAGCCCTATACCGGTTCCCTTGCCGATTGGTTTTGTTGTATAGTACGGTTCAAACACCCGTTCCAGAGTCTTTTCGTCCATTCCGGTGCCATTGTCATTAACAACTAATTTTGCATAGTTGCCTGGCTCTAAGGACGGGTGGGGTCTTACAAAACTATCTTCCACGATTTCGTTAAGCAGCTCCACCCTTAGAACACCTCCTATATCAGGCATTGCATCAATTGCATTTCTACACAAATTGATTATAACCTGGTTAATCTGCGTCCCATTGGCAAAAATGGGGTAAATTTTTTTTGCGATGTCCAGTTGAA
This sequence comes from uncultured Desulfobacter sp., assembly GCF_963666695.1. Lineage (GTDB taxonomy): Bacteria > Desulfobacterota > Desulfobacteria > Desulfobacterales > Desulfobacteraceae > Desulfobacter. The sequence goes on from NZ_OY762947.1 coordinate 403,804, forward strand.
TCTCGATATTCGTCGGGGTTGACGAACGGATAAGTTCCATGGCCCCTTGCACAAGAGATCTCATGTCAGTGATCTGTTGGGTAGGGGTGTCCTGCCTGCTGAAGGTCAACAGCTGTTTCACGACATCTCTGCCCCGCATACCGGCGACCTCGATTCTTTTTGCACGCCGCCGGGCCGGGCTTAACTCGGATAGCTCGCGCATATTCATTTCATTATTAATGATAATGATTGTAAGGATGTTGTTGAACTCATGGGCAATACCACCGGCAAGGCTGCCGATTGATTCCATTTTTTGTGACTGGGTCAGTTGATCCTGCAGTTTCCGCTTTTCAGAAAGATCTTCACCGGAACAGAGCACACTGACAATTTTTCCGTGGTCATCCCTGACCGTGGTATTATGCCAGGCAATATATTTTATTTCTCCTTTTGAGGTCATTATTTCATTTTCGTAATACTCCGGGCCGCGGATATTGCCGTTAATCATATTTTTGAACATACCCTGAACATCATGTCGCACAGATTTAGGCACAAACATGTCAAACCAGTCCCGGCCGATAATGTCTTCCTTGGCGCATTCCAATATGGCGCAGGCCTTCTCATTGACCATATTGACTTTACCGTCAACATCGAGGCTTACAAGCATAACCGTTGCCACACGCAGATATTGTTCAGCTCGTTCCTTTTGCCTTGCGATCTCTTTTTGGGCCTGCTTTCGTTTTTTAACCTCTGCTGCCAATTTCCGGTTAAATAAAAATAAGACCATGCTGCAGACAGCAAATAAAGCAACGACGCCCATTGCAACAAAGACAATTTGTTTGATCTGTTTATAGTCCGGCTTATCGTGGGGACTATAGAGAAATCCATCCAGTGAAAAATCGGCATCAATCAATCCCAGCTTTTCATATGTTTGCTTGATGTGCTGCCATCGTCCCGGATTCATGTGTCCGATTTCAACAAGATCAGGCATCATAATTTTTCTAATTTCCCGGGCTTCGTATTGAAGATGTTCTTTTGTTTTATTTACCGTGTACCGTTCCACAAGCAAGTCAATAATTTCTTGGGGATGATCCATGGCGTATTCCCAACCAAGCAGTGAGGCTTGTAAAAATTTTTGCACCCGGTTGGGATGATGTTCAATTTCATTTTCTGTGGTAAACAGACAATCGCTGTAAAAATCCACACCATAGACCATGGGAGAAATGACCATCGGAGCCACACCCTTTTGTTGCATTTGCCAAGGCTCGTTGGTCACATAGGCACTAACTGCGTCGGTCCGCTTTTTGATAAGGTCTTCAAGGTTATAAGATTGATCGAGCCGCTGATAGTTATCAGGCGATATGCCTTCGTTCAAAAAGGCTACCAGTATATCGGCGTCTTTATACCCGGGAAGCAGCATCACTTTTTTGTCGATTAGCCCTTGAAGGTTAATGATGCCCGAATCTTTCCTGACTAAAAGAATCGAGGGCGAATGCTGAAAAACAGGTGCCAGTACGACAAAAGGGGCACCGTCTTTACGGTGCAAAAGCAGTTCGGCTCCGGCAACACCATACTGAGCACGACCATTGAGGACCTCTTCTCTGGCAAACTTGCCGACACCGCCTTCAACAATGGAAACGTCAAGTCCGACCCGCCGGTAATAACCTTTATGGAGTGCTGCATAGTATCCGGCAAACTGGAATTGATGCTTCCATGCCAACTGCAGGAATATTTTGTCTGATGCATTGGCCGCACTGCAGCTGAAAATCAACATCAATGCGATCAAGGTGTAGCGAATGGCGCTTTGGGATGACTGCAAAAGCCGCATATACTTTAGATGTGTTATCACAGGGATTTCCTTGGTATTGCCGGGTATTTTTTTATCAAGTAACGTATATGGGCTCCCATGGCGTTTTATTCGGTCATCAGGGCGATAGTGCCTTTCGGCAGGCAAAGGAAAAATCTTCTGGATAGCATCCACCGATAAAGCGCATCTGGGCCTCGGAAAATGTGCCCGGCGCATAGGGCAGCCGCGGGATAAACGAGTACACAAGGTGCTGTTCGGTGACCGGGCTGTTAAACCGGCCTGAAAATTCCACGCTTGTAACCATCTGTGCGCCTAATGTTTCCAGGGTCTGGATGGCGATGCGGATGCCGGTGTCCAGGGCATTGCGGGTTGCGGTATCGGCACAAAGTACATGGGGGCAGGGGGCTTTGGTCATCAGCATCAGCTCCCATTCACTGACCTGGGCTTTGGGGGCAAACAGCATTGCCTTGTCGTTTTCCCATACCACCAGGTCGTTGGGGCCGTCCGGGTTCATGTCCGTTCGCCGGTTGTTTTTGATGGCCTTGATAAAGGCGGTAAAAAAATCTGTGTTGTGGGCGGCTTTGTAATCCTGGATAAAGTCAGCCACAAGATCCCCGCAGGCAAAGCAGGAGTATGGATTGCCGTCATTGTCCGGGACACTTTCGGGAATCATGGCGTTTTGCTGGTGAATCATCTGATGGGAGGCATGCAGGCGGTGACCGGACTGGGCAAAGCCGAATCCGAAATTCCATCCCCATAACGCCCCGGTGAAAAGGGGCGAATCATTGTCCAGCGGGCTGTGGTCATCCGATGTCAGGGCATCCGTGATCTCCAGGCGCAGCGCTTCAAGTTCATCGCAGGATAAAGACCGGCCTGTTGCCGGCAGCGTCACGCCGAGCATCCGGGCAACGCGTACATAGATGCGCTGGTAATACAGATGCCGGATGCCTGCCATATCAGCCGGGGTCAGGTCATTGGCCCGGTAGCGGATCTGGTCATTGGCCATGTTACTGGCATAATGGCCCCAGGGGATATATGAGTTGGCCCGCATATATTCAAAAACATGGGTATTGTCCAGGCTTTCTCCCACAATGGGACTGTTCCCCTGTATGCCGGGTTTGAGCACCATCACCTCTTTATAGGCATTGGGCAGGGCCGGGTTGTTGCCGAGCACATCATAAAGATCATGGTCGTGGATGACCGGGAAGGTCTTGCCTTGATCATTTTTTTCAAAGGCAACACCCGTGGGGGGCTGGTCCTCTCCCTTATCATGGACAAAGTCGCAGGCAAGCCCGGCAAGGGCACAAAGGTCCGCCGGGTCTGTGGACGCCTGGGCCAGTGCCAGTTTCAGGGAACGTGGAAGGTGTTTGAGTATCTGGCCGGCTAAACCCTGTTTCCCATCCCTTTCTTTTTGCCATTGTTCCAGGCAGGCGGTTAAAGAACAGTCCGGCCGGGGAGGAAGCCTTATGGTCTCAGGGCGTTCCGCCTTACGGTCTGCCCAGGCCGAATTGATAAAGGTGCTTCCCCGGAATGGAAACGCATTGGCGATTTCATAAATCCGGTCAGCCGCGTCTGCCCGGATCTGCCCTTGGGGGAAATTGGTCAGGTTTTCCACAGGCCTGCCGTCGGGAAGGCGGCCAAGCACATCTTTAATGGTTTTTTGCCTGAAATTATCCACAGTAAATTCAGGCTCGTGGATTCCCACCACAAACCGCCCCTGGGGGCTGACGCAGGTCCTGGGCGTTTTCATTTACTACATCTCCGGGGCTGTCGAAGGTATCAGGCACAGAAAGGCAAGATGTCCAACCGAGGTGTTTTTTATCTGGTGGTCAACATTGGGGGGGACAAAAATAACGGTCCCCGGGGAAATGACATGCCACTGATCTCCAACAAGTGCCTCGCCTTTGCCTTCAAGCACATAAATTTCATGTTCCCAGTCATGGGTATGCCGGGGAGCATAGCCGCCGGGTTCCACATCAAATCTTCTCATGCAGAAATTGGGGGCCCCGTCATCCTTGCCGATGAGTACCCGGCCCGTGATACCTTTGACGATCTCGTTGTTCATTTCTGTGCCCTGGATATCCGTATAGTGAGTTGCTTTCATTTTATCTCCTTTTAAACGGCGCTGCCCGGCCGGTTCGGTTAAGTACTGGTATCTGAATTTAAGAGCCTGGGTCTGAATTGTCAATGCCTGTCCCAGCATAGGAGAGGGCAATGGCATTTAACTTTTCTGCACTTTGCTGTTGAGTACAATTGTCGTGCGGATTTATGGGATATTATTTTTGATATAGTCTGCAGTTTGAAATTTGAACTGATTCCCCAACAATGCTTCTGTTATTGAATACTGATTCTAAATCGGCTCGGGTAACCAATGATAGACACATTGTGAGGTCTCCGTTTCCTCAAAATTTGGTGACTGTAACATGAACATCTGCAGCTTGTCCGTCAACATGTTTTTGTTAGCAACTATTTTGATTTTGTATTTGTATTTGGTATGTTTGTTTATTTCAACATACGTTGCATTTCCAACACGAGTTTCGTGGATTCCAGATTCCAATGTGCCTTTTAGCTTATTGGCGGTATCTCACAAAGATTCTTCAAAATTTTTTTATTTTTCCGGGCAGCTTTCTTTCTGGCCATTCTTTCCTGCTATACGGTCTTTCCATAATAGTTAAAATTATCAAATATGAAGATCATTAAGCTATGAAAATATCAACAACTGGAAAACAAAGGGGTATTCTATGGAAGAATTGAGAAGAACGGATCAATTGAACGGGCTGATGTAGATATTCACGCCGCTTTTGTAATCAGCCTGAGATAACATTCATTTTGACTTATAGACAGATAAATGTGTTTACTATTATCTATACGCCTAGGAATACATGATAAATGGAAAATTTTCGTCCAGTTAGGTCGTGACAGGTTTCATATACTTCCTTGGTGGAAACCAGAGGAGACCTTTTCATTTCTTCAGGCGGTAAAAGCCGAAGTGCATTAACTTTTCTTTTAATGTATCTGCCAACCCCCGAACAGGCTTTCTGAATATCACCATCATATACATAACCAAGCATTGCGCCAGTGGTCATAAACGGGGCATATTGCCCGGAAACGAAGCGCATCATGCCGTCGTTAACATAATCATCATTTCCTGCATCCATTTTCCCTTTGGCAGACCTCACCCTTAAGCGTTTAGCTTCAAGTGCAAAATATGTATCGGAACCATATCCGCAAGATACCAGGATATCTACATACCCTTCAGGGGAATCGGAATCGGGGTTTGAGGATAATAATTCCTGTTGCGGATGAATGCTTAAAGGACCATCCCTGAATTCAGGCAGCTGATTCATTCTGATACAAAGACGCCGGGTCAGTTTATTCTCAATTTCATTGGGTGTCTCTTTCCTAAGGGTTTCACCCGCCTGAAAAATATTAGTCAGAATAATAGGGATGTAACCTGTTGGGAAAAGTTTCCGAAATTCCTGCGTCTCATCACCCATTAGCGACCTCATGGGATTGAACAATTTCACCGTAAATCCGGGCTGCATCATTTAAAGCGGCTGTACGCGTCCAATTCATCAGGATGTTGGGTCGAATGATATAGATCTGTTTTCCTTGAAAAACCAGAATATCACGTTGATATAGCAAGGTCCCATGTAAATTTGAAGCAATTTTTTGTAATTTACCTGCCTGCTCAGCAAAATCCCGTGGAATATTTTTTTGCTCGTATTTCGATTCTTTTTCAGACAACTCAACGGTTACCATAACCAATCCTGTGTGCTTATCCAGGCCACCTTTAGCTTTGACACGATATTGAGCCATCTCTCTTTCAGCCCAGGAATTTAAAGTGCCCGTTAATGTATCGGCATATACGCTCAATCCGTTTGTAGAATAGGGTTCAACAGATGTTTCCATTAAAGGGTCAAGCGTCGTTGTCTTGGACGAATACCTGGTGGTTGGGGTGGAGCTGGGCTCAAAAATCCGGAAGGTATCTTCTACTAATATTATTTCCTGCTCCGTTAAACCAAAGTATTGATAAATCAAGGGTTCGATTACATCCTGAAATTCATCCACCCGATGTTTTCGTTCCTGCTGCCATCGTTTATTGAAATCCGAATCTTTGCTTTCCAACAAGGAATAGCAAATTGCCTGGGATTGCATTTCATTAAATTTGTTTTGCAGTTGAATTCCTAACTGATCAAACTTCCGGACAACCTGTTTTACAATGTTTTCCGAATCCGGCGAAATAAACTCATGTCCCGGTAATGGAAAGGGGACACGCAGCAACTCGTTGAGATGAACTTTATCCCTCTCAGTTCCCCAATTGGCAGAGGTATGAAACAGGAAATACCTTGCCAGTTTGGATCGTAGATAGACTGCTAGAAACATCAAAAGTGAGCGGTCTTCTTCAGGGCCGGCAATGGATTGCAGGGAATGTTGAAAAAGGACATTGAAATCACTGTAAGCAATTTTTCCAAACCCTTGGCTGATCAAAACCAAGGGCGCTTCATAAAGACGTTTATCTCGGGTTCGGTGCAAACTTGGAAAACGTGATCCTATTTCTTCACAATCATTTGAAAGTAACTGGATACATTTAGATCCCCAACAAGAAGCCTTGGCACTGATAAAAGAATCTGTATTGTTCCACCATGGTGGCTTTGGGGCTTTGCTTTTCCCTGATGTGTTCGGTTGAAATCCCTGTCCTTTAATCCACCGTTTACCTTCCTTTGGAGTGCCTGCCAATTCAGATAAGGTTGGAATAGACTGAAGAAAATCAAGCAATTTCTGATCCCGCGGCGTTCCCCACAGCCGCCGCTTCCATACAACCGGAGCAGATTTTGATTGGCTGGCCGCAAGAATGTCCGCCAAAGGCAACCAGGTCTGGGATGAAGGATTGACAGTGACAACCCCTTTGCGCAATCCGTCGCGATTAAATTTGGGCGCATTGAATTCGACTTTGTGCGTAAAAATTTCAGGTGAAGTGTTCTTAAAGCGTGCAATAAATGCAGGACATAGAGCATCTTGAAATAAAAGAAAGCTATAATCCGCCAACTGTAAAACCAACTCAAGGGTAATTTTTTTCAGCCATTTTTCCTGAAATGCGTCCGTTTGGTTTTGCAGAATTTTAGTTGGCAACAGAAGGCATCCTGTGCCACCACTTTCAAGTAAAGCCGGTGCCTTTTGAATGAATTTCTGGGCAATTTGTTTACTACGTCTTCCTTTCCAGGGGGGATTACCGATAATACAGGTAAAAGTCTTTTCTGAAAGTGTTTCTTCGGCCAGGAAATCTGCTTTTAAAATAACCGGTATATCCGCAGTTGGCCGCCCGGAAATATTGCCATAATCCAATAAGTTAGGTAACGGTTTCCCGGTTCGTTCCACATGTTTTTGGATATCCGGCGGATTGAAGAAGTCAAGATAGGCCAGATAAAGACTGAAACAGGCGATCCGGCAGGCTGTTTCCTCAATATCAACGCCACGGATCTGATTTTCAAGAATTTTTCTAAGGGCTTTCGCCTTGGCGGAATATGTGATGAGGCCTGTTTGGGTATGTAACCACCTATTTGCCAAACGATTAAATAACAAAACCAGGAAAATGCCGGACCCGCAGGAAGGATCAAGAAAACATCCGTCAAAAATTTCAGGGTTGTCTTTTACTGCGGTATCCACAACCATTTCAGCCAGAAATCGAGGGGTATAAAAGGTACCATTCCCACGTTGTTTTTCCGGATCCTCATTGGATAGAAAGTCTTCGTAAATTGCACTGATTGCTTCAACGGGAATCATTTTGAAATCATAGGGCCAAAAGCCGAAATGCCGCTGGCCGCTTTCAACCTCATGACCACCGAGAAAAAGACTCAGTTTTTCAAGATGGACCGGGAAAATAAGTGCTTTTTCGGTTTTCAGATCCTGATCAAACATGTTGCCGTTAAACCGGGTTTTAAGGTCACCGAAAAGATTGTATAAATATGACAATCGTGATTCAAAATCCGGACTGCGTTCTAAATGTTGGGCAAGCAACATAGTGGCACTTTGTCCTTGCTTCGGTGTTCCAATGGAAACAATCCCCCGGTCAAGCAAATAGCAAAGAAAGAGTACTCGGCCAATAAACGCATGAGCCGCCGTAGGGCTGAGACGGTTTTTCCCTTTTATTAATGAATTACGCAATGCCCTGAGATTATCCAACAGCCAGGCGTCAACTGTTTGGTCGGGGTCAAAATTGGATTTATTTTCTCCATAATAAGCACCGGAAGCTATTTTGTGGAACAAAGACCTAACGTGCAGGATGTAATCAGCGCGTTTTAGAGTGTCTATCAATGCATTTTCATTAACGTCTTTTATTATTCGATCATTTTTAGGTTTGGTCAAACCGGAATAAATATATACAGATGTTGGATCGGCAAGAACGAGAATATTTGCTACTCCCTGATTCCAGAAGCGTCTTTGAAGGCGGAGCCGTTCCCTTAAGGGTAAGGGACGGCTGAACTCTTTGAAATACAAAATTGGACGACAGTCCAGACAAAGCACGCCGTCAAGGTTTAGTTCTTCCCAGGCCCGGTCAATAACTGACGCATAACCTAATAAATTGATATCACTTTGAATCGAATCCAATGCATCATAGAACATCATCCCCGGAGGAGTTTTTTTGTGTTCTTTTATAAGGTCTGATAACTCATCTTTTGTTTTCATATGTTACATCGGCCTTATAATTGCACATGCAGTGCCTTGTATAATCAATTCATTAACAGGAACCCAATCTTCACAATCCGGATTTTCAGCTTTTAGATAGATCTGCTTCTTTTTCTTTGCAAGGGTTTTTAGCGTATTTTCTCCATCTATCAGGGCGACCACAACCTGATTTTCACAAGGCACGACATCTGCATCTGCAATAATCCAGTCTCCATCATGTATCCCCCTGTTGATCATCGAATCCCCTTTTACTTTAAGCGCAAAAAAATGATGATGTTTAGGGCTTTTAATCAAAGATGCATCTATGGCTATCCGTCTGCTTTGATATTCAATTTTTTGTTCGGGGCTCCCTGCCGGGATATCACCGAGAATGGGAACGGATATTGTGTTTGAAGACGTTTGTTCCGAAGGGAAGACTATTTCAATACCCCGTGATCGCCGGCCATGACGGTAAATAAATCCTTTTTTCTCCAGTGCACGGATGTGGTCTGCGGCTGCTTTTGCGCTTTTAAAGCCAAAGTGATCCGCTATTTCCCTATATGTGGGAGATGTTTTCTTTTTTTCATAGAAGTCGCAAAGAAAGTTAAACACTTCACTTTGCCTTTTTGTTAATTTTATTTTACTATACATTTGTATAGTATATTGCAGATAAGATTAGAATTGTCAATGGGTTATTCTTTAGGAAAATTCTCGACAATTTAAAGCAATCAGTTCTTCACTGTTCAGCCCTTTTGGAAAAGATGAACCGTTTGAGCCTCTTGCAGATGAATTGTTTCTGCAAGAGGCTCGTTTATAATTTTTTGTGGCCGAATCTAACCGCATATTTAAAAAAAATCAAAGTATAAAATCCCTTATCACTACAGCGACACTTCAAAATACCTCCCATTTCCGGAAAGAATTTACAGCTGTTAATCAGCTAAAATACGGTGATTAACAGCCACATTTTAGATGAACAAAATAAAGTGTCGCTGTAGTCATACTAAATTCTATAAAATTCCCAAGATCAATTTTAAGGAAAGACAGCTCACATTATTTGCAGGCATCATGATTTTCCAGGTCCTATTCAAACGGTTTGCTCCAAGGCAATTATGATATTCGTACTATACAGGCCTTACTCGGCCACAGCGATGTGCGAACCACCATGATATATACGCAAGACTGTACTGTCCACGACGCTGAAAGAGGCCAAGAGCCCTTTGGATATAACCTAAAAATTACATGCGCCCTTTGACCGGATATGCTAGGCTCCGGTCATGCAGTTTTGTATGGGCCGAACCCCATATAAACCTTCCTGGAATGTGTAGAGTAATTTACAAGAGGTTTCAATCCTTGGTGGATTTAATGTTAAAGGGGGTGGGAACAGTGCCATAAATGATCGGCATTCTCAAATCGTATCCGTAAAAAATAAGCAATTTTGGGGAGAGCAATCATGGTATATAACCGGATTATCTGAAGCTCAAAGCTCCTGACCAATAACAGATCAAGTACACATGTCCTCGGTTCAGGCTTTTTCCCGAGCATTTCTGAAAAAAGCCCAGTTTACCCCGAAAATTTTGTATACTGTCTTTGTCCTGATCCATCAGGATGATTCCAATATTTTTAAAGGAGGGCATCATCATGAAAATGTCACAGGCAATCAAGAATTTTCTGGCGTATCAAGAACTCAATTCAAAAAAAACACCATCCAAAACTATCGGTACTTCCTGGCGGTCTTCCAAAAGCAATTCGGCAGACGGGATGTATCGGAAGTAACGCCGGATGAAATCATGGAATTTCTGGTCAAAATCACTGAAGGCCTGAAACCCTCAACAAAGAAACTCAAATATTCCCTTCTGAAAAGCCTCTTCAATTTTGTCAAAAACACTGCCGTGCCTGATCTCTCCAATCCATGTGACTCTGCTGTTCTATCAAAAACATTTCGAGTTTCCAAATTGCCGCCGTGGACAATCTTGGAGCGAGATGCCGTTGATGAATTCATTTTCAAAACGGAGAGCCCCAGAAACCGGTTGATGCTTGAACTGATGGCAAGGGGTGGAATGAGGATCGGTGAAGTTTTGAAATTGAAGCCTCAGGATGTCCAGGATCGGAAACTTCATTTGCCCAATCCCAAGAGTGGCCGTACATCCGAAGTCGTTTTTATTCTCCAAAAGGTGGCAGACAGGCTGCGTGATTATATTGCCGCTGAAAATATTCTGGATGATAAGCGTATTTTCCCTATGAGATATACCCGGGCCAGGGAGATCGTTAAAAGCGCCGGCAATAAAATCGGAATTGATGTAAAGCCACATGATCTCAGTTATCCAAACGTTTTGATATTCTCCGAAGACATGCAGCCACCTATGCCAGCCGTTCAGGAGTTCCCATTGAAATCGTTTCGAAAATCATCCTTCGGCACTCAAACCTGTCCACCACCCAGAGGTATCTTGGAAAAATCAGCGACACCGAGGCCATGTATTGGATTGAAAATATTTACCGGTAAAAATTTCAAAGGGGGGTGGACGATCCCAACCCCCTTTGATAGATGATATGATTCTTGTGGCTCCTTCTTTTGAAACTTGAGGTCAAAAGTTATATTCTTTTTCCAATGCCTGTTTCAGAGGACAATCTTCTTTTTGATCCTGGCCATGCCGATATATTTCCAACACTTCTATTGATTTTTTGGCCAGATCTCTTCTTGCCTCTCTTCTCTTTCCCTTTACACGTGGGATTTTCATTGAATCATATGCAGTTGTCTTATGTCGCATCCATGCAATTACAGCAGCTTGGGCTCTTTTATCAATAGGAATACGCTGGGTTCTGGCAACGGTTCCGCTACCTACAGGGGTTGCGTGGGTGGTTATGAGTTTTCCAAGGAGTTGTGCCTCTTTTTCATACCTGGGGTGGAAATTCAAAAACTTAATGATTTGATCATTAAATTCTTGTGTATAGGCGTTTTGCTTGGCCTGTCTTCGTGCCAGTTCCCGCTTTCGCTCATTGGCATAGGCAGGTGTTGCCCTCTTATCAGACACTTCCTGTTTTGCGGCCAGGATATTATCAGCGGGAGCCCAGATCCCTTTTGAAATCATCCGTCTGCGGTATTTTACCTGGACTACCCAGACGGGGCTCTTTGATTTTACTCGCCTTGTAACAGCGGCATCCCCTGCGGGCAAAAAAGCCCACCCTTCAGGCGGTGTTAGTTTTTCCCCTGATTCAGAATATAGTGTTCCTTCTGTAGGCCCTGGAGAAACACTTAAATGCTGATGTGCCATTCACTGTGCCTTAATAATCATTTAAGTCCATGGGAAAACCGTTTTTAATTTGGGTAATCAACCCTCTCCTTCAATTCTTTTCCTGGCTTGAAGAAAGGGAGCCTTTTTGCAGGAACCATAACTTTTTTTCCAGTTTTGGGATTTCTGCCAGTATAGCCAGCGTATTCTTTGATGAAAAAAGAACAAAATCCCCGAATCTCAATCCGGTCCCCTTTAATCATGGTCTCAGCGAGGCTATCGAAAAACAGCTTCACTATGTCTGTGGATTCCTGTTTGTTCAGCCCTGTTCTATCTTTGACTACCTGAATTAGTTCAAGTTTATTCATAAGCATTGCTCCCGTCATTATTTTTAGCGGGGAACATGTTTAGCTGGTTCTTTGAATTTTATCAAGTGGTAAAATTAAGTAACCTATTGAAATACAGTTAAATATAGAATTTGGATTTTATATTATAAGATTTCGAAGAAAATTGGAGAGAGTCCCATCCCCAACAATAGAAACGCCAGTGCTCATGGGATTTTTCGGAACAATAGAGTTGTTTCATAGACATAATCAACAGTCCTTTTGGCCCAGAATAAAAGAAAGTTTAGCATGGCATAATTTAGACTGTTGCAATTTTCATCTATACCGTTGCAATTTTCGACAGGAAATGTTTAATCTTCATTTAAATTAATTTTAAACAGAAGGCACTGAATTCTATCTTCAGTGTCTTCTGTTATTTTTGTGGTTAAACCTTATTTACATAAAAAAAATAACGTTACAAATAGGAGGGTTACAATGCCCGTTATCACCATCTCAAGAGGTTCTTACAGTCGTGGAAAAAAAGTTGCTGAAAAGGTAGCCTCAGAACTGGGGTATGAATGTATTTCCCGTGATATTCTGCTGGAAGCATCCGAAGAATTCAACATCCCTGAGATCAAACTGGTCAGAGCGCTTCATGATTCTCCGTCCGTTCTTGAAAGATACACCCACGGTAGGGACCGCTATGTAAGTTATATCCGCAAAGCACTTCTGCAGCATATCAGCAAAGACAATGTAGTTTATCACGGTCTGGCGGGTCATTATTTTTTGCCGAATTTTCCCAATGTCCTGAAAATCAGGATTATATCGGATATAGAAGAACGTGTGAAAGAAGAAGTCATGCGGGAAAACATTTCCGAAGAAAAAGCACGTTATATTTTAAAAAAAGATGATGATGAGCGAAGGAAATGGGGCCTGAGGTTATACGGAATTGATACGTGGGACAGTAAACTTTATGATATGGTCATCCACATAAAAAGCCTCTCAGTTGAGGATGCCGCAGACCTGATCTGCAGAACGGTTCAAAAACCCAGCTTTAAAACAACACCTGAATCGAAAAAAATTCTTGATGATGCCCTTCTTGCCGCGAAAGTTCATGCGGCTATTATAAAAATATGCCCGACAAACACTGTCACAGCAAATGACGGCGTCGTAAATATCGGCGACCCGGAAGCTAGCATGAAAAATGAAATAACAAAGATTGTTGAAAATATTGAAGGGGTTAAAAAGATTATTGTGAATGCTTATAGAAGAACAGACGACCATAATGCCGTTAATTAATCCCACAAGAGATAACGATAAGCCATAGCCTGACCAACATGTTTCATCAATAAAAAAAGCAGCCATTTGGCTGCTTTTATAATCTTTGTGGAGTGAGTTATTGGTGACCAGGGTCGAAAATACGGTAGATCAAATCGAGAGGTTTGAGACGAGGACTACGCCTCTGAAAATCTCACTTTTTCAGGCGAATAACCAATATATTTTCCCTGTGAACTGAACCGCTGCGCGGAAGTCGCCCTTTCAAAACACCCGGGTTACATAAAATCCAAAATCAAATTAACATCCTAAACACTCTGCAAAATTTACCGGAGAACGGGGGGCGCCGAGGCGCAAGATTTCCGCCAGTCATGTCATTTGCAAAAAGCGCAAATGCCACGCCTGTCATAAATCGTTGCAGCCTGCGCCCCCCGTTCTCCTACTTTTGTGGCAACACAAAGGTCCGCGGCACTCTTCAAACAAGTCTCTACTTGTTTTTCATTTTCATTAAATAAGATTATAATATTGCACATCTATCCGTAAGGATAAGGTTTTCTCACCAAATCAAGGAGGTAAAAAATGACTAAAAGTCTTAAAACTCAATTTGTAGATTACATGACATTAAATCGTTATTCGCCGTGGACCATAAAAAACTATCTTGGCACCATGACGCAGTTGGAAAAATATCATCAAAAATCGCCAGACCTGCTTTCCAATGAGGAGATTCAAGATTTCTTGCTTCACCTTTTGCAGGAACGAAAACTTGCCTGGGGAAGCTGTAATGTCCACCTTTCTGGACTAGCGTGTTTTTATAAAAATGTTCTCAATTGGGAAGAAACACAATTTAAACTGCCGCCACGCCCCAGGATTAAAAAACTGCCACATGTTTTGAGCGTGGAAGAGGTAAAACAATTGTTGGAATCGGCGGCTAATCTTAAACACCAGGTCCTGCTAAAAACGGTTTACAGTGCCGGACTCAGGGCTGGGGAAGTTTTAAAACTCAAACCCATCCACATAGAAAGTGATCCATCCAGGATGATGATCAGAATAGAGCAGGGCAAAGGCCGAAAGGATCGCTATGCGGTTCTATCTAAACATCTGCTTGGTGAACTCAGAAAGTATTGGCTGGCGTATAAACCCAAAGAATGGCTTTTTCCCGGTAAAACCCAGGACCGGCATCTTGGTTATACTGCTGCCCGGGAGGCTTTTTATAAGGCAAAAAAAAAGCCGGTATACAAAGAGGTAATGGACTCCACGTTTTAAGACACTGTTTTGCCACCCACCTTCTTTCCCAAGGAACAGATATTTACACCATTAAAAATCTCCTTGGCCATGCCTCTGTAAAAACAACGCTTGTCTATCTTCACCTGATTCAACAAAAACCAACAGAGTTCAAAAGCCCTCTGGATACCTTGTATGACGAGGAGGGATGACATGAAAAACAAACATGAGATTGCTGACATTTTTCGCCTCTACGGTAAAACATATCGGGAGCAAAATATGCTGTCATACAAAGAATTAAAAGTGATGCACAAAATCGAAATTTGTCGGACCGCTCAACTCGGAGGGCATATCGAGCAGTGCGATCAATGCGGTTTTGAACGAATAGCTTATAATTCCTGTAGAGACAGGCATTGCCCAAAATGCCAAACCATGGTTAAAGAAAAATGGCTCAATGACCGGAAGGCAGATCTGCTGCCCTGCGGTTATTTTCATATGGTCTTCACCATTCCTCATGAATTAAATCCCATTATATTACGTAACCCCAAAATCATGTTGAACAACCTGTTTACGGCTGTGAGCCAAACATTGCAATCATTTGCCCGTGATCCGCAATGGAAAATTAAAGGGCAACTCGGATTCATCTGTGTCCTTCATACCTGGTCGCAAAAGCTTACCGCTCATTTTCATATCCATTGCCTTGTCGCCGGAGGCGCGCTTTCGTTTGATAAAAAGCAATGGATACCATCGAATAAGTCATATTTGTTCAGGGTTCAGTCTCTCTCGAAAGAGTTTAAGAAACGGTATCTTGGACTGTTAGAGAAATCCTATTTGAATGATAAACTGTTTTTTCCCGACAAAATTGCAAAATACCGCAGCAAAGAAGAGTTCATCGATTTTATCCGATCCCTTTTTAAGATCAAATGGATCGTCTATGCCAAGCGTCCCTTTGCCGGGCCTGAGCAGGTACTTGAGTATCTTGGCCGCTATACGCATCGTGTCGCTATATCAAACAACCGAATAAAATCCATAGACAACAATCAGGTCAGTTTTGAGTACCGAGACAGGGCCGACGACAACATGGTCAAAACATTGAAGGTCCCGGCCCATGAATTCATTCGAAGGTTCCTGCTCCACGTGCTCCCGGAAAATTTTATGAAGATACGATATTTTGGTTTTTTATCCCATCGGAATAAAAAAAGAGCTGTCAAGCTGATCCGCCAGCTAATTGACTCTGACATTGTTTTTCCTCAAAAGATAGAAGAAACGTATCTTGAAATGATGCAAAGATTAACAGGCCGGGACCTGTTATGCTGCCCTAATTGTAAAAAAGGGAGGATGACAATTATCAAGGGACTGCCGAAGCAGTATATAGATTCTTCATGATTTTTGTCTAAAATTTGGTTCTCTGAATGGAATCGCTATGAAGGCGACATCGGACCAGTGCGCCAACAATTTTTTATCATGTAAAAATACCCAAGAAAATGGATTATTGGAAGCAGACAAAGAGTTATAAAATCCAAATTTTTATGATACCAAGATTAAGATTATGATAAGATCGTCCTAAGAAGAATCATACAATCCCCATAGCCGGATTCTCGGCAAATATAAACTTCCAGTTCACACATTTAATCGATTTGTTGCCTGTGAGAAATAGCCCACATGGGCCTGTGTTGGTGGGCAACAATCGATTAAACGCTCTTCTATTAACCCCCACCTTCTTCTTATTCTCTATATTTTTGAAAACAGCATCTGTCTGCGGTTTTTCCAATTAATATATCGGACTGGGTCGGACCGACAATTGGATGCCGTGTGATATCCGTGCAGCCGAGTGCGGTGAGCATATCCGAAAGTTGCTGCTGGCTGTAAGACTGGCCCTCCGGTGTCCCCAGGAACATGTTCAGTGAGAAACGTGCTGTGACCAACGACAGCATTGACTTCAAGGTGCGGAAGCCCCTTTCCATTGTAAATTTTGATGACCAATTACCTGGTGCAGGAAACCTTGAAGCGGGATACTATTTCACCTTCCATGGGCAGCACTTCAATAAAGAACTCCGGATCTTTTATCATTCTTAATTTTGCTTTGAATTTATTGTCGTTCCTGTCTCTGAACACGTAAGGTCTTGTGGTTTTGCCTGCCAGAAGCGTTTCTATATTTTTTATGGTCAGTTTTTTCCCCAAGATCTCCTTCCAGATCACAAATCTGCAGCTCCCTTGTTCAGGACGCCAATTAGCGCATCCAACCCCTTTTTTTCCTTCAATGATCCTGCCTGCGCAGACCGGGCAGGTCAAAGTTGATACGTCTGCCGGCATTTCTGATTTTTTGTTAAATTCTTGCTCTGAGGATGGTCTTTTACAGTCAGGGCAGTTGCCTGCAACAATAGTCTTGGTTTTAAACTTTTTCATATCAAAAGGGGTTGATTTGAGCTCATTGACGGACTGGGAAACAAAGGTTTTAATCCTGGTCAAGAATTGGCTGTTATCTTGATTTCCTAAAGCAATATTGTTCAGGTTCATTTCCCATCGAGCCGTCTCATCTGGTGATGTGAGCACGGAAGAGACAGGGCACTTCCGGAGTAAGTCCACCAGGTAACCCCCTTTTTCTGTTGCCACCAATTGTTTGCCGGATCGGACCACATAATTCCTTGTGATGAGGGTTTCAATGATCTGGGCTCGGGTAGACTGGGTGCCGATGCCGATATCTCCCCGGAAAAGTTTTTTTACCGCCTCTTCGGAGACATATCGCCCTGGGTTGGTCATATCCTTTAGGAGCAGCGAATCTGTATAGTCGGGAGGGGGGATGGTCTTTTTTTCATTGAGATCTATTTTCCTGACCAAGGCTTTATCGCCTGGTGCCAGAGGTGGTAAATGTTCTACCGTTTTTTTATCTTTGGCTCTCACCTGGAAGACTTGCTGCCAGCCCTTTGACAGGATGACCTTTCCCAGCGTCTGGAACGTTTCTCTGTTGAGGCGGGTTACAACACGAGTGTTTTCAAAACGACATGGAGGATGAAAGGCAGCGGCAAACCGCCGGATCACCAGGTCAAATAACTTTTTCTCATCTGCACTGGCCCTGGGAGGAAGCGGCTTAAAAGGAATCAGTGCGTGGTGGTCGGTCAGTTTTGCATCATTGAACACTCTTTTGTTTGACAGAGATACCTGTGTGGGATTGATTCCTGTAAACAGTTCCGGATAAGTCTTTTCCAGTGTCTCAATTATATTTTTAACCATCTTTAAATTCTGGGTGCCCATCACCCTTGAATCGGTTCTTGGATAGGAGAGGCACTTTTTATCCTGATACAATGCCTGAGCCAGGTTAAGGGTCTTTTTTGCAGAAAATCCGAATCGTCTATTGGCTTCCTGCTGGAGATCAGTCAAGGAAAAGAGAAACGGGGGAAGTTCAGTTTTCTCCTCTTTTTTTACGGTCAGCACCTCTCCAGGTTCTGTGGTCTGGGCCAGATGCTTATAAAGGGCCTGAGCATCCCCTTGCTTTGTCAGCCGGGTGTCTTTTCCCCTGAACCAGGATCCGGTCCACGCTCCTTTGTCATTAAAAAAAGCGGCATTCAGCGTCCAATAGGGTTCAGGGGTAAACTGTTCTCTCTCCTTTTTCCGGTCAGCGAGCAGAGCCAGTACCGCTGTTTGGACTCGCCCCACTGAAAAGAGATCCTTTAATCGGACTGTCAGTACCCGGGTGCAGTTTATGCCGATGAGCCAGTCAGATACCTGACGGTAATATCCTGCCCGCCAGAGCCGGTCATAATCGGTGATGGGCTTTAAATTGGCCATAGTCGACCTGACAACTTCCGGCACTAAGGCCTGACTGGTCCAGAATCTCAAGATTCGGTTCTTATCCAGGAACCCGGCTTTCATCAGGATGGTCCGTGCAATAACTTCTCCTTCACGTCCAGCATCGGTTGCAATAATGATTCGTTCCAAATTTTGATCGAGTAACAGGGTTTTTATAATTTTAAACTGCTTATAATTTTGCTTGATAGGCTTGTATTCAAAGGATTGGGGGATCAGTGGCAGGGTCTCCAAACGCCACCTTTTCATGGCCTTGTCATAGTCTTCAGGCTCGCAGAGGGTCACAAGGTGGCCAACGGCCCAGGTAATGATAAAGCCATTTCCTTTGAAGTATCCCTCATTTTTGGTTTTTACTCCTAATGCCTTAGCGAAATCAGATGCCACTGAAAATTTTTCTGTGAGGATCAAATCAGTCATATTTTGAGTTTTATATTAACAATAATACCAATGTTTATAAGTTCCTATATTGCAGCAAACTTGACAACACCCCGTCTAAAATTTAAACATCCGCTTTGACATGAACAGATAGCAGGCAGCATAAATAGAGGAGCAAAATTCCTTGGCGTTTACCAAACAAACCATTATAAAATCAATCAATTTTTATATCAGGCTGTCAATCTTTAATAAAAAATATCAAAAACAACGTTTTTTGAATGTATGCAAAAACCTAACTGGAGACTACTGATGATTTTTGGAGAACGCAGATGAAACTAACGGACTATACAGAGGCAGCTATTAAACAGTTAACCGGTTCAACGATTTTCGGTCGCGGGAATGACTATTATAAAGAAGGTATGGTTATGTCGTTGGAGTATGACTCGGCCAACGATACTATTGACGCCCAGGTTGCTGGAAATTATGGGGATTATGAAGTCAGTTGATCACCACATCAACGATATCTAAAAAACTTTCAACTATTTTGCAATCCGTCGAGGATGCATCTTCCGAAATGCAGGCAAAAGTTTATTGGGCTGCAGTAGATGCCGCCCTCGCGGAGTTAAATGCATATGGCATATATGATGATCCCCTGGAAGATCTGGTAATTGATACATTTGAAACATTAGTGGATATTTTTACGGATAATGAATCGCTGAATGATCTGAAATCAGATGTTATTGATGGACTTATGTCGAATTATATTTCGGGAAACTCCGGGATAACGGACCTTATTTATGAGACTGCTTCAGCGCTGTGCCGGGAGGAATCTGATTACCAGATCATGATTGAAAGATTAAAACGGTCTGGAAGCTCATACCATAAAGATCTGCTGGCCGGTTTGTATGCAGCAATAGGCGACACTGATACCCAGAAAAAAGTCCTGGAAAGCAAACTTGAATACGGAATGGATTATTGGAAACTGGCAAAGTATTGGTTTGACCAAGGTGATCGCACGAAAGGATTCGATGTAATATTAGATGGCATCGAAAAAGGCAAGGGGCGAAAAAATGAACTATATGAAGCATTACAAAAGCATTATCAAGAAGAGAACGATTACGGCAACATCTTGAAATTGCTACAACAAAAAATTGACAAAAATGAACTTGATCAACGGATGTTAAGGGATGATGGAGCCTATCAATGTCTATGGGAATACTACAGCAGAACAAATGACTATTTACAGCAAAAACGGCTTCTGGAATTGTGTTTGATGAGAAATGACCTTGATCTGTTTTTTTACAAGACAGCTGAAAAGACCTTGAATAAAGAAGACTGGAAAAACTTTGAATCAAAAATTAGGCATCCTTCATATTCCCATAAAAGTAGTTTACACTTTTTGGGTGAAGCCCCCGGAAAACGGAACTTGCGTCAGAAAGTGTAAAGTACTTGTGAAGGATGCCAAAAATTATAACAAATCTGCTGGACGGCATCACGCTGCAACAGGAAAAACTTAAATTCCAGAAATGGAATTATGGTGCGTATTATGGGAGTTATGAAACATCGATATTGGCGGAAATTTATAATTATAAAAAGGAAATTGACAAGTTGTTTGAAATCGTCAGGGGGAGTGTTGACCTCCTGCAAAAGTATGAATCGCTCCTGCTTCCAAACTATGCTTCCGAATACCTGAAAGTCTACAAGAACCGCATTGATCGTTTAATCGCAGCTCGTGGGCGTAAGAATTATCAGACCGCAGTACCATATGTAAAAAAAGTGAAACAGATTTATACTGAGATGTTGCAGAAACCCTCAGATTGGAAGGCCTATATTGCACACCTGCGCACGTCCAATAAATGCCTGCCTGCATTGCAGGATGAGTTGTCAAGAATGTGATGTCTGGACAGCTACGAATATAATGATTTCATTAAAAAATTGAAACGTGTCATATCTTGTTGATGGCCGACTCACTATGTCAAAATTTAATAAATTCTCAAAAGTTTATTCTTCTACGGTCAGAAGACGATTTGATGTTTAGGGCAATGCACCCAAAAAGCAGGATGAAGGAATGAAGATAGTCTTAACTTATTTTGTTGCTGTTTTTATCAATCCGATTTTGATAATACTCATATCAATAATGTTGTTCCCTAAGGCATTGCAAGAAAGTATATTAGGGATACTTATTCAAACAACGATAGCAGGATTTGCGTCTATATGGCTTGGAAAAACTATTTTTAATATTTTCGAATTACAACCCGATCCTTTGATGATTTTCCTGATTGGAAGTGTTTTTTTCGTGAACTCTCTTTTAGCATACGATTTCAAGGATACTGGTCCTATTTTATACAATGCTACTGCATTAGGCCTTGTAGGAAGTATTTTGGGAATATTTATTGGGGGGTTATGTTTTTTTTAAACTCTGGCAACCAATACTTCGGACAGTTTTTGAAAGTCCGAAAGGCCCTGTTATCAAAGTTTTGAGGTACGCCGAATAATTATTTAAAACTCGACGTGTAGGCTGAGTTGCAAATAGATAGCTGTATAGCTGGAATCCTTTGATTCCAGGGACTAAAAACTGTCCGAACTATTGAATAATAGTCCTGAGTTTTAAACCCTGCATTTATGGGATTCCTATATTGATGTAGCCCACAGTGAGAATTTGAAATGATCACCCCGCCCCCTCCACAATACTTCTGCTATTGAATGCTATTTTGAAATAGGCCGGGGCGAGCATAAATACCATTATTGCGCACCTCAAGAAAATTCAGATTTTTAGTAATTACAGGCTGTTTAATTCACGTTATAGTCCTCAGAGGCTGAAAAGACAGGACTTAATAGACACAATGCTTTCCTTTTTAAATCAAAAACGTTATCAAAATTTAGGGCTTGGTTCTAACTTCGCCCACTAATTCTTAAGCCACTAATTTCAATTGGTTTCGTGGCCGTGCCGGATAGTCCACATTATTCAAGAGAAATTCAAAGAGGTCATTCGGTTTAGCCTCAAAAAATCGTTCAGCAGCCGTGGTTCCATCTCGTCTTTTGATATAATAGTTGTGCATAATTGTGGATGCTTTTAAATGTCGATCACTCAGACGATGAATTCCTTGATGGCGGAGTGCTAATTGTGCATTTCTTCCCTCAACACAGGAACTCGATCTTTGAAAAAGTTGAGCGCAGCTCTTGGCGGCTTTTTCCAGCTCCTTTATTTTGCAATCTGAAATGACATCGCAGTATCCGTCGGTACAGTTAACAACCGACAATAAGTCTTGGGACTTCTGGAGGATTTCCGTTTTCCGGTCAATATCCCTATGCCTCCTTGCCGCCAGTTTCAAATAATGACCTGGGATTAAATAGTTGTGCATCAGGTTTTTGTCGCGATCCGATAGGTTCATATTATCAAGGTAAACATCGACCATATGAAAAAAGAAGGCAATGGTTGCAACCATACTATTCACAACTCGTTGGGCTTTATTGACACGCTCTTTGCATCGATCCGAGAGATTGGCTGTGGCAGTATGAATTTTATCAAAACAGTCTATCAGAAGGCTGTCGACAGTTTTTGAATCCTGCTTCTGGCCGGTTTCGAGGTTGTATGGATGATAAATTTTTCCTATCTTAGCTTTTTCACTGCGTACGGTTTCATAATTTAAGCGGGCCTGATCCAAGTTTTTTTGAGCAAATTGTTCTTGGGCTTTAGCCTGCTCAATTCTTTTTTCAAAGTGTGGTCTACGTCCCCGGGGGCGTTTGTCAGCAGTGTCGAATTTTTCTTTTTTTTGCTCAATGTCATGAGTCAGCTTGACCTTTCTTTCGTATTCTTTTTCTGCTTTTTTTATTTTTGACATCAAAGCACCGCAAGTGCCTTTTCCGATTTCATAAATGACGTGGAAACAATCCGGTGAATGATGAACCTTAAGACCTTTAAGCGCGTGACTGATAAGACTACGGCCTTCATCACTGGCAACTTGGATGACTTCAACAGGAAAACCGGAAAGCGCATTGTCTATTGCCTCATTCCAGGTTTTGGCCTCACGATTGAGGGCATATCTTTCTACAAGGATAAAGTTTGAAACAGGTTCCATAGCAACAAGACAAATTTGAGGGTGAAAGGTCTCATCCTCGCAAAGCGTGATTATTTTTGCAGGCATTTGTTGACCAAGCCTCTCGTCCTCAATATTTCCGAATTGGATGATTTTATCATCTATCTGAGCGGAAACCTTGCGCTGAGATGAATATGATGATGCAACAAACGGTGATAGGCCGGATCTGATTAAAAAATCGCTGACATTGTGGATGCTGGCCGCTCCAGCTTTAGTAAACGAAACATGGGCAGATGTCATCAATCGGTGTAAAAAAGCTATGCCAACTGGACTTTCAAAAAATTCTATTAAAATTGGATCTGCATCAATACTATTTTTTCGGTCTGCCCAATACCGAAGTGTTGAGCGAGCAATACCATTATTTTTTGAAAAATCACGCTGGCTAACGGCCTGCCCCCTTGATTCAAAATCCTGCACAAGTTTTGCTATTTCGGCTCGTTCCCATTTCCTGTTTATGCTTGTTACATGTCCCGATTCATTATATGGTCTTTTCATAGCTCGATCTGGTATTGATTTAAAAAATAAGATAATTCGCACTTTCCTATTTTCTCCTATCAGATCGGGCTTAAATTGTCTCGGGCTTTTTCAATTTCAATTTTTCTCCATTTCTTTGGCTAAATGGGCGAAGTTAGAACCAAGCCCAAAATTTAGCATTAAGCCCGTGTGTTCACATTCAAATAGTGTAACGCCCCCTCTGACAAAATAATGTAACGCCTTTTGGGGACATTATCCCGCCGCCATACCCCGCTCTAAAATTGAATAAACACCCCGCCTATCCCGCTTTTTAGCCTGGCTGAAAGCCAGGTCTCTGGGTTAGCATTAGCGTTACAGTATTTCGTCAGTCTCCAACGAAAATACCCGTTACACTATTTGAATGGTAACACCCGTGTCTAATTTTCGTGGTAGAATACCCATCTAATAAATGGAAATAGGTCAAATTGCTATCACCAATTTGTTTTCTAACTCAAATATTATATTTGTAATGAATTATTTTGACTTTCAAGCGTTGATAGGATTATTTTTATATGAAATCTTACTTTTTATTTCCAAGTTAAGGCCTTAATATGAATAATTGCTCATATTCTAACCCTGACCGTCCTGATTATAAGTGCAAGAGAGAACGATACGGTGAGTTTGAATACTGCATTTTTCATCTCCCTGACCCCTCGCTTATTTTGAATTACAATAAGATTTTCAAAGAGGAATTTGCTAAGTTACATGAAAAAAAAGACGGTGACTGGCTTGGCTTCAAATTCAATGAGAATGTAAAAATCGACAAACCGCAGATTACCTATGAAATAGATTTTTCTTATTCCGAATTTGGTAAAGTTGAGATTCATCAAGGAAAATTCGAAAAATCAATTACAGCTGATAATTGCTTGTTTAAAAAAGAAATTTATATAAACGCAAAATTTTTATCCAATTTTAGTTGTCAAAATGCTTCGTTTGAAAAGCCAATAAGGCTTCACTGTACTTTTGATGCTACGGCGAAATTTAATAACACTAATTTCTGGAAGCAAACGTGGTTTGGAGGCAGTTTTAATGGTGAGCAAACAGGCTTTCAGGATTGTATTTTTCATGACTCAGCTACCTTTTCCGGCGGGCGGGATGTGACGCTTATGATCGGTGGCCAAGAACAAAATAATAGTACCGCAAAAATTCGGAGACTTTTTAAAAAACAAACAGGAATGCAACATGTTGATTTTCAAAGACCAGATAGAGTTAAATTTGTTGGGGTTGATATGGCAAAGGTCCTTCTGGTTGGAACTGATTTAAGAGGCGTTCATCTATACGATACCACCTGGTATCAAAAAAAATTAGGCCGGAATGGTTTGGCAGATGAAATACACACTAGTCAAACTACAGATGAAACTTATACAAACTACATTACTCCCCGCATAGAATCACAGTATAGAAACGTTAGAGCTGCTTTAGAGGATAATAAAGATTTTATTTTTGCATCGGATTTTTATATTGGAGAAATGGAAATCAGAAGAAAAAAAGGCAATTTCTTTAAACAACATTTTTTCAGTGTCGAAGCGTTTTATAATTCGTTGAGTCAATATGGAACCAATCCTAAAAGAGCTTTAAGGATTCTTTTCTATTTTTATTTACTCCACATTCTTTTAACAATTTTTATCCAAAAACCCGTTTTAGATATCTGGTTTTTTAGCGATATCAATATCGACACATACAAAACTATAATAAATTATTCTATTAATTCGCTGAAGATACTGACTTTACAGAAATTTGGACCTTTTGTAGAAAATGGTCTATGTCAATCTATGATTGATTGTGTCTTTAGGATACTTGGTCCCTTTCAAATCGCTTTGTTTCTGATGTCAATCAGAAATAGAATAAAGAGGCTCTAAATCTCCGTCCATTTCAAAAATTAAAGAGTTTGAGACAAAATTCAAAACCAAAAGTGAGAATTAATAGTATGCAGTCTTTGGTTTGACCCGGCACCAAAAAGCAGTGACTTATATTTAAATTGACCTCCTATTTTCCTGATTTTTCCCGTTTTTGAAGATAGGAATTGGGAGAGCCCTTTGTCTATTATGTGTCACCAAGCCGCCTTCCCCAAAAGGTGTTGACTTCATCTGCCAGTTCTTCGGATTTCGGCAAGAACGGGTCTAATCCCATAAAGGTACCAAACCGGTCACGGAGGGAAACATAAACGATTGATATTCATTTATAAACAGCAATATCCTTCCCCCTATTTTCCCCGTATTGTCACATTGCTATTTTGGGGAGCTGGTTTCTGCTTTTAACTTGGTATTCTCAAAACGGCCGTTTTCAGAACAGACAGCTTATGGAATAAAAACAGCAGAAAAGCAGGGATTTTTCTGTTTCAAAACAATGTTCCAAAACAGAAATCATTATCAGACCCACTTAAACGGTTTTAGGGACAACGGAATTGATAGATGCTAAAAAATACACCAGAGAGATTTGTTAAAATTTTGTGGCCAGTTTGGTACCTTTATGGGATTAGACCCATGATTGAAATTGGTAAATGTGAAACATATCCTTTCAAAAGAAAAGAGGCCTTTAATTATGCTTAAAATACCACACCCTGACACAAAGGATTTTGAAAATTATAATCCATCACAAATTGTCTACTGTGAAGATTCCCTGAAGCTATTTTTCTCCTCGAAAGTAAATATTAGCCCCAATGATAGCATTGTAGAGGTAAAGAGTAGCGTTTTTGAAAAAGCCACAGTCCTAGCTGTAAAAAAAGTTACTGCTGTCGCTTTTCTTGGAGGAATTTGGAAAACATTAGATTATTTCCTTACAAAAGGTGTTGAATCTATACAGGAAAAATTCCTTAGAAATCAACTGAGACGGCTACACAAAGAACCATCTCTCATCATGAAAGAGATAGGCGCAACATATATGATAATTAGTGGCACATGCTGTACAAACTACTACAGATTTCACAAGGCTTCTAGTACAAATAACGGTTTGAAACTATTGGCAAAAACATTTTTAAGACTAAGCTTTTTGAAGGCTCTGGAAGAAATGTCGAAAGAGGTTGAGAAGTATGAGAATATAGCGGTTACAAGAAGCTGTTTATTAACACTGTCTCTATTAATTAATCATATCCGTATTACTCCTCAGGCTGACATAGAATTATGCGAAAGATATGCCATGGAGTTATTAAAAATAATTGATTTTAATAGTTATAAAAAAAAATTTTGTCAATTCTTCAAAGAACAAGCGCCTAATATTTTAAAAGCTTATCCCGGTAGTAGTCTCACTGAGTGTTTTGAAAATTCTGATGAAACATTTCCTCTTCTAAAATCAATCAATCAAGTTGACAACTCAATTAATACCTTGATTGATACCTATATGAAACCGTTTATAGAAGTGCTCAAATTGGGTGATCCATACTATGAAAGAGAATAAAATTAATATTGCACAGGTGATACCCTATAAACCAAACTGATTTTAAAAAAAATGGTTAACACGGACTCGCTGAGGCTCGCCGGTTACCTCCACGTTAGAAATTTTGAGGAATCAAAAACCCCACAATATGTCTATTTATGTGGGGTCCAACCCTTACCAGTAAAGGCGTTGACTACTTTTGTTATTGGTGACCTGAAATATAAAATTGGGCAAATCAAACCGAGGGGTTTGAGGTGAAGACTACCTTCAGGAAAAGCTTTGGTTTCTAGGTTGATGAGAACCCCAGACTATCCCTGTGGGTCCGGTGCCTGTCAAGAAAAGACTTTAAATGACCATAATCCTGTTTCGTGATAGGAATTCATTGTTGGGCAAAAGAGGTTTTCGGGTAAATTAATGCCTGTTTTCATATTGTGGCGATTTTTTGTTTAATAGTTACAACTCCCCTGCCGATACACTACCTATGGAAAATTACGTCATCAAAAATTGTGAAGGATGTCATAAGCCGCTTCGTATCCCTGCGCATATCGGGGGGATGCTCATGCGTTGCCCGAGTTGTGGGTATGAATTTCATACCGATTTTAAACTCAATCCGAAAATCCAGGACGTTGGAAATTGTAAAGAGCCTTCCAGGAAAACGCGTGCCCAAAAGCCCTCGTCTACTTTTAGGATTATAGCGTAATATCTTCAGTCGCTCACAGGTCCAACGGATTGCAGGCAATATTAACGGGCGTTTACTTCAATAATACGTCTGTTAGTCTCCACTTTCTTTTTATTTTTCAGATTCTTGAAAACAGCATCTCTCTGAGGTTTTTGCACTTAATATACCGGACTGGGTCGGACCGACAAATGGATGCCGTGTGATATCTGTGCAGCCGAATGCGGTGAGCATGTCCGAAAGTTGCTGCCGGCTGTAGGACTGGCCCTGGGGTGTCCCCAGGAACATGTTCAGTGAGAAAAGTGCTGGAAAGAGCGGCCCGTCAAAGGTGTCATCCAGGATAAATTCGTGGATGAAAATACGGCTGCCGGGTTTTAGGGCCTTAATTGCGTGCGCAATGACTTTTTTGGCCTGGTCCGGTCCCTCGCCGTGGAGTACATGGGAGAGCCAGGCAGCATCAAACGGTTCGCCGTCCTGCGGTGTATCTGTGGTAAAATCACCGGGAAAAAATTTAATCCGGTCTTCAAGGTTGAATCGGGCAATGGTCTTTTCAGCGAACGGCCGGGTGGTTTCAAGATCGAACACGACAGCCTCAAGATCCGGATTTGCCATGCAGAAATGAATTGCAAAGGTGCCGGGCCCGCCACCCATGTCGAGCAACCGGGTGCATCCGGTCAAATTTATCTCTTTTGCCACCTTCGGTGCCGTGGCCATACCGATGTTGAACATCCCCATTAAAAAGCTTTCCCGTCGTTCTTCATCGGAAAATGAAGAACGCTCCCGTGTCGGTTTGCCCGACAGGATGCCTTCAGCCATGTGGTGCCAGGAGTCCAGGAGATGATAATGATGCATGATCATGAATCCGATGTATGTGTCGGAAGATTTTGAAAGGAACATGTCAGCAGGTTCTGTGTTTACATAGATGTCACCGTCCTTTTTCAGCAGTTGCAGGGCGCTCAGGGCATTCAGAAGCATGGTAAGCCCCCGAAGGTCGGCGTTGAGTGCATCACTGACCTGCCGGGCGGTTTTCCCTCCGGTCCCGATGACCGTGAAAATATCGAGCTTGACTGCTGCGTGGAGTGTGCAGGTTCGCCAGTAGTAGCCGGATGTCTCAAGAAGCGTACCTGGGTTCCAAATGAAATTTTCCATGGGATTCTCCTTTGGCTGAAAAGTAATTAATCAAGATTTATCTTTGAGACTATTCATATTTTTCACACGCGATTGTTCTGCTGCACCGGTGCCGGGAGCGGACAGCTTTTGAATCAGCCGGTCGGTTTGGTTTTTCAAAAGCGCCAGATCCTCGCCGGAAATGGGCCCGGGGCCAAAACGAAGCTGTTTGTGAATCCGGATAACGGTCATAAGGGATGGGAGGTCCTGCCGGGAAAACGCTTTTTTCCTGATTCGAATGAAAAATTGTTCATAGGTTTCATGGGTTTTAGGGGCAAACCCGGACTGGACAAGTTTTTCTTTAAGTCTTCGAAGATAGAAGTCAGGGTTATTCGTCACAGGGCCTGACGGACCGTGGTTTTGTTCATGGCGGTTGCTCTTTTTTTCCTTTTTTTTATCTTTCCTGAGCAACCGCCTGATCATCAGTATCCCAAGGGGCACCAGAAGCCACAGCAGTTTCTTTTTGGTTTCCGGGTTGCCCCAGCGAAGCAAGGCGAATCCGTATTCCATAAGCGAAAACAGGTCGGGAATCGCGGTTTTGATGAAATGGCTCTCTTCTTCCGCTGTCCAGGAGGGCGGGGTTGTGTCAAAAAAAATCCATCTGCCGTTGACAAAAACTTCGGTCCAGGCGTGGGCATGTTTTCTGCGCACAACGATTTTGTCTCCCATAACGCTTTTCTCAAAGGCCATATACCCGGATACATACCTGGCGGGAATGCCGGCGGCACGAAGGAGCAATACCGTGGCCGTAGCAAAATATTCGCAGTGCCCTGTTTTGGTTTTGGTCATAAATTCCGTGATAGGGGATGTTTTATCACCGATTTCAAGATCAAGGGTGTAACTGAAATTTGCAAAGAAATATGTTTTGATTTCCGGCAGAACCTTTTGAACCGGTCTGTCCGGCCCAAGCCCGAGCTTATCAGCCAGGTTTTGGAACAACGCCTTTTCCCGATCCGGGATGAGCAGGTCAAGTTTGCCTGGTGGCTGGATTCCGGTGCCGGGATCGCCATACCAGGCATCATAGATCATAAAGCCCGGGGCGTCATCAACCACAAAAGTTCCCAGTCCGTTTGTGTTGACATCGGAAATAGCGCTGCAGTTGACCTCAACGGCGTTTTCAGGGACTTTTAAAACCCCTTTGGGTTTTTTCATCCGGGTCAGGATGGTCAGCTTCGACCTGGACGGATCGGATTTAGCTGTCTGTTGTTCTCCAGGTTCCCGATGGTCTGAAACGGGTTGCAGGCCGGTAATAAAATTACCGGCCGTTGATTGTGGTACAGGTTTGAATTTGTTTTGTTTTCCGGCGGTCCACATGTTGCCGGATAGGAAAATATAAGCGGCTTCCTTTAAAAGATAGGTGCCGCCATCATCCTTTTCAGGGGGGATTACTCTGAAAACAATTCTGTTGGAAAGCTTAAGCCGGCCAATTCGTCCCAGGGCCGTTGTTCCCCTGAGCGGATCGGCTCTGTGGTCAAGTATCCTGCTCCAGGCCCGCCGGGTCATGGCCCTTTGGGCATGATGATAGCCTGCCTGCAGGAAAAATCCCATGAATGCAGCAACAATGACAGCCGCAACCCATATCCGGATATCCGCCCCCCTGGTTCGCTGGAAAAAGAGCACAACGACAATGATGCCAAGGGCAACGGGGTAATAGGGGAAGAGGCGGTTGTTTACGGCAGCCACAGAGGTCAGGCAAATGATGATAAACCCAAGGCTTAAATTTATTCTGACCGCTTTGGTTTCCCCCATGATGTTTTTTTTGAACAGATAGAGGGAACGAACGTCAATGTTCCCTGCGGCACTGTATTCCTGAACAACAATCAAAGGAAAGGCGAAAACAGGAAGGTAGCGCAATATGTTTACTAAAGCTGTTTCAATATCGAGTGAAACAAAATAAATAACGGTGGCGGCAAAACACACCATACAGGTATCACTGATTTTATTTACCTGGTCTAAAGAGGGATTCCATCGTACCTTTATGAACCGGGCAAGTTCGATAACAACGCCCATAAAACAGGCCGGAATCAAATACCCGGTCTGGTGCCCCCAGAAAACAAGGGCCGCAGCCATGGTAAGGGGGATGGTTTTCATGGGATCTGTCCTGCCTTGTTTAAACTCGCTTCAATATTATTGGGATCAACCAGGTGAACAGGAGCTCTGGGATGTTCAGTATTTGCGTCGGCCACAAGAAAGGCGGTTGTGGTGATGCCGTTTGCCTTCAAATTATTGAGAAAGTCTAAGCGTTCATTGTCAAGGCAGTTGAGTATTAAAATGCAGCCGCTTAAACGTTTTCTGTACTTGAGCAGGGCCCGGGATACCGGTGCAAAGGAGTTGTCTTTTGTGGGTTGAATCAATGCAAGGATTTCTAAAAATTTTGTGTTGCCCAAAAGCCCCCTGCCTGAAGCATAATGATAGACCTGGTTGCCGGCAAAGAAAAGATCCAGCAAAGATTCGCCCGTGCCCAGGTTTGACACATAGGAGGCGGCTAAACTTACGGCTGTCTCAAACCCCTGGGTTGCGCCTTCCGGCGCATGGGTATCCAGGATAAGAGCATGTCTGACAAAATATTCGTCCCGGTTTTCCCGGATAATGAGTTTTCCGGTTTTGGCAAAGCTTTTCCAATGGATCAAGCGCATGGGATCACCGGGTCTGTACTCCCTTAGAGAGATGAATTCATCGGAGTTGCCTACCTTTGATGTCAGGGCAATGCCGCCTGTATGGTGTTTTCTGGACCCGGGCAGGTCCAGCTCCGGGACATGATAGCGCCTGGGCAGAACTAAAAGCCGTGCTTCGTTGGTCGTATGATAAAAGGCGCGCATGAAACCAAGGGGTTCTTTTTTAAAAAATGTGAATCCTTTTAAATAAACGTACCCCCGATTTAAAGGCGTCAGTTCCGTCCGGATGGCAACCCGGCTTTCCGGGGGGACGGTCGGCACCGGTCGGCGTGTTACAACCGCATTCTCTTTTTGGCGAATCAGCCATTGCCAGCGCTTCATTTTGAGTTTTCTGTCCCAGGCATTTCGCAAGTGCTCATGGGGTTCCTGGTAGCGTTCGCAAACGTCTGCAGGGAGGGAATCGCGTTGCTGAAACGTTCCCGGATTTCAAAGCCCTTTTTAGGTTGGCCGGCCCTGTTTTCAACAAGGATGGTGTAGCTGACAGGGGTGCCTGCGGTGGCGAATTCCGGCAGAATCCGCTTTGCCAAAAGGCCTTTGGGGGATTTAAAGGATAGGATGGCGGAAATTGCAAATAAAGAGAGCAATAACGAGAAGAGCTGGTAAACCATGCTTCTGAAGCTATCCAGGCCAAGGCAGGCGGTTAGAATCAAGGCATAGATCAAAAAATTTCCGGCCATGGAAAATTTGTTTTCTTTCCAGAAACCATACCTGGCAAATTGGGTATAAACGCGGTAAAGAAATTTTGTTGATGCCTTTTCCACCCCTTACCCCGGCGCTTTGGTGGATCTGACAATGTCGTGAATGGTGCCGGCGCTTGAGTTGCCGGCGAAACTAAATTCCGGGTTCAGGACCAGGCGGTGGGCCATCACCGGTATGGCCAGTTCCTGGATATGTTCGGGCGTGACAAAATCACTGCCTGAAAAAAGGGCATAGGCTTTGGCTGTCTTCATCAGGGTGATGGAGGCTCTGTGCCCGGCGCCCAGGGTGATGCCCTTATGGGCCCTGGTCTGCCCCACAAGATTTACAATATAATATTTAAGCTCTTCGCTGATAAACACATGGTCCACAGCCTCTTTCATGGCCAGGATTTCCGATGTTGTAACACAGGGATTGACCGCATTAACCGGCTCTTTTTTCTCCTGGTTTGTCAGGATGGCCACCTCGTCCTGGGGGCCCACATAGCCCATGGACAGTTTCAGGGCAAAGCGGTCCATCTGGGCCTCGGGCAACGGATAGGTGCCCCTGGACTCCACAGGGTTCTGGGTGGCAATGACAAAAAAGAAATCGTCCAGCTTTAAAATTTTTCCGTCAATGCTGACCTGGGACTCTGCCATGGCTTCAAGCAGGGCGGACTGGGTTCTTGGCGATGCCCGGTTGATTTCATCGGCCAATAGAATATTGGTAAAGACCGGGCCTTTATGAAGCCTGAACGCCTGTGTTGACGGATCAAAGATGGAGACGCCGCATACATCCGAGGGCAAAAGGTCCGGTGTGAACTGGATTCTTTTGAAATCTGCGTCTGCAGAAAACGCCAGGGCCTTGGCCAGGGTGGTTTTGCCGTTACCGGGCGCATCCTCAAGCAGGATATGCCCGCCTGCGGCAAAGCCTGAGAGCAACAGGGTAATGGTGTTGTCCTGGCCTTTTATAACATTGGTAATGCTTTGAAACAGCTTTGTATAGGTGTTAAATCCCGTCATGTCTTTCTTTGCTCGTTGACTGATCCGGGTGAAGTGTTAAAATTATGTTACCATAAATCCCGGGATGGACAAGGGAAAAATCATAGAGTCAAGATAACTGCTTTGGAAAAAGTGGAGATTGGTTCCAACGTCGGCCGCACTGTAGGGGCAGGCCACCGTGCCTGCCCTAACGAGGGCAACCACAGAGGGATTGCCCCTACGAAAAATGGCCTATATTAGAATCAAGCCCCAAAACTCCAAGCCCTGCGTGACGGAAGATAATTCAAAAAGGAACTGAAATGGAGACTGAAATTAAGATCAGAGGATACCATACAGACCTGTATCAGCATGTAAATAATGCCCGGTATCTTGAATTCCTTGAAGAAGCCAGGTGGCAGCTTCTTGAAAACCACATGGACCTTGAGTCGTTTATGAAAAAGGGCTTTTTATTTTTTGTGGTCAACATCAATATCTCATATAAAAGCCAGGCCAGGGTTAACGATCTGATCCGCATCCGGTCGGGAATGGCAAACATCGGAAATAAAAGCGCCGTGGTCCGTCAGCAGGTTCTCAACCTGACAACCGGGCTGGTTAGTGTGGATGCCGATATCATTTTTGTTTTGTCTGACTCTAAAGGAAAAGCGCTCAAGCTTGAAGGTGAGGTGCTGGAGACACTGAATCGGATTCCGGTGTTTGAAGAATAGACCCCATCGTTGAGGGTTTTTATAGGGTATTGAAAACCCATGGACAAATAAGACAAATAAAGCAGGCAACAATGATTGAAAATATCTTTTTTGATTTGGATGGAACCTTGACAGACCCTAAAGAAGGGATAACCCGTTGCATACAATTCGCTCTTGAAGAATTCGACGTGGAGAAACCTCATGCAGATCAGCTTACCTGGTGTATCGGCCCGCCACTCAGAGATTCTTTTTCCAAAATATTGGAAACCACCGATAAAGATAAGATTAAACATGCTTATACCACTTACCGAAAACGGTTTGCAGTTAAAGGGCTGTATGAAAATAGAGTCTATCCGGACGTTCATAACTCCCTTAATATGATTAAAAAATCGGGGTTCAGGATTTTTCTTGCCACTTCAAAACCTGAAATATATGCAAAACAGATACTGGATCATTTTGACCTCTCCAAATATTTCAATAAAGCTTATGGCAGTAATCTGAATGGTTCCCTGACTGATAAAGGTGAGTTGATCGCCCATATTCTCAAAACCGAGAACCTTGATCCAGGAAAAACCGTCATTGTCGGAGACAGGGTGTATGACATCGCTGGGGGTCAGAAAAACGGCATCATGACGGCAGCTGTCACATATGGCTATGGGAGCCGGGAAGAAATCACCTCATCGCAACCGGATATTATATTTGACTCATTTTCCGACCTGTTACCTTTTCTGGAAATAACCACACCCACAAGAACCGAGTGCTGCCAACGGTGACGGCGCGTAAGTGCAAGATGTTTTAAGGGAACAGGCGGTTTATGCAGAAACCGACGCAGAAGGATGCCGCCACGGTCAAAAGTGTGAAAAGCAGGACAAAGGACCAGCCGAACAGGGAGATCATCATCGGAAGAAGGGCGGGTTTGACGGCCCGGTTGACGAGAAAAACGGCCATCAGCGAGGGTGCAGCACCCCGGTCACGCAAGTCTTTGAGAATCGGATACCAGGCAAATATAGGCCCTGTTGACAAGATGCCGGCAATGGCGGCAAAAAGAGTTTGCTTCACTCCGGAACCCTTTTGCGTAACTTTTTCAAACTGGGGCGGGGTTAGGAAAAGATTTAACGCGACCATAAAACAGAATACCAGAAAGAACGGCAGGAGCAGGCGGCAAAAAAAATCAATGCTGGTTTGAAACGCCACCGCTGTTTTTTCAGGCACTATCCACCAGAGCACAAGATAGAGAGCGACCACCAAAAGGATAAACAATCCTTTTAAAGAGTACAGAAATTTCAAAATTTTTTTTGTTGGGCTGTTTGATTCTGCCATGTGTTATCCTTACGCTTGATCATCGAGTTACATGAACCCCACCATAATCAGTGCGATCACCATGGATAGAATGAAGCATAAAAAATTTCGGGCAATCGCAAAACGTTTGCCAAGGGCTGCGCTTTCTGCCGGCAGTTGCACAATCCCAACCGTTACCCAGGCGCATATCAGGGCGATGACCGGGCCGATGCCAATGCCCTGGTCAAGAAGTTCTTTTCCAATGATATAGCTGTTGGCGGGATTTCCGGTAAAAAGGCTTCCAACCAATGCACCTTTAAAAATACCCTGAAGTGTGCCGCCAAAGAAAAAATCAGACAGGAGGCGCTGGGGAATAAACGCAGTCAGCAAGCCAATCAGAAAGACGACACCCGCGATCGTCGGAAGCATGCTGCCGATTTGGGTGAGGGCCTGGCGGCAGGCTTGGGTTAACGCCTGGGTATTTGACAAAAGGGATGCGCCGACGGATTCTTTTGGGAGAACTGTCGAGTCTGCAGCATGTTTCTGTTCAAATTTTTCAAGGGCCTGTGCCACCTTGCCGGTCATGCCCGTCACCACCGTGATACCCCGGGCCTCAAGCTGCCGTTGGCTGATCGGGCTTAACCAACCCGCCAGAAAGGCGTCGCATTTTTCGTTGATGGCCATGGTGACGAGCTGCAGACCTGACCCAGGGCGAAATTTCCCCGGCCCCTCAAAGCATTGCAGCTCTTTAGACAATGTGTCGATCACCAGCAGGTGTGACGCTGTGCCCGGTTTGTCGCTCACCTGGGCATCAAGGTCTTTTCCAAGGGCGGTGATGGCAATTTTCATGATGATTCCCTAACGTTATTGTTTAGAGATCAAACCTGTCTTGAATCGATTCAATTGCATCCTCTGCCGCATCCTTAAGATCTTCGTGGGACAGGGCATCCTGATGGGCAGTGATCCAGTCCCGGGTATCAGGGGTACCGATTTCTCCCAAGGCGTATAAAATGTCACCCTGGACCGGAACATCTTTGGTGCTGAATGCCTCAGTTAAAATCTTTTCCAGCTCGGCACACAGGGCCGGTGCCTTCTCGGCAAGGGCTTCCACCACCACCATGGCACCTAAACGCACAGACCAGGTTTCGTGAAGAAGCAGTCCGGCAAATCCTTTGAACAACCGGTTGGACGCGAGCATCTGCTCGGTGATCCATTCTGCCCGGCCATCCTCTAATATGGTTTTCAAGGCCTTTGTATCCAGGTTCATGCTCTCCTTATTGACGATCATGTCCAAAATTTCTTCTTCGGTTACATCTCCGGTCCATCGGGCATCATCATCCAGAATCAGGCAGGGGGCGGACATCACCTTGTCTTCCTGGGCTTTTTCAGGAAACAGGGAACCGTCAATGATGTGAAGGTGAATGTTTTCACAGGCGGCGGCAAGGGGGATGAGCCGTTCAACCATCCCCGGGCAGTGGGGGCATTGCAGGGCAATATACAGGGTCAGCCGGCAGGGTACGTCGATCGTGTCCAACGTTTTTTGGATGCCGGCGCCCGGATTTGGTTTGTCAAGGGAGTCCAGGCCGTTTAAAAAAGGTGACAGTTCACGTTCGAGGGGCAGGGCGGAATATATAATGTTGTTTTTCAGAAAAAAGCCCGGCAGGTCCGCAGGTTGACTGCCTTTTATCCAGGAGATGGAATTCGATATCTCCTGCCATTGGCGGGCAAACCCCTCGAATTGTTTTTGCTCGGGATGTTCTGTGTTTGCTATGCTTAGGGTTGGGCGTCCCAAAGGCGTCCAGGCTTTGATCTGTTCTTTTGTCGTGTTGTCCATAATTGGCCTCCAGTTGGATTGGGTGGTTTGCCTGTATCGTCTGATACTTATCAGAATTCAGGTTTTAAATTAAGGGCAAATCATGTACAT
Source organism: uncultured Desulfobacter sp. (assembly GCF_963666695.1). Lineage (GTDB taxonomy): Bacteria > Desulfobacterota > Desulfobacteria > Desulfobacterales > Desulfobacteraceae > Desulfobacter. Next base: position 440,539 of record NZ_OY762947.1, read on the forward strand.
AATAGCCATTAAATAATTATCTACGGACAGGTTCCATGAAATTTATAGCAGATCTGCATATCCATTCAAAATATTCCCGGGCCACAGCTAAAAATCTGGACCTGGAGCATATCTACCACACGGCCCAGGTCAAAGGCATTACCCTGGTGGGCACAGGGGATTTTACCCATCCTGCCTGGATTCAGGAGATAGAAACCAAGCTTGAGCCTGCCGAACCCGGGCTGTTTGCATTGAAAGATGAGATTGCAAGACAGATTGACGCCGACGTGCCGGCGTCGTGCAAAGGGCCTGTGCGTTTTATTCTTCAGTCTGAGATTTCCAATATATATAAAAAGGATGCAAGGGTCCGTAAAAACCATAACCTGATCTATATGCCGGATCTGGATACGGTAAAAAAGTTCAATGCCCGCCTGGATGCCATCGGCAACATTAAATCCGACGGCCGGCCCATTCTGGGGCTGGATGCAAGGGATCTGCTGGAGATCATGCTGGAGACATCCGACCAGGGCTTTTTTATCCCGGCCCATATCTGGACGCCGTGGTTTTCCATGTTTGGGTCTAAGTCCGGGTTTGATACCATTGAAGAGTGCTTTGGTGATTTAAGTTCCCATATCTTTGCCTGTGAGACCGGCCTGTCATCCGATCCGCCCATGAACTGGCGGGTGACAGATCTGGATAGGGTCCGGCTGGTATCCAATTCCGATGCCCATTCCCCGGGATTTTTGGGCCGCAACGCGTCGGTGTTTGATACGGACCTGGCCTTTGATGCGGTGCGACGTGCCCTTGAAACCCATGATCTTGCCGCCTACAAAGGCACCCTGGATATGTATCCTCACCAGGGAAAATATCACTATGACGGCCATCGCAAATGCGGGGTGTGCCTCAATCCCGATGAGACCGCCGCTTTGGGCGGGATTTGCCCTGAATGCGGGAAACCCCTGACCCTGGGCGTGCTTTACCGGGTTCAGGAACTTGCCGACAGGCCCGAGGGGTTTAAGCCTGAAAACCGGCATCCCCATTCCTATGTGGTGCCCCTGGCTGATATGTTATCCCAGATTTTGGGGGTGGGTCCCAATACCAAAAAGGTGAAAACCCATTATGATAAGGCGGTTAATGCCCTGGGACCGGAACTTGACATACTCACACAACTTTCGCCTGAAATCATCGAACGTGCCGGCGTACCCTTACTGGCCCAGGCCATACAAAAGATGAGAGACGGGGATATTCACATTGACCCCGGGTATGACGGTGAGTATGGAAAGGTCAATATTTTTACCCGGGAGGAAAAAGAGCATATCCAGGGCGAAAAAAGCCTGTTTGGTAGTCCTTTGCCCCGAAAAAAAACAAAAAAAACGCCCGGTACCCCGCATATCCGTAAAAAGCCCCAAAACAAAGATGCGGTATTGCCTTCACCTGAAAAAAAAGTCCCTCCGGTATCCGTGGCACCCGGACATATTTTGGACGGGTTGAACCCGGAGCAGGACAGGGCGGTTAAATCCCAATCAAAGGCCGTGGTGATCCAGGCAGGGCCGGGCACGGGAAAAACCCGTACCCTTACGGCCAGAATCGCCTGGCTGCTTCGGGAAAATAAGGCGGCCCCTGAAAATATCCTGGCGTTGACCTTTACAAATAAGGCGGCCGGCGAACTTGCCGACCGGATTGAATCCTTTATTCCCCAGGGCGGGCAGCTTGTTACGGCTGCCACATTTCACGGATTTTGCCTTCAAATGCTTAGGCGTTATTCAAATTTTAAGCGGGGGCTCATGGAAGACGACCTGCGCCTGGAGATGCTGGCGCAGGCTGTCAAAGACGTGACGGGTGAGAAAAAGGTGCCCAAGAAAACAGTGTCAAAACTGGATGCCTGGATCAGCCGGCAAAAGCAGCAATTGAAGGAACCTGGTGATGAAACTCAAGAGGACACTGAAAATAACCCTATCGAAGATTTCGATCCGGTCTGGCCTGATGTGTACAAAGCCTATGACCGGATACTTCAGGAACGCGGCCTGGCAGATTTTGAAGATTTGATTTTCATCTGTTTCAGGCTTTTTTCCAGGGATGAGGTCCTGCTTGAACAAATTCGTCATCAGTATAAATATATTTTTGTGGATGAGTACCAGGACCTGAACCTGGGTCAGTACCGGCTGGTGAGGCTTATTGCACAAAACAGTCACATATTTGTGATCGGTGACCCCGATCAGTCTATCTACGGGTTCAGAGGCTCGGACAGCCGGTTTTTTAATCGCTTTGAACTTGATTTCCCCGAGTGCGAACAGATCCGCCTGCGCCAAAATTACCGATCCACCCAGACCATCCTGGACGCCTCTTTTCAAGTGATTTGTACCGGTGATGAAGTGGAAAATGAGGCTCGTAAAATTTATGCAAGCCTTGACGGCAAACAAAAGATTTCGATCAATGAAACGGCGAGCGAAAGCGCCGAGGCGGTTGCCGTGGGAAAGGTTATTGAAAAAGGGGTGGGGGGGCTTTCTTTTCTGTCCATGGACAAGGGCACAGGTCCGGATTCCGGGACGGACAGGGAATATGCCTTTTCCGATTTTGCCGTTCTCTACCGCACCCGGCAGCAAGCCCTGGCCTTTACCCGGGCCTTTGAGAAGGCCGGTATTCCATTTCAGACCGCAGACCGGGAGCATTGGGCCGACATGGCAGGCATAAAAGACCTGTTGGCGCTGATGCGGATTTCCCTTAACCGGAGCAGTGACGCAGAGCGACAGCAGTTTGTACAATTTTTACCCAGAGTTGAGACGCTTACAGTTCCCATGAACACGTCAGCGCTTCTTGATACCTTGGGTGACTGGCTGGATATCAAGGCCCTGGGCCAAACAGATGAAAAACTGGCAGCGGCATGGCAGCGGCTCAATGTATTGGCAGACCGGTACCCGTCTCCTTGTGATCTTCTGGATGCCCTAAGGCTGGATCAGGACCCTGATTTTTTGGACAAAACAGTTGAAAAGGTCTCTTTGATGACCATGCATGCGGCCAAAGGGCTTGAGTTTCCAGTGGTCTTTCTTACAGGATGCGAAAACGGCACGATCCCCTTTGCAAGGGACGGTAAAACCGTGGAAGACCCGGATGAAGAACGCCGCCTTTTTTATGTGGGCATGACCCGGGCAAAGGAGATGCTCTATTTGACATATGCACGAAAAAGACGCATATTCGGCCGGGAGCAGCAAAAAATCCGGTCTTGTTTTATTGATGATATTGAAAAGAAACTGGCCCGGTATGAAAAGGGAAAAAAGCAGGTTAAAAAACAGAAAACCAGGGATATTCAGCTGGAATTATTTTAAATCCTGCCCAAAACGTTAATAATCCAGCACAAATTAGTGCCTGAACGGAAACCCGAGTTTGGACGAAAAGTTGCCCAGATGCAAGGCACAGAAAAATTTGCAACCGGAGCATACTAACGTATGTGAGGATTGCAAATTTTTCTGTAACGCCGCAGGTGGGTGACTTTTCGTTCAAACACAAATTAGAAATTTAAAAATGGAACGTAAACCTTATAAAAAAATGGAATGTGACCATGGCCACTGCCTTGAAATTTTTGACGATTCAAGAAAAATCGGGGCAGATGCCTGGGTAGTGATCATGACCGCGACAATGAAAATTCCTGTGGAAGCATCATTGTTCGCATCTGAACCGTTGTCTGATAGTAAATTTAATGATATTTTGAATACATTAGGGTCTCCCATTGAATATCGTTACCGGCTGGAACGCAACATGATCATGGATCATGAAAAGGATGCCGTGCTGGAAAATCTGGTAAATACATTTCTTGAAAATACCGGTCGATACGTGGCTAACCCTAAGTTTCCGGAGAAACTTGCATTAAAAGCGTACAGGGATCGGGTTGAAAAGGGTAAAAAAAAATAGAAAGGTAACTATTTCGCGTTGGTGGGCGGCATTTTTTCTGTTTATATGTCTGTGCATGATCTGCCCCTGCACAGCCCTGGGGGATATATACCGGTATATTGACGCCGATGGGGTGGTGCATTTTACCAATACGCCTACGGCCGAAGGCTATATCCTTTATCTCAAGGAAAAGAGGGGGGACAGGGTACAGGCCCGGACAAGAAGATTCAGGGCGGGGCCTGATGTCTACGACACTATTATTCTCAAAGCCGCCAGGGCCTTTGGTGTGGACCATGCTTTGATCAAAGCCGTAATCCATGCGGAGTCCAGTTTTAATCCTAAGGCCGTGTCCAGCAAAGGGGCGCGGGGGCTTATGCAGATCATGCCCCAGAACGATATCTCCCTGAATATTTCAAACCCCTTTGATCCGTCCCAGAACATCATGGGCGGCACCCGTTATTTGAAGCGGATGCTCAATCGGTATAATGAAAAGCTTGCCCTGGCGCTTGCTGCCTATAACGCCGGCCCTTCGGCTGTGGACAAATACAAAAATATACCGCCTTATGAAGAGACCCAGACCTATGTACAAAAGGTGATGTCCTTGTATTCACGGTATAAAAGCAGCTAGTGTTTGAACGAAAAGTCACCCACCTGCGGCGTTGCAGAAAAATTTGCATCTGGGCAACGTTTCGTCCAAACACGAGTTTTCTTTTACGCCTCAGTCTTGATCGTCTTTATGAAATCAAGTAATTTGTCGCGCATTTCCGGACGTTTAAGGGAAAATGATAGATTGGCCATTTGAAATCCGACCTTATCCCCGCAGTCAAACCGGGTACCCTTGAATTTATATCCAAAGATCGGCTGTTCGGTTAAAAGTCCCTTCATGGCGTCAGTGAGCTGGATTTCGCCGCCGGCACCGGTTTGTTTCTTTCCAAGATACTTCCAGATTTTGGGGGTAAGGATGTACCGGCCCACAATGGCCAGGTTGGACGGCGCCTCTTCGGGTTTTGGTTTTTCCACCATGTCATTGATTTTTACCATATCTTCTTCCAGAGGGCTTGCATCCAGAATGCCGTATTTATCCGTCTGATCCTTTTCCACTTCCATGACAGCGGCAATGGAGGCGCGGAACCGTTCAAATTTTTCTACCATTTCAGAAAGTACAGGCTTATTCGGAGTTTGGATCATATCGTCGGCCAGAAGCACGGCAAAGGGCTCGTCCCCCACAATATCCCTGGCGCACCAGATGGCATGTCCAAGTCCTAACGGATCATGCTGGCGGGTGTAGACAATGGTGCCGGTTTCGGGGACCAGTTCATTGATCTGTCGCAGCAAGTCGGTTTTACCCTTGGCTTTGAGCATGGTTTCTAATTCATAACTGCGGTCAAAGTGGTCTTCCAGGGCCTTTTTTGTCCGGCCCGTGACAAAGATGATTTGTTCAATGCCGGCGTCAAACGCCTCTTCAACAGCATATTGGATAATGGGTTTATCCACCACGGTCAGCATCTCCTTGGCCATGGCTTTTGTGGCCGGGATGAACCGGGTGCCAAGACCTGCTACCGGTAATACAGCTTTTTTTACTTTCATAATGACTCCTTGAATGCGTGATACTGAAATTTTCCCTTATGTTCGGGGCAGGGCCCGTCAGAATAGGCTCTAATGTTTGAACGAATATTTTAATTGAAGTTTTTTATGTTCAAACCTCTTTATTTTTAGATTAGCAGGGCTGTTGTGTCAAACCCAAAATAAACAACCCCACAGGGTTTGTGGAGACATTTGCTGGAGCGGTTCGGCTATCCGATTGACATTATTGCCTATTTCCAGTATGGTATTTGACTTTTGTATTGCTTGTTATTAATTGATGAGGAAATAGTTAATGAACGCTGAAAATAAGACGGATGAAACACAGGCCAGAGCGGAAATTCCGCCCGAGCAGCTTAGCCTTAAAAGCCGGTTTAAATTCAAATGCCATAAAGGTGTCTCCTGTTTTACCGAGTGCTGCAGGGGGATTGATATCATGCTCACCCCCTATGACATTTTAACCATGCGCAAAAAATTGGATATAGATTCGGAAAAATTTTTGTCCATATTTACCACGCCCCAGCTTCTTGAAAAAGCAGATCTGCCTGTGGTAACACTTAAGCTTTTGGATGATGAGCGAAAATCCTGTCCATTTGTCCAGGACGAGGAGGGATGCGTAATTTATGAAGACCGTCCCACCACCTGCCGGTACTATCCCCTTGGCGTGGGGTCTTTGAGTTACTCAGGGGAGCAGGGTGATAATGAGGATAAGGAAGAGTTCTTTTTTATGATCAAGGAACCCCATTGCAAAGGCTTTGATGAACCAGACGAATGGACCGTAGAGGAATGGCGTGAAGACCAGGGCGTGGATCTGCGTGACGAGGTCAATGAAGGCTGGCTGGATCTCATGGTTCGTAAAAAATCTTTGCCGGCCAGCATGAAGCTGTCCGAAAATGCCAAGCAGATGTTTTTTACGGTATGCTATAATATCGATAAGTTTAAACAGTTCGTGTTTGAATCCTCTTTTCTTACCAGGTACAACATTCCGGAAGAACGGGTGGCCGAGATTAAGGATGATGATGTGAAACTGCTCCAATTTGGATTTGAATGGCTAAAAGTTACCTTTTTCCATGCCGGAGAGGAGATGTTTAACCCCAAAGAGAAAAACGGGGACACAACAGCTGCTGAAGAATAATGAGTCTTTACGGTAAGAATCAAACAGGCGCGCAACAGAGAAAGATTTCTGTTGCGCGCCTGTTTATTTGGTTTTTTTACGGTACTACTTTTTAATAATCATACCATAGTGCTTCGTGGGCGGCTGAATCATTAAGCCGGGCATCAATATCCAGATCGAAGAACGCGGCTGCCGGCGCAAGAATTTCCGGATTGTCGGCCTGCACTTTTTTTAACGCAGAAAGCGCAAGATCAAATCCTTTTTTGGTCACTTTCCCCAAGGGTGCCCGGCAGGGACCGCACGGCATGCCAAGGATCTGCATCATGGTTTTAAGGGGCAATGGGTTTCTAGCTCGGCACGTGACAGGCCCGTACTTGCTTTCCTCTTCAGTGGTGATGACCACAAGATCCAGCAAGGGAGACAACGCGGTCTGGAGGGTTAAGGCCTCTTTGGTTTTACCCTGATTAAGCAGTTCAACCATTTTGGTCATGGATGCCGGTGCAATATTTGACATAACTGAAATGGAACCGCAGGCCCGGATCTGTTCATCTGCCATGACTTGGCAGACCAGAGCATCGTCCCCGGAAAAGATATTGAAACCGTCCCCGCAAAGTTTTCTGGTCAGCTTCATGTTGTCTATATTTCCGGTGGCTTCCTTGACACTGGTTACATTGGCGCAGTTGTCCGCAAGTATGGCAAGATCCTGGGGCAGCATTTGTGCACCGGTACGTCCCGGAATAATATAAGGAATGATATTCAGGCCCGGGGTTTCCCTTGCCACTACCTCGTAATATTCCCGCCGGATTTCAAGGGAGGACGGCCCGTTGTAATAGGGATCCACCAGGAGGACACCGTCCACGCCCTGTTCTGCGGCATGGGATGTGCCGGTTATCGCTTCAGCCGTGTTGTTTGAGCCGGTGCCGGCGATGCACTTGCATTTGCCCCTGGTCTGTTTGGCAATCAAATCAATAACCAGATTATGTTCTTCCCATTTAAATGTAGGGCTCTCACCGGTGGTGCCGGTGGCAAGAATTCCGGTAATCCGGTTTTCAATCTGGAAATCAATGAGCCCGGACATGCCGTCCCGGTCCAGATCTCCTGCCGGGGTGAACGGGGTGATAAGTGCTGTGTAGCATCCTTGTTCCATAACTTACAAACTCCTGATGGTTATTTGCGCTGCATGCGCGGATAAAACAATTTGCCCAAAAAACGTTGTGTCAACTCTTTACTGGGCAGGCACTTTAAGTTTCCCCGAAAGAGCTTGACACCCGAACGAAAATATTTATTATATAAAAATTTTGTTTAAACACAATGATAAAGTCATAAAATAGCCAAAGGAGACATAAATGGCTGATTCCCAAAGCCGGAACCCCAACCTGCCCAAAAATGCAGATGAGCAGATCGCACGGCTCAGGCAAGCCCTGGTCCAAAATGCCGAATGCGGCACAACCCACTATAACCTGGCTGTTGCGCTGATTGGAAAACAGGAGTTTGTTGAAGCGGAAAAAGAACTTCATGATGCCATTGACTGCAGCCCCACCATGGCAGAGGCCTATGTCCAGCTTGGGGGACTTTGCCTTCAGCGGGGGGATATTGAGGGCTGTTACCGGTTCAATCAGCGGGCCACCAAGGCCCGGGCCGGCTTTGCCGAAGGCTATGCAAATATGGGTTTTGTTCTGTTGCAGCTGGTGGACGGTAAAAATGCCAAGGAAGATGAGGAAAAAGTGGACAAGGCCATTAAAAATTTAAAGAAAGCTATTATCCACAATAAGAATTTCGTTCAGGCCTATACCACTCTGGGGACGGCTTACTTCATGAAAGGATTGGTGGAAGAGGGGGTCAAAGCCAATCTCCAGGCCCTGGCAGTGCAGCCTCAATTCCCCATTGCCCATAACAATCTGGCCGTGGCCTACCTTGAACTTAAAGATTACAAAAAAGCCATCGAGCATTGTGATATCGCCGTGGAGTTAGGTTTTGACGTCAATCCGGCATTGCTGGAAGAACTTGCCCCACACCGGGACGCATAATCACACCTGTGATGACAGGTTTTTATTGACATGCGGACATATAAATTCTATATCAGCTATGTTATTTTGCTTATAATGTCTGATTTAAAGCGTTTATTTTTCACTAACGTTTTGAAATGATAGGGAAAAAATATTGATGGAAAGTTGGAAAACTCTTTTCATTGTTGCATGTAAATCAACTTTTAACGGAGGTAAGTAAATGGCTAAGCATGAAACTCCTTTCTTGGACGAGCTGGAAAACGGCCCGTGGCCTAGCTTTGTTTCTGACCTGAAACAGCAAGCAGAAGTCAGAGCCAAAAACGAAAAAGGCGTTGAATTCCAGATCCCCCAGGATTGTGTAGACGACCTTCTTGGTGTTGTAGAACTTTCTTACAAACATGGCCGGACCCACTGGAAACACGGCGGCATCGTTGGTGTATTTGGTTACGGCGGCGGCGTTATCGGTCGTTACTGCGACCAGCCCAAACTGTTTCCCGGTGTTGAGCATTTCCACACCATGCGTGTAAACCAGCCCTGCGGTAAATACTACAGCACTGAATATCTTAGACAACTGACTGATCTGTGGGACTTCAGGGGTTCCGGCGTAACCAATATGCATGGCGCCACCGGCGATATCATTCTGCTGGGTACCACCACTCCCCAGTTGGAAGAAGTGTTCTGGACACTGACCCATGACTTCAACCAGGATCTGGGCGGTTCCGGCTCCAACCTGAGAACACCTGCTGACTGTCTTGGTACGTCCAGATGCGAATATTCCTGCTATGATACCGCCGCACTTTGTCATTTCCTGACCAACGAATATCAGGATGAGCTGCATCGTCCGGCATTCCCGTACAAGTTTAAGTTTAAATTTGACGGCTGCCCCAACTGCTGTGTTGCTTCCATCGCACGTTCCGATATGTCCTTTATCGGTACCTGGAAAGACAACATCCGCATTGATCAGGACGCAGTTAATAAATATGTTGAAAAAGATCCTGCATATCCTGCAAATGCCGGTGCTCATAAAGGTAAAGACTGGGGTCCCTTTGATATTGAAAAAGAAGTTCTTGACCTTTGCCCCACACACTGCATGAAGTATGAAAACAAAACTCTGACCATCAATGATGAACACTGCACCCGCTGCATGCACTGTATCAATGTTATGCCCAGAGCCCTGAAGATTGGTAAAGAAACTGGTCTGTCCATTCTTGTTGGTGCCAAGGCTCCGATCCTTGATGGTGCCCAGATGGGTTCCCTGCTGGTTCCCTTTGTTGAAGTCAATGCCGACAATGATTACGAAGAAATTACAGAAGTCATTGAAAACGTATGGGATTGGTGGATGGAAGAGGGCAAGAACCGTGAACGTCTTGGTGAGCTGATCATGCGCCAGGGTTTCCAGAAACTTCTGGAAGTAACCGGCATCGAAGCTCAGCCCCAGCATGTTGCCTATCCGAGAACCAACCCCTACATCTTCTGGAAAGAAGACGAAGTAGAGGGTGGCTGGGAACGTGACGTTGACGAATACAGAAAACATCACTTAAGATAAAAAGGGAGATATATAATGGCATTTATTTCTACAGGGTATAATCCCCAGAAACCGATGGAAAACAGAATCACCGACATCGGTCCTAGAGACTATAACGAATTTTATCCTCCTGTTATCGCAAACAATAATGGCAAATGGGATCATCATGAAATCCTGGAACCCGGCGTGCTGGTTCATGTTGCTGATTCCGGAGATGAAGTATACACCGTAAGGGTTGGCGGTTGCCGCCTGATGTCCACCTCGCACATCAATGAAATCTGTGACATTGCAGACAAACATTGTGACGGGTATGTTCGTTTCACCACCCGTAACAACATTGAATTCATGGTTGACTCCAAAGACAAAGTAGAACCGTTGAAAAACGATCTGGCTTCCAGAAAGTTCCCCGGTGGTTCCATAAATTCCCCATCGGCGGCACCGGTGCCGGCGTAACCAACATCGTTCACACCCAGGGCTGGATTCACTGCCATACCCCTGCTACTGATGCTTCCGGTACCGTAAAGGTTACCATGGATGCGCTGTTTGATGATTTCCAGCAGATGAAACTGCCGGCTCAGCTTCGTGTTTCCATGGCTTGCTGCCTGAACATGTGCGGCGCGGTTCACTGCTCTGATATCGCCATCCTCGGCTATCATAGAAAACCGCCAATGCTTGACCATGAATACCTAGATAAGGTTTGCGAAATTCCGCTGGCCGTAGCTGCCTGCCCCACCGCAGCTATCAAACCCTCAAAAGTGACCCTGGCCAACGGTACTGAAGTAAAATCAGTTGAGGTTAAAAACGAACGCTGCATGTACTGTGGTAACTGTTACACCATGTGCCCCTCCATGCCGCTTGCCGACACCGAAGGTGACGGTATCGTTCTCATGGCTGGTGGTAAAGTGTCCAACCGTATTTCCGATCCCAAGTTCTCCAAGGTTGTTGTGGCCTTCCTGCCCAACGAAATGCCCCGCTGGCCGTCCATGACCGACGCTATTAAAAAGATGGTTAACGCCTATTCAAACGGTGCTAACAAATACGAACGTCTGGGTGACTGGGCTGAGAGAATTGGATGGGAAAAATTCTTTGAAGCTTGTGAGCTTGACTTCACGCATCATCTGATTGACGACTTCCGTCAGCAGGCTTACATGAGCTGGCGTCAGTCCACTCAGTTTAAATTCTAGTTCAAAGATACGAACTTGAATTTAATCGCTATTTAATATGGGTTGAACCGGAGCACATTGTGTTCTCCGGTTCATCCCTTTCAACAAAAGGAGTCTTATAACATGAGCGAACTTCTCGACGATAAAGAAGCGGCTACCAAAGCGGTTGTTGACTGGCTTGAAAAAAAGTCCAAAACAAAAACCAAATTCTACATCAAAGATTTTTACAAAATTTTCCCTGATGACAAACCCAGAATGATCAAAAAGGTTGTCAACAAAATGGTTGAAGACGAAATTCTTGAATTTTGGTCTTCCGGATCTACCACCATGTATGGTCTCAAAGGTGCCGGCATTCAGCACGCTTCCGAGGGCGAAGAATAAAAAGATTGCAGCTTAATTCATGATTGTCAGTAGGGAAAAAGTCCCTGGAGTTGTCATTGCCGGACTCAGGGGTGGTTCAGGCAAGACAATAATATCCCTCGGGATAACTGCCGCATGGAGAGCCCGGAATATAACAGTGGCCCCCTTTAAAAAGGGCCCTGACTATATTGACGCCGGCTGGCTTTCACGGGCAGCCGGTCGCCCCTGCTATAATCTTGATACCTATCTGTGCGCCCAGTCGGCCGTACAAGCCTCCTATCTTACCCATTCGCAAACTTGTGATGTTGCCTTGATCGAAGGCAACCGCGGCCTTTTCGACGGCATAGACATTGAGGGGACCACCTCCACAAGCGAACTTGCCAAATTACTGGATCTGCCGGTGGTACTGGTGCTGGACTGCACGAAATCCACCCGGACCATGGCGGCTGTGCTCATGGGCTGCATGCAGTTTGATCCTGATGTCAATATTTGCGGCGTTATCCTCAACCGTCTGGCAGGAAAGCGCCATGAGGGAAAAATTCGGGCAAATATTGAACGGTTTTGCAATATTCCGGTTCTTGGGGCTATACCAAAGCTTAAGCAGGAAGATTTTCCTGAGCGTCATATGGGGCTTGTCACTTCCGAAGAACACGGAGAACGCGACGCATCTTTGATCCGGGCCAGGCAGGTGGCTCAGGACAATATTGATATTGATGAATTGTTCCGGTTGGTTACTTCGTTTAAAGGGCAGGGCATGCCGGTTGTAGACAACGCCCGGCAGGATGCTGTTCCGCAAATTTATACGACGGAAAACCAAAATCCGGGAACAAATAACTCCGTTGTTACCATTGGTGTTGTCCGGGATTCGGCATTTCAGTTTTATTATCCGGATAATATTGAGGCCTTGGAAAATCTGGGTGCCAAGATTGAATTCATCAGTCCTTTATCCCAATCCGACATTCCTGATGTTGATGCCATCTACATGGGCGGCGGTTTTCCTGAAACCCATGCTACCCAGCTGGCTGCCAATCAGGCGTTCAAGGATAATTTAAAGGCCCTGTCACGCAAAGGCCTGCCCATTTACGCTGAATGCGGCGGCTTGATATTCCTTGGTGAGAGCATCTGCCTTGATGGTGTGGTGTATCCCATGACCGGGATTCTACCCTTACGGTTTGGGCTTTCCAAGCGGCCCCAGGGCCATGGATACACTGAGGTTGAGGTGGTCAATGAAAATCCTTTTTATGCCATCGGAGACGTGCTGCGCGGTCATGAATTCAGGTACTCCAAGGTGATTTCCATTGATTATGAGAATACTGCCATGGCATTTAAAATGACCCGGGGCAAGGGTATTCTTGAAAAAAAGGACGGATTTTTTAAAGACAACACCTTTGGCACCTATACACACATCCATGCCCTTGGTACCACCACCTCCTGCTGGGCCCCCTCTCTGATTGCCAAAGCCAGACGCTTTAAAGCCTTACGCGAATAACAATGGCCCTTCATCCATTCAATTACACCGGCATATGAAACTAAATCGTATTCAAATTAAAATTTTTGAAAAGCTCAGCAAAGAAAAGGGCATCGACCCCGACGATTATATAAATCAGTATTCTATGGAATTCATCAATATGCAACGGGATAGAATCGAAGATCTTAGCGAAGAAGAAGGGGACAATTGGATTCATCGGGCGTATCTTTTATCCCTGTAATCACACAGGGCACGGGCTCTAAATAATCTGTCGATTCTGATATATCCAGGAACGCGGGCGTCCCGCCCGCGTTCCTGGTATAAGTTATTTCAGACTCATTCCTTAACACAATCAACTCCTTCGCCGATGAAGGGGAAACCCTTATTGCGCTATCCTGAAAACTGCGATATTAGATTTTTGTGCTGACTATAGTGGGCCGACCGTTGACACCTCTCAGTGTTGCCGGTGTTGCCCGGCGTACCACCCGCAGAACGATCCGCCGTACAGCCACATATGTGGCGGTTCTTCCTGGAGGATGTTCCACTGTCGTTATCAACGGGGTCACCCTGCACCAGTGCGGCGGTGTATACTACCAGGCACATGGGAGTCAATATGTTGTGGTAAACGTCAATTAAGTGTTGTCTCTAAAATGGCTGGATATTTCAGGTGGAATCCGGTTATCGTATATTAATAATATGCTGCCGATTTCTTTTTGGGGGCTTGATTCTATTGTCGGCTATTTTTTGTAGGGGCAATCCCCCTGTGGTTGCCCTCGTTAGGGCAGGCACGGTGGCCTGCCCCTACAGCGGCCGACGTTAGAACCAAGCCCGAAAATTGAAAATGTCCCATGTTGTGAAAAATTTGTGGTCAAAACCCGGTGATTGAGATAAAACTGACAGAGTAAATGCTTGAAATGAGCCAAATTGAGAAAAAAATTCACCTGCGACAAAAAAACGATTGCCTATCATTAATAGTAAGTTATCTCATAGAAAAAATTATAAAGTGAAATATATCGTCCATAAATTTTTTATAATTTTATTGTTGTTGACGGGGGCTGATTTTCTTCTCTGCGGCACCTGCACCGGCGAGGATGGGGAAAACATAAAGTCCTTTCGCATAGGGTTTTCACGGTCTCTTTTTACGAATGTCAACGAAAACGATGCAAAGGCTTCCATTAGAGCATGGGCAAAAGCCATAGCCGATGAATATAATATAGATGCTGATCCATCGGCACGGATATTTACGAATTTTCAGGATATACGTCAGGCATTGATCGATAGGCAGATAGATTCCATCGCACTTCAGTTTGAAGAATACCTTGATATATCCGGCAATTTTGAAACTGAGCACTGGTTCCTAACACGCACGTCGGGCAAACTTTACGAAGAGTATGTGCTCTTGGCACCTGTAAACGGAAAGATAAAATATTTCGAGGACTTGAAAGGAAATAATCTTATTCTTCACAATTCATTCCGAACCTCCTTGGCCGTATACTGGCTTAAATCCATACTAAAGGGAAGGGATATTCGCTACAATGATTTGGAAACCAACGTGGAGATCACCAAAGTTGGAAACATATCAAAGGCTGTTCTATCTGTTTTTTTTGGCAAGGTTGACGCCTGTATTGTGACAAATTCCGGATTCAATACCATGGTAGAGCTGAATCCTCAAATTGGTCGAAAATTACATGTTATTATGAAGTCCCCTTCCTTGATTCCAGCCATATTCTGCTTTCGGAAAAATTTTGATTCTCCTCAAAAAGAAAAAATTTTGACGGCATTTCGAGAGCTTCATACGACCATTGCAGGCCAACAAGTGTTGACTATTTTCCAGGCTGAGGCCCTTGTGGAAGTAAAAGAAACAGACCTTTTAACCACAAAGAATTTTATATTGGAAGCACGAAAACTTCCATAACTTCAGTTGCTGAAGATCAACCGAAAGCTTTGGAACCCGATTTGTTGGTTTAGGGCCGGGTCTTAAATAACTTGCCTATTTTGCCATATCCGGGAGCGCGGGCGTCCCGCCCGCAGTAAAAAGATGCGGGGGGGACGCCCGCGCTCCCAGGTTAAATTCTTTCGGATTCGTTCCTTAATATCAATTACGAGCTGACAGGAGGTTTTGCGACAAAGCACAAAACTCCGGCCATGAGGAGGAGAATGCTGAAGACTGAAAAGGGAATCCAGTAGTTATGGAAAAGGTCAAAACAGATCGCCGCTGAGACGGGACCGGCTGCGTTGGCTGCTAACCGGAAAGGGCCGGCAATCCCCAGTACAGTTCCGGAAGATCTTCTGCCGTAAAATTCCGTCCAAAGTAAAAATATTAACGGCAGAACGCCGCCACGAATCGTTCCGTACACAACGGCAAAGATAAACATCCATACAGGTTCCTTGACGGCCCAAAAAACCAGATAGAAGATGATGCCAATGGAGATCAGAACCCCTCCCATTAGTTTTTTTACAGAGATTCGTTCAGCCAGAAAGCCGAATAAGACCCCGCCCAATGCGGCACAAACCGATAACACAGTGATGACCAGAACGGCCATGGTTGGCGGCAATCCCTGGTCCGTCATAAACGGGAACAGGTGAAAATTAGACCCGGCACCAACCAGATAAATCACACACATGATAAATACCAGTTGCCTGAATGCCGTGGTGCGCACAGCGGTTTTTCGGGTCCACACGGGTTCATTCTCTATGTTAAAGCGGGATGGCGGTTTTTCTTCACCCGGTTTTTCTGTCTCGGTCCCCAAATTTTCTTCCAGCACTCTGCCATCCGGCAGTAATCCAATGTCTTCCGGTCTTCGTTTCAGAAAAATAAGACTTGGCAGCGCCGAAAATGCAAATACAATAATTCCCAATACTGCCCAGGCTGTCCGCCAACCGTAGGAAAGAATAATATGCTGTACCAGCAACGGGAGAAAAGCGATTCCAATGCGGCTGCCCAGCTGAGAAATCCCCATCGCCCGACCCCGTTTTTCAATAAACCAGTTGGAGACACTAACCGTGACTACCAGTGCCAGCAGACCGGACGCAATCATCCGACCGGTTCCGAAAAACAGGTACAGTTGCCAGATTGAAGAGAGCTGTGAAAGTGCAATCAGACCCGCACTTAAAATGGTAATTCCCCAGAATGCCGCTTTTCGTGGGCCATAGCGATCCAGGTAGGGGCCAATTACGGGGGACAGGATTCCGCCGGCCAGGGAACCAACAGCGATGGAGCCGGTGATGATGGAACGATTCCATCCGAACTCTTCGGCCATGGGTTTGAGGAAGATTGACAGTACATTCTGGAATACACCGGCCTGTGTAAGGCCGATCAAAAAAGCCACGGCAACAATAGTCCAGCCGTAAAAAATCTTTTTCTGCTGCATGAAACCGTGCTCCTGCAATTTTTTAAAGCACCAGGATATAACAGAGAATAAGAAGATTATCAAGCGTCTTAAATATGACATAGCCAAGGGAGATTACGTTGGCTACACTCAGATTTAAATAAGCTGCATGCAATTGACACCTGGGTGGTTACCGGTTACAATGTGCGATATGATTAAGAACTTTAAACATAAAGGACTTAAGAAATTTTATCAGACTGGAAATCAACAAGGTATTAATCCGGGACATGCGAATCGATTGAGAATTATCCTTGCAAGATTGGATGCAAGCCAATATCCGGATGATATGGATTTGCCGGGATTAAGGCTTCACCCTTTAAAGGGGACTTTAAAAGGATTTTGGGCCGTTGATGTTTCCGGTAATTGGCGTGTCTTTTTTAGATTTGAAAATAATAATGCTGTTGATGTCGATTATGATGATTATCATTAGAGCCTGTTTAAAGATAGATGAATCGGCTGCATTCTCATGAGATTTCGCTCCGATCCTCTAATTTTTAAACAGGCTCTTAGGAAGGAGTAAAAATGGTTATGCACAATCCACCCCATCCGGGCAAAGTCATTAAGGAACTGTGCCTTTTACCTTTGGGCTTAAGCGTTACAGAAACGGCTAAAGGGCTTGGCGTTTCCCGTAAAACATTATCAGCATTGCTCAATGGTCATGCTGGAATTTCACCTGAAATGGCCATAAGACTTTCCAAAGCCTTTGGCGGGAGCGCAGAAAGTTGGCTTATCCAACAAACTCAGTATGACTTATGGCAGGCAATGCAAAATGAAAAAGAAATTAAAGTTAAAGCATTTGCATAGAACTCTGCAAAATTTACTGAGCCTGATGACAATGAAAACTGTCTTTTTTAAGGGCTTGTTGTGCGGAGAGGGAGTTGGTAGGATGTTTTCCAGGTGAGTGAAGATGGTTGGTTATAATTTTATTTTATTCGGGAGGTTATATGCAAACGCAGCTTAACGGTATTCAATTGGCTTATGATGAAGTAGGAGAGGGGCCCGCAGTATTGTTGATTCATGGATTTCCTCTTGGCCGTCAAATGTGGCGCCCCCAGGCGGAGGCTTTGGCCGCCGCCGGATTCCGGGCTGTTGTTCCCGATCTTAGGGGATTCGGGGAGAGTGAGCCGGGCACTGAGGTTGGCTCCACGGATCTGTTGGCTGATGATTTGATCGCGCTGCTGGATTATCTCGGTATCGAGAAAGCCGTGGTCGGCGGAATGTCTATGGGCGGGTATGTGATGCTTAACCTGCTGGCCCGGTATCCGGAACGGTTTTCTGCGGCCTGCTTTATCGTTACCCGCGCTGACGCGGATGATGAAACCGCCCGGGGCAAGCGCAACCATCTGATCGCCGAGATTGAAGCAGGCCGGCCGGATGCGGTGCCGAATGCTTTTACCCCGCTTCTTTTTGCCGACCAGACTGTTGCTGACCGTCCTGAGTTGGTGGAGGAGGTGCGCGGCTGGATGACGGCGACCCCTCCCTCCGGTTTGATTTTGGGGCTGCAAGCGATTCGGGATCGGGGTGATTCATCGGCGTTGCTGTCCCTGCTGAAGATCCCCGCATTGGTCATGGGCGCCCAGGAGGACAAGGCGATTCCACCGGAAAAATCAACGGATATGGCAGAGCAGATTCCCGGCGCCCAACTACAGATGTTGTCTAATGCCGGTCATATGGCAAACATTGAGCAACCGGACGCATTTAATTCCGCCTTGCTTGATTTTTTGCGTGACAACTAATGTCAGGACAACAGGGTGCTTTAACCTCTTTGGTGTTCGCGGTCGCAGAGATCCACAGTCACAGGAGATATTCCCATGTCACTGGCGTTTGATTTAGAAAACAACCTTATTGATCTGCGCTCGGCACGGATCTTCTCCCCGGAGAATCGGACCTGGGAAGAGCTTGACACCATTCCGGCGGAACTTGTTCCGGTCTCGGAAACGGATGCGGTCACCCGGCTGCAGCAACAGGGCGGCCGGTGCCGGGTCCCGGTGGGCATTCTGGGCGGCAAAAAGGCGTCGGAAGAACAGCTTGCAGATGCGTTGGGATTGGGAACCCTCATCGGCCAGATGGGGCTGACCCTGATCTGCGGCGGGCGTCAGGGTGTGATGGAAGCCGCCTGCAAGGGAGCAACGGAGGCCGGCGGAATCTGTGTGGGCCTGCTGCCCGATGAAAATCCCGATACAGCCAATCCCTATGTCACCATCCCGCTGGCCACCGGGATCGGAGTAGCCAGAAACGCAATCCTGACACGGGCCGCTCTTTGCCTTGTGGCCGTAGGCGGGGGATACGGCACCCTTTCAGAGATTGCCTTTGGACTTCAGTTTGAAAAAAGAGTGTTCGGCCTTTCAGGGGCGCCGAATATTCCGGGTATGTTCCCCTGCCGCAGCCCGAAAGAGGCTGCCGCCGGAATTGCCCGGGTGGTCTTGAATCTGCCCTAATTTGGTTGTAGAATAATTTTTAGGATGAGAACAGATAAAAGAACATATCAAAAATCGTTTATTCTTGACATGGATGGTGTCATCTACACGGGATCGGAATTGATTCCTGGTGCTGTGGATTTTGTGAGTCGTCTCAAACAGAAAGATTTCAAGTTTTTATTTTTGACCAATAATTCTTATCACACCCCCAAACAGCTCAAGGGCCGCCTTTCTGAAATGGGAATTAATGTAACAGAGGATTGTTTTTATACTTCGGCCATGGCTACGGCAAGTTTTCTAAAAACTCAGAAGCCAATGGATTGTTCAGCGTATGTTATCGGCGGACAGGGTATTGTTGAAGAATTTGAAAAACATGAAATAACAGTTACTTCCGAAAATCCGGATTATGTGGTGCTTGCGGAAACCGAGGAGTATGATTATGGAAAAATTATTGAAGCCACGCACCTGATCAGGGAAGGCGCAAAATTTATTGCAACCAATTCGGATTTGACCGGACCTAGTCTTCGGGGGCCGGTGCCGGCGTGTGGTGCCTTGGTTGCTCCCATCGAAAAAGTGACCGGAATCGCACCTTATTTTCTTGGGAAACCCAATCCCGCAATCATGTTCTGGGCCCGGAAAAAAATGGGAGTCCATTCAGCCAATTGCTTTATGATCGGTGATAGAATGGATACCGATATTATTGGAGGCCTGGAATCCGGAATGACTACCTGTCTCGTTCTGACAGGAGTAACCACCCGAGATGACATGAGCCTTTTTCCTTATCAGCCGGATTATATTTTTAACAATTTGGGTGAAATTGACCCTGATGCGATATTGTCTAGAAGGGAGCGGGTGGAAAAAGACTTGTAAGGGCCATAATTACTGATTTAAATGTTCTAAAAGTATCCGCCGCACCTCCTCAATAACAAGGGGGTTTGACTGGCATGAATGTTCATCCCTGACAATGAATTCGGATACTGCATAATCAATGTGGGCACTGGTATATTTGACCACCCCGTCATCACCGTCCGGTGGGGTGTCATCGCCATTTCCCAGAAAAAACTCTGGTTTAGATTATAGGCCAGTTGGGCCGACAGATCCTTTTCAAGGGGGACGTGTTTGCCTTCAACGGACAACGCCCTTTTTTGATAGGATGAATACAGCTCAACCCTTCCCACGCCACCGGATGCAAGGTCCTGCATGCTGGAATCAACCCGCAGAAAAAGGGTGCCCGGAAAAGACCTGACAACCGGAAGGTTTTTATTCTGTTTTGCCACTGCAACAAAGGCAGCGCCCAGCCCGGACAGCCGGTTCCGCACGGAAAGACCATGCACCGACATCATATCCGCAGGTAAAATTTCCGCCATGTTTTCCAAAATAGGAGGGAAATGCTCCTGATCTATGGTGATGGTAATTTTCCCCACGGGAAGACGGTGTGTACCGGTGAGTTCTTTTGGATGGTCCTTGAACATCTCGATTAATTTTGAAAGAGACGCATTGTAGAGATCACAGGCAAAACGAAGCTTTCGGTCATAAGGGCCCGGAGGGGCATAATTGCTCGTTTCAAAAAGGAAAAAATAGGCATATACAGCCGAAGCCAGGTAATATTCTCTGGATCTGGCGACACCACCATGAACATTTCCTGTTCGTCCTGCATAATTATAGGAGAGCTCTGACAGGGCGAAAAGCAATTCCCTGCGGCTGTCGGTACAGGCGATGGTGTGAAGTTTTTCAAGGGTGTCGCCCGGCGATTCCCTGAATGCATACGCCAGGTGGAAGCGGTAGAGCACTTGGTTGGACAGATCGCTTAGTCCCCCCCCCCCCCCCTTGAGTCGCCGTGGGTGGATGTCATGCAAGAGTAGTGTCATTTTCAGATTACCCTCGGATTTTTTGCACCGCTGCTGTCTTTCATGTCTACCAGGCATTTCGATTAATCGTATCTATGGTGCCCGTTCAACTTCACTGGGCCGCCATGTTTGGTCGATCCATGGCTTGAGCGGAGAATACATTCTAAGAATTACAAACCAGCTTTTACCGGGGATCGTTTCTACCCAATTGTTCTTGAATCCTTTGGGCGCGTTGGGGGCAAAGTAAATGGTGTGGGAGCCATCGTTATTTTTCTTTAGACCTTGGGTGTTCTTCATATCTGCTGATATTCCGCGTTAAGAATATATGCACTATGAAATCGTGTAAAGGGATTCTAAATTTTTTTTAGAAATTGTTAACTTGGCGTGTTCCCAATCTTTTCAAGTTTAAGATTGAGGCTAAAGAGGAAGACATGGTCTATCTGATCATTGACCTATAGATACCCTTATATATTAAAGATATTAAACTATAAAGATACCCTAATTGAATGATAAAAGGCAAGCAAAAAATAAAGTGCCGGCATATGGAGTTAAAATGATAACATCTTTACGTTGTTGATTGACTTTTTCCGTGAATTTTGAAAAATATGGAGTGGAGTTCATAGCTAGGATTTCGCTCAATGTTTTGTATCACCTAATTAAATTCGACACATTATATTGAGATTTAAGGAATTTGTCATACGCGTTTATTGGAACGATTTCCTAGTAATTTGGTCTGAAAGCGTTTATGCTTCATTGCGGCAAAGCCGTTTGCTATTGGTCGTTATTAAAAAAATGAAAGGAGAAAGAGAAGATGAAGTGCAAATTTTGTTTTACCCTATTTTTTGCATCAGTCCTGATTCTGTTTGGTGGGCCTGTCGATGCCGAAGAGCAACAGGACTGCTTCCACTCAAGCTTACATTACACCGGTGAAGGAATGCGTTATTGGTATGAAGCCAAGGATGGCTTTATGGCGATTACCGGCGTGCCGTATGACAGCCTTGGGTGTAAAAATTGTCATGTAAAAAGTTGTGATGATTGTCACCTCAAAAAAACAGAAGACGGGTGTGCTTATTCAACCGAACAGGCCCGGTCAAAGGAAGTCTGTCTTAAATGCCATGCCCGTGAGAAAGCTACAATCAAGTATGATGAGGTGATGGCATGCGAAGGCGTCCATGCGCAAAGCGGCATGGGCTGCATGGATTGTCATAGCAAAAGAGAAGTTCACGGAGATGGAAAATTTTACACCAGTATGAGGCAAGACGGAGCAATGGATACGGCATGCACAAACTGTCACACAGAAGACGCGGAAGAGTATCCTGCGCTTCCCGACACGAAGTCCCATACCGTCCATAAAGGCAAATTGGAATGCAACGCTTGTCATGTACAGAACACCATGACATGTTATAATTGTCACTTCGGCGTACTTGCTGAAACAAAATCCAAGCCCCAAAGCTTTACAAAGAAAGTCAAAGACTTTTTGCTTTTAGTAAAATTCAAAGGAAAAGTCACAAGCGGAACCATTCAAACTTTAGTTGGAAAAAACAACGAACCGTTTGTCTCTTACGTTCCTTATTTGACCCATTCAATTATGAGCGAAGGCAGAAAATGTGAGCAATGCCACGCCACGGAAGCGGTCAAAACGCTTGCGTCATCCCAAAGGTTTACCACGGCCGTATTTAAGGACGACAAACTTGAATTTTACAAGGGGGTGATTCCTGCCGTTCCAGAGCTTTTGGATTGGCCGTTTCTGGAAAAGAAAGGGGACCAGTGGGTTCCTTTCGAACCAAAGACAAAACCTCTCACCCAGATGGCGCTTTATGCAGAACCCTTTACACAGGATGATTTGAAAAAATTGGCAGTTGAATACAAATACGAAGAATAGCGAATAGATTCAAAATGGATAGTTTTCCGGCATGGGCGGCGGGTGCATTACGCTTTCACCTCCCATTGCCGGAACCCATTGGCCTTTAGAACATGCCGCCGTTGACTGAAATCACCTGGCCGGTGACATAGGATGCGTCATCTGAACACAGAAATTTAACCACCTGTGCGACTTCCTCGGGCCGGCCCACCCGCGCCATGGGAATCATGGTTTTTATATTGGTCGTGGGTAAATCCTTGGTCATATCAGTTTCGATGAGTCCTGGTGCCACCACATTGATTCGAATGCCAAGCCGTGCCACTTCGCATGCGATGCTGCGGCTGGCACCAATGAGTCCTGCTTTGGCCGCACTGTAATTGGCCTGTCCCGGGTTGCCTGTCAGGCCGGACACAGACGCGATGGAAACAACAGCCCCCCGTTTTTGGCGAACCATCCTTTTCAGGATCGGTTTTGTCATATTGTAAAATCCGCCAAGACTGGTTCGGATAACCTTGTCCCAGCTTTCTTCCTTCATCATGATAAACAGACCGTCATCCACAATACCTGCATTGTTTACCAGCACATCAATGGTTTCGCAGCGGTCCACGATATTGTCAATTGCGGTTTTGGACTGCTTTCTGTCCGCCACATCAAACTGCATGATTTCCCCTTGGGAACCGGCGGCCTGGACCTGTTCAAGTGTCTGGCCGGCGCCGTCTTTGTCCGAGTGGTAATTTATAAACGTATAGTACCCCTGCCTTGCAAGTTCAATGGCGATGGCCCGGCCGATCCCCCGGCTTGCCCCTGTGATGACGGCGGTTTTTGTATCTATTTTTGGGGACATGGAAAGCGTATCCTAACGTATGATTGATTGTCCTTGGGAGTTTTCCTGGGTCCTGTATTCTAAAAAGCTTTTGTTAAGATTAAAAAAGTAGGGCTTGATTCTATTGTAGGCCATTTTTCGTAGGGGCAATCCCTCTGTGGTTGCCCTCGTTAGGGCAGGCACGATGGCCTGCCCCTACAGCGGCCGATGGTAGAACCAATCCCAAAAATTAAAAATATACCGGCTTTTTATATCAGTGTAAAGTTACAAAATTTGTCCTGATTCATAATCAAAGCGCCTTTCTTCATTTTTAGTTGTTTTTTTAAATTTGATTCTGTAGGATAATTGCTATTAAGTGATTTTAATTCCGTCCAACAAAATAATTCAAGAGGTCTTCATGTATAAAAAATCAATTTTTATTTTGATTGTGGCACTCTCTTTTCTTTTAAACTGTGCTATGTTTTCGCCTAAAAATTTTTATTACGTTGTATTTGAAGATAATCCCAATGTTGAAAATACTAGGATTTATTCAAAAGGCATAGAAATTGGAAAAATTCTGGATCAGGATCTTAGCAAAGAGAATAAACTGATTTTAACAATAGCCATAAACAGCGATTATAAAGATTTAATTAGATCCGACACGCTTTTTTATGCTGATGACGACTCTCTTTTACTTCAGGTGTCGGATGCAGATACCCAGGCCCTACCCGAAAAATCATTTATTCTGGGATTTGCTTCGCAAACAAAGCTTATCTGGTTTAAAGCAAAAAATGCGATGAACGACTTTTCAAAAGCAGCACAAGAAGAAATCCAAAAGATAATAGAATCATTCAAATAACGGCCATGGCCGACTTGGTCTTCCACCGAGGTTAGGCCACAACAAATCATGAAAGAAACTAACTGGTTAGTTTAGTTCTTTCATATAAATCCACAAAACACCATCGCTGGTAATGAAGGGGATAGGAAAATTTTCAATCCCCTTTGCATTTTTACCCGCGCTCCCGGATATAACACGCCCGCGCTCCCGGATATAACAAAATGGGCAAGTTATTTAAGACCCGTTCCTAAATGTGGCATCGCCATTGCCATTAGGGCCATGGAACCAATAAAATTCTTGGCCCTATTGGTGGATTTTAAAATTTCATGGCCCTTACTTCAGAAATCCCCGGATAATTCTGTCCACAGCGTCATCGTAAGTAAGCCCTAAGCTCATCAGTTTGATCAGTTGATCATTGGCAATTTTCCCGATGGACGCTTCATGGGTCAACTGTGCGTCCGGATGCAAGGCACGTAAGGCCGGTACGGTCTCATTCACGCCGTTGTCCATAATGATGGCGTCACATTCGATATGGCCAAAGCTTTTGGCCCGTGCTTCCACGTTGGCGTAGAAATCCTGTTTGGAGTCCCCTTTAATCACGGACCGGGATACCAGGTTGGTCTTGCTGTCATCACCCTTGAGAACAATATTGTTTTCCGAGACAGCGACTTGGTGCCCCTCCGTCAAGATACGTTCGGTGACAATAAGGGCGCTGCCTCTTTCCAATTCCGCTTCATTCACCCGCTTTGCCTCGTCCACGCCGCCGATCTGGGTCAGTTCCATCTCGACCACGGCGTTTTCGTCCAGATATACCTTTGTGGTGGGGTTCAGGGTTCGTTTGCCTTTTCCCTCACCTGTGGCAACGTGTTTTTCCTGATAGCGGATCGTGGCGTTTTTACCCACCCGGAATTCATGGATGCCTTCGTGGCCTTCATTCTCGCTGCCTGCACAATGGATGCCGCACCCGGCAACGATTGTGACATCTGCGCCTTCCCCAATAATAAAGGTGTTGTACACCACGTCATGCAGGCCGGCCTGGCTGAGTATCACCGGGATATGTACCGATTCATTGATTACACCCGGCTTGACGGTTACCACAATACCGGTGCCGTCTTCATTGGATTCAATGTTGATATTGCCTGACACCTCACGTGATAAAAGTTTTCCGTTTTTTCGGATATTGAATACGCCTTTGGGGATGCCATCCAGATCCGCCACTGCCTTTAATAAATTTTTATCTATAGCATTGAGCATCGATATCTCCTTCACATACGTCTGCGTATCCGCAAACACTTAAATCGCTTAGCAGCGGCATGGCGCCTTCCAGATCACCGGTATATGCAATCTGACCTTGTTTTATGAGCAGCAGGCAGTCTGCTGCTTCAAGAAACGCCTTGTTATGACTGACGACAATGGTGGTTGTCCCATAGTCCGTGATCTGTCGTTTTATCAGTTCAACCATGGGATCTATGGTCCAAAGATCTATGCCCGTGTCGGGTTCATCATATATCGCCAGACTCGGATGCCGGGCAATGGTGGTGGCAAGTTCGATCTTTTTTATTTCGCCGCCGGAAAGCTTGGAATCCACAGGTTTGTCAAGAAAATCCAGGGAGCAGAAACCCACCCGGGCCAGGATATCCATCAGTTTTCCTTCGTCATCGGTGCCGGCGGCAATGGCCAGAAGATCCCTGAACGTCACCCCTTTAAAGCGAGCCGAGTGCTGAAATCCATAAGCGATCCCTTCTCTGGCCCGATCGGTGATGCTCATGTCCGTGATCTCTTTGCCATTGTATATAATGTTGCCATGGGTGACTTTGTTAATTCCCATGATCGTTTTTGCCAGGGTGCTCTTTCCGCCGCCGTTGGGACCGGTAATGCCGTAAAACTTACCTTTTTCAAAGGTAAAGCTGATATCGTTAAGAATCGTTTTTTCGGCAAGTCCGTTTCCTCCCTCTTCGTCGGGTACGGTAAAATATATATCTTTAAGTTCCAGCATTCTTTTCCTCTCTTGCTGATGATTTATTAAAAGTGAATGCGAGATTAACTTTGTTAATCTGTTCTACGCATGGGATAATTCAAAATTAATGCCGAAATTATAAAAAATAAGGGCTAAAATAAATATTTTATTATAACCGATTTGAATTACAAAAAAAATATATTTTATCGTTGCCATGGCCTCAAGGAGGCGTCGTCCTATTCAGCCGGACCGTGGGCATAACAATATAATAACGTAAGATTTAAGGCGTTGTCAGGCCTGCCGACTCCCATGGGTTGCTGCCGGCTTCGCGTATGGCGTTGAACATGGTTTCATCTATATCAAATTCTTTTGCCGTAGATACAAATTTGTCAGGTGATGACAGATATGGGGCGGTATACAAAATAGATGCAGCTTTGGGCGTATCCTTTGGATAGAGCCCTTTGAGCGTGTTAAAATCAAAGCTCAGTGCAACCCCTTTGCCTGTTTTCTGTTTTTCATCCCAGATCAGGACCATGCCTGCCGGATTGGGGATGGAGATGTTTTCTTTCTGTTTTTCGGACAGGGGTTTCACCACCAGGCCTCTTTTGCCCGGGGTCTGGTCCATGACCACTTGAAAGGCGTCTTCCTTGCACCAGACCGGACTGCTGATGATCGTGTATTTTTGGCCTTTTTCCAGAGGATAGTGATCCAGGATAAAATGGGCCATAAGATAGCCCGACGTCAGGCCGGGGCAGATGTGGTTGTGAAGTTCCGCGGATTTCAGAAAGTCATAGGGTGCCTCTTCGGCCCAGGCATTTCCCAGGGTGGCCAGGGAGAAAAGATCTCTGCCTGCCACATATTTATCCGTGGCATCCTTCCAGAAATCGGGGTTTGAAACGGTTTTGAGGGTAAAATCAAGGATGTCCACAGCCCATTTTGATTGGTTTGCGCTGATGATCACAGCATTTCTGTCTGATTTTTTGAAGAGCATGATGCGCAAAGGTGCATTCCGGGGCCGCTGGAAAAAGAGCAGATTGCCCTTTCCCACCATGGCACCGGTGGCCTCCTGAACCTGTTCCAGAATGGGCAGACTTGATTTTCCGTCCGTTATGACGGCCGTTGCGTTGGTCAGTACCAGAAAATTCGGATCTGCCTTGGTGACCTTCAGGGTGTTCATGGCCTTTTCAATCACAGGGGTGATGGTCGGCATTGCCGCAAAGCCCTGGACTGCGGTAAAAACAAAGATCAAAGCTGTAGAGAAGATAACAAAAGAACGTTTCATGCGAATGTTTCCTTTCCTGTAAATGGTGGGGTGAGTTCCCCGGGAGTTCCGGGGGCATATGTTTCAAGGGATTGGCCGGAATCATGTAAATGATCCCCGGTTTTAAATGTAATTTCAGATGAATCTGCTGATTTAAACACCTCATATCCGGCACCTTTGGCCACAATTTTTCCCTGGTCAAGCACATAGGCCCGGTCGGCAATTTTCCGCGTCAGGTGAATATCATGGGAAATAAACAGCATGGAAAAGCCTTTTTTATGCTGAAGGCCCTTAAGCATGCGCAGTAGATGGGCCTGGGCGGACGGGTCCAGCATGGCGGTGATTTCATCGGCGATGAGCAGCACAGGATCGGTCACCAGGGCTCTTGCTACACTGACACGCTGGCGTTGTCCCCCGCTTAAGGCATGGCATGGCTGGTTCAGAAACCCTGTATCCCGGGACAGGTGTACAAGGGGCAGGGCGGCAAGGGCCTTTTCATTTCTCTCCTGTCGGGTTTTCCACCTCATGATGTCCAACGGCTCCCGGACAGCCTCCAGAACCGTCAGTTTAGGGCTTACGGCCTGGGCTGGGTCCTGGAATACTAGCTGCATGCCGTGCATGCATGAGCCGGCACGGTTGTCCGTCAAGGGCGCTCCCTGGAAGATCACCCGGCCTTTATCCGGTATCTCCAGGGTTACGAGCAGATGGGCCAGGGTGGATTTGCCTGAGCCCGAAGGACCCACAAGCGCCACGACCTCTCCGAATTTGACCCTGATATCCACCTGTTGAACCGCCCTGACGGCAGTGCCGTTCAGGTCAAAGGTTTTTTCAAGTCCTTGGGCCTCCAGCACCGTGGTGATTCCGCCTTTATGGCAGGCTACCAGCCTGTTTTTTCCTGCTTCAACAAGGGCCGGCCGACGGGTGCTGCAATCCGGGCCGTGCTGGACACAGCGCGGACAAAAGGGGCAGCCGGACACGCTGCCGGGGGATGGCGGGGTGCCGGCAATCCCCCAAAGATCTTTGTAGCCGTAAAATTCAGGGCAGGCATTAATCAGCCCCCGGGTATAGGGGTGGCAGGGGTCGGCCAGCACTGTCTGGGTGGGGCCGGTTTCAATAACCTGGCCCGCATACAGGGTGACAACATTTTCGGTCATCCGGGCAACGGCCGGCATGGCGTGGGAGATCAGAATCATGGCAAACCCCAGGTGCTGCTGGAGTGTAAGAATCAGATCCGCCATGGCAGATGCGGCGGCTGCATCCAGAGCAGTGAAGGGTTCGTCCACGATGAGCAGATCCGGACTGCAGGCAACGGCCATGGCAATGAGTACCCGCTGGCGCATGCCGCCCGAAAGCTGATGGGCGTATGTATTTTGCCAAACCGGCTTCAGGCCGACCTGCTTAAAGAGATTGGCTGTCTGTTGACTGGCTGCAGCCCGATCAAGACCCAGGTGACGGATCAGGGTCTCGGCCACCTGTTCACCTACCGTAATAACCGGATTAAAGACCTCCTGACTGTTCTGGAAAACCAGGGCAATGCGGTTCCAGCGGAACTTCGCAAACTCCTTGTCTTTCAGTCCGGTCAGATCAATGCCGTTGAAGCGGATATCGCCTGTGACCCGGGCGGACTTGGCAAGGCCCATGACCGCCATGGCAAGGCTGGTTTTGCCGCACCCGGATTCCCCGATCAGTCCCAGGGTTTCACCCGGGGACAGGGAGAGACTGACCCGGTCCAGAACCGGGATTGTCAAGTCGTTCTGCCTGTATTCAAGGCATAGATCATTGATTTGCAGAAGCGGTTCAATCGTCAATGCTCAATTCCTTTTTTCCAGCCTGGGATCTGCAATTTTTTCCATGTCCCGGCTGACCAGGGCTAGGCTGACCACCATCAGGGTGAGGGCAAGCCAGGGGAACATCAGCCACCACTGCCAGAACCGGGTGTAATAAATGCCGGGAAAAGAGGTGGCATGATGAAGGATCAGGCCCCATGATCCGGAGGCGGGATCACCCAGTCCTAAAAAGGAGAGCCCTGCCTCGGCCACAATGGCTCGGCCGGTGAGCCGGATCATGCTCACGGCGGCAAGGGGAAACACCTCGGGCAGAAAATGGCGGCGGATCAGGTAAAATGCAGATGCGCCGTTCAACTCGGCGGCCCGGATGTACTGCCGCTGTTTCAAGGCCAGCACCCTGGATCGGACAATTCTTGCCGTGTGAACCCAGGAAAAACAGAATAGCACCAGGACAATGGACAGCAGACTGGGCCCGAAAAAGGCGGCCAACACAATCATCACCGGGAGATCCGGCAGCACCAGCAAGACATCCACCATGCGCATGATGATCATGTCGGTAAGCCCGCCGGCATATCCGGACACAATCCCTGCAATGCCGCCGCCCAACCCTGCGGCCAGTGCTGTGCCAAGCCCGATAATCAGGCTGATCCTGGCCCCGTGGCAGATCTGAGCCCACAGGTCCACCCCCAGTTCATCCGTCCCCATGATATGTTCCGGGCCCGGGGGAATTAGAGCCGGGCCTGACATCTGTTGGTGGGAATGGGAACAGACCAGGGGCGCTGCCAGGGCCAGGAAGATGACGGCACCCAGAATAAAGGCGCCGGCTCGACCCGCAGGGGTCATCCGGGAAAGAATCGTCGGCAGGGAAGTAAACATTATGCCTTGACTATCCTTTGCCCCTTGATCGGCATTTTTTCACCCACCCTGGGATCCAGCCGCCGGTACACAAGGTCTGCCATAAAATTGGTGGACAGGACCGCCAGGGTCACCAGAAGGAATATGCCCTGGATCAAAGGATAGTCCTGGACCATGACCGCTTCACGCATCAGCTTGCCGAGTCCCGGATAGTTGAACACGTTTTCCACCAGGATAGCCCCGCCCACAAGCGCCCCAAGGCTCATAAATACCCGGGTGACAATGGGGAGCAGGGCGTTGCGCAGGGCATGGCGCCAAAATATCTTGATTTTTGTCAGCCCCTTGGCCCGGGCCGTGACCATAAAATCCTTTTCCAGTACTGTCAAAAGGCTGTTTCTGGCCAGAAGATAAATGCCGCCCAGACGGGCCAGGGTCAGCGTTGCCACGGGTAGGGCCGCATGTTTTGCAATGTCGCCCACTTTCTCCATGACCGTCATCCGGCCGGTGAAATGGGACATGGTCCCGGAGAGGGGAAAAAGGTCCAGGGCTGCAGCAAATATAAAAAGAATTACCAGCCCCATGAGGAAGGCCGGAATCTCGGAAATAAGGATCAGCCCGACGAATAAAAGCCGGTCGGTCCACTGGTGGCGGAATGCCGCCGACACCACGCCCAGGAATGTGCCGATGACAGTGGAAAATGCTACGGCTGCGGTCACAAGGCCCAGGGTCCAGGGCAGCCTCCGGGCCAAAATCTCTGCCACTGCGCTGTTGAAATAAACCGACTCCCCAAGGTCCCCGTGGGCAAGCTTTACCAGATACCGAGCATACTGGACAGGCAGGGGATCGTCAAATCCGTATTGTTTCATATAATACGCTTTTTGGGCTTCGGTGAATTCCGGCAGGTCCTCACCTTCATCCCCGGATATATGCACAAAAGGGTCTCCGGGCATCATCCGCGGCAAAAGGAAATTCAGGGTAATGATCACCCACACCGTCACCAGGTATGAAGCCACTTGGCCGGATGTCGTTCCGGCGGTTCTATTTCCTTTCATATCAGCGTCATTCTTTCCAATTTAGATAAGAAAGTTTGCCGTGCGCCAAACTGTGATGGTCAAACATAAACATCCATCCATCGTACGTGGCCAGCCGGAACACGGTGTACCCCGTGGTATAAAACAGGGGAATTTCAGGCACCTCTTCTGCAGCCATCTGTTGGCTTTTTACAACCAGTTCCCGCCGTTTTTCAGGATCGGTTTGAGCGCGCTGGGCTTTCAGCAGTTGTGTCAGGGCCGGTGATGCCAATCCTGAACCGCCGGAAGCCGAGGGCGAGCTGGATTTTTTCATATCTCCTGTACAGTGGGCAATCAGATAATCCGGATCATTTCCCCATCCGCCGTGACCAATGATGGCCAGGTCGTAGTTTTGATTTCTGACCCGGCTGTCCCGGGTTTTTCCGTTGCAGCTCTTGATACGGATATCCACACCCACGGCAGCCAGGCGCTGCTTTAAAATTTCAGCCATCCTGACTTCGCCGCCGGCACATAGAAGATTAAAGACAAGGGACTTGCCGTCAGGCCCTGTCCGTACAGGGCCCTTGGTCAGGGTGAATCCGGCCTGGTCCAAAAGCTTGCCTGCCTTTTCGGGATCGAAATCATAGGATCTTACGTTTTGGGCTGCCATGACATGATCCGGCGGCAGAATTTCCGCCCGTCCGGGCAGGGCTGCGCCCCTGGCTATCTTGGCCACAAGCTCGTTAAGGTCAATGGCATAGGCAAAGGCCTGTCGGACCTGAATCATCCGGGCCGGGCCGGAAAGATTCCGGTTGAACAGCAGCCGGTATCCCCAGAATCCCGGACTCTTAAGGATCTTATGTTCAGGATTGTTCTGAAATCTGGGTAAAAGGTCCGGGGAGACGCGGATCAAATCTATTTCGTGTTTTTGGTAGGCCAGGATGGGTTCGCTCACCGGGATGAATTCTAACCGTTTGACCCGGACAGCCGGTCCCCAGAAATCTTTAAACGCCTCAAAGCGGTATGTGCCGTGTTCCCGGCTGTAGCCGGTGAGCCGGTAAGGACCTGTGCCGATAACAGCCTCCGGTTTGGTAAACGTTTTGGGATTGTCCACCTTCTCCCATATGTGTTTGGGGATAATACGGCTGGTGCCGAGGCTGTAAAGCATTGATGCCGTCGGCGTCTTCAAGGTCACCTTGATCCGGTCGTCTTCAAGTATCTCAACCTGGTCGATTCGGTCAAACACATAGGACCAGGTCATGGGGAAGCGGGTGGCATAATCCAGGGAGAAGGCTACATCTTCAGGTGTCATGGGGTTACCGTCATGCCACTTGACCCCCTGGCGAAGTGTAAAGATGTAGGCCTTTCCCTGGTCCTCAACCTGCCAGGATGTGGCCAGCCAAGGGATAAGCCCTTGGTTGCCACGTTCCAGCAGACTATCGAAGATCAGACACATTTTAAATCCCCCTGGGCCCCTGGGATAGTGTGCGTAGGGGGTGGGATATCCCCAGTCCCCGCCGTCCAGGCGGATGACCTCCACCTGGGCGGACCGGGGGTCGGTGGCGGTGCCGGCATTGAGCGCCGGGATCAAAAGAAACAGACATAACGCCGACGTAACCAGGCACAGGCGCAGTGTATACGTCAGCAATTTATACCTTACCGGTTTATATGCCATCAGGCTCTCCCCGGGTGGTTCTGCGCTCTTCGTGAACAGACCAGGTCATGACACCCCGGCAGACCGGGGCTGCCGGCACATATTCGCCGTTAACACACCGGGTGTCCACATAGTCGGCAATGATTTGTTCCGCCTCTTGGGTGATTTCCATATGGGGCTGGAAAAACCGGATAATGTGGCGGATGGTATGATCCCTGTCCCAGTTGATCTCTTTGTTCCACCAGGAAAAGGTGATGTCCGGACGAAATCCCATGGCATAGACCAGGTTGAACGGATAAATGATATCCATGTGTCTCTGGGGCATGGGCCGGTCAAAAAATATCTCCCACAGCGGTGCAAACTGCTGATTCATGCCGGGACCGGAAAAGGCGCTCATATAGCAGTAATGGCTGGAGGCTGCCATCAGTTTCATGACGGCGTCAGGTCCGTCAATGCCGGGCGTCATGGAGGCAAATACCAGATCAAAGGCCTTTTCCCATCCCTGTTCGGCCAAATCCGTTTCCTGCCAGGTTTGCTGGACAATGCTGATATTGTTGACCTTTTCTTTTTCAATCCTTTCAGACATGATGTCGATCATGCCGCCCGAAGGTTCAAGGGCTGTGACATGGGCACAGATTCCGGACATGGGCAGGGCCCAGGAACCCGGGCCTGCGCCAATGTCCAGGACCCGGGTTTCCGGGGTCACAATCCCTTTGTCCACAAGCTGTTTAAGGGCGGCATCCCGCCTGGCGGACGCCTTTTCTCCGCTGGTCCGCTGGGCAAAATCCTTTGCCATGTTATCCCATCTGTCCATGGCGGAGGTGCCGGGCGCCTCCGCTTTTAGCGGCTGTTCGGATCTGGATCGTTCAATGATATTCAGCCACCGGTCTTCCCAGAATGTTCTGGAGGTTGCTTGTATTTCCATTATATATTCCTTTATATCTTGATACTGAATGTAATGCCGAAGGTTCTGTCTGTGGCGGGATACCCCGTGCTGTCATAATAGTCTTCGTCCAGCAGATTCTTGACATAGACGTTTACTGTGCCGTTTCTCAGCCAGGCAAGCTGTTCAAAACATTTGTATTCAAAACCAACATCCACCACACTGTGAGCCGGGATATCCACCTGGCGAAAATTCCAGACATCATCGGCAATCTCTTCGGAGATCTCGGTAGTTTCATCGCTCTGGTACGTGTAATCCAGCATCAGGGTTGCTTGCTCGTTAAAGGCATATCGCAATCCAATTCCGACCTGGTGCTCGGCCCGCTGGTCCAGTTCGGTTTCCCCGGCCGGTTCATCCCCCTGGTTTTCGAACTTTTGCCAGGCCCAGCTCAGATAAAAAGAGAGTTCCGGTGTAACATTGCCTGACAGCTCAAGCGTGGTGCCATGGCGGTAGACTTCATCCAGGTTAATTTTATAGTCGCTGTACCGCAGCGCCCCGGCATCGGCACCTGAATACTTGGCATAGCTGCTGTTGGTGGCGATGAAATCCTTGATGTCGTAAAACGCATATCCGGCTTTCAGGTTAATGTTGCCCCAGAGCCTGCGGTTTAAAATCAGGTCATATCCCACCCCGTGTTCCGGGTCCAGGGTAATACCGGCAGGCCGTCCCTGGGGGTTGTAATCACCGTGATAATCCGGGGCGTGCCAGATTTTACTGATACCGGCGGATAGGGTGGTGTCCCGGAACCAGGCGCCTAAATGGTCCATGTGCCAGGTTGTCATGGATTTGGGGATGATCTGGTCAAAGTCCCGCTCCACATATTTGCCGTAATATGTATTGTGTGGCTTGCCGTTGGACCAGTTGCTGACCCAGGTATTGACATCCTCGTACCGCAGGCCCAAGGTCATGTCCACATGGGGAATAATGCCGAATTTATGCTGGACAAAAGCACCTTTTTTGCGAACTCTCTCTGTTTTACTGTCGTCCACCCCCTCGTCAAAAAGCTGGGTGAAGTCAACACCAACGGTGGTTTCACCCCCGGCCCACGTGATTTCGTCAGTAATTTTGCCGCCCTGCTGCCACCAGTCCGTTTCCATGGAACTGAGTACGGTCCCTTTGGATTTATCTTTGTTGTCCACCCAGTCTAAATAGGCCCGGTCACGGGTCTCTTCCCCGTAATAAGAACCGGCGCTGAGCTGATTGATGCCCAGGGTCTGGGCGTAGTTGAAACGGTACGTCTCGGCCGTGCTGTCCCAGGTCGGGTTCTGCCAGGGATCCCAGACACTGCCCGTTACCTCGGGGTAGCTGGAATCGAAGTCTATTGCATCGTCTTTTGTCGTACCGGGATTGTTGACCGGTGAATTCCGGTCAATATCTGATAATGAGGCCGAAAAGGTGATATATCCATCTCCCGGCAGTATAAATCCCAGGCGTCCGAACCCGATGTTGGTTTCGGTTTCATTGTTGCGCAAATACCCGTCCGTCATATAATTCTGGTATGCAATATCGTAAATAAATTTTTCCACCCCACCCTGGATTACGGCTGTATTGGAAAAGGTATCATATGACCGGTATCCTGTTGTATACGTCAACTCCGGTACCCGGGTATCGTATGCCTTGGGAGTCTTTGTTTTCATGTTAATGACCCCGCCGATGCTTTTGGCATCGAACAAGGCGGAATGAGGGCCGGGGAGGATTTCAACAGACTCCAGCAAAAAACCGGGCAGTTGGGCCCAGTCCACAATGTTGCTTGACTTCCGGCCGCCGGTTTTCTGAATGGTCACGTCGTCCATGGCCGTAACAAATCGTTTGGCGCTGAACCCGTTCAGATAAACGCTGTCCACCCCGGGATCCAGGTCTGATGCCCCTCTGAAATCCACCATGGCATTGGTTTTGATCGCATCTAAAACATAGATGGGCTCTCCGATGAATGTGATGTCTTCAAGTTCAATGGTGGTCTGGAACGGTGTTGTTTTATACCCCTGGGCCCGGGCCTCGTCTTCCACAACCATCTCTTCTATTTCTTGAACTTTTCCGTTCGCCGTGTCTTTGTCGGTCTTTTTTTCATCCGCCTGCAACGGGCTTATGCAAAAGAGGATCAACATCAGGGGTGCTGCAAACGTGCAGCTTTTCAGTAAATGATTTTTCAACACCGCCTCCTTGGTTGTTTGTTTCCCGGCTCATTACCGGTCAATTAATAGTTAACGTTACATCCGGCTGTTTTTCTTGAGTTGCGCAATGGCAGCCAGGGCATCCTTGCGCTGGCGTTTAAATTGCGCTGCCTGTTCAAACGCGCTGCGGCTGGCAACAAGATCGTTATACTGCCAGGCCGCATACCCGGCCATCAGCCATGCCTGTCCCTTTTGGGAACAGTTTTTTTGGGCAGCGGTCCTGAACGCTTTGTCAGCAGCCTTATACTTTTTTGTTTCGTACAGGACATCTCCTTTGAGCAGCAAAAGTTCCGGATTACCGGCCTGGGGATCAAGGCGGTTGAGCACTGCCAGGGCCTTGTCTCCCCGGCCCATCTGCCGGTAGGCACACACCAGGCGGTCGATCATCTGCCTGTTGTGATTTGGGGATGCCTTTTTTCCAGCCGTTTCGGTAATCAGGGTTTCATACATGCGGGCGGCCCGGGCAGGGATGTTCAACTGCAAACTTAGATCTGCAAACAGTTTTTTTTCCTGCCGTGTCAGCGGGGTTACAAAACTGTAGATGATCAGATCTTCAAAGGCGTTGGCATACTCCCCCCTGGTCAGACGGATGTGGACCAGGGCCTTCCACCACCTGGCTTCGGACGGGGCCTGCCGGCTCAGGGTACCGGCAAGGTCCAGGGCTTTGCCGGTGTCGTTAATGGTCAGGTAAACCTGAAGCAGGGCCTCCTGCCATTTGATCCGGGATTCTCCCTTGGATTGGGCAATCAGATCCCTGATCACAGGCGCGGCTTTTTTCCATTGCCGGGCCGTTACCAGGGCATTGGCATAGTTTTCCCGCCATTGCCGGGTGCCCTGGTCCGGATGGGCGGAAAATAAAGACTCAAATCTGCGGATTGCGGTCTGGGTCTTTCCGTCGGTAAGCGCCATAACTGCACTGTAGTACAGGTATTTTGGATTTTTGGGGTCAGATAGTTGATAGGCGGCCCAAAATGCCCCGGCGGCCTTGGCAGTCCGGTTGGTGTCCGTATAGACCTTGGCCAGGTTGACCTGGGCATCCAGGTAATTTTTGTCCAGGGATAAGGCTGTCAGATATGCCGACTCGGCATGGGTCATCTTTTTTTGCATCAAAAAGCAATTGCCCAGGGCCAGGCAGACAGTGGGATGGCTGCACGCAGCATTGCTTTCGGATTTGGCCTGGTCCGTCTGGATGAGCTTGACAGCGGCGGCATAATCATCTTTATCCATGGCTGCCCTGACCTTAATGAGCAGACGTTGAATAGACATGGGCATTTTTTGATCATCTTGGGCCAGCGTTGTTTCCAGCGGGGTGAGGCTGCCGGCTGTAAAAATCAGAATGACGATGGCGGTTTTTAAAATCGGATTCATGAAACACCTTAATTCAATTTAAAACGGATGCGTGTTCTGGCCCGGGTCTTTACAAGCTCCCGGTTGACTCGGCCGGGTTTGAACCGCCAGGCAGCAACGCACTGCATCACGCTGTCATCAAATATTTTTTCAGGTTCTGCATCCAGGATTTTTATGTCCTCCACACGGCCCTGTTCATTCACCGTGAATTCCACAGATACCCAGCCTTCAATGGCCTTGGCCTTGGCCCGGAAGGGGTAGGCCGGCGGAACCCTGGAAATCACCGTCAGGGGTTGATCCAGGTCTCCCGTGTCAAAAAGCGTGTCAAGGGACAGGGTGTCCAGGGATGTTGACATCACTTCGGGCACGGCAATGGTGGTCGGTCCCTGGGGCAACCGGGGATTGATTTCAAAGGGCATGGAAAGAGATCTGGTGATTTGCCGGTTCATCCTGGGTTTGACCGATTGCTTTTTGGGTTGAGCCTTGGGCGGAGGCGTCTTTTTTTTCTTTTCCGGTTCAATGGTTGAGTGCCGTAGCCGGGTGAGCTGGACCTGCTGAATCATCGGGCCCACCAGCGGGACAGCCTCCTGGGGTTTCATCAGATTGGGAATAACGGAAAAAAGCAACAGATTCAGGGCCAGGGTGCCGGCCAATGCCACGGCCCAGGACTGCCATCCACCGGCCGGTCCAAGGGGCTTCTCCATGGTTTTCATTGTCCCTCCGGAAGGGCCGCAGCCAAAGATACATTGGAGGCCCCGGCCAGACGGCAGCCATCCATGACCTGGATGGCCACGCCGGTGTCTGATTGCCGGTCCGCCACCACCACCACGGCCCCGTCGGGATTTTCAGCCAGGGCCCGTTCGGTATTGGCCCTGACCGCCCGGATGTCGATCTCCCGGTGATCCATGAAGACCCGGTTTTGGCTGTCCACGGCAATGAGGATGGTGGCTTTGGATTGCGTTGTTGCTGTTGATGCTGTGGGCCGGGTGACATCAATGCCGGTTTCCTTGACAAAACTTGTGGTGACAAGGAAAAAAATCAACAGGATAAATACCATATCAATAAGCGGGGCAATGTTCAGCTCCACCGCACTTTTTTTATGTTTTCTGCTTGATGAAACGTTTAACATGGATATGATCTCCTATAGATGCCTTTTCAGGTATAAGCCCATCCTCTGGATGCGTTGGCTTAAATGTTCGGCCCGTCGGTCCAGAAACCCTTTCATGTAAAGTCCTGGAATGGCCACAATAAGACCTGTCTGGGTGGTGATGAGGGATTCTGAGATACCGCCGGCCATGGCTTTGGCATTGCCTGTGCCGAAAATGGCCAGAACGTCAAAGGTAGTGATCATACCGGTGACGGTGCCAAGCAGTCCCATAAGTGGTGCCATGGCTGCCAGCACCCCGATCACCGCCAGGGACCGGGTCATCCGTCGGTTGATCCGGGCAACTGCGGCATCCAGAAGGTGGCGGTCCAGTTGGGGGGAACCCGAGCGGTTTCCAATGAATTCCGTGACCAAAAGACTGACGGCCCCGCAGTACATTTTGGGGTCAGGCAGGGTGTTCTCACGAACCAGGGAGAGGGCGGTGCTGCTGTTCATGTTTTTTTTGTAAAGCCGCCTGAAAAAAAAGGCCCGTTCGATAATCAACAGCCACATGACAAGACTTAAGATAACCAGGGGTACCATGACCACGCCGCCGGACCGGATCAGATCCGTCATGAGTTCAAGGTTCTCCCGAAGAAATTCCGGCATCAGGACACCTTGAATTTTTGAACGATATTGATCAGTGCCATGGCCTTTTCCTCCATCATCCCCACACAGTTTTCCACGGCCCGGCTTAAAAGGGTGTGGGAGAGCATAATGGGAATGGCCACGGACAGGCCCAGCATGGTGGTCACCAAGGCCTCGGAAATGCCGCCGGACATCATTCGTGGATCGCTTGTGCCGTGCATGGTGATGACATGAAAGGTGTCGATCATGCCGGTAACGGTTCCCAACAGACCCAACAGAGGCGCAATGGCTGCCAGCATACCCATGGTGGATAGAAACCGTTCCATAGGCGGTATCTCTTTGAGAATGGCTTCCTGGACTGCATTTTCCATGTCTTCCCTGGAAAGGTTTCGGCTGTCAACCCCCGAGCGGATGACCCGGACAACCGGATTTTTACGATACTGGTCGCAGGTTTCGGCACACGCCTCCCAGTTACGGTTTTCGGCCTGGGTTTCGATCTTGCTGCACACGGTGTCAAGGCTGATTTTTCGGCGTAAAAGGAAAAAAATCCGTTCCAGGGTGATCAACACGCCCAATACAAGAATGGCCAGAATGGGCCAGACAATGGGACCACCTTTGGGAATCTGGTCCATCAGGCTCAAGTCGTGAATAAGCTGGTTCAATGCCCCGCCCCTGGAAATGTCCATGGGCACGGCATCACTTTTACCGGCCATGTACCGGGTAAGTTGTTTTTGCATGGCCGAGGGCGGCCGTTTGGACAGGGCATACAGTTTTTTCTCTTCATGGCCGTAGTTGAGAAATCCGGATTCCCCGTCCGTCTGGTATGCCGCCGTGAATGCGCCGATAATCAGGATTTGGCTTTCATGGGCTTTTCCTTCGCGGTTGACGATTGTGCCGGTTTCCAGGCAGACAGACCCGCCCTGCTCAATCCGGCCAAAAAGCAAATCGGCCATGGCTTTGATTTGGTCCATCCCGGGAATAACGGAATTATTCGTCATGCTAGATAAAAACTGGGTGTCGGGGCGGTACACCCCGGTTAGAAAGCCGTCATCCAAGAGGGAACGGATGTCTTTGGCATTCATGCGGATGACACCTGACAATTCCTGGATCGTACCCTGGGCTTCATCCAGTTTCGCCGTCAATTCGTTGTCTTGTGCAGTCAGGTTTTTATTTTCAGATTTAAGGGCTTTGAGTTCAACATCAACGACTGTAATCCGCTGCTTTAAATCCGCAATGGCCCGGTCCAGACGGGACCTGTCCGCCAAAATCTGCCGACGGCTTTCACTTGCTGCCTTTTGGGCGGCAGACAGTTCAGCCGCCGCCTTTTGTTTCATGGATTCTTCAATTTTCCGGGTTTCGATGCGAATTTCCCGCATATCCTTTGCCCATGCCGGCCGGCTGAAAAGCATCATGACACCCAGTACGGCAGCTATCATTGTATATTTGGGTTTGATTTTCATTGGACCACGATCCTTCCTAAAGGCAGGCTTAATATCTCAACGGGTTTGCGCTTTAAGCCCATGTCTATGGCAGCCTGAATGGTTTTAATATGGATGTTTTCCAGGGGTTCCCATACCTTTTGGGCAGGGTTGAAGAATCCGCATTGCTGTTTGTCCAGGGTCTGATAAAAAAGGCGCAGCCGGCCCAGTCTGAAGATGTTGACCAGGGTCTCTTCCCCGGAAAGGGGAACCGTCTGCTGGTAGACTTCAATGGTTGTGCCGTATTCGGTTTCCACCAAAAGGGCTTCCATCAATTTTCTGAATTTTTCGCTTACCGGAACTTGGGGATCGGCGTTCAATGCTTCAAGGGCCTGAATTCTTTTTTGACGCTCCTCCTTTAAAAAGGGTAGATCGCGGGCGTTTAACGTTTTAATTTTGTCTAATAAATCGTAAAGAAAGGGAGACATTTGGCCTTCGATCTCGGCAATGTCCTCCAGCTGCTTTGTTTTCCGGCGTACGTTTGAAATCAAGGCGGTTCTTCGGGCAGCTTCAGTATTCCGTTCCTTTTCCACCATGGCCAGTTCTTTTTCCAGGGCTTCGAACGCCAATGTCTTTTTTTCTTTTTCAGTGCGCCAATTCACCTCCCGGGCCTGGGTTTTCTGTTCAATTCCCACAGCCCCATGAACAGGGGCTTCGATCTCTTTTTCCACATTCCCTGCCAGGGCATCATAGGACCATGACATTGTCAGTAATAGGAAGATCTGTATGACTATTTTGCCTTTGTTCATTGCTTTCTCCTGTTTTCATTTAAACTAATATCTTCAGTAAGCACCAATTCAATAGAAAATAAAAAAAGCCAAAAAGGATGGTTGCATCGAAAAAATCGATGCGCTTACCTTCTTGGCTTTAGTTTACTTTATGTTTACTAAATAACAATTTTTGGAATGCGCCTTCTTGACGCATTCCGCCTTTTAAAACATATTGATTTTTTGTTGTCAAGGACTGATAAGAAGACGTATCAGTTGATAGGTGATATTGGGATTTCGGGTGCAGCATGTTTCAGACTTAAGCCTCTTTTCATCTTCTTTCATACTTTTCTTGACACAAAGCGCCTTCATAGCTTATGAAACCAGTTAGTTAGATCCAGTAAGAACTAATGGCATGTGAGATAAGAGAGAGAATATGAAACCAAAATGGCGGGTCCTTTTTTGCGATGGTATGGAACACGCGTGTCCGGTTACGGATTTTATCAATTCCCGTCCAAAAAAGCATCAGGTGAAGTTGCTACGACTGATCGGGCTGTTGGAGGAGCATGGCCCAACCCTGCCAAGACCATATGCTGATGTGCTGCACGACGGGGTCCACGAGCTTCGTTTTACCCTGTCCCAAGATCAAATTCGAGTTCTCTATTTTTTTTGTTATCAGAAATTTATCGTATTGTATGAGGTTTTTTTTAAAAATACCCGTAGAGTTCCTGAGAAATATATTGATCAGGTCATCACCTACCGGGATGATTTTTTATCCCGGGTATCTGAAAAAAAATTGGAGAAGATCAGCCGTGCTGTTTTTTAAAGAATTGCTGGAGGAAAAATTCAAAGATAAGTCTTTTTTATCCCTTTATAATGAGGAGTGTCACATTTGTACCGCAACGATGAACGTGGTAGCCCGGATGGCTCAGAGTGAAGACACCAGGGATGACATACTGCGTTTGCTGGGTATTGATCCGTCAGATTTTGAAGCACTTGAAGCGGGTGATCACTGCCGGCCGTTGCAGGTCGCCCGGCTTCTTAATTATTTTGGAATGGACGATTCAGAGGTGACTGTAGACTGCCCGAGATATGCCAGAGAAATAGATCCGGGTTTGCCGGGTAAAACTTAAGCTTCAACATTGTATCCTTTTTTTAAACGGACAGGATTGATAATCTGTTTATTTTCCCCAGTCCTCGAATGATTGTCCTCACCATTTTTCAGCAAATACACCAGCGACCAGCCGGGTTCCGGAGCGATTTGGTTGTCGTGGGCATACACGTGAAGCCGGTTGGTTTTGTCCACGGCAAATAACAGCAGGGCCTTTTGGCCGTGTTTCTGCGTGAACTTCGCAATGGTAAATTTTTCCGTCAGCTTTGTGGTGATAATCTGTCCACCCCTTGCCAGATCGTTGGCCAGGGTGGGATATGAGGCTGTATTACCAAACAGGACTTTCCCATGGTTCTGAATGGACATCCGGTTCGCCGTCAACCGGTTGTCTTCCGGCCGGGAGGGCAGTATATAAATTTCATCAGCCCCGAATTCCAGACGATAATGCATGGCTACCGCTACATTGGCCGCTTCATGGGGAAACAGGGCAAGCACGCCCCGTATGCCCATCAGCTGAATATGCCGGTCCGCATGTTCTGACACGGGATTACCAAAATATGTGGGCAGCCCTTCGTTTTTGGCCTTCATCACCTCATCCCAACCGGTATCGGCCAGCTGAACCTGAAATCCCAGATCCATCAAGGCTTTGCCAATGGCACGCGCCAGCTGATTGGCCCCGAAGATGATAAAGCCGTTAAGGGTCGGTTCGCCCACCTTAAGCCACAGGGCGATGGGGCGTGCCGTAACGCTTTGCACGATGACCGTGGAAATAATAATAAAAAATGTCAGGGGCACAAGTAACCCGGCATCCGGGTAGCCTGCCTTCTGGAGCTGTGTGGCGAACAAGGCTGAAATAGCGGCAGCCACAATTCCGCGCGGGGCAATCCAGGCCAGCATATGCCGCTCCGGCCAGGTAAGGCTTGATCCGATACTGGACACCATGATGTTCATGGGACGCGCCAGAAATTGAATGGCAATGAATAAAAAACTCATTCCCCAGCCCAGGGCAATCAGCTCGTCAATATCCAGCCGGGCGGCCAGCATTATAAAAAGAACAGAAATCAGCAGAATACTGATGTGCTCCTCAAAATCAAGAATATCTTCGATGGGCACATCCTTCATGTTAGCCAGCCGGATACCCATGACGGTGACCGTTACCAGGCCCGATTCATGCTGCAGATGATTGGAAAACGCAAATGCCCCAAGAACCAGGGAGATGGCAAACAGGTTGTGCATAAATTCGGGAATCCAGTGCTTGCGTATGGCCACACCAAACCCGTAGCCGCAGACTACGCCAATGGCTGTACCCGTGGTCACCAGCCGGATAAACACCAGGATGGTATGGCCCATGGCCTGCTGGGCTGATCCCGATATGATGAATTGATAGGTCAGAACCGCCATGGCCGCACCGATGGGATCCACAATGATGCCTTCCCACCTGAGGATATTGGCGATGTTATGGTTGGGCCGGACCGTACGCAGCATGGGCACGATCACGGTGGGGCCGCTCACGGATGTGATGGCGCCTAAAAGTACGCTGGTCTGCCAGGACAGCCCCAAGCCCAGCCGGGCAGCCAGGGCCGTGATGATCCAGGTTACCAGCATGCCGAAGGACACCATGTTCCGGACCACAATGTGAAGCCCTCGGATTTGCGCGAAATCCAATGTCAGGCTGCCCTCAAACAGAATCAGGGCCACAGATATGGACACAAAGGGGAAGAAAAGATCCCCCATTATATCTTCGGGGTTCAAAAGTCCCAGCACGGGGCCGGCCAGGATACCGGTGATCAGAAGAAAAACAATTCCCGGAATTTTTACCCGCCAGGCCAACCACTGACAGGCGGTGGCTGCGACCAGGATTCCCGCAAACTGCATGAGCGTGTGTTCGTTCATCGTCCCTTATCTCAGTTGCTCCTATAACCATCTTGAAATCCATATACCTTGCGGCCCAATATTAACCCACCAGGTTTTCATTGACAAGGTTAAAGCCGGAGGCTTAGTATGGACATATTGTGCGTAATCTCTGCGCAGCATTCTCGGAACGTACGCCCAAAAAAGACAACA
This sequence comes from uncultured Desulfobacter sp., assembly GCF_963666695.1. Lineage (GTDB taxonomy): Bacteria > Desulfobacterota > Desulfobacteria > Desulfobacterales > Desulfobacteraceae > Desulfobacter. Next base: position 484,851 of record NZ_OY762947.1, read on the forward strand.
CGAAAAAAGTCGAAATCCTGTTTCAAAAATTAAAAAAGGAGGGTGGAATGGACAGAAGAAAATTTTTAAAGCTTTCAGCCGGTGCGGGTAGCCTTGCGCTGTTGCAGATGGTCGGTGTCAGCTGTGCAGGATCTGGTGACGGCACGATAAAATTGCCGTCATTGCCCTACAACGCCGATGCCCTTGAACCGTATATTTCTGAAGAAACAATTCGCTTTCACTACGGGAAGCACCATTCCGGGTATGTAAAAAAAGTGAACCGGATGATCAAAGGAACCGCCTATGCCAACTTGGGCCTTGAGGCAATTATTCAGAAAACCCGCGGCAACGCCGACGAGATCGGTATTTTCAATAATGCCGCCCAGGTCTTCAACCACACCTTTTACTGGAACAGCATGAAACCGGGCGGCGGCGGTGCGCCTACCGGTATCATTGCCGAAAAAATCGAAGCGGACTTCGGCAGTTATGACGCATTCAAAACAGCCTTTGCATCCGCAGCGCTCTCCCAGTTCGGCAGCGGATGGGCATGGCTGGTCAAAGACGGTGATGCGCTGAAAGTCATAAAAACATCAAACGCCGATACACCGGCCGAGGGGTTGATTCCGCTTCTTACCGTTGATGTATGGGAACATGCATATTATCTGGATTATCAGAACCGGAGAGCGGATTATGTTGACGCATATCTGCAACATCTGGTCAACTGGGAGTTTGCAGAAACCAATCTGGTGGGATAGAAGATAGATTAAACGGCCGGTAATTACAGGTGATTGCCCTGGAAATCCGGCCCGAATTTGTTTAAATTTTCAGGATATGCCAACCGCCTGAATCCTATCAATTGGGTTGTAAATCATTGGTCCGGGAAAACTCAGGCGGTGCATAATCCTTCCATTCTTTTTTTCAGTCAACAATGATCACTGGGATGTTCAAGGAATGCATCACCCGCGAAGCGTTGCTGCCAATAAAAAATTCTTTTAGACCTGACGTCGAACTTCGTCCCATGGCAACCGTTTTGTATTTTCCTTTTTGTGCCTCGTGTATAATGTCGTCGGAAATCTTTTTGCCCTGGGGTTGAGTTTTTATATGAACCTTCTCTTTGGCAAACCCGGCATCGATTAATTTATACCTTGCGGTTTCAAGGCTGTCCCGCATCATTTTCTCGCGTTTTTCCTCCATCCGGCAGAACGAATTGCGTTCTGCTTCAAAATAGGGCGTGAGGCTGGGGCTGTTGAGCCCACAGGCTGCCGCAGTATCCGGCACTACATGAAACAGTGTGACCTCATCCTCCTTGTTCAGGTTTTTTGCAACATAGGTAACGGTATTTTGAGCGCATTCAGTTTCATCAAAGGGAATCAAGATTTTCGAAGTCATGAGCTTTTCTCCTTTTTAGAATTATTCGAAAGTCGTAAGTTTTTAAAAAAAATGTGACATTTGAAATCTAATGGGAGCATTTTAGTGCTTTTTGATATTTTGAATGACCAAAATCAAAAAGGCCCAAAATACTTAGCTATAAGTTATCAGACCCGGATGTTTTTGTGCAATGCTTTTTTCAAAAAATATAATTTGGCTTATGTTTTCCATTTTTGTCTTTATTCGGGAAGAATAAAATAGCGATTGCTGCTTTCCTTGACCGCTACCCGGGGAATGGGTTTGATAAATTGCTGGCGAAGACTATAGGTGTATGCCCCCTGGGTCGGAATCATTAGGATGTCATTCTCTTTGATTCCTGAACCGAAATAGCCATACCCCCAGACATCGTGCGGGGTGCAAAGGGAGCCTAGTATATGGCATTTTTTTTCGGACAGGCCGGGCCGGGTTAAATTGAGCACCGGGCAGTAATCGGTTTCATACCGTTCCCAGCCCACAGTGTTTCCCCCGGCATCGGTGATGACCAGGTCTTTATCCTTGCAGTCCACAACCTGGATGAGGATGTGCATGACATCATTGCAGATCCAGCGGCCCGGCTCAAAACAGATCCGGCATTGAGTCAACGGCAAGATGTGTTTTTTAATGGCATTTGACAGTTCTTTTGCAAACAGATCAATGGAGACACTCGGGGTGATGCTATAGTCCTGGGGTACATCTGTTAAAAGCCACTCCCCCTGGGCAGGCCAGTAGCCGCCCCCGATATCAATGAATTTGACTGCATCCAGGAACTGCTTTGGCATGGTGGAAAGAATCTGTCCCAGTTTTTTGATGAACGCTGTCTGTCTGTCCGGGTTAAGATTCCAGGAAGAATGGAACTGCAGTCCCTGGAATTCCAGTCGACCAAGTGCCTGAATTTCTTTGAACGCAGATAACAGGTTTTCCGGCAGCACACCGAATTTGCGCCACAGGCCTTCGGGATTATTGTTCAGCCGAAGGCCTACAGGCATTCGCATCTGTTTTTCTTCAAGCACGGATGCCAGTCGTCTTGCCTCTCCAATACTGTCCAAAAGAATCATCACCCGGTCCGGGTACCGGGCTGCAAGAGCCAGTTCCTGGATGGTTTTGCCCGGCCCGCTGAACATAATGGATGGCGCACCCAGTTCCAGGGCCACTGATAGTTCCACACCGCTGGATACATCCAGTCCGAATCCATGTTTGAGTAGATGACCGGAAAGATGGGGCAGGTTGTTGCTTTTCATGGCGTAAAAAAAAGCGGTTTCCGGTAGACGGTGGCTGAATGCCGCTCTGAATTGGGCCGCTTTTCTTGCTAAAACATCAGTTTCCAGAACATACAGCGGAGACCCGAATGCCTTGGCCATATCCAGGTACATCCCTTTGTTTTTTAAATACGGGGTTATAAACTCAATTATTTTCTCCTTGGGCAGAAGGGGATTTGCTCCTGTCATCTGTGTATTGCCTGTGAGCATGTCGAATCCATTTCAATGTCGATACGTTTGGCGAGCAAAAGACACTCTGTCTCAAAAAATCTGTGTCTGTTCGGTTCTATGATCATGTGCCCTAGAAGCCATGAATTATAATCCTGGGGCGGCATGGTCACCCTGTGCCCCGGGGGGTGAATCAAGTGTATTTTTTTAACCCGCTTGTCGTTTTCCACGGCGGTTGTGTTGATGCGTTTTAATACCCCATTTCTACGGGCATGGATACGGAATGCCACCAGAGGGCTGTACGGCCCTTTTTTTTCATTTTTCCAGGCAAAACCTTGCGCCGCATCCAGGGTCAGCCCAAGGATGTCGATATTACCCGCTTCCTTAAGCAAAAAAGGCAGGCAGTCGCCACCGGGCCGCGGGGTCATCTCTATGAGCACAGGTTGTCTGTTTTTCAGGATAAAATCCACCATGCAAACCCCTGTCTCGATGCCCAATGCCCTGGCTGCTCTGTGGAACAGGTCAGAAAGGATTTCATTGGAAGGCATTTTTTTATCATTATCATTGTCCGGGCAGATCGCATATCCGGAAATGGTGCCGAAGGGCCGGCTGTCCACCTTGATTTTCCGGGTTTTGCGCAGGATAACAGCCCGGTCTTTTTCCATAAGAAAATCACAGGAAAATTCAGGACCGGCCACCCATTCCTCGGCCAGCATCTGAAATGTGCCGGCATCTGTGGGCTTAAACAATGGATTGCCGGTCCGTGCCGAAAGCCCGTCTGCCACCGCATTGAATGCGGTCTCACACTGCCTTCGGGTTACGCATTTGAATACAAGTTCACTGCCGGAACCGCAGAAAGGTTTGAGAACAATGCCTTCCGGTGCCTGGTCCAGGAAGTTCAAAACCTCAATTTTGGTATTAACCGGGCAGGTTTGGGGACAGGGGATCTGACTTTGCCCCCACAACTGTTTTGACACAAATTTATCCCTGCTCTGCCGGACTGCCCTAAGATCGGGGTAGGGCAGGCCCATCTTTTCTGCCAGAATGGATGTGGTCTCCATGGATTCGCAGTCAAAGCAGGCGATGCCGGAAAGGGCCACCCCGAAAGCTTTTTTGTGGTGATCTAATGCCCCAATTGCGGCGTCAATATCCCAGATGGGGCATAAAATTTCCTCTCCGCTATCCGGACAAGGCTCGGTTGCATTCTGACGAACCTTTGGTTCTGTCAGAAAAAGTACCTGTCCGGGACGTATCTTTCTGATCCATTCTATGTAGTCGGACGTGGTGCCCACCACCAGCACCTGGTTTTTTGGGGGGTCAGACCGCTTTTTGCCCATAACGGCTCCCATGTAAAACAGCATTGTCTGGCTGGATATGAATCTCATATGACGGTCTGGGGCTTAAACGAAACCGTTCTTTCCAGTTAAAGCTGCCGCACAGAAAATCCACGGCTTCCATACGATTGTGGCATGCCCATTCCAGGTGGTGCAGGTTGATTACCTTGGCAATACCGGCAAAATCCGGGTGGGTGCCCCCGGCTACAACCGTGTATGTGTTGTTTAAAACGGCGCCCATGTCTACGGCTGCGATTTTTCCATCCACAATGGCGGAGGTGATTCTAAGCATGCCCATATCCCGCAGATACGCTGTAAGCCGTTCAAAAGACCGATAAAAGCGTGCATCGCTGAAGTAGGAATCCGATGTAAAGGCTGCCATGTTCAAACGGAACATTTCGGCTGTATCCGGCAGGTGATTGTACCGCCAGGTGAGTTGACGCGCTTCAATTTTTTTTACATCCGCCTTGAGTTTTTTTCTGGTTTTTCCGGGAAATGCCTGCCAGAAAGTGTCTATGGAAAAGTCATAAATCCGGGGATAAAACAGGTATCCGGTTTCATCCGGTTTTGCATATTCCAGGCTGTCCAGCAATGGGCTCCGGCGCAGGTATCTTAAGTTTAAAGGGCCTGGCACACAATCGCACAATGCGTTGAACACTTCCGGGGATTCGGCTATGATTCGGTTCTGCTCCAGCCAGGTTTTGCCTTTCCATGTTTCGCCGGGAAAAAATACGTATTCGCCGGTCTCTTCAACCAGACTTAATGGAAGAAACCCCACCACCCGGCCCTTGTCTTCGATGAGATGGAAGCTCAGAGGTCTTTTGAAGGCGGCGTTAAAACATTGTCTGACGGCCCAAAGATCAAATATGTCCTGGACCGGCCAGTATTTTTCCCAGGCCTGTCGGCAAGATTCCGGATCTGTAATAATAATGGATTTCATCGTTATCCACCTAGTGTCGGTAAGCGACGTTAAGCCGGGACGTTTTCCCGCCGAAATAGTTCTGGGAAAATTCCCGGACCACTTCGGGGTCGTATGCCTTGCATGAAAAAACATCCAGATAGGTGGCATTGCTCTGGTTGGCAAAATGGGCGGATATCAATGAGGTCTCAATGAGCTGGACCATTGAAAATCCGGCAACTTTTTCATCCTCACCAAAATGAACCACCTGGGTTTCGCCGAAGCGCTTCATTTCAATCAGGTCACACAGCTCTATAACAAAGCGTTTGATCAGTTCAGCGTTTCTGATTTTTTCAGGGTCGCAGTCATAGATGTCAATGGCAGAGGCAATGCCCCATACGTCAGGGGCGGTGTCAATTTTGATTACTTTTGCAGCGGTCATGATTTTTTTCCTTTAAATTTTGAGATGCGGCCTACCATTTGTCTCTGGTGTCGGCCGGGCGTTTGGGTTTTTTGTTCATTTTTTTTCGGCGTTTTTGGTCTTCTTTCTGATCTTCCCAGTCATAATCCTCGTCGTAACTCTCTTTGAATTTTGGGCTCTTGCCTTTGTTCCGGCTGACTTTTTCCCTGGTCATGATTTCCTTTCCTTTTTGATTTTGTGCCGGCTGTTTTGGCCGGGGAGATTAAATTCTTGCTTCCCTATAGCAACCTGTGTGCCAATTTATCCCAAAAAAAATAAATGTCTATGAATTCAAATGGTTAATGTTTTTGATGTAATTTGTACATTGGTTTTTGCGGTAAATTATTACTTAAATATAAGAATGGAAGTATTTTACTGTAAAATTAGTAAATATTATCCGATTTATAGTGCGGATTAATTTAGAACATAATAAAATAAAATTTCTTACATCTGTATATTGCTTATTTTTAGGTGTTTTTATATACTTCAGTATGTCGTATAAAACAGTAACAATTTACCGAAAGTGAATGTTTTTTTATGCTGATTCGCGTGGCATGTGCCATTAAAGAAACAAAAATACGCACTGAGCTTGCGAACAGGCTAGCGGAACAGGATGTTCAGCTTCAGTTTTTCAAGCCCAGTACCCTCTCCTGGCAAGCCCTTGCCAGAAGCTGTGCCGACGTGTTTATTGTCAGCAGCCCCACAATTCCCAAGCCGGTTGAATCAAGTATTGCCCTGCTCAATGAATTGCCCGAAGCACCCATGACCATCGTGTTGCATAATCGGGAGTCCTCGGAAGAGCATGCCAATCTTCTGGCCTCGGGTGTTGATGTGGTGCTTTATTCCGGTATCCCAATGGACAGCCTTCTAGAAGCCCTTGAAACCACATTGGAATCCCGTCGTCAATTCTATTATGCGGAACGGTTTGACCGGCGGGGACGTTTTCTGCCCCGGCTTAACGACTTTACCTCCAACAGCCGTGATATGCAGGTGTTTCTGGATGAAACCCGGCAGGTGGTGTCCAGTGACGCCACGATACTGCTGCTTGGTGAGACCGGCGTAGGTAAAGAGCATCTGTCCAAGGCCATCCATGCAGACAGCCACAGATCCACAGGTCCGTTTATTGCCATCAATATGGCGGCGATTCCGGAACAGCTGATGGAAAGCGAGCTTTTCGGCCATGAACAGGGGGCCTTTACCGGGGCGGTGCGTTCCCGGCGGGGCGCATTTGAACTTGCCCATGGCGGCACTATTTTTCTGGATGAAATTGGTGAGATGCCCCTGCAGATGCAGACCAAATTGCTGCGGGTTCTGCAGGAACTCGAATTTACGCCGGTGGGTGGCGAAAAACCGGTATGGGTGGATGTCCGGGTGATTGCGGCCACCAACAAAAATCTTGAAGACGAGATTGAAAAAGGTACGTTTCGAAAGGATCTTTATTACCGGCTCGGGGTCATTTCATTAACGCTTCCTCCCTTGAGAAAGCGTAAAGAGGATATCCCTTCACTGACCAACCATTTTCTGACCATGAATCAGCAGAAATTCGGCAGAAATCTTAAACGATTTTCCCAGCCGGCCATGGAGGCCCTGTGCAACTACCATTGGCCGGGAAATATACGGGAACTGATGAACGTTATTGAACGGGCTGTTCTGCTGTGTAAGTCGGATATGATTACCCTGGAAGAACTCCCGTCGGTTTTCCATAATACCAAATCTGTCCAGATAAGCGGTGGTGTATCGGGACTTTCCATGCCCCGGGAATGGGAATCCATGACCCTGCCCCAGGTCAGGGACGCCGTGTGTGACCAGGTGGAAGCTGTGTATCTGGCCATGGTGCTGAATAAAACCCATGGTAAAATCGGAGAAACCGCAAAAATTGCAGGCATTCATCCCAGGGGCCTGTATGCCAAAATGAAAAAACTGGGGCTGGATAAAGCTGCGTTTAAAACCAAAGGATAATTGTTCATGTATTCGCCCTTTCACTATCAGATTTCTGAGTATGACTGTGTGCCCACAGCCATTGCCAATGCGATTTCCTTTTTGTTTCACCGTAAAGAAATCCCCCCCATGGTTATCCGGCATATTTATCTTTACTGCCTTGATACGGTGGGACAAGACTCCCGGTTCGGTCTTGGCGGTACCAGTAAATATGCCGTTCGTCTGGTGGGCAACTGGCTCAATGCTTATCGGAGAAAGTCTTTTTCCGTTGCCACGCAGTTTTTGGAAAAAGAACAGGTCTCCATGGAACCGGGCGGGCAGATTGAATCCTGCTTGTCAGAGGGCGGGGTGGTGCTGTGCAATATCCTTTTGACTCCCCGTGATGAACATTATCTTATGGTGACGGCCATGGATGAAGAGTGGATATACTGCTTCGATTCCTACCGCAGGCAGTCCATCCGCGGCATGAAGGGGATGGCCCGCGTGATTGATGATGGGGACGGCCGGTCAGCCAATCTGAAAATACGGCGGGACTGGATCGGTCAGGACCAGGTAAAGCGGTTCTGTCTGGGGCCCATACCGATGCGTGAGAGCCTCTTAATCCGGCGGATATCTTAGAGCCTATTTTGTAATTAGGGCCATTGATTTTCAAATGATATAAAAATCAAATATGAAGACAATATTAATCTACATATTCGCGTGGTTGGGAATGGTGATCATAGCTGTTGCCAATGGGATAGTGCGAGAGAAGCTATATAGTCAATCAATGTCGGAGTTGGCAGCACATCAATTATCGACGCTCATAGCAATCATGCTGTTGGGTATTTATGTTTTTGTTTTAACACTAGTTTTTCCAATTCAGTCAGCCAGGCAAGCATTTACGATCAGCGGTGCTTGGATGATTATGACGGTGATTTTTGAGTTTGTTTTTGGACATTTTGTAGCAGGCCATTCTTGGACTACCCTTTTTACGGATTATAATATTTTCAAAGGTCGAGTTTGGGTTCTTGTACTCATTTGGACGTTTATTGCCCCGTATGTGTTTTACCGATTGAGATTATAAGTGATATAGGGCTCAATCCTAGCTATCTTTAGTCCGGCATTTAGCTTACTAAAAGTCAGTATTAAAGATTTAAGTTGCCCGGCCCCTTGGCAACCCGTTCGACAACAGAATATCAAGATAAATGAAACGAATTTTACATATTACAAGCGGTGACATAGCGGGAGATCATTTGACAAGGAGTACAATTCCCGGCGACGTGTTCGTGTGGCATGACATTCTTTACAATGGCCCGAGAAAACCTGGCTGGCCGGATGACGTCACGCTGGATTCCCGGGCGGGTTTTATTGAAGACTCCACTGGCGGCGGATTGAGCAAACAATATGTTCTTGAGACCTTAAAGGCTCAGTATGCTAAGCTTAAAAAAGCATCTGATTATGACTCATTGGTTCTGTGGTTTGATGCATGCCTCTTTGACCAGTCAATGCTTTGCCACATTCTTGCGTGCATGCGGTATCTTGGAAACGAACATGCCGACCTTCTCTGTATAGATGCTTTTCCGGGCATTGATCCCTATCATGGTATAGGACAGCTTTCTCCCGATCAACTGGCTTGCATGTATAGCCAACGCCAATCATTGACGCGGGATCAGTTTCTTTTTGCAGAACGTGTTGATCGTGCCTTCGCGCTCCAGGATCAGGCCGAGTTTAGAACGTTGGCAGATACTGATGCACCTTTGCCTTGGATTCCAGCGGCTGTATCGCGTTGGATGGAAGAATTTCCTGATAAAGTGACCGGGTTGGGCAAGCTTGAAAAATTTGTACTTGAAGCAGTATGTTCCGGCCTCAAAACACCAATGGACATTTATTCGTTTGTTTCCGCACGAGAAACGCCTCCGCAGTATTGGGGTGATATCACGCTTTGGGAGAAAATAAATGCATTGGCAGATAAAAACCCACCGCTGGTCAAAATTGAAGGGCCAAACGCAAGATTGCCACAATGGGAAGGAATTGCAGATTTAACTCTATTCCGAGTATACCTATACAATGAATGAATCAAATCAAAAAATTGCACTATTTATTGGTGCGGACAATGCTTCAGTTTTAGAGCCTGTTTAAAAATTAGGGTATTTGATGCGCGGGTATTTCTATGGCAGGGAAAAAAACAGCGGCGGTGCTGACTGCATCGCCGCTATTAAAAATTAAATCTTCATTACTTCTTTGTAACGCCGTTCCAGGCGACTGCCTTTCCCATCATCGGCGTCGAGGATATCTGATCGTTTAGTTTTTTAGAATATTGGGTACTGAAAGAGATCCTAATGGAAGAACGGTTACTTTGGCATCTTTGCCTTTTTCTTCAAATGCTTTTTCCAAAGCCGCCTCTACGCTCTCAAAAGGTTTAATATGAACTGCTTTTATTTCGTCTTCCGGTAGCTCAGTAACGCCCCAGGTCTGTGCCCAGGTATTTATTTCAGCCATTTTACCGGCTTTATGATACCCTAACTTGTATTCAATTTTTATTTTATCAAGAACCTCTTGGGGGGTATCACAAGACGCCATCAGGTCAAAGAACGTTTTCCCGCCTATACCCATTCTGCATTGTGATACAAATATTAATATGCCGCCCTCTTTAAGCGCCAGTTTACCATTGTCTATCGCTTTTTGAGACTGGTAAAGATCTATATCCATTGGATAAGGCGCCACAGAAATTACAATGTCGGTTTTTTCTTCTATGTCAACACAAAACACTTTTTTGGCACTGTCTATGGCATCATAAAATGCGCCTACAAGATCTCCACACGTGGTTTCATATACATTATGGTCTTTGTCCAGAATAGTCATAATGGAAAACACTTGAATATCTTTTAATACATTCATGGCATCCATCATATCTTCATGTACGGGATTACCATCTAATGCAAGCGCTTTTGCGCTTTTATTCAAAGCTAATTTATGGTTTTGCGTTATGGTCTCATAAGATGCTACGCCAGGTAAGAAGCCTTTTCTGCCGCCGGTATAGCCGGCAAAATAGTGAGGTTCCACAGAACCGATAACGATCGTTTTTTTAGCTTCTGCTACAATTTTATTGAGGTACATCTCAGTACCGTTTGTGGATTTGCCTAAATAGACCATCTCGTCATTTTTGGAATCATGTGACCATATTCTGTCTTTTGCTTTCAGATCCTCATAAATTTCTCTTCCAAAAATGTATTCAAATTCTTCATCATTTGGGGCTCTATGCGCACCCGTAGCGATGATGAAATAGATATCTTTATTTTTTATATCATCATATATTACCTTAAGTACTTTTGCTGTAGGTGTGGGTCTAGTACCGTCATTTACGATAAAGACAACTCTCTCATCACCTTCCATAAACTTTGCAAAATTCGCTTTTTCCAAATTTTGAGAAAATTCAGAGGCAAACTCTCTTTTTTCTACGTCATTTGGAAAATATACGCCTTGCAGGTTGTTATCATTGATTTCAACTTCAATTTTTTCCTTACCATATGGTATCTGTACTTTTGCCATTGTTTTCTCCTTCCTGGAGTTGTTTTAACAAGTTTGTGTCGGGTTCCCTTAACTTTGTCTCATAATCGGGTTTTCGTTAACGTCCACGGCGGATAAAAATTAAAACCTTCGGCATATATTAAATATTCCGGGGATTAAGATTCTTATCCGCCGTGGGTTCCAAGAAGAGCGTAACTCATCATTGGACGAAAAGACCATCTATGTATGGGCGCCGGTCTAGCGTATGGGGCCCATCTGATTTACTTTTTCCATAAAGGTATCAATTTCTGCCTGGCACAACTGTTTGTCGCCATTAGGGATCTGAACCAGATGGATTCTTTCAGGATTTATATCAAGATTTTCAAGGGTTTCCTTCATTCTTGTTACACGCTTTTTGGCTGCTTCATTGCCGTCGTGGTTACATTCCCCATCCGGACAAACGCCTACAAGAACGCCCCATGCCTGATTAAGGAACGGGGTCAATAACAGATTTTGATCAAGACGGCCGCCACACAAGTTCACTATGATTTCATATTCCTTCTCTTCGATTTCCGATTCCGGCAATCTGGAGTTTTGAATATCAGGATGGTATGACCAGTTACAGGCATACATAATGACCTTGGCGGATTCACGGGAATGGAGGAACTCAACGGCTCTTCTTTCCAGTTCAGCCTTGTCGGTGCCGAATGATAGTGGGATGGTTATCGCTTCAATGGGGCAGATCTCAACACAAATGCCACAGGACTTGCATTTTACCGGATCCACGACAATGCCCTCACCGTCAATAAATTCCCGGGCATCATGGGGACAGGCCCTGACGCACTGCAGGCACCTGGCACAGGAACGGTCGGTGATGGATGTGGTGCCCGGACCATGGTATCCCAGTTTGATCAGATCCCTTCTGAGGTCCAGCATAATATCCGTTATTTTAACCCCGGATGAACAGGCTGCTTCGCACCGTTTGCAGAAAAAACAATTGAACGATTTTTCCGCAACTGACGGTGTTAATTCCACTTCGCCGGTCAAAAGTCCGTGGGCTAAAATGTTTTTAGCTCTGGGTGCATCGGATTCCCACCGTGTGTATTTAAACATGGGGCAGTGCTCGTAGCAGTATCCGCACCGGATGCACTTGGCCAGCATGCCTTCCCATTTTTGTAAATTTTCAAATTTTGTTTTTTCTGTTTGCATAACAATAATCCCTGTTATCCTTTATCAGCTGTTGACCGCATATCTAAGATCTGTTGCCGTTACCCAGTCTTCCGGCGCCTGCTGCAGCTTGCCGGGATTGAGAATATTATTGGGGTCCAGAGCCGCTTTAACGGCAGCCATCATTTTTAAGGAATCCATTTTCTCCGTCCTGAAGGCATCCGCTTTGGAAATACCGATACCGTGTTCAGCAGAGGTGGTGCCGTGGATGGAATTTACATATTCATAAATTTCGGCAATGGCTCGCTTGGCACCCTCCCACTGCTCTTTCTTGCTGGTGTCCATCATAATTTTGGTGTGCATGCACCCGGAGCCGCAATGGCCGTATGCCGTCATAACGATGCCGTTCTTTTCGGCGGCTTCATGGATTTTGGCGGCCATATCCGCCATCTTGGAGTAGGGTACCGCCATATCGTCCGCCAGGGATGTGGAAGCCATACTGGCGTCAAATTGTGACAGGGCAGGGAATAATTTTTTACGGCCCATGAAGATCTGTTCGCGCTCTTTGGCATCAAAGCTGTACCAGAGGTCGGCACCGTTGTTCTTTTCGCAGATCTCTTTCATTTTTTGAACTTCGTATTCCACGGCTTCCATGACTTTTCCGTCAGCTTCAAAAAGCAGGGAGGCAGCCACTTCCTTAAGGCCTAAATTCATGGTTTTGTTTACGGCCTTGATTGCAACGTCATCCACCAACTCCAGCATGGAGGGAATGGTACCCGAGGCCATGATGTCAGCGATGGCATTACCGGCATCCCTGAGACTGTCAAAATTGGCAACGCCCAGGCATCTGAATTCAGGGATGGGTACAAAACCGATGATTGCTTCCACCACAACACCCAGGGTGCCTTCCGACCCTACGATGAGTTTATGAAGCTGGTAACCGGATGCTTCCACCCGGGTATGGGCACCTAACGTCACCAGGTCGCCATTGGCCAGAACCACTTTCAAGCCCATGACCGCATCCCTCGTGGCGCCGTATTTTACAGAACGAACACCCGAGGCATTATTGCCGATCTCGCCGCCGATGGTGGCGATACGTGAAGAGGCCGGTGTCGGGGGATAGAAAACCCCGTAAGGTTTAAGTGCGGCATTGAGATCATCATCCACCACACCCGGTTCCACGCGGCAGTAAACATCGGGCATGTTGATTTCAAGTATCCGGTTCATGTTTTTCATGTCCAGAAGAATTCCGCCCTGGATCGCCACGGTCTGCCCACACATGCCCGAGCCGCCGCCCCTGGGGACAACCGGTATTTTTGCATCATTGGCATAGGCCATTACTTTTTGAACCTGACCGGTATTGTCAGGTCTGACAATAACCCATGGTGAGGCATGGTAAACAGATGCGTCTGCGCCGTAAGCATACAGGTCAAGCGGATCTGTCTTTATGTTTTTTTCCCCGACTATTTCCCTGAGCCTGGGGATATCGACCGTATTCATTTGATATCCTTTCCTGATGAAATTGTTAAAACCAGTGGGTCTCAAAAGTCTTTATTCAAGTTAATTTGCTAATATTTTCACAACTGTTTTAAAAATTCAATCCCCTTTACCTTTACGGTATTAATAAGTATTTGCTTTTTTAAAAAGTTGAATTATAAATCCAATTTTATGTAATGCCGAATATGTGTTAACCTCCTTTTTTTGTTAAACTTTTCAACTTTCCGGTTATGCCGTCGCCTGTATCGTTAAATTCCTGCCTTGGGATACTACCTTTAATGTAGGAGAAAATGCAAGTCTTATCCGCGCGTATATATAAGATGCTTGATTTCTTAAATTGAGTAATTTGAAAGAGGTTATCGGGAGGATGAACTAATTGTCAGCAATAACGGAAGCCTATCCTTATATTTGAGTATGGGAATCAGGCAAATGACATGTTATATTAATTGATGGTTTTATGGTAATCAATGTTTAGCTACCCAAGCCTGAAGGCTTGGGATTTCACCTAAAGGTTATTCTATGAATAAAATTGTTGAATGTGTGCCCAATTTTTCTGAAGGAAGGGATCAGCAGACCATTGATGCCATTGCTGATGCCATCGCCAAAACACCCGGGTGCAGCCTGCTGGATGTGGATTCGGGCAAGTCAACCAACCGGACCGTTTATACCTTTGTGGCGGCCCCCGATTATGTGGTGGAAGGGGCCTTGGCCGCTGCAAGGGTGGCCCGGGAAAGAATAGATATGCGCCGGCATCATGGGGAGCACCATCGCATGGGAGCACTGGATGTCTGTCCCTTTATTCCGGTGGCTGGTGTGACCATGGACGAGTGTGTGGAAATTTCAAAACAGTTTGGTAAAAGAATGGCCGATGAGCTTGGCGTTCCAATTTATCTGTACGAGGCGTCCGCTACCCTGGATTACCGCAGAAAACTGCCCCAGATCCGTGAAGGCCAGTATGAAGCTCTTTCCGAACGTATTGTCCAGGAAAAATGGAAACCTGATTTCGGTCCGGCCCGATTTGTACCCGAGTGGGGGGCTACAGTAACCGGTGCCCGGTTTTTTCTCATTGCATATAATGTGAATCTTTTAGGTACACCCAACCAGGCCCACCGCATTGCACTGAATTTGCGTGAAGCAGGCAGAGGCCCTGAACAACCCGGCCGGTTCAAGGCGGTCAAGGGTATGGGATGGTATGTCGATGACTATAATCTGGCTCAGGTTACGGTGAACCTGAACAACTATTTGGTCACGCCGCCCCATATCCTGTTTGAAGCTGTTAAAGAGGAAGCTGCCAAGCTTAAAATTGCAGTGGCCGGATCACAGATTGTGGGGGTTGTTCCCCTTCAGGCAATTTTACAGGCTGCCGAGTATTATATTGAAAAAGAAGGTCTTTTTATTCTGGATGAAGATCAGAAGATCCGCCTGGCTGTTGAGCGTTTGGGATTGAATTCCGTTGCTCCTTTTGATCCCAAGACCAAGATTATAGAATACATTATTGCTAAGGCCCCAAATGAACCCCTGGCCGGTATGACTGTCCGGGCCTTTATTCAGGAGGTTGCCGGTAGAAATATAGCTCCGGGCTGCGGTTCCGTATCGGCAGCTATTGCAGCCCTGGGCGCAGGACTTGGTGCCATGGTGGGTAAGTTGACCCTGGGAGTCAGAAAGTTTGAAACTGTTGACGCTGAAATGAGAACATTGATTCCACCGCTGCATGAAGCCGCTTTGGCTTTGATTCCCATGATTGATGCAGATACCAGTGCCTTTGCAGATTACGTGGCGGCTTTAGGACTGCCGGAAAATACGGATGAAGAGACTCGTTTCAGAAAGGCGCAGCTTCAACTAGGTCTGAAAAAAGCCATTGAAGTGCCTTTGTTCATCATGACCCAGGGTGATAAGGTCTGGGACGCCATGATGGGGGTGGCGCAATACGGTAATATCGCTTCACGATCAGATCTGGAGGTGGGTGTAAGGGCCCTTGAGGCAGGCATCTGGGGGGCTTACAGAACTATGGTGAGCAACATGGACGAGATCAATGATCCCGAATACCGCAAAAAAATTATGGAACAAGCTGATGCCGTCAGGGACAGGGCTGCCGAAAATTGTCAAAACATATTGGATATACTTGAAAAAAGATCTGTTTGAGTTTCAATTAACCTGATGTGGATCAAAAAATAAAACTATTTGGGCCGGGCCGGCATCAGCAAATCATCATTGATTCTGAAAAAACCTTTAAAGTTTTCCAGCCAGTATGCATAGTAAACTATATTCTCGCTGTTGAAAGTTATGACCTCACCCCTTGTTTTTGACGCATAGATAAAGTGCATCCGGCCGCTGGGATCCACCTGGTAAACCATGGCGGCAAGATTGTTGTTCAACACGATCAGGTCTCCGTTTCTAACCTCATCTGCTTCGATATTGTGGATGTTGCGCAGTAAACGTTTCATGGGCATAAAGGTTTTGTATATCAGCCCTGCTTTTTTTGCAGCCCCGGTGTAAATGGAGTAAAATAGCCAGGAATTATCCGTGCTTCCTGTCAGCTTAGGGCGTCCGCCGACGACAACAGGTATACCAATGAACTGTTCCGCAAGTGATGGGATAAACTGACGGAAAAGTACGGCAGGTGTCGAGTCTATTGTTTTCTGGTGGGGTTGTGTTTCTATGACGGGGTGATGGCTGGCCAGGGTCGGAATAACCCAGATCAGAACCAGTATAAAATGTATGGTTGATCGTTTCATTTTTTTGCCCAACCGGGGAACAACGTGATCATAAGATTTTAAAATTTGCCGAGACGTTTGGTTACACTCGATCATCAAGTTTTTAGGGAATTTGTTCAAATTCAAGGCGGAAACAATTTTTAACCGGAGGAATATACGACATATTTTGAGGATTAAAAATTTTTTCCAACGCCGAAGTTGGGCAAATTAACAAAAACTTGATCATCGAGTTACACTACCTGGTTTTAAAACCTTTCGTCAAGAAAGAAAGTCACATTAGGTTCAACACCTTGAAATCTTTTATATTGGATCTTTCAATAATTGTTATTGAAAAAAGGTTTTTAGAGGTATCTTTTAGTTCGGCACGAATCCTGCTATTAATCTCGGTCGTATTTTTTGTGCTCAACCCGACAAAAAGTCAGAAAGGATAAAAAATGACTTGTATTGATGACATTCAGACCCTTAGAGACCAGGTGATTCCAAACGGTCATGCCTCCGGTACCACCTGCTATGTTGATTCGGCCAAAGGAGCCATTCTCACTGATGTTCAAGGCAAACACTATATTGATTTTGCCGGCGGCATTGCCGTGATGAATGTGGGCCACAGTCACCCCAAGGTGGTGGCGGCCATTAAAGATCAGGCCGAAAAATTCACCCATACATGCTTTATGGTGAACCCCTATGATGTTGCCGTGCGCCTGGCCGATCGGCTGTGTAAAATCGCCCCGGGCACCTTTGATAAAAAAGCCCTTTTCGTCAATTCCGGGGCCGAAGCTGTGGAAAACGCGGTGAAAATCGCCCGGTATTACACTAAAAGACAAGGTGTTGTGGTGTTTGACGGTTCTTACCATGGCCGTACCTACCTCACCATGGCCATGACCACCAAGGTAAAGCCCTATAAATCTGGGTTCGGCCCCCTGGCCCCTGAAGTGTACCGGGCTCCCTTTGGTGATTTCGAGGCATTTACCAAGTTTTTTATTACCGGCATTGATCCTGAAAACACTGCAGCCGTTGTAATTGAGCCCATCCAGGGTGAAGGCGGGTTTATAGCCCCGCCTGCGGACTTTTTGCCCCAGGTGGCACAGTTCTGTAAAGACAACGGGATTGTTTTTATTGCTGATGAGATCCAGTCAGGTATGGGTCGGTCCGGCAAGATGTTCGCCATTGAGAATTTTGGTGTGGAGCCGGATTTGATGACCGTGGCTAAAAGTATTGCGGCAGGCATGCCTTTAAGCGCAGTGGTGGGCAGAAAAGAGATCATGGATTCCGTCCATCCGGGCGGCTTGGGCGGCACATACGGTGCCAATCCCGTGTCCTGCGCTGCTGCCCATGCGGTGCTGGATATTTTTGAAGAAGAAAATCTTCTGGAAAAGGCGCAAGCCATTGGTAAAAAGCTTGGCGAAACCTTTGGTGCCTGGATACGGAAATTTGATCATGTAGGTGAGATCAGAGGCATTGGCGCCATGCGGGGATTCACCATTGTCCATGCCGACGGCACCCCTGATCCGGACGCCGCCAAAAAGTTGTCTGCGTATTGTTTTGACAACGGTTTGATCACGCTGGTCTGTGGTATTGAAGGTAATGTCATCCGGGTGTTGATGCCCCTGATCATTGAAGATGATCAACTGCAAAAGGGGCTGGATATAATGGAAGCGGGATTGGCCGGACTGGCCGGTTAGCCATGGGAGTTAACATGCTGAAATTAAAAAACCCAGATCTCCTGTGCCGGCATTGTTTTATTCAGGATGAGTGGGTAAACGCAGACAGCGGAAAGACCGTTGACGTGACCAATCCGGCCACAGGAGAGATTCTTGGTACGGTTCCTTTTTGTGGTGCAGATGAAACACAAAGGGCCGTTAACGCGGCCAATGAAAGCCTGGATAGTTGGCGCTCCAAAACCGCCGGCGAGCGCTCGGCCATCCTGCGAACGTGGCATGACCTGCTCATGGAAAATCAAGCGGATTTAGCCACGATCATGACCGCGGAACAGGGCAAGCCCATGGCGGAATCCCAGGGAGAGATTACTTATGCCGCCGCCTTTTTTGAATGGTTTGCCGAAGAGGCCAAACGGGTGTACGGCGATGTGATTCCCCAGACCGTGGCCTCCCAGCGCCTGGTGGTAATCAAACAGCCGGTGGGGGTGGTGGCCGCCATTACCCCCTGGAATTTCCCCAGTGCCATGATCACCAGAAAGGCGGGCGCAGCCCTGGCCGCCGGTTGCACCATGGTGGTGAAGCCGGCAACAGCCACCCCTTTTTCAGCACTGGCCATTGCAAAACTTGGGCAACAGGCCGGGGTGCCCAAAGGGGTGTTCAATGTGGTGACCGGCTCATCCTCCGCCATTGGCGGGGAACTTACGGCCAACCCCATTGTCCGGAAACTGACCTTTACCGGCTCCACCCAGGTGGGTAAACAATTGATGAGGGACTGTGCCGGTACCATGAAGCGGCTTTCCATGGAACTGGGAGGAAACGCCCCTTTTATTGTGTTTGACGATGCAGATATTGATGCGGCCGTGGAAGGTGCCATGGCGTGCAAATACCGCAACTCCGGCCAGACCTGTGTGTGCGCCAACCGGATGTATGTCCAGGCCGGCGTGTATGATGAATTTTGCCGGAAGCTGACAACGGCTGTGGAAGGCCTTAAGGTGGGCAATGGGTTTGATGACGGGGTACAGTTGGGTCCGCTCATTGATATGGCTGCCGTGGAAACCGTGGAAAGCCATATCAAAGATGCCGCGAGCAAAGGCGGAAAAATTCTGACCGGCGGTTCGCGCCATGCCCTGGGCGGCTCCTTTTTTGCGCCCACTGTTGTTGCGGATGTCACCGATGATATGCGGGTGGCCAAAGAGGAAACCTTTGGTCCCCTGGCTCCGGTTTTCAAGTTTGACACGGAAGAGGAAGTGGTCCGCAAAGCCAATGATACGGAATTTGGTTTGGCTGCCTATTTTTACACCAGGAATCTGGGCAGAAGCTGGCGCATCGGAGAAAAACTGGAATACGGCCTGGTGGGTATTAATTCCGGTATTATCTCCAACCCGGTAGCCCCCTTTGGTGGTATCAAAGAGTCGGGTAACGGCCGGGAAGGCTCAAAATATGGGCTGGACGATTACCTGGAAATAAAATACATGTGTATGGCTGGTATCTAAGATAACACAGGAATAATCGCCTCATGACGCTGAGAATAAACATAATGCTGGTGTCCATACTGGTGGCGATTATTCTTGTTTTGGCGGGTATCACCTATACCTACACCCAGTCCATCAGCCGGCACACGGTGGAGAGTCACCAGCAGGCCCTGACCAAAGAAGCGGCCAAGATGGTCCAGATGTGGCTGGACCACCGGTTTCAGCTCATTGATGCGTTGGCTCATACCCTGGAAGATCTCTATCTAACCCAGGGACAGGATCCAAGGCCCATTTTAAAGATGACCATGGCCGCCGGAAATTTTTCCGATGTTTATCTGGGGCTTTTTAACGGCACCATGATAGATGGGGCCAACTGGCGTGCTCCGGCGGATTATGATCCCCGGACCCGCCCCTGGTACCGGCGGGCCATGGAAGAACAAAAATTGACGTTAACCCGGCCTTTTATGGATGCGGGTTTTTGGAAGATGGTCATTGCCGTCGTGGTGCCCCTGGTTCATAACGATCAAGTGGTCGGGGTTTTAAGTGCCAATATAATTCTTGATACCCTGCAGGCTTCGGTCATGGACCTGCGTATCGGCAGATACGGATACGCCTTTATCATTGACAGCCAGGGTACTGTGCTGGTCCACCAGAATAAAAGCCTGATGATGACCACCAAGATCCAGGAATCCGATCCCGGCCTTTCAACGTTCGGTTCATATTTTCCCGGGCGGGATGCGGGCTCGTTCTCCTACCGGGATCGAATGCTCAGCTTTCATAAACTTACGGACACCGGATGGTACCTTTGTACCAACGTGGACCGGGAAGAGGCTCTGGCCTTGGCCAAAAATACAGACATGCTTTTTGCCATGGCCGTGGTCATGAAAATTTTAGGTATTCTGGCCCTGCTGTTGTTTCTCACCGTGGGCGGGTCTGCCTTGATTTTGTTTATTTCCAAAAATAGATTTGAGGCCATTGTTTCGGGAAAAGATGAAGACCTTCGGGGGGAAATCATCCGCAGAAAAGAGCTTGAAACCCGGTACCGGACCCTATTTAATATGGCCACCAATGCCATTATGCTCACAAAAAACGGGAGCTATATTGAATGTAATCAAAAGGCATTGGATATGTTTGAGCTTGCCGAAGATAAAATCATCGGCCGAACCATGCTGGATCTTTCTCCTGAAACCCAGATGGACGGCACGGCCTCAAAGCTGAAACTGACCCAGGTTGAGAAGTCTCGCGCTTCGGGTGGATCGGATGTGTTTAAATGGACATTCAGCCGGGCGGATGGTTCGGAGTTCCCGGCTGAGATCGGAATCTCTACGTTGAAACTGGACCGGGAAATGGTCAAAATGTATAGTATCTGGGATATTTCAAAACGGGTAAATGCCGAGCAGAACCTGCGTCAGGCACAGAAAATGGCCGCCATGGGTGAAATGCTGTCTGCCATTGCCCATCAGTGGCGCCAGCCGCTTAATGCCCTCTCCTCGTATATTGCCTCCCTGACCCCGGCCTTTTATAACCAGATGATTTCTGCCCCGTTCATTGAAAAACTGGTCCGGGAGGCCGATACCCAGATTCAGTTCATGTCAAGAACCATCAACGATTTCAGGGAATATTTCAGGCCATCCAAAAATAAACACACCTTTGAGATAATGGATGCGATACAAAGCGCCATAAAACTGGTCAAACCCCAGCTAAAACAAAACAATATCATCCTGGATCTGGATTTGGACAACGCGGAGGTTTCCATGCCCATCCTGGGGTATAAGAATGAATTTGTTCATGTCCTGGTCAACATTATTTCCAATGCAAAGGATGCCATTAATGAGCGCCAGGCCAATTCCCCGAACCGTTCGGTTCACAAGTTAATCAACCTGGCTGTTTTTAAAAACAGTGATCAGATCTGCCTGGAGATTAAAGACACGGGCTGTGGGATTCCCTCTCACTTGATGGAAAAGATATTCACGCCCTATTTCACCACCAAGGGAACGGCCACCGGCACCGGTATCGGCCTGTACATGGCCAAAATGATCGTGGAAAAGGAGATGAAGGGGATGATTCATGTGGAAAATCGGTACACGGGTGTCATGTTCAAAATTTGCCTTCCTTTGGCCCTTGGTGAAAACACCAAAGAGGACGACAAATAGAATTATGATTAATTTCAGCCATTCAAAGGTTCCGGTGGTTCTGGTGGACGATGAACCATCAGAGCTTGAAGCGTACGGTTTTTTGCTAGCCTCCATGGGTGTCAATCAGGTGGTTCCGGTTCAGGACAGTCGACGGGTGCCTGGTGTTTTGGCCGATCTTGGTGGGTGTGTCCTTTTTCTTGATCTGAATATGCCCCACAAATCCGGCCTTGAGGTATTGAAAGAACTCCGGGTGACCCACCCCCATATTCCCGTGGTGATCATCACGGCCAATTCCGAGATTGAAAGCGCTGTTGAGTGTTTAAAGCAAGGGGCCCATGACTATCTGGTCAAGCCCATAAATATGAACACTTTTGCCTCGGCACTGAGAAATGCCCTGGAAATTTGTGCGTTACGACATGAAGTCATGACCCTTAAAGGGGTTTCCTTTAACCGGAATCTTAAATATCCGGAACATTTCCAGCACATCATTACCCGAAATTCCACTATGATCGGACTTTTTCAGTATATTGAGTCCATCTCCAGCAGCCGGGAGCCGGTCCTGATTCTTGGCGAAACCGGCACCGGCAAAGAGTTGATCTCGCGCGCTATCCATGATGTATCCGGGCTTGACGGACCTTTTGTTACGGTGGATGTGGCGGGACTTGATGACAACTTGTTTTCAGACACGCTTTTCGGCCACAATAAGGGGGCTTATACCGGGGCGGATAAACACAGGGAGGGTCTGGTGGAAAAAGCGGCAGGCGGCTCTTTGTTTTTAGATGAGATCGGGGATCTTTCCGCCGCCTCCCAGGTCAAGCTGCTGCGACTGGTCCAGGAGGGAATTTTTTACCCTCTGGGATCGGACCGGCCCCGGACCTGCCGGGCACGGATTATATCCGCGACCAATAAATCCCGTAATGCGCTTGCGGCGGTGGATCAGGACCAGTTTCGGTCCGATCTTTTTTTCAGGCTTTCCACCCACCTGATCCAGGTTCCCCCGTTACGGGAGCGCAAAGAGGACATTCCCTTGATCGCCGCTTATCTGAGGGATCAGGCCGCCAAAGCCATGGGTAAACCCGTTGTTAACACCGGGGAACAGCTTGCAGCCGTTTTGTCGGCCCACCCGTTCCCGGGCAATATCAGGGAGCTGAAAACCTATATTTATGATGCCGTGGCACAAAGCACGGACACAAGCCTCAATGTTGACACGATCCTGGATCGGTTGACAGATGTCTCGACCGTCTCGAAATCCCAGGCAGTCAATACGGCCCCTACCCGTGACATTACCCTGGAAGATTTAATGGGCGGATTTCCCACCCTGACGGCACTGACCGAATATGCCATTGACCAGGCCTTGGAACGCACCAATAATAATCAGAGCCAGGCCGCTATGCTATTAGGTATCTCCAAGCAGGCATTAAGCAAGCGATTAAAGAAACGGGATAAAAGTTGACTCTGCACGTCAACTTTAATTGACGCCGTCAACTATGGTTGACGCGAGGGTTGACAGCGGATCTTTTTACCACAAAGATCACTAAGGGTTAATGTCTTGTTTCATCGTAAATATTTTGTAACGCCCTACAATATCAAATAATTTCATCATTGATGGTAGTGTTGGATTCGTAGGGGCAACCCCCTGTGGTTGCCCTGTTTGGGATTCGGCTTGGACCAGGGTATTTTTATTCTCGTGGTCATGGAATTGGATGTTTTTATTAGGGCAGGCACGGAAGGGCAGGCACAGGGGCCTGCCCCTACGGTTATTTCGATAATTCCATGTATATGATTGGGCATGACCACAAATTCATGGGTGGCAATTTATTGGAGATTAACCTTTAATGATGAGAATTTTTACATACGCTCATCCTGAAAGCCATCTCATACAGCCCCGATTTTCAACAATTCAAAGCTCTTGGCACACACCTTGCTGATATCCCATTATTACGTTTATGAAACCGCGTGCGAAAACTTTAATGATTGGCGCACTATTTTAACATCCACAAGGAGAAAGAAATGAAGTTTAATCGTTTTTGGACCGCAACGGCCGCCGCCGGACTTTTAATCAGCGGACTTATTTTTACAGGCCCTGCGACGGCAGGTGAAACAACCATCAAGATCGGCAACATTATCCCTTTATCGGGTCCTTCTGCATCTGTAGGGCAGCAGGGGAAAAATGCAAGGGAGATGGCCGTTGAGGAGATCAACGCCGCCGGCGGCATTAAATCCCTGGGAGGTGCCAAACTTGAAATGCTTTATGCCGATTCCGAATCCAAGCCGGAAAGAGGCGTGTCCGAGGCTGAGCGGCTGATTAATACCGAAAAGGTCAACGTATTGACCGGGTGCTGGAACTCTGCGGTGACCTATCCCACCACAGCCGTGGCTGAACGATATGGGGTGCCTTTTATTGTGCCGGTCTCCGTATCCGACAAAATTACCGAGCAGGGGTTTAAAAATGTGTTCCGGATTGCCGCCAAAGACTCCTGGTGGACCCGGGATCAGTTTTCATTTTTAAAGGATATGCAGACTGAATTCAACACACCCGTTAAAAAACTTGCCTTTGTTTATGAAAACGGTGACTGGGGAAAAGGCATGGCAAACCAGTGGAAAATGTTGGCCGAGAAAGACGGATATGAGGTGGTTCTGGACGAACCCTATCCCTCCACAGCCACCGACCTGAGCCCTGTGGTGCAGAAGATCAGACGCTCCCGGGCTGATGTCCTTTTACTAGTTTCCAATGCTGCGGACGCCATTCTTTTAACCAACACACTGGCTGAGTACAAGGTCCGCTTAAAAGCCATTGTCGCCACAGGCGGCGGACATGCTGATCCCTTTTTTATCAAGGCCGTGGGTAAAAATGCCCGGTACCTTTTTGATATTGTGGAGTGGGAAGCCGACATCAACAAACCCGGTGCCAAAGAAACCAATGCAAAATACAAGGCCAAATACGGATATAACCTTACCGGAGAGGCTGTGGATGCCTATGTATCCATGTACGTGATCAAAGATGCCTTGGAACGCGCAGCAAGCTTCGATAAAGACGCCATCCGCAAGGCCCTGGCGGAAACCAACCTCACCTCAGGCCCCGGCATGATTGTTGGCTATGATGCCGTTCAGTTTGACGACAGCGGCCAAAATTCCCACGCATCACCGGTTATTGTGCAGATTAATGATGTGGGTAACGGCCTTGAAAGAATTACCGTGTGGCCCAAAAGCGCCAGACGTGCCGGATACACCCCTGTTTTTCCCAAACCGTAAAAACGCCCATCCCAATGCACCGCTTTGAAAAGGTAAAGACCTTTTCAAAGCGGAACATAACCGTCCGGAGAAAAGAATGATCTATTTAATTGAAGATACAATCAACGGCATCCTTATGGGCTCGATTTACGGGCTGACCGCCCTTGGGTTGACCATCATTTTCGGGGTACTCAAGGTGATTAACTTTGCCCACGGCACCCTTTTGATGGTCGGTATGTACGCCGCATACTGGACTGTTACCCTGTCAGGGCTCCACCCCTACCTTGCCCTGTTTATAGTTGTTCCGGTCATGTATGTGTTTGGATACTATTTGCAGGATATTGTGATAAAGCCCATTTTCAAGGCGGAAAAGGATGTCCGGGAACCCAGCACGGTGATTATCGTCACCACCGGGGTGTGGTATGTGCTGGATAACCTGACTCTGATGATTTTTGGCCCCCAGTACCGTTCCCTTCCGGATAATCCGCTCCAGGGCAAAATGATAGAACTCGGGGAGATGTTCGTCTCCGTTCCCAAGCTGTGGGGGGCCGTTACCGCTGTTGCAACCGCCGTTGCCGTATACTATTTTTTTCAGAAAACAAGGACAGGCCGTGCCATCAGGGCATGCAGCCTTGACCGCGATGCGGCCAGCCTGTCCGGCATTAATCAGTATAAAATATACAACATGGCCTTTGGGCTCGGCACGGCAGTGGCCGGTGTTGCCGCGGTCACCCTGGTGCCCTTTTACAACACCTTTCCTTCCGTGGGCGTTCTGTTTGATATTAAAGGATTTATCATTGTGGTGCTGGGCGGACTTGGCTCCATTCCCGGGGCCATCATCGGCGGGATCATCATTGGAATCATCGAATCCGTGGGTCCCCAATTCATGACCGCCACCTGGACAGAGGCCATTGTATACGGTCTGTTTCTTCTGGTCCTTTTTGTTAAACCCTCAGGATTGTTCGGAGTAAAATATGACTGGTAAACCCATGACAGGTACAGGGGACAACAACACCCCTTATGAGACCGATGATGCTCTTCTTGACAGGTCTGCCCTGGCTCGCCAGGTGGTCAAGGATACCATTAACAAGGTACTGCTCGGGGCGGTGCTGATCCTGGTGCTGGTATTGCCGGCAGTCGTCAGCAGTCCCACCTGGCTGCATATCATTGTTTTGATATTTTTTTACGCGTATCTAACCACCTCCTGGAACATGGTGGGCGGATTTGCAGGTGTGCTGCCTCTGGGGCATGCCGTATTTTTGGGCATCGGCGCATATACGTCAACGGTGCTTTCCCTCCAGTACGGAATCAGTCCCTGGCTCGGTATGTTCGTTGGTGGTATTTTAGCTGTTGTCGCCGGCATGGTCATCGGGCTTCCCACCTTGAAAATGCGCGGGGCCTATTTTGCCCTGGCAACCATCGCCTTTGCCGAAGGTGTACGCGTTATGGTTGAGAACATAGAATACCTGGGGCCGTTCAAACTCAATGGTCCCCGGGGGTTGCAGATTCCGCCCTTGAATATTGGTTGGGCCGATTTTATGTTTTCATCCAAGGTGCCGTATTACTACATTATCCTGGGGTTGCTGCTGATTATTCTGTTTCTGACCTGGGCGGTTTCCAGATCCAAGCTGGGATATTACCTGACCGCCGGCGGAGAGGAGCCTGAAGCGGCCCAGGCCCTTGGCGTCAATGTCTCCCGGGCCAAGGTGATTGCCATGGCGTTAAGCTGCTTTTTCACAGCCCTGGCAGGGACGTTTTATGCTCAGTTCTCTTTGTTTATCCACCCTAAAAGTACCATTTCCCTTGATATTTCCTTTGAGATTGCCTTTATCGCTTTGATCGGCGGCCGAGGATCTATTGCAGGTCCTATTTTGGGGGCACTGTTGCTTCGGCCGGTCAGTGACCTGACAAGAATTTATTTTGGAGATATTCTGCCCGGGATGCATCTGGTGATATACGGTGTTGTACTCATTCTGGTGATGATCTATCAACCCCGGGGACTGCAGGAACCCTTGACCCGGATATACGACAGGGTGGTAAATCGTATGGCCGATGGCTTTATCAAAGGAGGGGATAAATGAATCTTCTTGAACTAAAGGATGTAACTAAGCAGTTTGGCGGCCTTACGGCGGTGGACAGGTTGAGTCTGTCCATGGAAAAAGGCGAAATTCTGGGTGTCATTGGTCCCAACGGTGCAGGAAAGTCCACGGCATTTAACTGCATTGCGGGGGTGTTTCCTCCCACAAAAGGTGAGGTGGTTTTTGACGGGCATGTGATCAATGGGCAAAAGCCCTGGGATCTGTGCAAAAGAGGGATTGCCCGTACATTTCAGATCGTGAAACCCTTTGCGTCTAAAAGCGTACTTTATAATGTGACGGTGGGGGCCTTTGCCACCACGTCCGGCAGAGCCGAAGCCGAGGCCAAGGCCATTGACGTGCTGAAACTGCTTAATTTTGACGATAAAAAGGATGCCAAATCATCGGATTTAACCATTGCGGACAGAAAACGCCTGGAGATTGCCAGGGCCCTGGCCACAGAGCCAAGACTTCTGCTGTTGGATGAGGTGATGGCAGGCCTGCGGCCGGCGGAGGTGGATGAAATGGTGGAAATTATACGGTTTCTGCGTGAGCAGGGCATCACCATTCTGGTGATTGAACATATCATGCGGGCTATCATGGCCTTATCCGACCGTATTGTTGTCATCCATTTCGGGAAAAAAATCGCAGAGGGGACACCTGAACAGGTGGCGTCCGACGAAAACGTGATCAAAGCATATCTGGGAGATGAATATGGGGTTTCTTGAGGTAAATAATATTGATGTCAGCTATGGGGATGTCCAGGTTATTTTTGACCTATCCATGCACATTGAAGAAGGCGAAGTGGTGTCTATCATTGGCGGAAACGGTGCCGGTAAATCCACATTGCTTCGCACCATTTCAGGGCTGATGAAACCGTCTTCCGGTCAGATTTATTTTAAAGGCCGTTCCATGCATACCCTGCCACCCGAAGAGATCGTCAACCACGGCATCGTCCATGTCCCGGAGGGGCGCAGGCTTTTTTCCCTGATGACCATAAAAGACAACCTCATTGTGGGGGCGTACAATAAGGAAGCAGACAAGTACAAGGAGCAGACTCTGGCCCAGGTATATGAAATGCTGCCGCGACTGAAAGAGCGGGAAAATCAAACCGCCCTGACCATGTCCGGTGGGGAGCAGCAGATGGTGGCCATTGGCCGGGGACTTATGGCCAGGCCTAAAATCCTGATGCTGGATGAGCCCTCCCTTGGACTGGCCCCTGTTTTGATCAACAGCATTTTTGAGACCATCCGGAAAATCGCCGACCAAGGTACCACCGTGCTGCTGGTTGAACAGGATGTAAATCATTCACTGCGCTTATCAGACCGGGGCTATGTACTGGAACACGGCCGAATTGCCCTGGAGGGCAGGGCGGATGAACTTTTAGGTAATCCTCACATTAAAGAGGCTTATCTGGGGATTTAACCGTGAATTTTTCAGGCCCCCTTTTTGGGGGCTTTCTAAGCCCACTCCCTCCCAGACCCACCACAGAGCACCGGACGTCCCACCCGCGCTCCCAGGTTAAGTTTTTTCAAACTTATTTTTTACTACTTTAGTTCATTTGTCATTTAAACTGTCCGGCGATCAACTCCGCCGTATGTTGCACTTTGATGTCAGCACCATCCTGATCCAA
Source organism: uncultured Desulfobacter sp. (assembly GCF_963666695.1). GTDB lineage: Bacteria > Desulfobacterota > Desulfobacteria > Desulfobacterales > Desulfobacteraceae > Desulfobacter. Next base: position 513,356 of record NZ_OY762947.1, read on the forward strand.
TCCCCCCCTGATCTGCATGACACAGCCGGGGCAGTCCATGGCCACCACATTGGCGCCGGTGTTTTTAATGTTGGTGAGCTTGCGGGTAAGAATCGAGCCTGAAATCTTGGGCAGTTTCAGGGAATAGGACCCGCCCATGCCGCAGCAGGTGTCGCACTCGAACATCTCTTCCAACGCATAGCCGCTTTGGGTCAGCAAATCACGCGGGGGCTGATCCGCTTTCAGGGTGCGTTTGAGGTGGCAGGAGTCATGGTAGGTGATTTTGCCCAACGGTTCACCCGATTTCAAGGTGAGGCGTCCTTCATCAACCAGCTTTTTCACCAGGGTTGAAAAATCAATGACTTTGCCGGCAAGTTGTTTTGCTGTGGCGATTTTGCCGTGTTTGCCGATGGATTCAAAGGTTTCAATAAACTCCCGGTCCAGGGCCACCGTACAAGTCGGACAGGCGGAGACCACATAGCTTGCGTCGCTGTTTTCCAGAAGTGCCTTGATATTATCTTCGGCATTTTTTGCGGCAACGTCGTAAGCCCCGTTGTAACGGGCAGGCGCACCGCAGCAGGTCTGATTTTCTGGAAAAATAACTTCAATTCCGGCCTTGTTCAGGATTTTAACCACGGCCTCCCCCATTTCAGGATAGGCAAAATCAATCAGGCATCCGGCGTAAAACACGACTTTTTCGCGGCATTCAGGCTGTTTGATGGTTTTGAATACATCGCGAAACGGTTTGGCCGCAATGGCCGGCAGGCTGCGGTCGTCGGTGAGGTCGGAGAGAAAAAGCGGTAAGTGGCGGATGAATTTGCCTTTGGTAAAGGGCTTGCCGGCCAGAGATGCCGTGCGCAGCATGCTGTGAAACAGGCGGCGGTTATTGACCACCTTGTAGATGGATTTTGTCACTAGGGGGATGCCCTGCGCTTTGACCAGGCGCCTGCGAATTTCCATAATTAATGCGGGAATGTCAATGTTGCCAGGGCAGACATCCTTGCACGCGCCGCACTGGATACAAAGCCCCTGGATATCTTCGGCACTTTGGAGTTGGTCGTACCAGGCCGTCAGGATGGTGCCGATGCCGCCCGTGTAGACCTTGCCGAACACGTGTCCCCCAACAAGACGGAAAATCGGGCAGACATTCAGGCAGGAGGCGCAGCGGATACACTGCATGGCCTGCTTGAATTTGGGATCGGCGGCCATCTCGGATCGGCGGTTGTCCATCAGCACAATATGAAGGTCTTTCATGGAGCCGTCTTCATTGGGTGTCCGGCCGGTGATCATGGTCACATAGCTGGTTAGCTGTTGTGCGGTGGCGCTTCTTGGCAGGGCCCGGAGAATCGGAACGATGTCGGCAAGTTTTTCCACTATTTTTTCAATACCGACCACGGCCACATGGATCCTGGGCAGAGAGGTGACCAGACGGGCATTGCCCTCGTTGGTGACGATGGTCAGCGTACCGGTTTCGGCCACGGCCATATTAGCGCCGGAGATGCCCATGTCGGCCTTGAGGAATTTGGTGCGCATCTCCTTTCTGGCCACGGCAACCAGGCGGGGAATGTCCGTAGAAAGGCGTTCATCAATTTCCTTGCTGAAGATGTCGGCTACGTCTTCACGGGTCAGGTGAATGGCCGGCATGACCATGTGCGAGGGCCTTTGCCCGGCCAACTGGATGATCCATTCGCCCAGATCGGTTTCACCTACAGATATTCCGGCCTTTTCCAGATGCTCGTTCAAGTGGATCTCTTCCGTTGCCATGGATTTTGATTTGACCACGGTTTTTACATTATTTTCCTTGGCAACCTTGAGAATATAGTCGCGCACGTCGACCGGATTTTTGGTCAGGAAAACCTTGGCCCCTGCTTTTTCGGCATTTGTCGTGAACATGGCGCATAGTTCGTCCAGGTGCTCAGCAGCATAGGCTTTACGCTCGGCAATGGTGCTGCGAAGGCCTTCAAAATCAATGCCTTCATAGGCCTTGGCCCGGTTGACCTTATACGCTTCCGAGAAATTACCAAGTGCACCGGTCAGGTTTGTGTCGTTAATGGCGCGGTCTATGGACTGTTTGAATTTTTGCTCCATCACTTATTACCTCCCAGGTCGTCTACCAGAATAATGATCAGCCGTTTGGGGCCATGGACGCCAATGGTCAGGACCCGTTCTATGTCCGCGGTTCGGCTGGGGCCGGTAATCATGGCGATATAATTCATCTGTTGCGGGCTCAGTTTTTCGAGCAAAGCGGTCATATCCGGAAGCAGCCTGTTTGAGGGAAGCAGTGCGATATGAATTTCAGGCAAAGTGGAGACCAACCGCTTATCAATAGATGTGGCGTCCTGAACCAGGGTGCCTGTGTCAGCCAGGGCCCAATCAACTTGGCTGATTCCGATACGGGCGTTGCCGGTCCGTTCTCGACTGATGTCAAAAGAGAAGCCTTGGATTTGTGTCAACCGGTTTTTATCCATATTTTCAAAAAACGGACAGTTTGCCGCGGTCGCATAGTGTCCGGGTTTGTCGCTGACCTGTTCCTGCTTTATGACATCCACAATAAAATCCATGGCAGCCCTCCGGGTGGAAAAGCGAAACACCTCCGCGCTCACACTTTCGGCCTTGGACTTGAATTGATCGTACATGTTCTCTCCTTTGATGGTATAATTTGTCTTACCAATTTCTAATTATATTATAATCCCTTCAATTCGTTGTCAAATAATTTGTAATACCAATTATTTGGGTATGGGGGGACGATTAAACTCCAAGCTGAAAATATATTTTGTCCTGTGTTATCAAAAATGGTTGCTGAAAATTATTATCTATGTCTTAATTGGTAAGACAAATTTATGAACCCATGATGCGAGATACACCATAAATGACATTCAAACCGATCAAACCGAAAAAAATTTCTACCCAGATTGCGGAGCAGATTCGTGAGTCCATATTGCGTGGTGAGTTTTCACCCGGAGAAAAACTGCCTCCGGAGCGGGAGTTGACGCAGATGTTCGGTGTTTCAAGGCCGTCCGTACGCGAAGCCCTGAATATGCTGGCCTCTTCCGGCTTGGTGATGTCGTATCAGGGTGGCGGGACGGTGGTGCAATCGTTAATTGATGCCGATCATGACAATGCCTTGAGTGAGCTTATTCGCACCCGGAGGGCATGCGCATTGGAGGTGATTGAGGTTCGCAAGGGCATGGAGGCCTTAACGGCCTATTATGCCGCGCAGCGTGCAACAGCGGAAGATATCGGCCGGATGGAAGACATTCTCAGCCGGATGGACGTGCAGCTCAAAAATAAAAGACCGCTTGAAGATTTGGATGCCAAGCTTCACCTTCAGATTGCCCGGGCCACCCACAACGTCATCTGGCTCCATCTCATGCAGGGGCTTTTTGATGCCATGAAGGATTTCCAGCGCGGCGTCTGGCGTAATGTTTATTCCCTGGGCGATGATACCAGGCATTTATTTGACCACCACAGACGCATTGTCACGGCCATTCGAGATAACGATGCCGACGAAGCCCGCAAGGCTATGACGGAACACCTGAATTTTTCCGAAGAACGGTGCGCTTATTACATAACTCAGGAATCGGCGCGGGATAATATTTTGAACGATAATTAAAAATTTTTTGACGTTTCGCAGCCATGTGCACATGTCGCTTAAACTTCATGTGGCTTATTTTTGGCTCCGCGCCTTTTACCCAAAAGCACTCCTCTTTTGGACAATTTCGTTATATAGTTTTTTTCCTTATCTCAACGAGTTTTTATGGCAAATATCCGGCAAAACGGTATTGCTCCTTGACTTTGTGTCTCAATTTGGTAGATCATTACTGGAAAGAAAAGTACTTGACGTTATTTTTTATAAAAAAGTCACCGGCAAACCCGGGTTGTCACGTTCAAGATTGGTTATGGGCCAAGCCGCGGTTAAAAACCAAGTTGGCCCGTGGTCGTTATATCGGCCGGCGAAAGGACATCGTCTGACATAACTTTTACCTGGCCCCGATGCCGGTACAATTTATGGGGGACATTATGATTCGCAAACTCATCCTAGTATTGAGCATCCTAATCTGGATAACCATGTGCAGCACAGCATCGGCAGTGGACTTGGGAATAATCACCGGCGGCAAAAAAGGTACTTACTTTCAATTCGGTTTGAACCTGATGAAATTAGGCAAGAAATACGGATATAATATTCATGTCTACAACTCCCGGGGATCTGTGGAAAATGTATATGCCGTGTACAAGCGTCCCAAGACCCAGATGGGTATTGTCCAGTCCGATGTGCTGGCATTTGTGCTTAAGGTGAAATCCAATGAAGTCCTAAAGCGCATCGCAAAAAAAACCAAAATGGTTTTCCCTTTGTATAACGAAGAGATCCATCTGCTCGGTAAAACTGAAGTTGTGTCATTTGATGACCTTGAAAACAGGCGGGTGGCCGTGGGCAAGGAAGGTTCGGGCACCTATCTCACAGCCAAGCTCCTTTTTGAGATTTCGGGCATCAAACCGGCCCAAACCCTGGCCGTGGGCACGGAAAAGGCCTTGTTCATGCTCAAATCCGGCAACATTGACGCCATGTTCTATGTGGCCGGATTTCCCGTGGCCCTTTTTTCCGAGCATGTCACAGCCGGGGACGGCTTGCACATCGTGCCCATCGGAAACAAAAGCATTACTGAATTCTATCCCATTGCCCAGATTCCGGCCGGCACCTATCCATGGCAGAGCCAAGCCATATCCACCGTTGCGGTCAAAGCGGTGCTGGTGTCCTTTAATTTCAGAGGGAACAACTGTGATTACGTGGGAGAATTTGCCAACATTGTCTACGACAACCTGGACTGGCTCCAACAAAACGGTCATCCGAAATGGCAAAGTGTAGACCTGGACTACCCCCTCAAAGGATGGGAACAGTATGACTGCGTTAAAAAATACCGCACAAGCGGAGATTCTGGAGAAACGAATCAGCCTATGCAAAACAATCCTCTGCTGAATGCCATTAAGGAGATCCTTTAACCTGGCCTGACGGAACAGGCAGGCTAAGAGAAAAGCACTCCATGTATTGCAGCCATTTTAACCTGAAAAAAAAGCCCTTTCAGCTCAGCGCAGATAATAGCTTTCTGTGGCTGGGCAACACCCACGCCAGGGCTTTAGACCTGCTTAAAACCGGCATTGACGAGGCCCAGCGACTGATGGTCCTCTCCGGAGACATCGGCACGGGCAAGACTACTTTGATCCATGAATTGTGCCATTGCTTGCCCCAAACGACCGCAGTCGCCCATATTACCGATCCGAGCATTGAACGCCACTATCTGTTTCTTTCCATTGCCCAGGGGCTGGGGTTTGATGGGCTTTATGGGGAAGGAGAAAAGTTTGCTCCGGTACTGTGGGCTTTTTTAAAGCGCCAGAGCCAAGCCCAAAAAAAATGTCTGATCATTATTGACGAGGCCCACCTGATTCCGGAGCAATTTTTGGCCCTGCTTTCCTCCTGGGCCAAATTTGCGCCGGAAAATACCCTCACCCTCATCCTTGCCGGCCAGCTGGAACTCCACCAAGTCATGGAAAAAACCCTGGGATTATCATGGCAAAAGCAGGTGGGTGTTCATGCCATGCTTTCCCCTCTGGAAGAAAGACAGACCCGGGATTATATCAACCGGCGCCTTGAGCTTGCCGGTGCAACACACAGAATTTTTATGCCCGACGCTGTCCGGGAAGTACACAGGTATACCAAGGGCATCCCCCGCCGCATCAACATCGCCTGCGACCAGGCTATGATCGCCGCTTACACAAAAGATATGCAAACCGTTGATGCTCAGATCTTCCAGGAAGCCGTGGGCATTCTGAAACTTCCCCAGGTGCCGGCGGTTGTCTCCCCGCCGGTGCCGGTTCCCCAAGCACAACCAACCGACCCAAAACCCCGGCGTCCGAAGAAGATCCTGGCCATCCTGGCTGCAGCCGTTCTTCTGATTGTTATAGCCTATAGCTTTTATCCCCGGATACTTTCCGTTCCGGATCAAATATCGCTTCCCCCAAACAAAACACCGGCATTACAAAAGGGCATGGTTATTGTCCCGACCACGCCCCCTCCCCAAGCCCCGCCCCTGGAACCTGGTCAAGCACCACAGGTGCCCGCTGAAAAAACCGCTGCTGAATACGACAGGACCCCTGATATGGATGAGTTCATCAAAGAGGTCTTCATTATGGACAAGGCCGATTCTATGGCCCGGGCCCTGGACCCGTTTCCCCGGCCCTCGACCCATAAAGCACCGGCTTCTGAAACACCTGCCGTGCCGCCGGCATCCCGCAACCAAGACCCTGAACCTGCATATGACCCCACCCAGGACCCATCCGCACAGCCAGACCCGGATGCTGCCATTGACTGGCTTATAAGAAAAAAATCCCGCTGATTCTCTTTCAACAGGGAGGGGGGACTACCGCATATTTATTGAGTATGAAGGATAAATAAAACCCATATATGAACTTGATATGAATATAGAAAATGGCATTATATCAAACCGGCATAAAGAAAAAGGTTTTGGTTTCATAACCCCAAAATCTGGTGGGAAGTCATTATTTTTCCACATCAATGACTACAGCCACCGACATAAACGGCCGAATCAAAACCTAAAAGTAACGTACTCCACCCCAAAAGGAAGTATCTGGTTAAATAATTTATTAAAAAATATAAATTTAATGAACCATTAAAAAGCTGACCAGACCGGCTTACTAGTTCAAATTTTTTATGTTACAGTCTGTTGTATCAAGTCTTCGGCTTCTTGACACAGGTCGTATTTCCCGGGTATTAGAAGTGTTTTTTTATTAACCCACCAACGGTTCAGGAAGTCTGGTAATGGCATATAAGATAGCAGTGAACGGATATGGAAGGATCGGACGTTGCGTAGTGCGTGCCCTTTACGAGTCCAGGGCATACAGAGAAAAGCTTTGCCTTGTGGCCATTAATGAAGCTTGGCATTCGGATACGGTGTTTCATTTAACCCGGTTTGATTCCACCCATGGACGATTTCCCGGGGATGTTAGGAAAACCAAACGGGGTATGGCCATTGAGAATGATGATATCTGTCTGCTTCAGGAAAAAAATATTGGGAACCTGCCCTGGAAGGACCTTAAGGTCGATGCAGTTTTGGACTGCACCGGTATTTTTAATGACAGGCAGGCCGCCAAACTGCATATCATGTCCGGTGCTGCAAAGGTTATTTATTCCCATCCCGGCAAAGATGAAATGGATGCTACCATTGTATACGGGGTGAATCACAATAGCTTGAAAGCAGGCCATGCTGTTATTTCCAATGCCTCTTGCACCTCTAACTGTCTGATTCCCATTTTAAGTGTCATTGACGCAGTACTTGGCATTGACTGCGGCTCCATCACCACCATTCATTCTGCCATGAACGACCAGCCTGTGATTGACGCATATAATACGGATCTGCGAAAAACACGGTCTGCCCTTCAGTCCATTATTCCGGTGACTACGTCCCTTGCAAAGGGGATCGGCAGAATTCTGCCCCATCTGGATAATAAATTTGAAACCCTGGCCATTCGGGTTCCCACCACCAATGTTTCCATCATGGATATTGCTCTTGCGGTGGGGGCGGATACAGATGCGGACCAGATTAATGATTTGCTCGCCCGGGCCGCAAAATCAGATTTAAAAGGAATCTTAGGGGTGAACGATGAACAGCTGGTGTCCTGTGATTTCAACCATGATCCCAGATCCGCCATTGTTGATTTACCCCAGACCCGGGTATCGGGATCACGGCTTGTAAAAATTCAGGCATGGTTTGATAATGAGTGGGGGTATTCCAACAGGATGCTTGACACCACAATTGCCGCCCTTGACAAATAAATAAAAAAGTGAAAGGAGTTTGGCCATGGCGTTGGATCCAATCAAACATGCGGATTGGGAAATTGCAGAAGAAGCAGAAAAAGAGATGCTCACCATTTATAAAATTGGTGAAAAACTTGGATTGACCAAAGAAGAACTGCTGCCCCAAGGGCATTACATTGGTAAAATTGATTTCATGAAAGTGCTTGACCGTCTTAAAGATAAGCCCAACGGCAAGTATATTGATGTCACCGCCATTACCCCCACCCCGCTTGGCGAAGGCAAATCCACCTCTGCCATAGGCCTGGTGCAGGGTCTTGGAAAACTCGGAAAAAGTGCTTCCGCTGCCATTCGCCAGCCCTCTGGCGGCCCGACCATGAATATCAAGGGATCTGCCGCCGGCGGCGGTTTGGCCCAATGCATTCCGTTGACCCCCTTTTCTTTGGGGTTTACCGGCGACATCAACGCCATCATGAACGCCCACAATCTGGCCATGGTTGCGCTGACCTCCCGGTTACAGCATGAAAGAAATTATACGGACGAGCAGCTTGAACGCCTTTCCGGCATGAAGAGAATCGATATTGATCCCACCAACATTGAAATGGGTTGGGTCATGGATTTTTGCTGCCAGGCCCTGCGTAACATCATCATCGGCATTGACGGCGTAAACGGCAAATTCGACGGTTTCATGATGAAATCCAAATTCGGCATTGCCGTGTCCTCAGAAGTTATGGCCATTTTGTCCCTGGCCACTGACCTTAAAGATCTGCGTGAAAGAATGGGTAAAATCGTTGTGGCATACACTAAAAAAGGCGCACCTGTTACCACCGAAGACTTAAAAGTTGCCGGTGCCATGACCGCCTGGATGGTTGATGCCATGAAACCCTCTTTGATGCAGACCCTGGAGGGTCAGCCTGTTATCGTTCATGCAGCGCCTTTCGCCAACATCGCCATTGGCCAGAGTTCCATCATTGCGGACAAAATCGGCTTGAAACTGGCTGACTACCATGTGACCGAATCAGGCTTTGGCGCCGGCATTGGGTTTGAAAAATTCTGGAACCTGAAATGCCGCTACTCCGGGCTGAAACCTGACTGTGCTGTCGTTGTTGCAACGATCCGTGCGTTGAAGTGCCATGGCGGCGCACCTGTGCCCGTTCCGGGTAAGCCCATGCCCGAAGCGTACGACACTGAAAACGTTGAATGGGTTGAAAAAGGATGCGCCAATCTCATCCATCACATCCGCAACGTGCGTAAAGCCGGTATATCTCCGGTTGTTTGCATCAATGCTTTCTATACTGATACTGACGCTGAAATCGCTAAAGTTCGTGAATTGGTCGAGGCTGAAGGTGAAAGAGTGGCGCTTTCCCGACACTGGGAAAAAGGCGGCGATGGGGCCATTGAATTTGCCAACGCCGTTGTGGACGCATGCGAGGAAAAAACAGAGTTCAAGTTTCTCTACATGCTGGATATGCCGCTTAAACAAAGAATCGAGCTCATTGCCAAAGAAGTTTACGGTGCCGGCGGTGTTGATTACTCTCCTGTTGCCGACAGGAAACTGGCTCTGCTTCAGGACGATCCGGACGTTTCTAAGATGGGAGTATGCATGGTGAAAACGCACCTGTCTTTGTCTGACAACTCTGCGCTTAAAGGTGTGCCCACAGATTGGAGATTGGCCATCCGTGAAGTCTTGATTTACAGGGGTGCAGGTTTTATCGTTCCTGTTGCCGGGGATATTTCACTGATGCCGGGTACCTGTTCCAACCCGGCTTTTAAACGCATTGATGTTGATGTTGAAACCGGTAAGGTTCAGGGTATATTTTAATAGTATAGGAAATTCCATTTCCTAATAGCTGACAGCTATCAGCTAACAGCCCGCCCGAAGGGCGTTAATTTAATTTTAAGACCATAGCAGGAGAAATGGTATGACCGCACAAATCATTAGCGGAAGCGAGATAAGAAAGGCTATTCTGGCTGAAATTAAGGCAGATGTTGAAAAGATGACGGCCAAGCATGGCAAAGTGCCTGGTCTGGCAACCATTCTTGTGGGCAAAGACCCGGGGTCTGTCAGCTATGTAACCTTGAAAGTAAAAACAGCTTTGTCGGTTGGATTTAATGAGATTCAGGATAATCAGCCCGAAGATATCTGCGAAGCGGATCTGTTGGCTTTAATCGAAAAATACAATAATGATCCCGACATCCACGGCATTCTGGTTCAATTGCCGCTGCCTAAGCATATTGATGAAAAAAAAGTGATTAATGCCATCAATCCGGACAAGGATGTGGATGCATTCCACCCTGTTAATGTTGGCCGTTTGATGATCAACTGTGAGGAAGCCAGGTTTCTGCCCTGCACCCCGGCTGGTATCCAGGAGATGATCGTCCGTTCCGGCACCCAAACCAGCGGGGCAGAGGTTGTTGTGGTAGGGCGTTCTAATATCGTCGGCAAACCCATTGCCATAATGATGGCCCAAAAAGGTGTTTGTGGCAACGCGACAGTAACCATCGTTCATACAAGGACCAAAGATCTTGCCGCCCATTGCAAACGTGCTGATATTCTTATTGTTGCAGCCGGTGTACCCGGTCTTGTTAAACCCGAGTGGATTAAACCGGGTGCCACTGTTATTGACGTCGGCGTTAATCGCGTAGGTATGAACAAAGCTACCGGAAAAGCCATTCTCAAAGGTGACGTTGATTTTGATGCAGCCAAGGAAATTGCAGGGAAAATCACCCCTGTTCCCGGGGGCGTCGGACCCATGACCATTGCCATGCTCATGAAAAATACCCTGAGAGCCGCCCAGTATGACCTGGGAGATTTATAAAAATTTTGTGACACAAAGGAGGAAAAATGGCCCAAGGAGATGGATTTGTAATGAATGAGGCGCAAACTGATGGATCAGCCCCTAAAAGCGCACTGCCCAAGATAGACTTTTCAAGTTTTATTTTGTCTTTGTATTCATCCGGTCTTGTACAACTCGGAACCGTGGAGGATCCTTCCACCGGGAAAAAAATAAAGGACCTGGAAATGGCAAAGCACACCATTGAGATGATTGCAATGCTCCAAGAGAAAACTTCAGGCAATCTGACCGGGGATGAAGAAAACCTGCTTAAAGCCCTGCTCAGTGAGTTGCGCATGGCCTATGTGGAGGCGAAGGCCTGATGCCGGTACGGCGTTCTCCTGCTAAAATTAATTTATTTCTTTATGTCACGGGCAGGCGGGCTGATGGTTACCACGAGCTGTTTTCCCTCATGGCCCCGTTGACACTTGCCGACCGTCTGGAGGTTGTCCGGTCAGGCAACGGCATCAGAGCTGTGTGCAGCCATCCGGATGTGCCTGAAGATGATACGAATCTAGCATGCAGGGCCGCAGCCCTTTTCAGATCTGCAATGATTGATAAAAAGGGAGATCCTGCCTTTGACCATTTGACCATTCATATTGAAAAAAAAATTCCTGTATGCGGTGGACTCGGCGGGGGCAGTTCCAATGCCGCCTGTGTGCTGCTGGCCTTGAATGAACTCAGCGAAACGCCGTTTTCCACGGATGAACTGATGCGTTTAGGCCTGACCCTGGGTGCAGATGTCCCTTTTTTTATTTTTGGGGCGCCTGCGTTTGCCTCCGGCGTAGGTGAAAAACTTGTTCTCTGCAGGCAGATGCCGCATTTGTCTGTGATTATTGTCAATCCGGGTGTGTCTGCTTCAACAGTAGATGTTTTTAGAAAATTAGAATTTGGATTGACATTTACCCCTTCATATATTATAAGTCCGAGTTCGAATGCACTGCCATTCGGAAAAAAGCTTGATGGCAGGGAAATTTTGCATAATGATCTTGAAGGACCGGCATGCAGTTTATACCCTGAGATCGGTACTGCAAAAAAAGAGATGGCGTTGTTGCTGGGAAGAAATGTGTATATGTCTGGAAGCGGCTCGTCTCTTTTTGCTCTTTACTCGGACCACGATATGGCCGGAAGAGATTATGAACAGCTTTTGCAGGCTCGGTCGGAAAATATGAAATTTGTTTTTTTTTCCCGGATCGGGCTTTGGGATGGCTGATATAAAAAAAAGTTTTGGGGCGTCGTCAAGTGGTAAGACACAGGGTTTTGATCCCTGCATTCAGAGGTTCGAGTCCTCTCGCCCCAGCCAAAATTTTAAAGGGCCAGAAATGGTTAGAAAACAAAGAGGTTTATTATGAACGGCCTGTCAATTTTTGCCGGAAACTCCAATGCCCCTCTTGCAGAAAGAATATCGGAATATTTGGCCAAACCTCTGGGGCGACTAAAAGTCAACCGTTTCAGTGATGGGGAAACCCAGGTCGAGATTCATGAAAATGTACGTCGGCGGGAAGTTTATGTTATTCAATCCACGTGCAAGCCTGTGAATGATAATTTGGTGGAACTTCTGCTGCTTGTCGATGCATTCCGGCGCTCCTCTGCTGCCCGGGTAACTGCGGTGATTCCCTATTTCGGCTATTCCCGCCAGGATAAAAAGGTTGCTCCCCGGGTGCCCATCAGTGCCAAGGTGGTTGCAGAGCTGCTTGAAAGAACCGGTGTCGACAGGGTCATTACCATGGACTTGCATGCCGGACAGATCCAGGGTTTTTTCAATGTGCCCGTGGATAATCTTTATGCCGCCCCCATTATTATTGAAGATATAAAAATTCGATTCAGTGATGATATTATTGTGGTTTCTCCGGATGCCGGCGGGGTGGAGCGTGCCAGGGCTTATGCCAAGCGGTTGGATGCCGGCCTTGCCATCGTGGATAAACGCCGCAGCGCACCTAATCAGGCCAAGGCCATGGCCATCATCGGAGATGTGAAGGACAAAATCGCCCTGGTTATTGACGACATGGTGGACACTGCGGGGACTTTGACCGAAGCTGCCGGCGTTATCAGGGAAAACGGTGCCAAGGAAGTGCATGCCTATTGTACGCATCCTGTATTGTCAGGTCCGGCCATTGACAGAATAACACAATCATCTTTGAGCTCCCTTGTTGCAACGGATACCGTCCCCTTGTCGGAAGAGGCCCGTTCCTGTGGCAAGATAAAGACGCTTTCCATTGCAAAACTTGTCGGAGAGGCCATTATGCGCAGCTACAGGGGAGATTCTGTAAATTCTTTATTTGTATAAAAAGATATATTTGATCAACCTCCCTTTTTATGTGAAAGGGCAGGTACGAAAGGTTTAAACATGGAACTTATAGAATTAAGTGTCGCAAAAAGAGAGGCTACCGGCAAGGGTGCTGCCAGAAGATTACGGGCAGACAACGCTATCCCGGGCATTGTATATGGCGCAAAAAAAGAGCCTGTAAAATTATCGATTGATGTTACCGCCTTTGATAAGATAATCCGTGAAAACGGTACCACAGGTCTTTTTTTCGATCTGGACATTGAAGGAGAGGGCGGCAAAAGTGTCATGCTCAAGGATCTTCAGATGGATCCTTTTGGCCTGCGCTACCAGCATATTGATTTTCATGAAATTGATATGGATGAGAAAGTGTCCGTTGTCGTTCCGGTTGAAACCGAAGGTGTCAGCGCCGGCGTCAAAGAAGGCGGAATGCTCCAGATTATCCGTCGTGATCTCGAGGTTATTTGCAAACCTAAGGACACTCCTGACAGTGTTAAACTCGATATTTCAGAACTGGAGATCGGGGATGGCATTCATGTGGCAGATATTGACCTGGGTTCCGAAATTGAGATTCCTTTTGATACCAATTTTACCGTAGTCACCATTGTTCCGCCTGAGACTGCCTCAGATGAAGAGGAACTTGAAGAAGAAGCTGAAATTGGTGAAGTTGCTGAAGACGCTGAAGCTGAAACTGAAGCTGCTGCGGAATAAATACAACGTTTGTTTTACGTTGCGGTTTTATTCTTTTTTAATTCTAAGCTGCTTTTTAATTTCAGATTGTTTTTTTAAGTCATGGCTGGCTCAAAACGATTATTAGCGGGTCTGGGAAATCCTGGAGAACAGTATTCCCGGACCCGTCATAATATTGGCTTTGATGTAGTTGATGCTTTGGCGGATCGGGCAGGTTGCCGTGTGAACAAAGAAAAGTTTAACGCCGCCTACACCGGTGCGCGTATGGGGCTCCAGGAGATCCTTCTGGTCAAGCCCCTTTCGTATATGAACAGAAGCGGTATTCCCATCCAGAAGCTGGCAGCCTATTTCAAAATCAATATAGAAGATATCATTGTGGTTCATGATGACATGGACCTTGCCTTTGGAAAGATAAAGATTGTGCAGGGTAGGGGACATGGCGGCCATAACGGCATCCGTTCAATTATTGATGCCTTTGGCCAAAAGGCATGTGTCCGGGTTCGGGTGGGTATTGGCCGGCCCGTAAGTGACAGGTCTGTGACCGGACATGTCCTGGGTAAATATACCCCGGATGAGCAAGCTTACCTTGATCAGGTTATAGATGATGCTTGTGACGCCTGCCTTTGTATCCTCGAAAAAGGTGTGGTCAAGGCCATGAACCTCGTTAATTCCTCCCGATAACAAATTTTTTTCTGTTTTTTTGTTGCATCAATAGTCATACAATACAACTATATCTTTCCCATAAATGCGACTTGAATACGGGTGAAAACTCCTTCGTTTTATTTGTTGATCCCAAAAGTTTCATGCGCTCATAAGAGCCTGTTTAAAAAATTAATAAGTTGACAATATTGTTTATATATGGTTTTCTGCTTGAGAATGGATAACGTGTATCTTTAAAATAATAAGGTAGGCAAAAATGGCAAAACAATCTGGGGCAACTAAGGCTAAAGAAACTAGCAAGTCAACCAAAACAGCGTTTTCAAAGGGCGACATGGCGGTTTATCCTGCACACGGTGTCGGGTGTATTGAATCCATCGAAAGCCAGGAGATAAATGGGGATACCATGAATTTCTACATGATGAAAATTGTGGAAAACGGTATGACAATCATGATCCCTACATCCAATGTTGAATCCGTGGGTTTGCGGGAAGTCATTCCTGAGACTGAGGTGCCCCAGGTTTACGAGGTTATGCAGAAAAAAGCCCAGGCCAGTGACAACCAGACCTGGAACCGTCGTTACAGAGAGTACATGGACAAGATTAAAACCGGTTCCATCTACGATGTGGCTGAGGTATTCAGGGATCTTTTCCAGCTTAAGCTTGAAAAAGACCTTAGTTTCGGCGAAAGAAAACTTCTTGATACTGCCCAGAATCTTCTGGTCCAGGAACTTTCCATGGCCAAAGATGTTGATGAAGCCCACATGATAAAAGAGATTGAAAACCTTTTCAACTAACCACCTTAGTTCTTATAAAATAAACAATCCGGCAGCTAATAACCTCTGCCGGTTTTGTGTTTTTTATGCACATAAAGATAGAAATTTTACCGGATCAGGCTGGCGTTAGACTTGACCAGGCTGTTGCTGATTCCCAATCCCGGATATCCCGTTCCAGGATTGCAAGTCTGATCTCCCAGGGCTTGATTCTGGTGAACCAAGGGCGTAAACGCCCCGGTTATAAGGTTAAGCCCAAAGATTTCATTGAAGGAGATGTCCCCTCACCAGACCAACAGGACAGAAAATCCCTTAGCCCGGAATCAATCCCTTTGAATATCCTTTACGAGGATGACTATATTCTTATGATTGATAAGCCTGCAGGTCTTGTGGTGCATCCCGGGGCAGGGAATGATTCCGGTACCCTGGTTAACGCCTTGGTTGCCCACTCTCCAGGTTTTAGCGAACAGGGCTGGGACAGGGAACGGCCAGGTATTGTGCACCGCCTGGATAAAGATACCTCCGGGTTGATGGTTGTTGCCAAAACCTTGAAGTCCCTTGAATTTCTTCAAAAAGAATTTAAGCAACGGCGGGTGGAGAAGCATTACCTGGCTTTGGCACGGGGAAAAAATATACCGGATGCAGGGGTGATTGAGCGCCCCATTGGCCGGCATCCTCGCCATCGCAAACGCATGGCCGTCCTGGACGAGAACGGCAGATATGCAAAAACCCGGTTCAGCGTAATCGAACGTTTTAGCTCAGGGTGTCTTCTGGATATCCAGCTTTACACCGGCAGAACCCATCAGATTCGTGTTCATTTTTATGACCAGGGCATGCCCCTTTTCGGCGATTGCATTTACCAGGAGCGACGGTTTCGGAAAAAAGACCCAAGGGTGCCGCGTCAGATGCTTCATTCCTGGACCTTGTCCTTTCGTCATCCTTATTCAGGTTTGCGCCTGTCTTTTGAAGCCCCCATGCCTGAAGATTTCAAAACTACTTTGCTGCATCTCTCCGATGCACCTCAACAGGCTGTCAATAGAAATTAAGGATCAGGATTGGTTTAACTTTCGCTGGGATTCGGTCCAATCAATACGGCTCAAAAGCCCCCGGATAATTCTGACATCCCTGGATGACAGGCCCGCATTAGAGAAAATCCTGCGGTAGGTCCGCAGCAGATGATCCGGGTTCTGGGGGTCAAGATAATCAATATCTAACAGCGTCTTTCTCATGTGTGCAAACATAGATTCTAGTTCTTCTCCCCGGGCAGGGTCTTTAACCTCGGGATCATGGAAATTTTTTGCAGCCCCGGAGTTAAGGGAAGCTTCATAAAGCAGCACTGCCAGGGAGTGGCTCAGATTCATGGACGGGTAGCCGTCATGGGTTGGGATGGTAATAAAATATTGGCACAACTCCAGATCCTTTGTCTCAAGACCGGTATCCTCCGGCCCCAGAACCAGGGCACTGTGATGTTCCTGTTTTTGGGCTTCGATCCGGGCCCCTGCCGTGGCAGGTGTTAAAAACCCTTTTCTGTATTTGCCGAATCTGCGGGTGGTGCCGTAGGCGGAGTGGACATCAAAAAGCGCCTGTTCCAGGGTTTCAAAGATTTGCGCCTGTTCAAGGATATGAAAGGCGGACAGGGCCATTTTTTTTGCTTCAAGGGATTTATAAGCACTGCAGGGGCTGACAAGACGCAACCGGGTGCATCCGAAGTTCATCATAACCCGGCACACCGCACCAATATTGATGGGGCCTTGGGGACGGACAAGGATAATACTGAGATGATTCATGGTATTTTGATCTTTGAATATTGGATTTTTAGTTTCCGGGGGATTCCAGAATCAGGGTGACAGGCCCTTGGTTGATCAATGATACATCCATATTCGCCTGGAATTTCCCTTTTTTGACTGCAACGCCCAGTGAGGCTGCCCTTTCAGCAAAAAAACGGTAAAGCCGACATGCAGGTTCCGGCGGTGCCGCATCCGTGAATGAGGGGCGCCGTCCCTTGCGGCAGTCTGCCATAATCGTGAACTGGGAGACCACCAGAAGTTCGCCTTTGACATCAAGAAGAGACCGGTTCATTTTTCCCTTGTCATCTTCAAATATTCTTAAGTTAATGATTTTGTCCACCAGGTATTCGGCATCTTTTTCGTTGTCGCCATGGGCCACGCCCAAAAGTACCACAAGTCCTGTTCCAATGCTGGATATAATCGTGTTGTCTACGGTTACATGGGCTTTTTTAACCCGTTGAACAATGGCTTTCATCGGCTTCCTTAAGATTCGTTTGTTTTAAATACGGGAGATAATAAATTCAGGCGGGCGTCATGCACCGGGGCCTGGGCCAGTTTGTGGAAAAGCCCATATCTTTTAAGGACTGAATCGCCCTGTCCACAAACATGCCTGCCTGTTCTTTGCTGTGTGCATCGTCCCCGGGTACCACGGGGATGCCCAGATTCTTTGCCCTTGCCAGAATTGCCGGAGTCAAATAAGGCGTTTTTTCTCCTTTGGCCAGGGGGCGCAGGTTATAATCCAGCACCAGTCCCAAATCTTTTATCACAGAAAGATTGCGCTGGATGCGTTCAGCAATTTCGGGTTTGTCAAGCCGTGCCTCAAAGTCAGGATCATAGATGCGTATAAGATCAAAATGGCCCACAACAAACGGATGCAGATCCAGGATCATTTCATACTGGGCGTCAAAATAGGCCATATACATGGCATCAAGACTGTCGAAATCCGCTGCAATGGCCTCATAATGCTGCCTGGAATAGTCAAAACATCTGTCATTGAGATGATGGACCGAACCCACAATATAGTCGGGATTAAATTTCCGGATCAACGACCGCACCAGGGCCGGGCTTCCGGTGACGGTTTCGGTCTCAAATCCCTTAAATATTTGGATGTCTGATTTATATTTTTGTTTAAGCCGTTCCAGTTCAAAAAAATATTTTGAAAACCGGTCCCCAAGGTCCTTGACCGAAAAGCCTTGCTCAAGCTCATCCGGGTAGAGGAGCCGGTATTCGGGCGGAGGCATGTGCTCACTGATACCCACGGCTTTGAATCCTTTGCTGATATAGGCCTTTATAAGGTCTTCAAGGTTGTCCTGGGCATGGCAGCAGAACTGACCTGAATGGCCACCATGAAGGGATATGAGTTCAGAATCAATCATGGAGCGGACTTTACCACCAAGCTGGGACTAAAATCAAGGTCAGGATGATCTGGGTACAGGGTAATGGCATGTTACCTGCTTGCAGCTTGATGACAAATTTCGAATGGCTTTACGGATTAATCTATAATCCTCCCAGTAGCAAACGTAAGGGGGCATACAAGATGTTATGTTCGGCCCAATCCCGGGAAGCAAGCATTTATAAACATAGTCAAAGCGCCTTCTGGCCTATAATAAAAAGAAAATTAACAGAGCATTGAATTGACTGTTGCAATTTTCGGTAGAGAATGTTTATTTCCAACTAAGTTGATTTTCGGTTTTGGTCTAAGCTGTCTTAACTTGGTTAGCTATCATTCAAATTTTCAGGATATGCGATTATCCACCGGCTAACAAACAAGTGGGATAAATAGTATCTGCTGATTTTCTCTCATATGGATAAAATATGATTATCGGCTATTGTGCACCTTCGTTTAAAATAACGCCTTAAAAAAGGCTACCATGGACTCTGACGGCTTTCTAAAAGCAATTTCATCATATTTTGGCCGCACCAATCCATCTGGTAAACTGCCAGTGCCCAAATCAATCTGAAAAAATGTCGATTAGCCCAGTAAGCCGAGTTTCATCAAACTTTCTTCACTGATTTTTTCATCATTGTAGAGCTGAAGAAACTTTTTCAAATTGTACGCAATCTGACATAAAAGAGACCAGATGCGGTCCCCGTCAATTCCCCGATAGAGACTGAGGCCAAAGCCGCGAAGTTTCTTTGCAACTGCGATAAAGCCTTCCGTTGCAGACCGGGCTTTTCGGCAATAATCCTGTTCTTCTTCGTTAACGTCCGAACTTTTGCCGAGGAAGATATTTGGGGTGCCTTGGGGGATTTTTTGGTTTACCCGACTGCGGTAGCCTTGATCACCGATGGCATATTCAGGAGCACCTTTCATTTTTTGTTCAAACAATCGGACTGTCTCCGGCCACAGGGTTTTATCATTGGGTTTGCCAATAAAATTTTCCGTTGTAACCATAAAGCCTTGGCGGTTGAATGAAAGCTGAAGCGTACTCCCAAATTCACAGTCTGGATGCTTTTTGCCTTTTTTGATCGGTCGGGCATCCGGTTCATCAAAGGATACAATCCGGTTTGGAATATGTCTTTCTCCTGCAAGCTTCTGTTCATTCTGGCGCTGAAACAATATCAGGAGTTCCAAAAGTTGCAGAGCTTTTTCTTTGTCCTTGTCAGAACCTTCAAGGGTTTGAACGATTTTTTCAAATGTCCGCAACCCACTGGAAAATATTAAGAGAATTTCAAAAAATAGAGGTATAATTTCACTCTTTTTTCGATTTAAATTGTATTCGCGCCATAGTTGTTTGAGTTCCCGGTCATCCCACCAGAAGGGAATATGATAGTGTTTGGCAACCTGCGCCATTTTTTTAAACGCCTTGAAAATCAATCCGATATCTGTTGGATAAACAATATTGTATTGAATCCCATATGACCTGGATTAACACCGTCATCTGAAGAGGCTCTTAACCGTAACCGGAATTTTAAAACAATGAAAATCCCTACGATCGTCCGGATGGGAGTACCCATACGCCCCTTGCTGTCATTATAATAATAAGCCAATTTGTCGGTGATTCTTTGCCAAGGGATAATTTGGCGTAGAATAACGAATTCATTGGTTGGGTCATTAATGTTGTTTTTTACCCATTCTTCACTAAAAGCTTCAGTGTTTTTTTTCGATCATTTTCAATCCTCTATTTACAGTTTAGGAGCATAAGAGCATTCTATTCAAGTTTTTGTACAACAGAATAGGATAGCATTCAATGGGTGCTTTAAAGCCGATAAAATAGAAAATCAGCAGATACTAAATAAAGCACACATTATCTTAATGATAATAAAATCGGAGACTGAATGAATACAATTGAATGGATATCTCTTCTTTCTAGCATTGGGACTTTATTAACGGCAATTATTGCTGCATGTACTTTGTTTGAACTTTTCAGGCAGCGGAGGGCTAGCTATAAGCCTGACCTTTGTGTATTGCAAAATAGCTTTCAACTACGTCCAAGTAAATTATCAGATTGTGAACTGGCTATCGAATGGGGTAAGCATAACGAAAAAGAAGGTGATTTATTCAATTTTGCCAGTATGGCTGTGGTTAACGTTGGATTTGGTGCTGCAAAAAATGTTACTGCTAAGTGGTTTTTCGATAGGGAGAGACTACTAAACGAAGTCAATGAGCTTGCTCAAAAAACACATCAATCATTTTATATCGAAAAAGATGATCACATGTTGTCAATAAATGATAAAGGTAGTGGTAAGTTTATGGTAAATTACCGAATGGATTCTGAGGAGTTTGAATACTTATTACCTTTAACCCAAGATAATAAGGGGAGAAAAGTAAATCTACCGCCAGCTTATACATTACTGGTTTCTTCCTATCTGTCATTGAAAATATACAATAACATGAGATCTAAGGAATTAGAGATTCCCAATATAACATTAGATCTTTCATATTCTGATATAGGCAAAGGAAAGTATACAACTAAACATAGGATTAAGTGTCAGGTAATCTCCATTGAGACAAAAGGAGGAGAGCTTTCTTCAAAATTTCATGTGCTTTTATCAAAATATCATAACGAGTGGTTTCATCTAATAAGCACCAAGTCTACCTTTGCCCCTTGATGAGGAAAATTTAATTAAGGATATGCACGTGGTTTCCCCTAAGTGTATGTCTAAAGCTTAAAGAGTACATTTTATACCGGATAAAATTGACTGAGCCGGTATAATTGAACATGCTAAATCCTTAAAGCGTTAACGACAAGAAACTGGAAACAAGAGAGAAGATACTTAGCACCAGTTTTATAAATATATCTTTGATGCACAATGATTTTTTGTCCATCATTGTCTCAGGTGAAATTTTTTGAAAATATTATTCCTTGAACCTTTTTACGGCGGGTCTCATAAGGCTGTGGCAGGCGGTTTTGCTGCCGGTTCCCGCCACCAGGTGGAAATCTTATCCCTTGCCCCCAGATTCTGGAAGTGGCGGATGCGCGGCAGTGCCCTGGCATTTATTCGGCAGATTAACAATTTGGCGGATTATGATCTTGTCTTTGCCTCGGATATGCTGGATGTCACAGATTTTAAAGCCCTGGCAGGGCCACACTGCCCGCCCGTGGTCCTGTATTTCCATGAAAATCAGCTCAGCTATCCCCTGGAACCCGGAGAAAAAAGGGACTTTCATTTGGGGTTTACCAATATCATATCTGCCCTGGCTGCGGATGGGGTGTTCTTTAATTCAGAATTCCACAGAGATGACTTTTTCAGCGCTGCAAAATCTCTCATTCGTAAAATGCCGGATCTTCGTCCGGGATGGGTTCTGGATAAAATCCGGAGTAAAACCGGTGTACTGTATCCGGGAATTGATTTGGACCCCAGGGTTTCTGTTTCTGAGGAACGGCATGACAGCAGCCTTGACAGACCTCTGGTGATCTGGAACCATCGGTGGGAGTATGATAAAAATCCAAAGGCCTTTTTCACTGTGCTGGAACGGCTCAAGCGCCGGGGTATTCTATTTTACCTGGCAGTGATGGGTGAACAGTATGGCACTGTTCCGGAAGAGTTTAAGGACATTGAGGAACGGTTTGATGCCGAACTGCTTGTTTGCGGGTACCAGGAACAGGCCGCGGATTACAGAAAATGGCTGGCCAAAGGCAGTGTTGTGATCAGTACCGCCATTCAGGAGAATTTCGGTATTTCAGTGATGGAGGCCGTGGCCCATGGATGCTTTCCGTTGCTGCCAAATCGTTTGTCATACCCCGAACTGATTCCCGAACGCTTAAGACCTGATGTCATTTACCGTGATGATGCTGACCTGGAAGCCAGGCTGGAACATGTTCTGGTGCAGCCTGACGCCTATCGGGACAGAGCTGTGGCACTTGCGACCCATGCCGCAGGGTTTTCCTGGACGCATATGGCGGAAATATGGGATAAGGCTTTGGAAACGCTTTTGACCATAGAACCGGTTGTCTCTGGAAGGGGGAGATGACAGTAGGGGCAGGCCCCTGTGCCTGCCCTGATAAAAACGTCGAATCCTATGATCAAGATAATAAAGATACCGTGTCCGTGGCAAATTCCAAACAGGGCAACCACAGGGGGTTGCCCCTACGTATCACGGATATAAAAATGGTGTCATGGCATCACTTCCACCCGGCTGCAGTGAAAGGCGCAGGTTTCTCCCTGGTCTGTCAGGCGCTGGCTGGTGAGCTGATTGATGCCTTTGCCCTGGTCCATAAATTGCGGCCAGTGTAGGCCTTCGGCCACAACAAGACCGGGCTGGGTGTCCGTGGTAACGTTTGCATCCAGCCGGCATTCTCCCCGGGCATTGAATACCCGTACAGGGGCATCCTGGGCGATATGGCGCGCTGCAGCATCGTCGGGATGGATCAACAGCGTAGGCCGGCCCGCAAGTTTTCTGATCTTTGGGATTTCATTAAAGGCGGAGTTGAGAAAAAGGGGATGGGGCGGTGTTATTAACTCCAGCGGGTAGTTGCCATCGCCTTGGGAATCACGCCAGACCTGACCGCAGGGCAGGGGATCCAGACCTTTGTACTGCCAGTCCCGGGAGAAAAATTCCACTTTTCCGGACGGGGTGTTAAAGCCTTTAGCATAGGGATTGAGCGCGATATTGAGACGAACCGCCTTGCCCTGCACCAGGGCCTTTTTATCCACACCTTTCAGGCTGGGGTGGCAGTCTCCAAGAAACCCTTGAATGAATTCATCTTCGGTGCGCTTGAATACCTCTTCTTTGAACCCCATTCGCTTTGCAAGGGCCTGGAAGATGGCCAGGTTTGTGCGGCTTTGTCCCACCGGCGGTATGACCGGCTTGGCCAGACGAAGGTAATTGTGGCCGTAGGATCTGTAAAGATCCGTCATCTCCAGAAAACTGGCCGAAGGCAGAATAATGTCAGCCATTTTTGCCGTGTCGGTCATGAATAATTCATGGACCACAACAAAAAGGTCATCCCGGCTAAGCCCCTGTTGAACCAACGCGGACTGGGGCGCAACAGCCGCCGGGTTGCTCATGAAATTATACAATAGTTTAACCGGGGGATCATCAAGGCGTGTCAGGGCATCTCCCAGTTCCACCATGTTTATAATGCGGGTGCCTTCGGGGCACAGGTCCGGGCGGGTGAGCCGGGTAATATTCGAAGGCCCGCCGCCAAGGCCGCGGGTAATGCCGCTGCCGGGCGTATCAAAGGCCCCCACCAGGGCGGGAAGGCAGGCAATGGCCCTCATGGCCATGGCGCCCCGAAGCTGGCGGGCCGGTCCCCAGCCGGTCCGTATGAACGGGGCTTTGGCTTTGCCGTAGGAACGTGCTAAACACTCAATGTCCCGGGCCGAAACCCCACAGATGTCTGCGGTTTTTTTCAACGGATATTCAGCGGCTCGCTGGATGAGTTGTTCATACCCGATGGTTCGCTTTTCAATAAAGCTTTTATTGACCAGGTTTTCCTGGATCAGGACATTCATCATGCCAAGGGCCAGTGCCGCATCTGTTCCGGGTTTCAACATAAGATGAAAATCCGCCTTTTTTGCGGTCATGGTCCGATATGGATCAATCACCACGATGCGGGCGCCCTTTTTCCTGGCTCTAATAAAAAAGGGCCATGCGTGAATATTGGTGGTCAGGGTGTTGCTGCCCCATATGATAATGAAATCCGAATCTACTGAAGACTCAATATCCGTGCTTGGCCCGGATCCTAAGGTGGTCTTAAATCCTTCGGTGGCGGCAGGTCCGCAAATGGTCAAAAGAAGCCTGGAAGCCCCGAGCTGAGGTTTAATCATATCATTTTTTATCATCAAGGATAAGAACCTGTTCAAAAATAGGTGGATCGGTTATAATCACATGAGATTTCGTTTCGATCCAAATTTTCAAACAAGCTCTAAAGTTTATTTAAGACAGGTGTTGACGGATATAAAATGGGCATTACTTTTACATTATGGTTAACAAAAAGTAATACATAATTGGAGATGCATTTATGAATCTTGATAAATTAACGTTAAAATCCCAGGAGCTGTTTCAGAAGGCCCATACGATCGCGGTTGAAAAGGGACAGCAGGCCATAGAGCCCATTCATTTTTTGGGGGCTCTGCTGGCGGATGAGCAGGGCATTGCGGTATCCATATTTAATAAAATAGGTGCAGATCCCGGTACTGCCGTACAGCGAGTATCTTCTGCCCTGGACAATATGGTAAAAGTATCCGGGGGGCAGCCCTATCTGTCCGAACCCGGACGAAAGATGTTGGATCTGGCCTTTAAGGAAGCCGCAAAGATGAAGGATCAGTATGTCAGCCTTGAGCATATCCTGATCAGTCTGACCCAGGGTAAAGACAAGGCCGGCGAAATCCTTGCAAGCTTAGGCGTTACAAAGGACGTAATCCTGTCCGTACTCAAGGACATCCGGGGCCACCAGCGGGTGACCGACCAGAACCCCGAAGATAAATACCAGTCTTTGGAAAAATTCGGAAAAGACCTGACGGATTTGGCCCGTCAGGGAAAACTGGACCCCGTCATCGGCCGGGATGAAGAGGTTCGGCGAATTGTTCAGGTATTGTCCCGTCGCCGGAAAAACAACCCTGTGCTCATTGGCGAACCAGGCGTTGGCAAAACCGCCATTGTGGAAGGCCTGGCCCAGCGGATTGTGGAAGGCGACGTGTCCGAAACCTTGAAAGACCGGCGGGTTATTGCTCTGGATATGGGTGCGCTGCTGGCCGGGGCCAAATTCCGGGGCGAATTTGAGGACCGTCTCAAAGCGGTATTAAAAGAGGTTGAAGCTGCCGAGGGCGAAATTGTTCTCTTCATCGACGAGTTGCATACGGTGGTGGGGGCAGGTGCTGCCGAAGGGGCTGTGGATGCGTCCAATATGCTTAAACCTGCCCTGGCCCGGGGTACTCTGCGCTGTGTGGGGGCCACCACCCTGGACGAGTATAGAAAATATATTGAAAAGGATGCTGCTCTGGAGAGGCGTTTCCAGCCGGTTCTTGTCAAGGAGCCCACTGTGGAAGATACCATCTCCATCCTCAGAGGGTTGAAGGAAAAATATGAGGTGCACCACGGCATCCGGATTAAAGATTCCGCCCTGGTAGGGGCTGCCACCCTTTCCGATCGGTACATTGCGGACCGGTTTCTGCCGGACAAAGCCATTGACCTCATTGATGAGTGCGCATCCAGGCTTCGTATTGAAATTGACTCCATGCCCCGGGCCATTGACGAAATTCAGCGGCGCCTGACCCAGGCGGCCATTGAGCGCCAGGCCCTGATCAAGGAAAAGGACAAGGCCTCCAAGGAGCGTCTTGAACACCTGGAGAAACACATTGCAGCCATGGAAGAGGAGATCCGGCCCTTGAAGCTGCATTGGGATAATGAGAAATCCATTATCCGGGAGATTTCGGCCATGCGGGAGGACATTGACCGGTTCCAGACCGAGGCCCAGCTTGCCGAACGTGCCGGTGACTTTGAAAAAACAGCCCAGATCCGTTACGGCACCATTGCGGATTTGAACAAAAAAATTGAGGAGAAAAAGCAGAGCCTTGAAACCCTGCAGCAGACCTGCAAGATGCTTAAAGAAGACGTGGAAGAGGCTGACGTGGCCGAGGTGGTTTCCTCCTGGACCGGCATCCCCGTATCCAAGATGCTCCAGGGTGAGCAGGAAAAACTGGTTACCATGGAATCCTATATTGCCAAAAAGGTGATCGGTCAGGAAAATGCCATTGATGCGGTTTCCAATGCCGTACGAAGGGCCAGGTCCGGCTTGCAGCCCGAAGACCGGCCCATTGGTACCTTTATCTTCATGGGACCCACGGGTGTGGGTAAAACCGAGCTTGCCAAGTCCCTGGCCGAGTTCATGTTTGATTCCAGGGACGCCATGGTGCGGCTGGATATGTCCGAGTACATGGAAAAGCACAGTGTGGCCCGTCTCATTGGTGCCCCTCCCGGATATGTGGGATATGACGAGGGCGGGTACCTCACCGAGGCGGTGCGGCGCAGGCCCTACAGTGTTATCCTGTTTGACGAGATTGAAAAGGCCCATCCCGACGTGTTCAATATCCTGCTCCAGGTCCTGGACGACGGCCGGATGACCGACGGCCATGGCCGGACTGTGGATTTCAGGAACACCATCATCATCATGACATCCAATATCGGGTCCAGGATACTGCTTGAAGCAGGGAAGAGTGGTCTTACCGATCAAGTGGAACAGGCCGTGCAGCAGGCCCTAAAAGACGCATTCAGGCCGGAGTTTTTAAACCGGATTGATGAGATCATCACCTTCCATGCCCTGGAGCGCGAACATCTCATGGATATTGCCGCCATCCAGATTGCTGCCCTGAACCGACGGTTGGCTGCAAGGAACCTGGCTGTTCATCTGGATGATGATGCCATGACCTTTCTGGCACATAAGGGATATAATCCCGGGTTTGGTGCCCGTCCGCTTAAACGTGTGATCCAGCAGGAAATTGAAAATCCGCTGTCCATGGCATTGCTCAAAGGCGATTATATGGAAGGCGAGACCGTGTATTTTCGATTTGACAGAGAAAAAGACCAGCTTGTTCTCGGTCATGGACCCAAAAATGTGAAGGCTGTGGGATAATCCGGCCTTTCAAAAAAAAAGGAGACAAGCCCCCGGGCCTGCAAAGACTTTTAGATGCAGGTCCGGGGGTTTTGTTTTTTATTTACTTATAGTGTATCTAAAGCTTAAAATTAACATCACCACTTTAATTGATAATAATTGGTGTTATTACATGTCAAAAATTGTGAATTTGATAAAAACCGGGGAGGGCAAAACCCTGGAGTTTAAGCGTCAGTTGCCTGCCGGAAACGGTCTTGCCAAATCCGTGATTGCTTTTTCCAACATGGCCGGTGGTTTGATTCTCGTTGGGGTGGAAGACGGTTCAGGAACTGTTGCAGGACTGACTGATGAACAGATTTTCAGTTATCCTGACCGGATCGCCAATATCATATCTGATTCCTGCTATCCTGCCATCATTCCGGAAATTTTTACCGAGCATGTAAACGGTAAAACAGTGCTTGGGATCAGGATACATCCCGGCACACTAAAGCCCTATTATCTTAAGAATCAGGACAAGATTTCAGGAACCTATATTCGTGTTGGTGCGACCAATAAACCTGCTGACAATGAAATGGTTCGAGAACTTGAACGGCAACGGTTAAATATCTCTTTTGACGAAGAGCCGGATTACACGCAAACCGGGGCTGCCCTTGAAATGGATCGTCTCAACCAGGATTTTTTCAGGTTCACTGGAGAAAGCCTGACAGAGCAGAAAATATTAAGCTTGAAGTTGTTATCCGGTGAACGAGGGAATTTTGTTCCCACCTTGGGAGGATTGCTTATCGGGGGCAGGGAGAATCCTTTGGAATATGCCCGGATAAAATGTGCCCGGTTCAAGGGAAATGACACCAGAGAGTTTATAGACAGCAAAGAGTTTAACGGGCCGCTATACGAGCAGGTGGAAAAGACAATGGCATTTGCCAGGGTATATATTCCAAAGGCGGGAGTTGTTCAGGACATTCAGCGTAT
Organism: uncultured Desulfobacter sp.; assembly: GCF_963666695.1. GTDB lineage: Bacteria > Desulfobacterota > Desulfobacteria > Desulfobacterales > Desulfobacteraceae > Desulfobacter. The sequence goes on from NZ_OY762947.1 coordinate 541,151, forward strand.
TGATACGGATGCCGTTCCTCTTGAGGCGCTCCGGGAGGCGGTTGTTAATGCTGTTGTGCACCGGGATTACAGTATTTCCGGGGCAGATATAAAATTTGCCATGTTTGATAACCGGATTGAAATAACTTCTCCCGGGGCTTTGCCTAAATCTCTGGTCATTGAGGATATTGTCAGTGGCCGTTCCGAGATTAGAAACCGTGTAATTGCAAGATTTTTCAGGCAGATCAATTTTATTGAACAATGGGGAACCGGTATCGGGAAAATAATATCTCTGTGCAGGGATTGTGGTTTGAAACCGCCAGAGTTTGTTGAGAGCGGACTTTTTTTTAAGGTTGTTGTTCATAGTGAACCTGCCGAAACGAACGAGTTCCCAGAAAAGTTCCCAGAAAAGTTCCCAGAAAAGTTCCCAGAAAAGTTCCCAGAAAAGTTCCCAGAAAATGGTTGAGCTTTTAAGCCGAAATAACCGTATTACCATAAAGGAACTGGCCGGGGAACTTGGCGTTTCCGACCGGACTGTAAAAAAACATATCAAAGTCCTGAAAGATAACGGACGCCTGGTGCGTGTCGGTCCTGATAGAGGGGGATATTGGAAAATAATTGATTCGGGGCCGGACCAAGCTAAGGAATGAGTCCGAAATATAGCAAAATAGGCAAGATATTTTAAACCCGTTTCTTAGGTTACACTTAAAGATAAGTTAGGCGTGAAGTATATGATTTGGATTTTTAAGTATAAAAAAAGTTGCAAGTGGTTTGGGATAGCTGTTGTACGCATGATTTTGGTGTTTTGCTTATGTTACGCGCTGGTACATGTGCCTGCAGCGTTTGCCCAGGAGGCCGTACCGGATGTGTGGACAGGCCCTGAAGCGGTCCAGTTTGCCCTGAAGAATAATCCCGACGCACAGATAGCGCTAAAGCGAATTGCTTCGTCCGCAGCCGCCATAAAAGAAGCCAAAGCAGCTTTCTATCCTCAGCTGGGGGTGCAGGCGGGATATTCACGCACCAATAACCCCATGTACTCATTTGGCAACATTCTTAACCAGGGGGTGTTTTCCAACAGTATTGATTTTAACGATCCCGGCGAAACAGACGATCTTCAGTTTATGCTTCAGTTGACATACCGGATTTACAACGGCGGTCGGCACCAGGCCGGTGTGGAGGCCGCCAATGCCCGGGAAAAAGCGGCCATACTCCAGGAAGAAGCCGTTAAAAACAGCCTTGGCTTTGCCGTGGTGAAATCCTTTTTTAATATTGCCCAGGCTAGGGCAAATCTTCGTGCAAGACAAGCAGCCGTTCAGGCTATTGACGCGTCAATGCAGGTGGCCAGGGCACGGTTTGAACAAGGGGATCTGCTCAAACAGGAGCTGTTGAATCTGGAGGTGCAGCAGGCCGTTGCCGGTGAAAATTTGATTCAAGCACAACATGGGCTTGACCTGACAAAACAAAGCCTTCTGAATGTACTGGGGCTGACTGGAAACCAGGTGGACATTAACCTTGCCCAGACCCCGTTACAGGCCGTTCCGAATCAGCCTGATTTCAAAAACAGGTCGGAAATCAAAGCCATGCAATTTTTGATTCAGGCAAAGCAGGCCGGACTTCGCCAGGCCCAAAGTGGTTATTACCCCACGGCCGATGCCTTTGGTTCCTATCAGGTGGATAAAGGATTTGAAATTGGCAGCGGCTCCGGCGACTCATGGATGGCCGGAATCCGTGTCAATATGACGTTGTTTGACGGCAAACAGACAGGCGCCAGGGTTCAACAGGCCAGTATTGCACTGGGTCAGGCAAAGGATGAACTTCGAAAGATGGAACTGGCTTATGCCCTGGAGACTCGGCAGGCTGTCTTGAATCTTGATCAGACGGAAAAAAGGGTCCGGGTGACTGAAAAAATGGTGGCATTTGCCCAGGAGTCTGCCCGTCTTTTCCGGGAACGATTCAAAGCAGGCCTTGTGCTTTCTTCCGAACTGATTGATACGGAAAATCGATTGACGGAAGCCCGGGTACGCCACGCACTGGCCAATGCGGAACACCGCATCGCGGTTGCCAATTTAAGACGGGCCTGCGGATTGCGGCAATACGCAGACTATAGTTCATCGCAAATGAATTGATACTTAGTCTTGCTCTTAATCTTGCTCCTGCTCTTGCTCCAGGCTATGAATTCGAGCATGAGTAAGATTAAGAGCATGAGCAAGAAAAATGGAGTGACAATTATGAAAATTCCTACACACCTTATGTTTGGTTTGATGATGATCCTGGTGTCGGGCCTTGGTGCCCAGGCCCAGGAATCGCAAACAGCTCTGCCGGTTGCAACGGTGCAGACGTCCACCGTAATTGAGCAGACCGTGCCCACCCTTGTTGAGGTTGTGGGCACCCTGCAGGCTGTTGAGCGTGCGGCCATTGCCGCTAAAGTGACGGGTGTTGTGACCGACGTGCCTGTGGTATTAGGTTCCCGTGTAAACAAAGGCGACCTGCTGGTTAAAATCAGTGCCCGGGAAATCGCAGCCCAGCTCAATCAAGCCCAGGCCCGGTTTAATCAGGCCGGGCGCAATCTTTCGCGTGAACAGAAACTTTTAAAAAAACATGCCGCTACGGCTGAAACCGTCAAATCCATGCAGGATCAGTATGCCGTGGCAAAAGCGGCAGTGCAGGGGGCCCGGACCATGCTCAGTTATGCCACCATCTTCGCGCCTTTTTCCGGCGTGATTACAGCGAAAAATGTACACGCCGGAGACCTGGCCACACCCGGCACGGTGCTGCTGCGTATGGAAAATGATCAGAAACTGCAGGCGGTTTGTGCCGTACCCGAAAGCCTGGTGCTTCAGATCCGACCGGGTCAGACGCTTACGGTCACTGTCCCCACGGCCGGACTGACCATTAACGGCAAGGTGGCCGAAGTGGCGCCTTCGGCCGATCCTGCCTCCCGGACAGCAGCGGTCACTATCGATCTTTCGTACAATGAGAAATTGCGCACCGGGCAGTTTTCCCGGGTCAAACTGCCCGGACAGGCCAAGACATCCCTGTTTGTGCCCGACGGCACCGTGTTACTCAAAGGACAGATGGAACGTATCTTTGTGGTTGCGGACAATAAAGCCCATCTTCGCCTGGTACGAACCGGCATGCGCCGGGACGGCCTCACGGAGATTGTCGCAGGTCTGAATCCCGGTGAAACGGTTATTTGGCAAAACAATGAACATCTCGTGGACGGACAGCCCATAAAAATAGAATAGAGAAATTCGATGAACGAACAACAATCTTCCGCACACCAGGGTTTTGCCGGCCGGTTAGCCGCGACCTTTGTTGAGTCCAAATTGACATTGATCGGTATTTTTGCCTCGCTTCTGCTCGGGGTTATGGCCGTTACCATGCTGCCCAGGGAAGAGGAACCCCAGATTAAAGTGCCCATGATTGATGTCATGGTTGCCATGCCCGGGGCCGGCGCTAAAGAGGTGGAACAGCGCTTGAGCATCCCCATGGAAAAGCTGCTTTATGAACTGCCCGGCGTGGAGTATATCTATTCCACCTCCATGCCGGGTAAAAGTATGCTGGTGGTCCGTTTTTATGTGGGCCAGGACCTGGAAGCGTCCATTGTCCGGCTGAATCAAAAGCTGCAAACCAATTTTGACCGAATCCCCCACGGTGTTTCCAGGCCCATGATTAAACCACACACCATTGATGATGTGCCGATTCTGGCGTTGACGTTTCATTCCAAAACCTATGACCATTTTATGTTGCGAAGGCTGGCTGCCCAGGTGGACGATGAGGTGAAATCCATCTTTGAGGTTTCTGAAACCAAACTGATTGGAGGGACCCGTCGCCGGGTGCGTGTATTGTTTGATCCGTTGCAGCTGGCGGCCCGGAATTTGACCCCCTTTGATCTGATCAATCACCTCACCCAAGCCAACCGCCAGGCGTTTTCAGGTGCTACCCAGGCCAATAACCGGGAAATACTCATCCAGACCGGCACCTTTTTGAAAACAGCCGAAGATATCGGCAATATCGTCATCAGTGTCCGCAGCGGCAATCCTGTTTACCTCCACCAGGTGGCAAAAATTGTTGACGGGCCCGAAGAGCCTGAATCTTATGTATTGTTTGGCAGCAAGAACCGCCACGATCCGGAAGCGGCCGTCACACTTTCCGTGGCCAAACGGCCAGGCGCCAATGCCGTTGATGTGGTGGAACAGGTTTTGACCAAGGTGGACCAGCTTAAAGGCAGCCTGATCCCCGGTGATGTGGAAGTCACCGTGACCCGGAATTATGGGGAGACCGCGGCTGAAAAATCAAATGAATTGCTGTTGCACATGGGCATTGCCGTGTTCGGCGTAGCCCTGCTCATTTTGGTTTTCCTGGGATGGCGGGAGTCCATGATTGTCATGCTCGCCATCCCCTCCACCTTGTCTTTGACCCTTCTACTTTTCTATTTATACGGCTATACGTTGAACCGGATTACGCTGTTTGCCCTGATTTTTTCCATCGGTATTCTGGTTGACGACGCCATTGTGGTGGTGGAAAATATTGTCAGACATATGCGGCTGCCTGAGAACCGGTCCCGTTCCTTTAAAGACATTGCCATTATTGCGGTGGGCGAGGTGGGCAATCCAACGATTCTTGCCACATGGGCCGTTATTGCCGCGATTTTACCCATGGCCTTTGTGGGTGGACTCATGGGACCGTACATGCGTCCCATCCCGGTGGGCGCATCTGCTGCTATGGTCTTTTCCCTGATTATCGCGTTTACCATCACCCCCTGGGCGGCTATCCATATTTTAAAACGCAAACAGGCGGCAACATTCGGGGGCACAGTGGCAGAGGAGAAAGGCCATGACCCCGACCATGCCCCGGATGATCCGTTTACCCGGTTGTATCACCATATCATGGATCCGCTGCTGGCCCATGGCGCCTGGCGCATTCTGTTTTTCTGCATCATCATTGCCATGCTGTTGGCGTCCTGTGCCCTGGTTGTGTTGGGTCTGGTTAAGGTAAAGATGCTGCCCTTTGACAATAAATCGGAATTTCAGGTAATTCTGGACATGCCCGAAGGCGGTACCTTGGAGCAGACCACCCGGGTGGCCATGGAGATGGCCCAGGTCATCAAACAGGAACCGGATGTCACTGATTATCAGATATACGCAGGTACGGCCTCCCCGTACAATTTCAACGGTCTGGTCCGTCACTATTTTATGCGTTCGGGCCCCAGTGTGGCAGATATTCAGGTCAACCTGACACCTAAACATGATCGTGACCGCCAAAGCCATGACATTGCGAAAAACGTACGTCCGGCATTGGCGGCCATCGCTGAAAAATACGGGGCCACCATTGCGGTTGCCGAAGTGCCGCCGGGCCCGCCGGTCCTCCAGACACTGGTTGCCGAGGTTTACGGCCCCAACCATGCCTCTCGCCTGGCTTTGGCCAAAAAGGTCAAACAGATTTTTGCCCAGACGGATGGTGTGGTGGATATTGATTGGTACCGTGAGAATGATCGCGAAAAGACCATTATCACGGTGGACAAGGAAAAAGCGGCGCTGCACGGCATCAGTGAAGGCGACATCACCCGGGCTGTGAATATGGGGCTTTCCGGATTGTCTGTGGATTTGTTCCATCAGCCCCGGGACAAGGAGGAAATAGATATTGTATTTCAGCTGCCCAAAGCCGAACGCGCCCGGATTGATTCTATCCTGAACATCGGGCTGCGTAATCCGCGCAATCCTGCTTCGGTCCTGACACCGTTGCGAGAGCTTGTGACCTTGAGCCGGGCACCCGTGGATCAGCCCATCTACCGGAAGAATTTGAAACCGGTGATTTACGTGACAGGTGATGTGGCCGGCGCTGCGGAGAGTCCGATATACCCCATCCTTGAGATGAATAAAGCCGTTGCGCAGCTGTCAGGCAAGGATTTTGGCGGAAGCCTGGATCATGTCACCATCTATAATTTAAAGCAGCCGTTCAACGAGTCCGAGCCCTCCATTAAATGGGACGGGGAGTGGCATATTACCCTGGAGGTGTTCCGGGACTTAGGCCTGGCATTCTGCGTGGTCATGGTGCTCATTTATATGCTCATGGTGGGCTGGTTTAAAAGCTATGTAACGCCGGTGGTGGTGATGGTGGCGATTCCGTTCTCTTTGATCGGCATTCTGCCGGCCCATTGGGCCCTGGGGGCATTTTTTACCGCCACTTCAATGATCGGATTCATGGCGGGCGCAGGGATTGTGGTGAGAAATTCCATTATTCTGGTGGATTTTATTGAACTGCGCCGAAGCCATGGTCTGCCCCTGGCAGAGGCTGTGGTGGAAGCTGGCGCCATCCGGTTCCGGCCCATGCTGCTGACGGCCCTGGCGGTTGTTGTGGGCGCTTCGGTGATCCTGGCAGATCCGATTTTTCAGGGCCTGGCCATTTCATTGATGTTTGGTGAAATTGCCTCCCTGCTGATTTCCAGGATGGCGGTGCCGGTTCTGTATTACATGGCCCAAAAGTTAGAACGTGTTTGAAAAGGCTTTAATATCAGGATGGTCACCTAAAAAACGGTACAGCGTTGCCCTGCCCACCCTAACACACGGGCGGCCTTGGATTTATTGCCGCCGGTTTTGACCAGGGCGGCCTGGACATTTTCCTGATTGAGCTTGCCCCGGGTAAACTGTGCTCTATACTTTGAAGGCTCATTTGATAGGAGAGGCTGCATAGGTTGCCTGTTGGATCCAACAAAGGGAAGATCCGTGGGCAAAATAACGTTGCCCCGGGCCCGGACCACGGAAAACTGGATCACATTTTTTAATTCCCGGACATTGCCGGGCCAGTGGTAGTCCATCATTTCCCGAATGGTGTCAGGGGCAAGTTCCGGTACGGACTTTTTAGTTTCTTTTTCGGCCTCCCGCAGGAAATGCTCGGCTAAAAGCGGGATATCGTTTTTTCTTTCCCGCAAGGGCGGCAGGTGGATAGGAATGACGTTGAGCCGGTAATAAAGGTCTTCCCTGAACCGCCCGGCCCGGACCTCTTCTGCCAGATCTTTGTTGGTTGCTGAAATAATTCTCACATCTACGCTGATATTATTTTCTCCGCCTACTTTTTCAAAGGATCCCTCCTGGAGGAACCGTAAAAGTTTTACTTGGGTTTTCAATGGCAGTTCCGCCACTTCGTCCAGGAACAGGGTGCCTTTATGGGCCAGTTCAAACCGACCTTTACGTTCCTTGACCGCCCCTGAGAATGCGCCTTTCACATGGCCAAACAGTTCGCTTTCTACAATGCCTTCGGGGATGGCCCCGCAGTTGACCGGAACGAAACTGCCGTTGCCGTAGGACGAGATGTCATGAATAGCATAGGCCACCCGTTCTTTACCGGTACCGGTTTCACCAGATACGTGAACCGGGTAGTTATACAACGCCACATCCCGGATTTGCCGGAAAATGTCATGCATGGCTTTGTCCTTGCCGATGATGCCGGCAAAATTGGAAAGATCTTCGGCTTTCAGGGAAAGACGTATGGAATCGGTCATATCCCGGAACGAGGCCACAACGCCTTGGACTTCCCCTTCATGGTCCGGGATACAGTAAACGGTCATTTCCAGATGACGGGTCTCCCCTGTTTTTGTGACTATGGTAACCGGGTACTCCTTGGTCCCGCCGGAAAGTTTCGGGGAATCATCGCAAAAAGAGCATTTGGAACCGCAGAGCGGGGCTTGGAACACATCATGACAGTCTTTGCCCAGGACCTCTTTTTTACTATATCCGGTAATTTTTTCTGCTTCTTTATTAAAAACAGTGATGATACGCTCCGTGGTATGTGCCATGACACCAAGTTTAAGATTGTCCACCACGAGGTTGAGAGTGTGCAGGTCCAGCAGAGAATGTGTAAACTTTTCCATTTTTGATTTCCAGGCAACGCGCTTTTAGTAATCGATACCAGGCTGTTCTTGAAACGGTCTTTTAAATGGCACATTTGTGTATCAGGCGCAATGTTTTTTTGCATCTGTAAAAAGAAAAAAATGGGCTCTACTGAATTAATGTCCGAACGGTAAGGGACTCGGAAAAAAATAAATCAACTGTTTTGTCCAAGTCCTTGGGACTGAAGAGGAATTTTTTTGGGAATCACTCCCAGGAAATACAGTCTTGGGGGCAGTTTTTTACAGCTTCAAGGATATCTTCGTCATCCTCATAACTGTCAAGGGGTAGTACATCCACATAACCTGCATCATTAATTTCAAAAGCATGGGGCGCCAAGTCAATACAGACTTCGCACAGGTTGCAGCAGCCAAGATCAATTACCGGTTTCTTTTGTGTTTTCATTAAATCATTCCTTTGTCAATGGATTCAGCCCACCAGCCTTTTAGAATATGAGCCTGTTTCTCTTTTTCTGCAAGATCAAGAATCTTGTATCCTGTATCCAGCAAAATGCCATAAAGTATACCGCAGTCGGGGTCTTCATGGTGTTCATATCCGGTCTGTGCCAGTTCTATCATTTCATGGGCCAGTTCAATGGTGCGTTCGATGTTTATGTCACATTTTTTTTTAAGCATGGCAAATTCTCTTTAATCGTTTCACACCAGGTTACGTAAAAATGGTACTTATTCATTGCCGGCCAGGACCTGTTCCGGGGTGCAAGCATGAATCATATCCGATATCCGGGTAACCGTAAAATCCCACCCAGTGAAAATATCAATGGTTGTTTTATCTGTCTGGATAAAATTGGGCAGATCCATATATTTAATGACTCTGGCATTGGACAGTGCCCTGATAGCATATCCACGTTTGACCGGGTCTTTAGAAGAAAGATGGTCTTGGAGCTGTCCCTTGGTGACATCGGTCAGACCCAAGGGTGCTGTCCCAAGATATGTACCAATGCCCCATATAACCCCGCGCTGGAGTATTTCATGTTCAATGTGGTTGCCTCCGTGATCCAGATAGGAAAAAAGGATGCATTTAAATTCCCGGGCCAGGGCCGGGCTTTTGCTTAGAATCTCTCCCATGGCCTCGGGGGATCCCCAGCCGATGCCGCCGGATTCATCGTTCAAGTTCCACATGATCCGCCTCATAAGTATTCTGGCTTTTTCCATGGAATAATCCGCAATCCTTGCAGCAAGCTCCCCCATAGCGGTTACGCTGCGGAACTTGATGAGTTCCTCTTTGTTATAAAAATAAGAGAACAGATGCCCGGTGAGCTGGGCATCCGGAATCTGGGCCAGCCTGTCCAGGGCCTGGATACGATCGCCAAGAGCAAGAATTTCGCCTACCTTCTTTTTTGTCTTTCTGCCGTATGGTTTCATCTCTGTTCTCTTTCTAATGTTTAGTGGGGTTGATCGCCTTTGGAATTATCCAAGGGGATTCTCACTAATAATCTAAGGCACAAATTATGCCAGGCCGGTTTATGCCGGGATGTTGGCCTTTACCCCATCGTTGGTGGTTATTCTATAAACTTCCCCAAAGCACTGAATTTGACCTTAAGTTCATGGATGTGTTTGTCGTAGTTGTGCATTTTTATAATGGCCCGGGTGATCAGATAACAGCCCAGAACGATCAATCCAAGGTTGAGAATACCAAAGGGAATAACCAGGTGCAGTACGTTGAAAATATTGTAATATTTGGAGGTGGCAATCAAAAGTCCGATTACGGACAAGGGCAGGGCCAGCACGGCAATCCCGGTTCTCATAACAGCAAGGGATGTTCGTTTTTCCGCCAGGAGCAGCTGTACTTCGTTGATAACAATGGAATCAAATTTTTCCGACTTGCCGACGGTGTCACGTTGTTGTGTCAATGACTTTACTCCATTTTTAATTTTAGTGTGACTAAATTATTAAATTTTTAATTTGTTAAACAAGATTCATTCCGAAAGCACAGGTCTGCCTGTTTTTTTCAGTGAATTGGTAAAAATAGCGTAGGATCGCATCAAACGCCTTGCCAATGCGTGTTTAATGAACGGGTCTTAAATTACTTGCCCATTTTGCTATATCCGGGAGCGCGGGCGTCCCGCCTGCATGTCCTCAAGTATTGTAAAGATGCGGGTGGGACGCCCGCGCTCCCAGGTTAAGTTATTGCGGACTCATTCCTAAAACGGTCTGAAAAAAAATGTCCGGCGGGTTTTAAAATACGGCCATGGTTCGTTTGTCTCAATATTTGGCACACAAATGTATCTCGATACAGGTGTGGATATTGATTTCAGGGCAAGGAACAGGTATAGCAGAGAAGTGGCGTAACCCCGGAATAGGGATTTATATTCACAACTTAATTTTCAGGATAAGACATATGGATATTGACCAGCTCTCCTTGTATGGTGCACCGACGTTTTTTATTGATTCGGATCATGAAAAGATTATTGCATTTTCATCCCGGTATGCAGGAGCGTCAGATAACCCAGTTAAAAAAGCTGTAAGCATTTTTTACGCGGTCAGGGATCAGATCCGGTATGACCCCTATGAGATTCCGAACCACCAAGAGGGCTTTAAGGCAAGCCGGGTTTTGACCGAAGGCAAGGGGTTCTGCGTGTCAAAGGCTGTGCTTTTAGCCGCCTGTCTCAGAGCCCAGTCCATACCGGCCCGTCTGGGGTTTGCCAATGTGAAGAACCATTTGACCACGCCCAAGCTCAGGGCAAAAATGGGCACGGATCTTTTTGAATGGCACGGGTATACCGATATATTTCTGGAAGAAAAATGGGTCAAGGCAACACCGACATTCAACTTAAGCCTATGTCAGGCGTTTGGTGTTCTGCCCCTGGAATTTGACGGCCGGGACGACAGCGTGTTTCACCCCTTTGATGCCAAAGGGCAGCAGCATATGGAATATGTTAAAGACCATGGGCATTTTGCGGATTTGCCTTGGAACAGGCTGATGAAGGCCTACCGGATCGCCTATCCCAGGTATTTTGATTCGGGTGGGGTTTCAGGCGATTTCAATGAGGAAGCGAAGGAATTGCATCCTAACTAAATGAAAAATAAGGTTTATCTCCAATTGAATTTATTTTTAGTGTTACAAAGCAGATACAATATACGGTTGTCAGATAATTCCCTTGTGCTTTAATCTACTCCAGTCGTGACTTCATCTATTATGTACATGATCGACATATATGGAATACCAATTTGGGAAGTACAGCCGATCTCACATGTTCGGCTGTTTGAATATCCAACCACAGCGCCCTCCTGTTCGATTACTGGAACCGCTTTTCTCAGGCCATGAGCGTTTAGATCGGGCAGGTGAAAACCTTTGTCTCCGGCAAATCCGCAACAGTTTACATCAGGGGGCAAAACCACCTTGTCTGCACACATCGAGGCAACCTCTCTTAAAAGTTCGGAAAGGCCCATTTTTTGGGTTGAGCAGGTCGGATGGATGGCTATGGTCTGCTTCTTAGGAGTAAAATGCAATTTATTTAATAAGAATTTATGTGCAAATTCAACCGGTTCATAGAGCTTTAGCTTGCTGTCCATGACGTTGCGCATTCGATATAAACAGGGAGATGTGTCACAAAGCACGGGATACTTGCCCTGCTCGGAAGCGATAAGCAACGCCTGTTCAAGTTCGCTGGACTTCATGTCTGCTGTTTCGACAAAACCCTTCGACTCCCAGGGCGTACCGCAACAAAGATTTTTCATACCTTCAGGGAAAATGACGCCATAGCCGGCTTTCTTGAGCACCCGAATGGTTACCTCTGTCACAGAACCATTCACAGGGTCATCCTTTGCCGGTCCCATGGACCGCGTAATGCAAGACGGGAAATAGACAACTTTCTGAGCAGCGTGGAAATTGATCGGGGTCTTTTGGGGTGCTGATACACCACTCGGCATGGCAGGTGTCCACAGTGGTATGCGATTGCCGCTTACAGAACGTGCGGTATCACATATTTTACCGAAATTTTTGGTACCCAGGAGCCGGTGCATTCCTCCGAGCAACCTGAGTGCAACGGAAGCGCTGCTGCAGACCAGATCCAGATGCTCTCCCGTGAACCGACCTATTTTTTTGCCAAACTTACTGCGATTTGCAGCTCGTATTTGTTTAATATATTTTCCGGTATCGATAGAGACAGGACAAGACGTTTCGCAAAGTCCGTCACCGGCGCAGCTTTCATCGCCCGCGAAGATAAAACCTTTTTCAAGCTCTGTAAGGCGCTCTGGATTTTCTCCAGTTTTCTTCAGTCTCGCGATTTCTCGCTGCACGACAATACGCTGGCGGGCAGAGAGGCTGAAATGGTTTGACATGCAGTTAACTTCACAAAAGCCACATTCAATACATTTATCGATCAAGGGGTCACACTGGGGCAACGGTTTGAAATTTTTTAAATAGCACTTGGGGTCGTCATTAATGATAACACCCGGATTGAGTATAGTATCCGGATCAAAGAGCTTCTTGATTTCACGCATCAGGTCGTAGCCTTTTTCACCCCATTCTTTTTTGACAAACGGTGCCATATTACGCCCGGTACCATGTTCCGCCTTTAAAGAGCCGTCGTACTTATCGACAGTCATATTGATGACTGCGTGCATCATTGCATCGTAACGTTCCACTTCTTTTGGGTCGCTGAAATCCTGGTTGATGATGAAATGAAAATTTCCTTCAAGGGCGTGGCCGTAAATGACTGCATCAGTGTAACCATGTTCAGCAATGATATCCTGCAGCTCCTTAGTCGCCTCGGGCAGGGTTTCCATATGGTAGGCGACGTCTTCAATGAGACAGGTCGTGCCGATTTCCCGCATGCCGCCAACAGCAGGGAATACCCCTTTACGGATATTCCACAACTGTTCGTTTTCAACCGGATCGGAAGTGAATTCGACGGGGCGAAGCGTTTCGAAATCGTTCAGAATTTCTTTGATTTGCACAATGTTTTGAGCAAGGATATCTTGATCCGAGGCCATGGTCTCCATTAGGACCGCAGTGGTTGTTTCATCAAAATTTTTGATGAAATCCGGAATGCCCTCTTTGTTCTCGACCGATTTCAACGCCAGCCGGTCAAGTAACTCCGCGCCGTCTACCGGTCCTTTTTTGAGCGCTACCGTTGCCTTACATGCAGTCATGATGTCCGGGAAGTAGACCATGGAACTTGCCTTGCAACGGTACATGGGCACGGACCGCATCACCACCTCGGATATGAATGCCAGTGCTCCTTCTGAACCGATCATCAGGTTGATGATAATATGGAAAGGGTCATCGTAGTCAATAAAAGGATTAATGGAAAAGCCGGTGGTATTTTTTATGGAATATTTTTTTCGTATTCGAGCGGCAAACGTTTCATCTGCACGTACCCTGTCCCGAATTTCCTCAATTTTTTCCACGAATCCAGGTCGTGTCCGTCGAAACGATTCACGGCTGTCAGCATCTGCAGTGTCAAGAAGGGTACCGTCTGCGAAAATGATTTTGGCCGATTCGATGGTTTGGTAGGCATTTTCATGGGTGCCGCAGTTCATGCCGGAGGCGTTGTTAATGATGATACCGCCAACCATGGCAGAGTTTATGGAAGCAGGGTCCGGACCAAATTTGCGATCATACGGGGCCAGAATACGGTTAACCTTTGCCCCTATAATTCCAGGTTGCAGGCGGATTTTTTGTCCCTCGTCCAATACTTCGTAGTCTTCCCACCCTTCATTGGCCATTAGTAAAATAGAATCGGAGATGGTCTGGCCGGAAAGTGAGGTGCCCGCTGCTTTGAAGGTCACCGGGAGTTTTCTAGACGATGCTTCGCGCAGACAAAGCTGCATTTCCTTTTCATTTGAAACCCGTACCACGACTTGTGGTTCCAACCGGTAGAAGCCACCATCCGTGCCATAGGCAAGGCGATGAAGCGTATCTGTAAAGATTCGTTCTTCCGGAATAAGGGTAGATATTGCCCTTACATAATTTTTATATTCAACGTTGATCATGGCAGCCTCTCCATCATATATTTTTTGTCATGTTAACATGTCATGTTCAATTACATGTTCCTGCGATACTGGCCGCCTACATCGTAAAGGGCTTTGGTAATCTGGCCCAGGCTGCAGACCTTAACCGTTTCCATCAGCTCTTCAAAGATGTTGCCCCCTGAAAGGACCACCCGTTGAAGTTTCTCCAGAGCCTGGGGAGCTTCTTTTTCATTCTGTTTTTGAAAATCAGCCAATCGCTTCAACTGGGATTGTTTTTCTTCATCCGTGGCTCGGGCCAGTTCACAGCAGGCACTGTTTTCCGTCAGTACATCGCCTTCCATATTCGGATCACGGAAGGTGTTGACACCGATAATGGGAAGCTCTCCATTGTGCTTCAATGTTTCATAATAGACCGATTCTTCCTGAATTTTGCTTCGCTGATATCCCGTTTCCATGGCGCCCAACACGCCGCCCCGTTCCGAGATACGGTGAAATTCCCTCAGGACAGCCTCCTCCACCAGATCCGTCAACTCTTCGACGATAAAGCTTCCCTGGTTCATATTTTCATTTTTGGTCAATCCCCACTCCCGATTGACAATCAACTGGATGGCCAGGGCCCGTCGCACCGACTCCTCCGTAGGGGTTGTGATGGCTTCATCAAACGCGTTGGTATGCAGGCTGTTGCAATTGTCATATACCGCGCAAAGGGCCTGTAAGGTGGTCCGGATGTCGTTGAGCTGGATCTCCTGACTGTGCAACGATCTGCCGGATGTCTGGATGTGGTATTTCAGCATTTGTGAACGTGCAGACGCGTTGTATTTTTCTTTCATGGCAATGGACCAGATTCTTCGGGCGACTCTTCCGATGACCGTATATTCGGGGTCCATGCCGTTGGAAAAAAAGTATGACAGGTTGGGCCCGAAGCTGTCAATGGGCATGCCCCGGGAAAGGTAGTATTCTACATAGGTAAAGCCGTTGGAAAGGGTCACGGCCAGTTGGGTAATGGGATTGGCCCCGGCTTCAGCGACGTGATAGCCTGAAATGGATACGGAGTAAAAATTGCGCACATTGTGCTCGATAAAATACTGCTGGATATCCCCCATCATTTTAAGGGCAAATTCAATGGAAAAAATACATGTATTCTGCCCCTGATCTTCCTTCAAAATATCTGCCTGAACCGTGCCGCGAACATTGCTTAGTGCTGATTCGCGAATATTTTGATACGCTTCCGTTGTCGGAGCTTTACCGTTCTCTTTTGTGTATTTATCCACCTGCTGATCAATGGCCGTATTCATGAACATGGCAAGCATGACAGGCGCCGGGCCGTTGATGGTCATGGAGACGGACGTGGAAGGCGCGCAGAGGTCGAACCCGCTGTATAAGACTTTGACATCTTCCAACGTACAGACACTGACGCCTGCGTTGCCGACCTTGCCGTAAATATCCGGCCGTAACTCCGGATCACACCCATACAAAGTTACCGAATCAAATGCGGTAGACAGCCTTTTTGCCTCGTAGTTGCCGGAAAGCAGACGAAAACGGGTGTTGGTTTTGGCCGGGTCTCCTTCTCCGGCAAACATTCGCGTAGGGTCTTCCCCCACCCGTTTTAGAGGAAACACACCGGCAGTATAAGGGAAGTAGCCGGGAAGATTTTCCCGCCGCAGCCACCGGTAGATCTCTCCAGGGTCCTTGAATTTTGGGAGGCAGATTTTGGGAATTTTCTGATGGGATAAGGATTCGGTATACAACGGGACTCTTATTTCTTTTCCCCGAACCGTGTATACCAGTTCGTCCTTTGTATAGGCTTCCTTCATGTCATCCCATTGTGTTACCAGGTCCTTGGCTTCACCATCGACCAGTTCCTTGGCGGCGTCGGTTTCCTTTTTTAACGTTTCGATCAGTTGTGTTTTATCCCCGTCAAGCAGGCTCTCATCAATGGCTCTGGCGCTTTCTTCCAGATGCCAGACCTTACGGATGGCCTCCGCCTGTAGTTTTGTATGCTTGTGGTAGTCCCGAATGGTGTCGGCAATTTCTGAGAGGTAACGTGTTTTCTCCGGCGGGATGATCACCGTTTTTGTGGACGATGTTTTCACATCAATTTTAGGAAGCCGGCTTTCAAATTTAACCCCGGTTTTTTCAAAAATAGTCTGCAGCAGGGCCTGATAAAGGGCGGTTACACCGTCATCATTGAATTTAGAGGCAATTGTGCCGAATACCGGCATATCTTCCGGTGGCCTGTCCCAAGCGTTCCGGTTTCGTTGCACCTGCTTGCGAACATCCCTGACGGCGTCTTCCCCTCCTCTTTTTTCGAATTTGTTGACCACAATCAGATCCGCAAAATCCAGCATATCGATTTTTTCCAACTGGCTTGCCGCCCCGAATTCAGCCGTCATAACATACATGGCGCAATCCACCTGGTCGATAATATGGGAATCCCCCTGACCGATGCCGGCGGTTTCCGCGATGATAAAATCAAATCCGGCGGCCTTGGCCACAGAAATGACGTCTCCCAGTGCCTCCGGGATTTCCGAATGGGCTTTTCGTGTACCCAGGGAGCGCATGTAGACACGCTCATTTCCGATGGCGTTCATTCGAATGCGATCCCCCAAAAGGGCACCGCCGGTTTTTCTTCTGGTTACGTCCGAACTGATAACGGCGATTTTTATATCTTTTACGTCATTGATCATTCGAAGAATCAATTCGTCAATCAGCGAAGACTTCCCCGCCCCACCGGTACCGGTGATGCCCATGACAGGCACAATTCTGGTTCCGATTTTTTTCAATAGATCCGTCTTAAAATGGGCTAAATGGCCATTGCCGGCGGCCTTGGCTTGTTCCATTACGGTCATCGCCCTGCCTACCAGACGTTTGTTGTCACACGACAACGAGTTAAAATCAACGGCATCACCCTTTACCGTAGAAAAATCCAGTTCCTTTACCATATGGTTAATAATTCCCTGGAGTCCCATCCGTGTGCCGTCTTCAGGAGAATATATTTTCGCTACGCCATAATCATGAAGTTCCTGGATCTCATCGGGCACAATAACGCCGCCGCCGCCACCGAAAACCTTTATGTCGGATGCATTTTGCTCTTTCAAAAGGTCTACGATATATTTGAAAAATTCAATATGCCCTCCCTGGTAACTGGAAACGGCGATTCCCTGGGCATCTTCTTCAATGGCTGCGTCCACAATTTCCTTTACGGAACGGTTGTGGCCCAGATGGATGACCTCAACGCCAGTGCTCTGGAGCAGCCTTCGGAAAATGTTGATGGCCGCGTCATGGCCGTCGAAAAGGGATGTGGCTGTAACAACACGAACGTTATGTTGGGGCTTGTATACTTCGACAGCGTCACTCATTTTTCCTCCTTCATAAAAAATCGAGATCAGGAATTCGCCAACGCTTTTTCCGGAAACGGGTGTTTAACCGTATTCAAAAGATAATAGAGAATAACAAAGGATAAAAAGATTATCAAGCGCCTGAAATATGGCCCGGCAATTTTAAATTTAGCCTTTCATGAACAAACCATTGCTTAAGAAATTGCATCTTGATAAATGTAGAATATTGATGGGCATTGAATACAGATAAAAATCCTTCATCTATTTGTGGATTTTAAGGTTTCCATGGCATTAAAACCGGAATTGCTTCTAACGTCGGCCGCTGTAGGGGCAGGCCCCCGTGCCTGCCCACAGAGGGGTTGCCCCTACGGAAAATGGCCGACAATAGAATCAAGCCCCTAAAACCAATGAACCTCTAATCAAAGTGAATGATGAAATATAGACTACAAGATCTGATTGACATTGAACATTTCCAAGAATTACAGAACAGGTTGAATGAAATTTATTCCTTTCCGTCGTCGATTATCGACAACGATGGAAATATTCTTACCGCAACTGCATGGCAGGAAATCTGTATCAAGTTCCATAGACAAAACAAAGAAACCGAAAAAATATGTATAAAAAGTGACCAGTATATCAAAGACCATATCCATGAGGCCGACCCGGCATTAACTTACCGCTGTCCGCATGGTCTTGTTGACAATGCTATCCCTATTATTATTGATGGCGTACATTATGGGAGTTTTTTTACAGGCCAGTTTCTTTTGGAAGAACCGAACTTAGAATTTTTTCAAGCCCAAGCCCAAAAATATGGCTTTGATGAAAAGGCATACCTTCAAGCAGTTAAAAAGGTACCGATATGGACGAAAAAGCAACTTGATAATTATCTATTCTTTATTAAAGGGTTGATTGCCGTCATCTCCGAGAGTGGCTTGAAAAGACTAAGGGAGATAGAACATAGAAAACAAATCGAAAAAAGCGAAAACCGATATCGATCAATTCTTAAAGCGTCTTTGGACGGTTATTGGCTTACGGACACCAAGGGGAAACTCCTTGAGGTTAATGATGCGTATTGCCGCATGAGTGGCTATAGTGAAAAAGAACTACTCACTATGTACATTTCGGACTTTGAAATTATGGAAGCACCAGAACAGGTAGCCGAACATATGAAAAAGGTAGCTTTGAAAGGATTAGATCGATTTGAATCTAAACATCGCCGCAAAGACGGAACAGTCTTCGATGTTGAAGTCAGTCTTCAATTCCGGGCTGAGGAAGGCGGGCAATGTGTTTGTTTCCTTCGAGATATTACTGATCAAAAACAAGCTGATAAGTCTCTTCGAGATAGTGAGGCCAAGTACCGACTTCTCGTTGAAAACCAAACTGACTTAGTCGTCAAAGTCGATCTTGATGGCCGCTTTTTATTTGTCAGCCCGTCTTATTGCGATATGTTCGGCAAAAAAGAAAAAGAGCTTTTGGATAAGAACTTTATGCCTCTTGTGCATGAAGATGACAGGAAAATGACAGCAAAGGCCATGGAGGGACTTTTTACTCCTCCCCATACCGCATATCTTGAGCAGCGTGCAATGACAAAAGACGGGTGGAAATGGTTGGCTTGGTCCGATACCGCCGTTCTTGATAGGGATGGCGCTGTTAAGGGAATTATCGGTGTTGGCCGGGATATCACAGAGCGGAAACAGGCGGAAATGGCGCTGAAATATTCAGAGCTCAAATGGCGGAACATCCTTGTCAATACCCCTCAAATCGGCATTTCGATAAACCCCAGAGCTGAAATTACTTTCGTTAATGAGCATTTTCTGGCCCTCACCGGATGGGAAGAAAATGAAGTTATAGGGCGAAATTGGTTTGACTTGTTCATTCCGGAAAATGTCCGGGAAGGTGTCAGAACGGTTTTTCACGCTGTAATGGGGCAAAAGGATACGCTTGGATTTTCGAATTATGAAAATGAGATCCTTGGAAAATCGGGACAGGTTTTTAATGTCGCCTGGTCTAATGTATTGACCAAGGATGCTGAAGGAAATGTGGTCGATGTGACTTGTTTGGGAGTTGACCTTACCGAACGCAAGCGTTCTGAAGATAAATTAAAGCAAAGCGAAATCAAATACCGAACAATGATGGAGGCGATAAAAGACCCGGTTTATATCTGTTCGCAAGATTTTATAATACAATATATGAATCAAGCCATGATTGACAGGATCGGCCATGACGCCACAGGGGAATTGTGTTACCAAGCCCTGCATGGGTTCGATAGAGAATGTCCGTGGTGCAAATGTGATGAGACATTCCAAGCGGGTCATAACGAAAAAAATATTGTCAGCCCTCTGGATAAATGTCCTTTCAATGTTTCAAGTACTGTCTTTGTGGATGAAAGCGGAGCACTGTCCAAACTATCTGTATTCAGAGATACAACGGAACTCATAGAATTGCAAAATCGCCTTCAGCAAGCACAGAAAATGGAAGCGATCGGTAACCTTGCCGGCGGCATTGCACACGATTTTAACAATATTTTATTTCCCATCATTGGAATGTCGGAGATGATGATGGAGGACCTGTCGGCCGGAAGCCTGGAGCACAAATATGCACATGCAATACATAAGGCCGGCCATAGAGCCAAAGAGTTGGTGTCACAGATTCTTGCCTTCAGCCGTCAATCAGACCAGAAAAAAATACCGATAAGGTTCCAGAAGATTTTAGAAGAGGTCCTCAAGCTTTGTCGGGCGACCATTCCGGCAAATATTGAGATAAAGCAGAAAATTCAACGAGATTGCGGTTTCATTATGGGAAATGCCACGCAGCTTCATCAGGTTGGCATGAATCTTATTACCAATGCTTACCATGCGGTTCAGGAAAAAAACGGCAAAATAGTCATTGCTCTTGAGGAAATCGAAAGCGGCCCGACCAATTTAAGGAATACCGGCATTAATTCAGGAAAGTATCTGTTGTTTACTGTTTCCGACGATGGTATCGGCATGGCGGATAAAGTCAAAAACAAAATATTCGAACCGTACTTTACGACCAAAGAGCAAGGTAAGGGAACCGGTCTTGGGCTCGCCGTGGTGTATGGGATCGTTAAAGACTATGGTGGCGAGATTGAAGTCGAAACCAAAATCGGCTCAGGTACTATATTCCGCGTATATCTACCATTAATGAGTCAATCAGAAAACAAGGGGGCTGCGGAAATAAAAACCGAAATTAAGATGGGGCATGAACATATTCTATTGGTTGATGATGATGCCGCAGTGGCCAACCTTGAACAGCAGATACTTGAACGGCTTGGTTATCAAATTACGTTGCGTACCAGCAGCTTGGATGCCGTTGAGGTTTTTCGTTCAAATCCGGATGCCTTTGACATTGTCATTACTGACATGACCATGCCCAATATGACTGGTGATCAACTCGTAGAAGAGATTTTATCTATAAGACCGGATATACCTATTGTAATTTGTACCGGGTTCAGCGAAAGGATAAACGAAGAGCAGGCTGAAGCTATTGGGGTAAAAGGCTTTTTAATGAAGCCCGTTGTGAAATCAGATTTGGCGTCGATGGTTCGAAAGGTGTTGGATGATGCTAAAAAGGTTAATCTCTGACAATAAAAAATACTGGTAGCCTGAGAAAATAACTCCTTATTTTCCAGGGCCAATTTTCAACACCGCAGCAGCGTCCTTGACCCGGGTCTGCTCCAGTAGACGCTGGGCATACGCGCTTGCCCGGGAAAAACTTGTCTCCATGACCGTGGCCTGGACACTGGGAAGGAATTTGGGATCCACGCTGAGGGTAGTGATACCCACGCCGAGCAGAAAGGGGATATATTCGGGTTCATGGGCCATCTCTCCGCATACGGATACATCAATGCCATGGCGGATTGCCGCTGTTGCAATCATTGCAATGCCGCGGTTTACGGCAGGATGATAAGGGATATAGTGCTCGGCCACCAGTTTGTTACCCCGGTCCGCACCCAACATATACTGAATAAAATCATTGGTGCCGATGGAAAAAAAATCTGCCAGTTGAGCAAATTCATCTATGGTGGCAAGCACCGACGGCAGTTCAATCATCATGCCTACCTCAAGAT
The DNA here is from genome assembly GCF_963666695.1 of uncultured Desulfobacter sp. Taxonomy (GTDB): domain Bacteria; phylum Desulfobacterota; class Desulfobacteria; order Desulfobacterales; family Desulfobacteraceae; genus Desulfobacter. The sequence continues at coordinate 562,380 of NZ_OY762947.1, forward strand.
CGCTTTTGTGGGGCACACCCTCCTGTGCCATCTGATGAATACAATCCGCCATTACCTGCTTTGCCTCCAGAAATTCGTCAATGGAGGATATTAATGGAAACATCAGGCGGACCTTTTCCCTGCCATGGGCAGCCCTTAAAATGGCTCTGATCTGGGTCCGGAAAATTTGGCGGTACTTCAGGGAAAAGCGAATGGAGCGCAAACCTAAGGCCGGGTTGGCCTCCTGGATAAAATCCGTGTGTTTTATGACCTTATCTCCGCCGGCATCCAGGGTGCGCACTGTGGTGACGGTTCCTGGTTCTGTCTTGTCAAACAAGCCTTTGTAAATAAGGTATTGTTCGTCTTCCGAAGGAAAGCCGGACCGGATCAGGAATGGGAATTCCGTACGGTAAAGGCCTATGCCTTCAACTTTCAATTCCCGGGCCAGGTGAATTTCACTGAGCAAGTTGATATTGGCAAGCAACCGGATGCGTCTGTTGTCAAGGGTGTAGGTGGCAGGCTGCATCTCCCGGGTTTTTGCCCGGTTCTCAGCCTCCTGTTTAGCCTTGAATATGGAAAGGGTATTGTCATCCGGATCAATGTAAATATTGCCCTGACCTGCATCTAACAGCAGCCGCGTGGTATCGGGCAGATCCAGAAATACGGGGTCATCGGCAATGATCAATGGAATGGACAGGGACCGGGCAAGGATGGCGACATGGGAGGTAACACCGCCGCCCACCAGCACAATCCCCCGGATGCCGTCGGCTGTGAGTTTCATTATATCCGAGGGATAAATGTCCTGGGTAACGAAAATCGTTCCCCGGTCCGGGGCTTTGGGTGTATGCACGGCCTTGAGATGGGACAAAAGACGTATGCCTAAGTCCTCAACATCCACCGCTTTTTCCTGCATATAAGCATTGGGATTATCCGAAAAGACTTTTATGTATTTCAGCGTGATTTGTTGGATGGCTGTCACAGGAGAGGTGCCCTGTTCTATCAGGGTTTTCATTTTTCCCGTGAAGTTTTTGTCTTTGAGCATCATGAAATGGGCAGTGAATATTAAAGATTCGCTTTCCGGTAGACTTGCGGCAAATTTATTCTGTAGCACCTTTAATTCATCAATGGTTTTTTCCACGGCGGTTTGAAAATCAGCCAGGGAATAGGTGACATTGGATGTGTCCGCTTCAAACAGAATGGCTTTGCGTTTTCTTCTCGACGGCCGGATCGTGCCGGAAGCTAAGCCGTATCCGTCGGATTTGCCTTTGATAAAAGCAGGAAATTTTTTTGAAATGGTGTCTGTATCTTCGTTTACATCTGCCGATTCAGGCTCCAGGGCCATGAGCAGTCTGGCATTTTCGATGGCACCGGCCAGCTGGTTGGCGGCCGTTCTCAATGCACGCTCATCAAGCAGGGTAAAATGGTCCATCTCCTGATGCTGGACCACTAGAACGCCGATTTTCACCACCCCACGTCTAATGGGAACACAAAGAAAAGAATTAAACGCTTCTTCTCCGGCATTGTCAAAATATTTGAATCCCGGGCTTGTTCTTGCGTTTCCTACCCGCAGAACCTGGTCCTGGGAGAAGCACTGGCCCACCAGGCCTTCTCCGGGCAGCATCCTGACTCGGTCAACGGCTTCGGGCTTCAGCCCCCGGGTGGCTTTCAGGACCAGGTCTTTGGAACGGGAATCAAAAAGGTAGATGGAGCAGACATGGGCTTGGAGGTGCTTTGCCACAAGTTCACTGGCACCGGTGAGAAACGCTTCAATGTCTGATCCGCTGGTGATGATGGAGGCAAGTTCCCCCATGTCGAACAGCAGGTTAAGATGGTCGGGTTCTTTTTTATTCATTTTTTAGTTGCTTCACAGGTGATACGCCTGCCCCCAATACAAATTTATTCACAATGCACAATCTCTAATCTAATTTGAAACAGTTCAAGATTCAACGAAAAAAGATAAACCCGAAACAGTTTGGAGAAACTGAAATCGGTTTTCACCGGTTTTAACCCTATACTCGTGAGTTGCAACTTTGGGAGGCTACATTTAGACGCACTCCTTCCCTACTTTTAGAGCCTTCTCATGGAAGGCTCTAAAGAGCTTTACTGTCAAGCTATAGGTCAGGGCTGCTTGAGTGAGGAAACCCTTTCATAGATGTTCCTTCTGTGACCGATTGCATAGACCACAGCTTCCTTATGTTCATGATCGACCCTGTATACTGCCCGATAGCGTTTCATCTTCAGCGATCTGAAACTGGATAGCTCATCTCTTAATGCTTTTCCCTGGAATGGATCATGGTAGAGTTCTTGTGACTGCTCCCCACCTGAATCAAAGATTCAGAAGGGGCTTCTAAGTGACCGAGGTCGCTAACGTGTCCAGCCCGACACGCAAAATGTTTATGGCTGCATTATGATCGCGGTTTGCAACAAAACCGCAGGAGCAACGATGAGTACGAACAGACAAGGATTTCTTGACAATTTCACCACAGGCTGAGCACTTTTGGGACGTGTACTGTGGCGGTACGCCTATGATCTGTTTGCCTTGCTCAACAGCCGTGTACTGTGGCGGTACCTGCCTTGATAGAGGCTCTGGGGTGCTTGCCAGCCCCAGGCTCTACGGTAAGTGGTTAAGGCTTTAATGGAATGAGCACGAAATAAAGTTCCCATTTTGATTTTTGAGGTATGAAAACCCAAGAATATGTTGTAGTAGTCGGCGACTATGCAATGTTACCCTGAAAAGACAGAAGATCTCATGCGCCGATATTATGAAAGCCTGAACGAACGAGATCGCCGGAGATATGCTGGTATGGGAGCCCTTATATTGGGACATGGCGGTCAAAATTATATTGCCAAAATTTTGGGATGCAGCAAGAAAACTGTGCGTAAAGGCGCAGTTGAAGTTGCAAAGTTGCCTTTGCGTACAGTACAAGAACTTATTGGCAAAGTACCGGATGAACACCCTAAAATACGTAATGCTGGGGGAGGACGGAAACCGTATTGGATTTCCAACCCGGAAATAGATGAGCAATTTCTGGGCGCATTGCGTGATCATACGGCAGGAGACCCAATGGATGAGAAAATTCGATGGACAAACCTGCGTGCATGGGAGATCGTCGAAGCCCTGAAAGATGAGCATGGCATTGAAGTGAGCCGAAATGTTGTCCGTAAACTGCTTAAAAGACATGGCTATCGCCTCCGCAAAGCACAAAAAAGACTATCCTTGAGAAAAAGTGTACCTGATCGGAATGAGCAATTCGATAATATTGTGAAACTCAGATCGGTGTATCTGAAGGCCGGTAATCCGATTATCAGTATGGATACCAAGAAAAAGGAGCATCTTGGCAATTTTTATCGGGACGGTCATCTTTATACGCTCGAAGAATTGAAGGTATATGATCATGATTTTCCAAGTTTTGCAGAAGGTGTGGTCATTCCCCACAGCCTGTATGATTTACAGCTCAATATCGGATATGTTCAGGTGGGGACGAGTCATGATACCAGTGAATTTGCATGCGACAGCTTCCGTCATTGGTGGTATGATTATGGCTGCAAAAATTACCCGAATGCAACGTCAATTTTAGTTTTGTGCGACGGCGGAGGCAGTAACAGCTCACGACATTACCTTTTTAAACAGGATCTTCAAATTTTGGCAGATGAGATCGGGATTGAAATTCGAATCGCTCACTATCCCCCGTATTGTTCGAAATACAACCCGATTGAACATCGTCTATTTCCCCACATAACACGTGCATGCCAGGGTGTCGTTTTTTCAAGTTTGAAGCTGGTTACAGATCTGATCTCTAAAACGCGAACCCACAAGGGGTTAAAGGTCTTCGTTCATGTCATTGAAAAGGCTTACCAAACCGGCAGAAAAGTCTGTAAAAACTTTAAATCAACAATGCGCATTGTATTCGATGAAACCTTGCCCAAGTGGAATTATTGTGCAGTTCCAAAAGGATTTTGAAAATGGGTAAGTTATTTAAAACTCATTCCATAAGATAGATTTCAGCACAACTTTCACGAAATTTGTCTGCATAACCTTTTTGCCGGATTTGCGCTATCGCTGTTCCCGGGGTTTTGTCAATGTCCACGATTATGTCAAAACCTTGATGCCGTACTCGGCAAAACGCCTGTCTGTGGTCACAACGTTCATGCCGCGAAGTTGAGCTGCTGCGATGATGAAGCGGTCGCAAGGGTCTTTGTGGATAGGCGGCAACATTGATGACAGCAGACACATTTCCAGATCCAATTGAATGACTTCAAGCTGATGAAATTCAATGGCCAGGTTGATCCACGCATCCGGTGTTGTGGGCAGGTTCAGTTTGCCGACCCGATACTTTAAACCGATTTCAAATCCGGTGACGGATACGATGCTTACCGCAGGTGCTTTTTCTATTTTGTCCAAAGTTTTTTTAGAAATCCGGTTGTGTTCACCACCGGCTATCCAAAGCAAAGCACATGTATCTAGAATCATTCAATTGTTCCCCATTCCTCTTCACTAAGATCTTCTGTTGGATCATAATTGATCTGCATATCGCTCAATAACGGATGAACGTCAAGCCGGCTGCCCAGACGTTTTTTCAAGGGGCCAATTTCCGCGATTGGCTTTCCGTTGCGGCAGATCACAAAACGGCGGCCTGTTTTTTCAATTTGCATCAATACAGCCGAAAGCTTGGTTTTGGCTTCGTGAATATTCAACATTTGGGTACCCATGGCCTGTCCCCTCTTTTTTAGTTTAACTTAGTTTAGTCTTAACGAAATGCTAAGTCAAGCAAGTATGAGCCATTGATGTAGTTTTTTAAAAAGTCGTTTTTAATTGTTCCCATTCAAACCGGATGATGTTGCGCTGGGTTCGGTCAAATTCCACACCGATAAGATAGATGTCTGCACAACTTTCACGAAATTTGTCGGCATAGCCTTTTTGCCGGATTTGCGCCAGAGCTGTTCCCGGGGTTTTGTCAATGTCCACTACTTTGAATTCAAAAATGTAAACCTTATTATCGTCCAGTTGGACGGTCATATCAATGCGGCCATGGCTGGTGGTATCCTCAGGGGTCACATTAAGGCCAAGGGCCGTAAAATAGCAGTAGAAGACCGAGGCATAGTACCCCTCATATTCGGAAAGCTTGTTTTTCCGGTACCAGTCATGGGGGATAGAAGAAAAAAGAGCTTGAAAAATCGTTTTGAGCGCATCGGGATTTTTTTCCTGAAAAGCCTGGTAAATTTTAAGCTGTACTTTTTCTTTCATTGCCTTGTCATGGGAATACCGGCTTAGGATATAGTCCGATAAACTGGCTTTTACTTCCATGTTCGGGTACCCAAGTGTGTAAAATGTTTTGCCTGCCACCCGTTGTTCATGTTCAATGGTGAGATAGCCTGTCTGGAAAAGGAGACTTTCCGGTTCAATAAAATCAACTTCAAACGCGCCGATCAGGGATTCAGAGGCCTGGATATGTTCAATGCCGGGGATATAATATCTTCTTTTTTCAAGCAGATCTATCAGGAAACTCGGTGTTCCCGTCTCAAACCAATAGTTGCGAAAGGTCCCGGTGCGAAAGTAATTGAGTATGCTGAAAGGATTATAAACCTTTTGACCAAGCCAGGCATATCCATTATACCACCTGCGGATATCTTCCAAAGATTTATTGCCCAGATAATCTGAAAAAATTTGGGTCATCTCAGGTTCTGAATAACCGCAAATTGCCGAATACTCAGGTTCCAACGTGATGTCCGTCAGGTTATTCAAGCCGGAAAACAGGCTCACCTTGGAAAATTTGGATACACCGGTCAGCAGTGCAAACCGGATATCCGCATCACTGTCTTTGACAACGGAATAAAGATTTTTCAATCCTTCCCGGACCTCCTGAGCCCGGGAAGGATCAGATATGTTGTCCAGGATGGGTTTGTCATATTCATCAATCAGAATAACCGTGCGCAAACCATATTTTTTTGCACTGTTCCGTATCAGTTCGCCAAAATACCCAGGGATATCATTGGGCTGCCGACAGGTAATTCCCAGATTTGTCTCGTTTGTGTAAAGAATATCCCTGATTCTTTGGTCAAGCTCTTCACGGCTCCTGATCACGCCCCCGCCAAAGGAGATGTGGATTACCGGGTAATGCTTTTCCCAGTCCCAGTGATCATGGAGCCAAAGGTTTGAAAATAGTTTTTTATTTCCTTCAAACGCCTCTTTCAGCGTGTCGATAAACAGGGATTTTCCAAAACGCCTGGGCCGGGAGAGAAAGTAATATTTGCCCATTTTATCGAGGTCATGAACAAATCGGGATTTATCCACATATGCATAACCTTCCTCAATAATTTCTTTTAAACTACTTATGCCTATGGGTAATTTTTTCATCTTGCATCCTCGGTGTATATTTGTTTATTTTCAACTAAGATAGCACGGCTTTTATTCTCGCACAAAGCCTCAAAGACACAAAGGATCATAAAACCAAATACTTTCTTTGTGCCTTAGTGTCTTTGTGCGAGTTTTCAACTAAAAAGAAGAAGATTCATATTTGGAATTTTAGAATTAAGGAGCACCAACATGTTCAGATTTAAGATAACCGGGTTCTTTGTTTTTTTTTTGTTTCTGCTTGCGTCCTGCGCGCCGGAACCTTCTTTCCTGAAAGAAACCGGCAGTCCGGCCGGTGTCCCTTCGGATCCGGATTTGCCTTTCAGTCAATATGTTCAGGAAAGCATAAAAAATATTGAACATATCTTGGGTGACCTCCGGTTCGCCGATGGTGATAGTCCCTATCTTGGTGAATATTCGGTTGCCCAGGCAGCACAAATGCGGGGGCCCTTTGAGCTCCTCCCGGAAAACGGCAGCACAGGGCCCGGCAAAGGCAAGGGGTTTCTCCTCATCCACGGGCTCAACCACTCCCCCTACCGGATGCGCAATATTGCCGACTCCCTGCATCAGGCCTATCCCAACGGAACCATCCGGGCTGTTCTGCTGCCCGGCCACGGTACGGTTGCCGGAGACTCACTGACCATGCGGCATACGGACTGGATGGCCATCACCGACTATGGGGTCCGCAGCTTTGAAAAGATGGAGACGATTTCCGATCTTTACCTGGTGGGATTTTCCACCGGCACGGCCCTTGCCATCCGCCATCTGCAGAACAACTCCCAAAAATTCCAAAATTAAAGGCCTCATCCTGATCTCCACAGCCGTCAAGGCCAAGACCGGGGCTGCTTTTCTCAGCCCCTACCTGCGCCGGGTAAAGGACTGGCTCACAACATTTGAAGAAAGAGACGCGGCGCAATATGAATCCTTTTCCGTTAATGCCGGTGCCGAATTTTTCCTTCTTACCAAGAACATCATGAAGGGCAAAACCCCCATTGACGTTCCGGTACTCATGGCGGTCAGTGCCGACGATGAAACCATTGACGCCAATGCAGCCCGGCGGTTTTTCTGCGACCGGGTGACCGCCCGGCGCCGCGGCTTGATCTGGTATGCATCCCGCCATGCCGAACGGAACATTGATCCGCCCTGTGAAGACATCAAAGAAGTCAAGCCGGGGCCGGTGGACCGGGAATTCCAGGGAACGGCATACCGGTTTGCCAATTACGCCCACACGGCCCTATCCATGAGTCCGGCAGATCCCCATTACGGCGTTAATGGCAGGTATCACCATTGCAAAGCCTATGATACCCCGCCGGATATGGAAGATTTTAATAAATGCCAAAAAGGCTCAGCCAAAACCATTTTCGGAGAAAAGGATATTGCCTCCAAGGCAGCTAAAAAAGAGCTGGATTACGATTACTGGAGAAGGGGAACCTTTAATCCGGATTACCCGAGACTGGAAAGGGCCATAATCTGCCTTGCCGATGAGAGCTGCGACATTCTTAAATCTTTGGATGATCCATAAAAACGGTCGGTCTTGATTCTATTTTAGGCCATTTTTCGTAGGGGCAATCCCTCTGTGGTTGCCCTCGTTAGGGCAGGCACGGTGGCCTGCCCCTACAGCGGCCGATGTTAGAACTAATCCCAAACGGTCTAATCAGCCTGGAAACATGTTGTCTTCAATTTCCACAGCGACGGCGCTTGTGTCAAGCAGTGCCGCAAACCGGCCCAGGGTGATGGGCAGCACGGTTTGGGCATAAAACTCAAGACTTTTGATAACGCCTTGGTAGAAGGGGACGTCTTTCTTTTTGGCCGTTTCAAGTTTTTGGGCGGCAGTCACGGCGCGCCACAGCAGCATCCATGCAAAAACGGTGTCGCCGACGGCATCCAGGAACGGATGGGCATTGGCAAAGGCGGCAAGCACTTTGGGCCCCATGGCGGTGGTACCCATGTGAATGGCCACTTCACCTAATTTGTTTACCACTTCTTCAACCTTGGTCGCTGGGTTTTCGAGTACCGGAATATCTTTGGCAAGGGCAATGGTTGTCTGCATTTCACCGAACAGGTCCATGACGGGCTTGCCTTTATTCAAGCCGAGTTTACGGCCCAGAAGGTCCATGGCCTGGATGCCGTTGGTGCCTTCGTAGATCATGGTTATTCTGACGTCGCGCAGCAGCTTGGCCATGGGGTACTCTTCGATGAATCCGTAACCGCCGTAAACCTGCATGCCCTGGGAGCAAACCTCAAAGGCCCGGTCTGTGACATAGCCCTTGGCAATGGGGGTGAGTACTTCAATGAAACCCTGGTATTTGGCCTTTTCTTCGTCGGTTGCCGCATATTGGGACATATCAGTACAGTAATGAACATAATAAATTAAGGTACGCATGGCTTCCACATTGGATTTCATGACCATGAGCTGGCGCCGCACATCCGGATGGCGGAAAATAGGAACCGCCGGGGCGTCGGGGTTCCGGATTTCCATCAAGTCCCGGCCCTGGATACGATTTTTGGCATAATCCAGTGCATACATATAGGCTGCGCCGGCACAGGCAAACCCCTGGACCCCTACAATCAGCCGGGCTAAATTAATCATCAGGAACATGGCTTTCATGCCCTTGTTTTCTTCGCCTAAAAGGGTGCCCACACAGTTGTCTTTGGAACCCAGGGACAAGGCGCAGGTGGCGTTGCCGTGGATGCCCATTTTATGCTCAATGCCGGTGCAGATGACATCGTTGAATTCGCCCAAAGATCCGTCTTTTTTAACTCTGTATTTTGGAACCAGGAATAAGGAGATACCTTTGGTGCCGGCAGGAGCGCCTTCAATGCGGGCCAACACAGGATGAATGATATTTTCTGCCAGATCATGTTCGCCGCCGGAGATAAAAATTTTTTCACCCACAATGTTGTACGTACCGTCACCGTTAGAGATGGCTTTGGTGGTCAATGCACCGACATCGGAACCTGCGCCCGGTTCGGTGATCAGCATGGTGCCGGTCCATTTGCCGGTGTACATGTTTTTAAGATAGGTGTTTTTTTGTTCCTGGGTACCAAAATGTTCAAGAAGATGACCTGCACCCCGGGTGGCGCTGCAGTACATCATGAATGGGTAGTTGGCCCCGTTGAAATATTCGGCTATTGCCGCGGCAACGGTGAAAGGCATGCCCTGGCCGCCCCATTGGGGATCTTCGGTGGGGGCCAGCCATTCCCCTTCAGTGAACAGATCAAATACGCGTTTGAAAGACGGCGGTGTGGTGACCTTGCCGTTTTTAAACGTGCAGCCGATTTCGTCCCCGTCTTTGTTTATGGGCAAAAGTTCTTTGATCGCCATATTTTTTGCCTCTTTAATAACCATATCAATGGTTTTTTTGTTAAAGTCGGCATAATTGTCGTTCAGTTTTGACAGGGTCTGGGCCTGAAGGATTTCGTGGACGATAAACTCAATGTCCCGCTGGTCGGAAACTACCTGTGTCATGTGTCCTCCTCACTATGGGATATTGGGGCTTGATTCTATTGTAGGCCATTTTTCGTAGGGGCAATCCCTCTGTGGTTGCCCTCCTTAGGGCAGGCACGGTGGCCTGCCCCTACGGCGGCCGACGTTAGAACCAATCCCGGATTTTTAATGAATAGACGAGTTTTTTTGTTTTATTTTGGAGGGGCAATGGTGCGCCAAAATGAATTATCATCCATTGCATTAATTTTGTTTCTTAGTCAAGATATTTTTACAAAACAAGGCAATGCTGATATAAAGCTCCACCATGGAACAGATATTGATTTCAGCTTGTCTTTTGGGACAGCCGGTGCGCTATGACGGCAGGTCCTGCCCCTTTGAATGTTCACTCCTGAGTTTGTGGCAGGCCAAAGGACTGCTGGTTCCGGTTTGTCCGGAAATGGACGGTGGTCTTCCTGTGCCCCGGCCACCGGCAGAGATCACCCCCGGCGGCGGTCCGGGGGTGTGGGCGGGGACGGCCCGGGTGATGACTCGGCAGGCTGATGTTACGGATTTTTTTATTAAAGGCGCTCAGGCCGCTTTGGACAAAGCGGTTGCCTGTGGTATTAAAACGGCCCTTTTGAAACAGAAAAGCCCGTCCTGCGGAAGTTGCCGGATCTATGACGGCAGTTTCAGCGGGTCTCTTGTGGACGGGATGGGTGTGACAACCGCGCTTTTAAGGCAGAACGGTATTATGGTGTTTGGTGAGGACCAGATAGACCAATTGCCGTTCAAGCAAATATGAAGAAACCGGGGCTGCCCGGGGGAGAAGATTTTATGCCGGACATCATAGTCGATTCCTGGGGTATGCTTCAGGAGGAATTGTTTAAAGGTGCCTGGAATGATGCCATCCAAAGGTACCGCCCCCCTTTTGTTTACCGGGGCCTGTCCGATGCATCCTACCACCTTGAAACCTCTTTGATGCGCCTGGGCGGACCGTTCTGGTCCCTTGAAAAGCATCTGTTGCGTAATTTTCGCAAATATTCCAGGGCCCAGGGGCGGGAAGACTCTGATTCCTTCTGGCACCTTCTGGCTGTGGCCCAGCACCACGGACTGCCCACCCGCCTCATGGACTGGACCTATTCACCCTATATTGCTCTTCATTTTGCCCTGGCCAACATTGAGCGATTTGACTTGGACGGAGTGATCTGGCGGGTCAATTATGCACAGGTTCATGACCTGCTGCCTTCCGAACTTAAAGAACAGCTGGCAGCGGAAGGCGCCCAGGCGTTTACCGTGGAACTGCTCACCAGTATCGGGCAGGAAAAGCCGGAATGCCACACCGGGGAAACAACTTTTCATCAATATGTTGAAACCTTAACCCAGTTTGATGACTTGGGCCGGTCCGAGGAGTTCCTGCTTTTTTTTGAGCCGCCATCCATTGACGAGCGCATCGTGAACCAGTATGCGCTGTTTTCAATTATGCCCAACCCACGCCGCGTGATTGATGACTGGCTGAACCTTCATGCCGATCTTTTCCAGCGCATCATTATCCCGGCGGACCTTAAGTGGGAATGCCGGGATAAATTAGATCTGTGTAATATTACGGAGCGTGTGCTGTTTCCCGGCCTTGACGGGCTGGGGTCCTGGTTGAAGCGCCATTACAGTCCCAAAACCTGATTCACCATTAAACGGGGTCCAAACAAAGCACCCGGATTTTATTCCCTGCTGCCTGCCATTTGAGATCAAAGTCAAACAGTCGGATACCGTAGACCCGGTCTTTATTTAAATCATCCGTCTTGGGGTCACCTTTTATGCTCGAAAACTGGGCATTGCTGTAAGCGGGCCGGGGATCATTTTCCAGTACCTGGGTAATGATGGTCGTCAGATTGGGTATGGTCTTTTCCCGATCCCGGATTTGGGTCGCTGCCGTGTTGGAAAAATTGACCCGGCAAGTCTTGTTGTTTGGTGCCGGTGCAAAACCGTCCCGGGCAGTGTCCAGCCGGTCTGAATAGGGCAGATAGGGTTTGATGTCCAGAACAGGCGTCTGATCCAGGATATCCACGCCGCTCAGGTGAAGCACCGGCCCTTTGGCTGTAGATTTAATATCTTCAAGCCGGACACAGGACATGCCGATGGGGTTGGGCCGGAAAGGGGAGCGCGAGGCAAATACGCCCACCTTTTTATTGCCCCCGAGGCGGGGAGGGCGTACCATGGCAGACCATTTCCCACCCTTTTTCACAGCCCTGTGAAAAACAAAAATCAGCCAGATATGAGAAAATTGTTCAAGTCCTCTTACAGCCTCGGGTCTTGCAAATTCAGGAAAAAATTCAAGCGTCCCCGGTGCCCCGGCCGCAAGGTTGGGCTGCCGGGGAATGCCGAATTTTTCCTTGAAACAGGTATGGATCACCCCGATGGGGTCTAAATGGACTGCCACAGGGTTTCCAGTTCGCTGATGCGTGATTCAAAATGGGATGCTGCTGCCTGCACAGGGGTAATGGATACCATGTCCACGCCTGCCACCTTGAGTTCGTCAATGGGAAACATGGAGCCCCCGAGTTTGAGAAAGTCAAGGTAATCGTCTACGGCAGGCTTGCCCTTGTCTGTTATCCGCTGGGCAATGCCTAAGGCTGCCGCCAGGCCTGTGGCATATTTATAAACATAGAAAGAAGAATAAAAATGGTGGATGCGCAGGCATTCCAGGGTAAGGGTCTCGTCAATGACCATGTTATCGCCGAAATATACGGATAAAAGGTTTTTATATACGGATGTGAACGTTTCAATGGTCAGGGCTTGGTTTTCACCAGCCAGGCCGTGGATGATATGTTCAAATTCGGCAAACATGGTTTGGCGGAAAAATGTGCCCCGGATATTGTCGATTTCCCGGTTCAGGATGTAGGCCTTCATTTTGGGGTCATCCCTGTATTTTTTCAGAAGATGCCGGGCCAGAAGTGCCTCGTTAAGGGTTGAGGCCACCTCTGCCACAAAAATTGTGTAGCCGTGGGTGGGGTAGGGCTGGGTTTTGTTGGAAAGAAAGGTGTGCATGGAATGCCCTGCCTCGTGAATCAGCGTAAACAGGCTGTTGATGGAATTGGGATCGTAGTTGAGCAGGATATAGGGGTTGGAGTCGTAACATCCCGAAGAGTAGGCACCGCTTCGTTTGCCTTTGTTTTCGTATCTGTCCACCCAACCCTTAAGCAGGCCCTGCTCCAGGGTGCGGCAATAGTCCCGGCCCAATGGCGCAAGGGCTTCAATGCAGGTCGCAACCGCCTGTTCATAATCCATGTGAAAGTCAATATCAGGTACCAGCTGTACATAGGTGTCGTACATGTGCAGTTGGTCAACACCCAGGGCCTGTTTCCTGAAATCAAGGTATTGGTAAAGAGGCGAAAAGGCTTTTTTTACATTGACGATCAGGTTGTCGTAGACCTCTTCCGGAACGTTGTCCGCAAACAGGGCCGCCTTTCGTGCCGAATCAAAATGCCTGGCCCTTGCCCGGAACAGATCTTTTTTGACTGAGGCTGCTAATGTAGCGGCAATGGTGTGTCTGTGGTCATGGTAGGTCTGGTAATATTGATCAAAGACCGTTTTGCGAAAAGTTCTGTCTTTATGTCCCAGAAAGGTAATAAAGTTCCCATGAGTCAAAGGAAGCACATCGCCTGCGGGATTCTTTACTGATCCAAAATTAAGATCTGCATTGTCCAGCTGGGAGAAAATTTTTTGGGGTGCACTTAAGGTTTCGCCGGCCATTGCCATCAGCTGTTCTATTTCGGCGGTCCTGGTATGGGGAATGTACCTGATCATCTGTTCCAGGTAAAACCGGTATGGTTTAAACGCGTCTTTATCGAGATAGGCTGTCAGCTGGTCAGATGGTATGGCCTGAATTTCAGGCGAAATAAAGCTTGAGGCCTCCCCGATGCGGGTGTAAAGATTAGAGGCGCGCTGGAAAAGGCCCTCGTTGTCCGACTGGGTTTTGTCTTCATCGTTTTTCAGGTGGGCAAATGTATACAGAAATTCCATTTCCCGCCCGACACTGTGGTCGAATTCAATGCAGGCTAAAAGCGCATCAGGTCCCTGGGCAAGGGTGCCCTTGAAATCGTCATAGGTGGGTAATTTTTTTTCCAGTGCCTGGAAACGCGCTTCCCACGCCTCGGTGGTTTGAAACATGGGGGTTAGATCCCAGCAGTCACTTTTAAGAACCTTTTTTCTCAGGGTGTCCGGCTGATGAACCATAAAAAAACTCCTTTGGCTGGTGAATAAATCAATTACAGGCATCTGGTTAGGGCATTGCGCAGGTCTTGTCAAGGATGAAAAGTGATAATTCGCGACGAAGAGGACGACCATCGGGTCCAGTAGTTTGCGACATTTAATTATCTTCTATTAATCCAACCACAGCGGTTTTATTGTGAAGTTCTACATAATTACCGGGCATGCTGGATATTTCTCCAAAGGTCAGCGGGCCTATGGGAGAGTGAACTTTGTTCTTCTGATCTTCAGCAATATCCTTGAACTCGATATCGCTATAATTTTTACCCATAAATTCAACTACGTTTTTTCGGCCAAAGCAGTCCATTATGATCACTCTTTTTTTCTTTATGGTATCAGGAAAGCTGCTTTGACACTCCTTGTATGCCTGTTTTACTGCTTGAGTAAGATTGTTGCATTGTGTTGTGGGGGTATTGCCCTTTAAGTGCAATATGGTCGTTTTTGTTCCTGCCGGTATTTGAGCTGAAAACTGTAAGGACTTGTCCGCACCAACACTGATGGGGGTCCGGTCGATATATGTCTTCTCCTTCTCTTTGTGAATCAGTCCCAGGGGGTATTTTACAGCGACCTGGCTGAAAAAAGCGTCTGCATTTTTTAGAAGCTGCTCTTGCTTTTGACCTATTTCTTTGTTGTGACTAATGATGATGTGCATGTAAACGTCCAAAGCAGGCCTACCATTGATCTCTTCGACAAAACAGTCATTGATTTTGGTAATTTCCAGCTCTGAATCCATTAGTGGTTCCCACCCATGCTGAACACCGATGCCGCTTTCAAGCTTTGTAAATGCCAGGACCGCCCCGTTTTGAATTATTTTAGCCGGTGTGAATATGGTATAATGAGACGCCTTAATCAGATTCCTTCCCGTTAACCCGCCAATAACATTCATCGGGTATTTTTTTACCAGCTGATTCAGTCCGCTGATCAGGTTGTGATTATTTTCACCGAAACCATCGCCATAAACGAAAAGAGTTTTGTATTCTTCATTAATAAGCGAATCAGAAATGGGTGCAAGCTTCTGTTCGATTTCATTATAAAGATCTCTATTGTTTAAATTTTCAAGTGTAATTACATGGACATCCGATTTGATTCCAACAATGACAGTTCCCTTTTGCATCAATGTCGCGTTATCAAGAATACCAGGAAAAATACCACCAAAAATGTTGACATTATTTTTATTTGCGGAAACTAAAGCCTTGTCACACGTTTGTTTATATTTGGGGTCTGAATCTATTCCACCTTCGGCATGGAACACCATTATATTTCGGTAACCACCTAAAATTAGATACGCAATTTGTTTTTCAAAATTTGAGAAATGTCCGATTTCATCAATCAGGATTTTCATACCCCCCCCTTTAGGTGTGGAAACCCAAGCCATCAGGCTTGGGAGGAAATAGTGTTTTAGCACGTTGTGTCTGTAAAAAGGCATATGATATCTAAGCGTTAGCCATATTCCGGGTGATGTTTACCGCGTTTAATTATAAAGAATATGACAAATTAAATAAAAATAATATTTCAGAAAGCACCTGGATAATCAATAATTATCTTTATCGGCCATGATGCGCTCAATGGCAACGTAATGTCCCTGATGCTCCAGGGAGATCTGCTGGGGCAGGAAAGGCACCCCGCCGCAGATGGTAACAATCTTGATATTGTGTTTGAACCGGGCTATGCGCCGCAGCTCACCGGCCACCTGCTCTGCCAGCTCGCGGGTGGGACACATCACCAGAGCCTGCACCCTGAAGCGCTTCACATTCAGAATGTGGAGCAAGCCGATGCCAAAGGCTGGGGTTTTCCTGCTCCCCGTCTTGGCCTGGGCCGGCAGATCCCCTGTATAACCCGATATCAGAGATTTACAGAGGTTTGATAATCATATAAAGGCAGGGCGGAACAGGAACGAAAGCAACCGGTGATCGCAGGATTTTTTAGATCCCGATAAAACCGGCTCCTGTCAGATTCGTAAAAAAAGTGACACCTCCCTAACTATAGCAACGATTGCTATAGTACCAGTTCAACAAGAACATTTTGGATTTAGGAGGTGCCACATGAAACTTTACGCCGGAATTGATTTGCATTCAAGCAATAATTATGTAGGAATCATTGATGAAAATGACAAACGGGTATTTGGGAAACGGCTGGACAATAACCTGCCGGATGTACTTCAAATTCTGGAGCCGTTTAAAAAAGAACTGGAGGGTATCGTGGTAGAATCAACCTACAACTGGTACTGGCTGGTGGATGGCCTCCAGGAAAACGGGTATCGAGTTCACCTGGCCAACCCGTCAGCCATTCAACAGTACGAGGGGCTCAAGTATACTGACGACAAGTGGGATTCTTTCTGGCTTGCGCATATGAGACGGTTAAACATCCTGCCGGAGGGCTATATTTACCCCAAAGCTGATAGGGCAATTCGAGATCTATTACGCAGAAGGCTATTGTTCGTGCAGCAAAGGACATCCCAGATTTTAAGCCTTCAGAGTATGATAACAAGACAGCTCGGTATCCGGATGTCCGGGAATGCGATCAAAAAACTAAAAGAGGATGATGTTCATCAAATGTTTGATTCAAACCAGGCTTTCATGGCAGCACTTCAGATTCAGACCATCGGTAATCTGAGTAACGCCATAAAAGAAATAGAACGTAAGGTGCTTTCCCAGGTTAAAATGAGAAAAGCCTTTGAATTGCTTCAAACCATACCTGGAATCGGCAACATCCTTGGGCTGACAATTATGCTGGAGGTTGGAGACATCACTCGATTCGCCAAAGTTGGCTGCTACTCATCCTACTGCCGATGTGTCAAAAGTGAAAAAATATCCAATGGGAAAAAGAAAGGAAAAAACAATACAAAAAATGGAAACAAGTACCTTGCCTGGGCATATGTAGAAGCTGCAAATTTTGCAAAAAGGTTCAGCCCGGAAGCAAGGAAGTTTTTCCAGCGCAAAAATGCTCAACGAAACGGTATCGTTGCCACCAAAGCGTTGAGCAACAAAATTTGCCGTGCATCCTATTATATCATGCGGGATCAGATCCCCTTTGATGAAGTAGGTCTTTTTTGCCGGTAAATTACGACTGCAGCAGGGAACCATTATAAGGGAACCATTATAGGGGTTGGTATAAACCATTAGGTTTGATTGGTAACTGCTGCAGCCACACAGTTTTTTTATATCCTGATTCGCCTGTGCCGTGAGCCTGTACGGGGTTGGTTAACAACCATAAGATTTGAAAATATAAACAATTAGCCACGGTACGGCACTGAAGATTTTCTGGGGTCCGAACGGACCAGGGGCCGTGTATCACGCATTCTGCCTGGTGCACATCTGCCTTGAACCTGATGGGTGACTGGTGCGGATCATTTCCGTGAACCACACGACGAAATAACAGGCGCGGACAGGGATAAGAGCTGTAGATTTTGAAAGATTACAAATAGTTCGTGGGTCAAGAAAAAAAGTCGATTTTTTTTCAGGGGGAGGTGTTTTTTCTCTTGACCCGGCCTTTAATGGGCGACCCCACTCCCCAGTCCCGCAGTCAAATTCTCCACCAAAATCCGCCGCACCTCATCAATGGCCAGCGGGTTCAATTGGCTGGAATGATCGCTTTTGACAATAAATTCCGACGCCATGCCGTCCAAGTGGGCGCTGCTGTATTCAACGACGCCGTCATTGCCGAGTTTCGGGTCGCCATCAGTATTGACCGCGATGATCGAATGCCCCTGCACCCCGGGTGCCAAGGGGATATCCGCCAGGGCCTTGAGCAGCGGATTGTCCGGCGACATGCTGTCGGCACTGGTGAAAAAAAACTTTTTCCCTCCCATCATTTTTTTTATGTCATCGGTCAGATAGTCATAATCCTCCATGAAGTTCTGGACCATAGTGGCCGGCAGTGTGACCAGCCGCCGGAGCAGGTTCCGGATCCAATCTTTGCTCTGAAAGCTCCCCCGGTGAGGGGTGCTGAGGAAAATGACCTTTTTTACGAAGGGGAGCGGCTTGAGGACAAGCAAATGACGTACCCTGGCCTTGCTTTCTTCGGGCATCTGCAGTGCATCAAGATCCTTTCCGGTCACCGCACGCACCAGGCTTTGTCTGGTATCAACCGCAGTAAATTTGGTCAACAGACCGCCCTGGCTGTGGCCGGCCACCACAATCTGCTGCAGGGCCGGATCTTTTTTATGCGGGTCGAGGGCGGCCACCTTGTCACGCAGCGCGTCACGCAGTTCGGCAGCAGATAGGGAAACGACCTTGTTGCTGGTGTAGACGAAGTACCAGAACTGGTATTTCTCCCTGATCAGCGGATCAAAGCGGAGGGTGTTGAACATCTCCACCCACCAGACCGGATTGCTGGCCGTGCCATGGACAAAGACGACCGGGATTTTTCCCGGGCGATAGGGCTCTGTCATGTAGAGGCCATCGGGGATTTTATTGGGCTCTCTGCCCAAAAAGGACATCAAGCCGAGATTAAATAATTCAGAACCTTCAAGCATGTAGGCCATTGGAGTGGTAAGATCGCTTTCAAGCGGTACCGCAATGCCATCCTTCGTGTTTACGGTGCTGGTATCCTGCGTCGAGTAAAGCTCCAATACAGCGCGGGCCGCACCGGCGCTAAGGGCTGCCAGACCACTCTGAACTCTTAGAATGGCGGTCACCGCCGCTGCCTGGCCGCCGGATGCCCGCTTGTCGGCATTTTTCCTGACGGCGATTAGCGGCAGGCCGATACCTGCGGTCCGGTTGCGCACGGATACGCCGCGAACCACGTACTGGTCAGCCGGCAGGAATTTCTCGAACTCCTCCAATTTCCAGGGGAACTGAGACGTATCAAGATCGATGGAAATGCTGCCGAACGGGAGTTTGCGCTCAGCAGCTTTCAGGACCAGTCCCTCGCTATCACTGGTTGCGAAAGCTTGCCACAGGGCGAAATTGTACATATCGACATCGGTGCGGATCCGGTGGTCAAATACGCTCAGACGCTGTCTGGAAAGCTCTCCGGTGACAAAATAGTAAGAATAGAGCGCCGCAAGCAGAAAATAGTCGGGGGCCAGCTTCTGTTCTTCCTCTTGAGGACTGTTAACCAGTTGGCTGCCGTAAAGGTAGGAACCCTCGGCCAAGGTGTAGAGGATATCCCCTCGATCATCATGGAGCGCCTTTTCATGCAGAGCCGCTAATGTAGCCGCCGGCTCTTTTTCAAAATTTTTCAGCAGATCATAGCGGTTGAGTACGTATCTGGCCGAATCACTGAACACTCCCGCATTCAGTGGGTTGGCATTGACGCCCTGATATGATTCACGCGGGGAGACCTTGTTGACCCCGATCGGGGTGGCGCAGCCGAAAAGCAAGACCAGACAAACCATCAGCACGGCACCTGCGCTAAAACGGATTATTTGTAGTATCATTACTTCATCTCCTTTCCAGGAAGTCCAACACGAATCAACTGCGAGAATGCCGGGTCCTTGTCAGCCGCCTGGGCCTTTGGGTTGATGTAACTTTGCTTTTTCAGCTCTGCGAACGGCAAGCATGTATCAAGCGTCTTTCTCTCATAGAGCATCTCGTCAATGTAGCCGTTGACGATCAATCGCCAGTCAAGCCGGGCATTAGGGTTATAGGGCATGGTATGCTTAAGGATACTGGTGGTGCAGTTATCGGTCAGGGCGTTGTACCACTGGGGTTGCTCTTTGAGCCGGTTGATCTCCCCCAGGTAACTGAGAAACACCTTGCGGGCAAACTCCGGGCCGGCATTCAATCGGTAGAGATAGACGTCCTCTCCTTTGCCGTCCTCACGGTAGTTTGTCCGTAGACGGACCAGATCACGTTCGTCAGCCACGACATAGATGATCTCGTATTGGCGAAAGAAACCTTTGATGGTGGAATAATCCTCCCCCTTTTCTTTGCGGGTCTCAATGGAGAAACAGACGTTTCCTTGTCCCTCGAAGTCAAAGCTCATCATGGTATGGGCTATTTTCGGTGATCCCCAATAGACCACAAAGAAGTCGACACCCTTCAATTTAGACAGATCAAATGTTTTGTCATAGTGATGAACGGTAAAGTCGGTCTCGGTCCGGTAATCGCTATTGCGGATGTTGTGGACCGTGACCTTGTCTTCTGCAATATCTGCCCAGGAAAGAGTCGAAAGATCGGGTTGCCAGTCCCGGTTGTTGCTCGGCGGCATGAACAGCCACCAGGTGAGCACCAGTGCAAAAGCTGCTAAAAAGCCCAGTCGCGTCCGCCTGGTGCTGTATTTGCCAACAAGAAGCAATAGGCTGCCAATTGCAAAAAGGCCGGAAAGCCATGGCCGCATAAGAAAAGGCAGGTTTGAATAGAAAATGGCAACCGTAGCCCATCCCGACATCGCCAGCAGGAAAAATCGAATAAGAGCGTTCCCTAAACCATATACCAAACGTTTCATAAATTTTCTCCTATATTCGATTGCTGGGCGTCCGAAATATCTTTATCAATAACGAAAGATAAGGGATAGACCACGTTTTTATCGGAAATGGTGGTCTGTCCCCAATTTTGATGAGTCAAGAGCAGCCCCATTTATATTTTATCGAATGATGTGTATCGTGCCTTCTTTACGGACAGGCGCGGGAGATTCCTTACCTATAAATCCAATAGCTGCAGAAGAGCAGATCGTATGCTCCTTTGGGATCCCCATTTCAAGGAGATATGCACGGATGATCGGATCATCCCGAAGCCAATGAAGTTGATTGATATAACAGCTTCCCAGTCCAAAAGACTGAGCTGCAAGAAATATGTTCTGAAGCGCCAGGGCACAATCTGCCATGGCATTTTCGTAATTTGGTTTATTGGAGGCAATAATGAGTGTGGGTGCGCTGTGATAGAAGTTATAGCCTTCCTGTTTTGAACGCTTCTTCATAGCATGTTTTCCGGGATAATCGTCATCAGGAACCCAACGTTGAAACCCTTCACAAACGAGTTCGTTTAAGTAAAGAAGTGCATTCTTTTTCTGAATTGCAGTAAATAACCAGCTTTGGTTGTTGCCTCCACTGGGCGCCCATATTGCGGCATCAAGCAGAGCGTCCAGTTGTTCAGATGATATTTGCTGTTCAGTAAATCGCCTCGTACTCCTTCGTTCATGAATGCAATTTAGGACCTCGTTATTTAGACTCATATCATTCCCTCCTGCCGTATATGGTGGTTTCAGATTCATAAAACCAACTTTTTGGCTTTTTTCAGTTCTTCGTCCGTCATATCTTCAACTTTTCAGTTCGATCATACCATCCAGACCTCTGTGTCATAGGCTGCACGTGATTCCATAACCTGATTGCCTGTTACGCCATTTAATTTGTCCAATTCCCATTTGGCAGGATTTTCCAGAATGTACTGGGCAATTTTTCGGTATTCATTTTTGTTTCGGATAATGTGTTCCCAATAGTTTCGTTGCCAAATACGTTTGTTAAATGACGGCCAAATATTTTGTTTTACCATTTTGATATATTCGATTGTTGTATGCCGTTTAAATGATTGAATCATATTTGATAATGATGATGCGGGATCATTTGTTGTAGGGGCAGAATCTATTTCTGTCCAATTTGCGGATATGGAATCCAGGGCGGATATGGAATCCGCCCCTACGGGGACAATTTCGATAATCCCGTGAATATGATTGGGCATGATTACAAATTCGTGTAATCGGGCATTATGAAAATCGGCGGGTATTTCATGCCATATTTGTGCAACCATTTTTCCTGCATCATTCAACATCATTTTCGGGTAATTGACGGATAGGGAATCCATTTGTTTGGTTGCGGCATCCGGTGTGGATATAGAATCTGGGGCGGATATAGAATCTGGGGCGGATATAGAATCCGCCCCTACGATTTCCCCGAATAAATGCGCGTGGTCTTGACTGCAAATGGTTATAAAATAAAATCCTGCCTGTGAATAATCATACCCCCGCAATCGAATGGAACGGCGGTGATGAATTTTGGGGTTATATGATTTTTTCATATTCAATCATATCCATTGCATTGACCGTGATCCGTAGGGGCAGAATCCATTTCTGCCCCCTGAATTATGACCGGATCTGTCCGTCCCCCCAAGCCACAAATTTAGTGGTGGTCAGCTCTTTTATGCCCATGGGGCCGTAAGCATGCAGCTTTGAGGTGGATATGCCGATCTCAGCGCCCAATCCCAGCTCGCCCCCGTCGTTGAACCGGGTGGATGCATTGACAATGACAAGGGAGGCGTCCACTTCCCGGATAAAGCGCCGGGACCGGTTCAGGTCCGTTGTAATAATCGCTTCGGTGTGGTTGGAGCCGTAGGCCGCGATATGGGCCATCGCATCATCCATGTCCTTAACCACCTTGACGGCCAGAGTCAGATCCAGGTACTCCATGGGCCAGTCCGCTTCGGTGGCGGGGACTGCATCGGGTAGTATTTCGCAAGTTTTCGGGCATCCTTTCAGGGTGACACCGGCATCGGCCAATGCTTTGTAGGCCATGGGTAGAAATTGTTCCGCCACACCTTCATGAACCAGCAGGGTTTCCAGGGCATTGCATACCCCGGGCCGCTGGGCCTTGGCATTAACTACGATGCTGACGCCCATGTCCAGATCAGCCAGATCATCCACATAGGCGTGGCACACCCCTTTGTAATGCTTGAGCACAGGGATGCTGGAGGCCGCCACTACATGGCGGATCAGGCCTTCGCCGCCCCGGGGGATGATCAGATCAATATATTCTTCCTGTTTGAGCATGATATCCACGGCAGCCCGATCCGACGTGGGGATCACCTGGACGACACCGGCCGGCAGGCCTTCTGTGGCAATACCCTGTTCAATGGCCCGGGCCAGGGCCTGGTTGGAGTAAATGGCTTCGGACCCGCCCCGCAGGATCACGGCATTACCGGCCTTCAGGCACAGGCCTGCCGCATCCACGGTGACATTGGGTCTTGATTCGTAGATAATGCCGATAACCCCCAAGGGAATGCGCATTCTTGCCATTTCAATACCGTTGGGTCGGATGGAGGAATCCGATAAGGTGCCCACGGGATCTTCCAGGCCGGCCACATATTCCAGACCTTCAACCATTCCGTTCAATACCTTATCCGTAATGGTCAGCCGGTCTATCATGGCATCGGACAACCCGTTTTCCCGGGCCGCTGCCACATCCTTTGCGTTTTCCGCCTGGATGACGTCTTTATCCTTTTCCAACTGCCGGGCAATGGCAAAAAGCGCTCTGTTTTTTTGTTCCGCAGGCAGAGCCGCCATAATCCGGGCTGCTGCCCTGGCCTGTTTGGCAATTTCAATGATCTGATTTTCCAAAGACATAGAATGGTTCTCCTTTAAATTTTATAGTCGGGCATCATCCGGGTATGCGGTGATCATAAGATTATCCCTGTGAATCACTTCGTCATAAGACCTGAACCCTAAGCGTTTTTTAATCTGGCTGGTCTTGCAGCCCATGATTTTCAATATATCCGAGGCATTGTAATTGACCAGGCCCATGCCCAGGACCACTTTGTCCTCTGTGATAAATTCCACGGGATCGCCTACCTCAAAATAATCTTCCACCCGGGTAATGCCTGACGGTAAAAGACTTTTTCCCTGCTCCACCACAGCTTTCTGGGCCCCCCTGTCTATGGTAATCCTCCCCTTGGCCTGCAGGGTCAGGCCAATCCACTTTTTCCTGGATGAGGCCTTTTGTCCATTGGGAACAAAATAGGTGCCGGTATACTTGTTGTCCATTATTTTGACCAGGATATCCTCTTCCAGGCCGCAGGCAATGATCATGGGAATGCCTGCTGATGTCAGCTTTTTGGCCGCGCTTATTTTGGTGCCCATGCCTCCTGTGCCCAATGGTCCGGCTATCTCTCCGGCCATGGCCTCGATTTCGCTGCACATGGCTGTTACCTCTCTGATTAGCTGTGCATCGTCATGTTTTCGGGGGTCTTTATTGTACAGGCCGCCGATATCGGTGAGATTGATCATCAGGTCAGCGTCGAGCAGCATGGTGATCATGGCGCCCAGGTTGTCATTGTCCCCGAATTGCAGGGATTTCACAGCCACGGTGTCATTTTCATTGATAATGGGTAGCACCTTCCATTCCAGAAGCGTGTTCAGGGTGTTTCTGGCATTCAGGTACCGGCCCCGGTCGCACAGGTCGCCTCTGGTCAGAAGAATCTGGGCCACTTTCCGGCCGCAGTGTTCCATGGCCTTTTCCCATTCACGGATCAGATCCGCCTGGCCAATGGCGGAAACCGCCTGACGTTTGGGGGTTTCCGACGGCCTTTTTTTTAGACCGATTTTTTTTACGCCCGCCGCCATGGCGCCGGAAGATACAAGAATTACCTCCATACCCCGGTCATGGAGTACACAGATCTGCTTTGAAATGCTGTTGATGACGTCAATATTGAGGCTGTTTTTCCGGGTCAGCACCCCTGAGCCCACTTTGACCACGATGCGTTTGAATTTGGAGAGGGCTAAAAATTGCTGGTCGGTGTTCATAAGTTATGTTCCAGGTTTTTAAAAAGGCGGCAACAGGCCGCGTAGGTAATAGTTTTCTCTATAGAAACCAAATAATGGGCCAAAAATTAAACCATAGCGCAAATGATTGCAAGGCCATACTGTCTTTATGGTGGAAAAGGTGGAATATAGCTGGTACATTGATTGCCTGAAATTTTCAGGGAAAACATAAATGAGGCCGGCAGATGGGAAAATATTTATTCATGGGAATGGTTTTAGGCTTGTCCGCCGGTTTGTCTCCAGGCCCTTTACTGGCCCTTGTCATCAGTGAAACCATTCGCTTGGGTATCGGTGCCGGTATTCGTGTTGCCATGGCTCCGCTAATCTCGGATATTCCTGTGTTGATTATCTCCTTTGTTTTGGTCTCCTCTTTGTCCGGGTCCGATGCCGTACTTGGGATTATTTCTCTTGCAGGTGCCGGCCTTATTATGAAAATGGGTATTTCAAGCATTCGAACTACCGGGCAGATGCCACAAGCCCCGGGCCGGGCGTCTGAATCCCTTATGAAAGGGGTGCTGGTAAATATTTTAAGTCCCCACCCCTACCTGTTTTGGATTACCGTAGGTACACCCTTGGCTTCCAAGGCCTGGCAGATTCATCCCGGGGGTGCCGTTGGGTTTGTGGCCGGATTCTACCTGCTGCTTGTGGGCTCAAAACTTTTTTTGGCCTTTGTGGTGGCCCGGACCCGCAGCTTCTTAACCGGTGGGGCCTATGTTTGGACCATGAGGGTGTTGGGCTTTCTTTTGTGCTGTTTTGCCTGGGGGCTTGCCCGGGAGGGCGTAGAGCTTCTGGGTTGGCTTTAGGGTCATGGCCCTTAAAGACCTGGGAGCGCGAGCGAGACGCCCGCGCTCCCGGATATAGCAAAATAGGCAAGTTATTTAGGGCAATCATTCCTTACCTTACCTTCTCCTACGCATCAGGTCTTGTTTCTTCTTCTTTTATATCATCTGCCGGTATCTCTTGAATTTGGGTAGGCGGTGACACCGGCACCTTTTTTTCAAGACGAGAGGATTTACGACGCAGTTCATTTTCCAATTTGACAGCTGCTTCCTCGAGACTTGGTGCCATCACAACGGCATCTTCCAAAGACATGATCAATCGCTTTATTTGTGGTATTTTTAACGGCCCTTCCTCTTGGAGGTAGATCGGCTGGATATAGAGCGGTGCGCCTCCCGTCGGTTCAATGATCATTTTGCCAAATACCAACTCGGAGCCTTGCTGATCCCATAGTGAGAACTGTTCTGAAATCACGGTATCCTGATTTACAAGAGAGTGGACTTGTGCCGGCCCATACACCTGTTGATTACGTGGAAAACGGTAAGCATAGATTTTTCCATAATTTTCAATATCGTTTCCCGCAAACATCAATGCCCGTAGATTATCCCGACCAAATGGGGATAAGGGGAGAAACAAGAAAAATTCATCTTTTCCAGGTTCTAATAAATCTAAAGTCAAGTAATAAGGGGTCGCTGGAAAAAATTTTTGGCCTATGGCAATCTTGGAAAACATCCAGTTATCCTCCTGTCTAAAGAACCGCTCCGGGTTCGTTTGGTGATAGGTGGCATAAATGGACATTTGAATGGAAAAAATATCACGAGGATACCGAATATGTTGTTTCAAAAACGACGGCATTTCGGACATTGGCTTGAACATTCCAGGATACATTTTACGGTAAGCATTTATGATGGGATCGCTGGAATCGGATTCATAATATGAGACGTTGCCATTATAAGCATCAACCACTATTTTTACCGAATTACGAATATAGTTGAAATCTTCTTCTTTGTATGGGGCTGCAATCGGGTAATTGGATGCCGTTGTATACGCGTCCTGTATCCAGAAAAGTCCCTTTGGTGTGTGAACGATATATGGATCCTCGTCCAGTTTAAAAAAGGGGGTAATATGCAGAATGCGTTCTGTAATGTTTCTTCGAAACAGTATCCTACTCTGCTTGTTTGTTTTGGTGGTGAAAAAGATGTCTCGATCTTCAAAATAGTACGCCAATAAAAATTTGCGCAAAAGTGAATTGATCGCGATACCGCCCTTTCCATTGTAATGGACTATGTTCTCACTTTCTCCGGCAGGGGCGCCGATTTCCCCGACACTGTTTGGAACGATTGCGTACGGCTTATCTTCCAGTCCGTAGTAAATATCGGTTTGATCACTGGATAACCCAAATTGAGATTGAGGGGGGAGATCTTTGATCAACCACGTCATTGGTTCATCTCCAGCCTGGGCGGCCGGGATCATGGCTACTCCCTGACCGTGGGTATATTGAAGATGCGTATTAATCCAATTTTGAGCGACTTCGGGCAGCTTTGAATTATTTATTTCTCTGGCGCCAAGATAGACCTGCCGATATTCACCATCTACCCAATAGCGGTCAACATCAATCGTTGGAAATGAATAATATGTTCGTATACCTTGAAGTTCCTCGAACACATTATCAAGCAAATCTCTGTCCCAAACGGGAACATTACGCAACTGACGCAAGGTGTCCGGATCATCGGCATCGAAAGAGGCCGCCGAATTCATTTCAACATCCATGGTCTCCACCTTGTCAAGCCCATAGGCCGCAAGCGTAGCTTCAACACTGGCCTTGATGTAGTTCCGATCCCGTACCATTTGGTTTGGCATCACGATATATTTTCGAACGGTATCCCCAAATGTCTCAACATCTTTTCCTAAGAATGCAATAACGAAAATTAAAAAAAAGATAATGGGCATTTTCCACCCAACGGCCTTGTTAATTTTGAGTACCAGGAAAATACCCGTTAACATCAAGGAAATCACTGTAACCCATATAAAGGGAAGAATAACAGTCATCTCTACATAGCCGGGTCCTTTGAAAACGGGAAGATTGGCTGTTTCATGCAATAGATCATACCGCTCCAACATGAATCCCCAGCATAAAACCGCAAAAATAAATAACAGCAGTATACTGGTATGCCAATGTGCTTTATGGGATTTAATACGGTGTTCTATGGGGGTTGCCGCCTTCTCGTACCAGTAAATAAACAGAACACCTGCGAGCATCAGTGTAACGACTATAAGAACTTCTTTTTGGAGCAAATGATAGATCGGAAGAGAAAAAAGGTAAAAGCTGATGTCTTTGCCGAACAAAGGATCCAACACACCACTATTACTTCCGAAAAGAAACAGCAGTGAATTTTCCCAATTTCTGAAAATCGGTATGGCAACTATCAAAGCCATCACAAAAGAAAGAAGAATATACATGTTTCGCAAGGCATGATTGAGATGCCTTAGCCATTTTTTTTCTTTGTAACCCTCCGGTTTATCTTCAAATCCAATAATATGGGAAGCAACCCTGAAGTTGACATAGAAGATTGCAAAAAACAGGATCGTGAAAAATATAAGTATAAGGTATGGATAGAGTAGCCTTAAAAGATAATATGATTTCATTCCTTGGGCTTGAAACCACCACAAGTCCACAAAAAAATCTAGGAATATAAATTTGACAGTAGCGACCAGGATACCGAGTATCACAAGCAAACCGATTATGAATGCTATCCACTTTTTTATTTTAGCCATTTTTTTTCCATTTCTTTTTTTAAATTAATCAGATTCAAAGTATAGGAACTTCCTTTTTGACAATATAAGAATGAATAAAAACATAAGAAATTATGAAAGAAGATCAATGTCTGACGAACCCCCCTTTATGAATGTAACCTTCACTTTTAGGAATCCTCTAACTCGATGGTATCGGAATTTCCATTCCCGGCACCTAACAGCCCGTCCCGAAGGGTGCTAAGTTCATGATCGAGTCTCATCGTTTACATAGTTTTATTTTGTATCATCTTATCTTCTTCTTTTCAACTATCTGACCGGATATTTGCTTTTAATGCCTTGTTCTCCAGCCAAGACAGAATGATAACCATCCGAGACTAACAAAATTGCTAAATGATATAGAACTCACTAATATCATTGTATAAAATAAAGATCGATTGACACGATTCGGATTTGATTATATTAAAAGGTGATTATGTTGAAGTACATTCTATATGACTGACAACAGATTTGAAGATGTGCCAATGGTGAAACTAAAAATAATATGCATGTTGTCTGTAATTATCTGTGTTTTCATTTCAGGCACTTGCCATGCCGGTGCCACAATGGTAAATGGAACTGAATTTTTAAACTCGGTTGAAGTTCGGGGAACCCGTCTGCAATTATCCGGTGCGGCACTGCTCAAATACATGTTTTTAATAGAGGCATATACCGGCGCATTGTACCTACCGGAGAAAACGGATGGACGGGATGCGCTGGATGATATATCCAAGCACCTGGTCTTGGAATATCGTGTGGCGCTGTCTTCAGATGATTTTGTTAAAGCAACCACGGAAAAGATTAAGGCGTCTGTCAGCAAAGACGCTTTTCAACGACTTTTGCCAAAAATCAAGTCATTAAACCGTCTATACAAAGATGTTCAGCCCAAAGACCGGTATGCGTTGACTTATCTGCCGGGAATTCTATTTACAGAGATTTGAACTGTTTAACGGCAAAAGGATGAGAAGCAATGAGTACCCCGAAATCACCATCTTACGACGAGTTGAAGCGCCGCCTGGAGGCCGCGGAATCGGCGTTGAAGGCTATCCGGGAGGGCCGGGTGGACACCATTTCGGGCGAACGAGAAACTTTAGTGGTTCGCCTGGCCGAGGCCGAGGCCCGGCAAACGCACCTGAATCAGGTGGTGCTGGCCATCCGCAAAGTCAACCAGTTGATCGTGGCCGAAAACGACCCGCGGCGCCTGATCGAGCAGGCGTGCGTGAATCTGACCGAAACCATGGGATATCACAACGCCTGGATCGCCCTGCTGGGCGGCGAGGCGACCCGGGGGCTGGGGCTGCGGACGGAAGGGCCGGTGGCGGCCGCAGCGGCATCGGGGTTCGACGGCGGGTTCGAGAGCCTGCGCGAGCGCCTCGAACGCGGGGAGTTCCCGGAGTGCATGGTCCAAGCACTGGCAAATGAGGACGTATTTGTGGTCGGCGACCCCGCGGCGGATTGCCCCGACTGCCCCCTGAGCCGCCACTACGGCGGACGCGCCGGTCTGGCGTGCCGCCTGGCATATGACGGTGTGACCTGGGGCATCCTGACGGCCTCCGTTCCCGCCGCATACGCCCGGGACGCCGAAGAACAGCACCTGTTCAACGAGGTGACCGGCGATCTGGCCTTCGCACTGCACAAGATATCTGAGGCCCGCAAACTGGAGGAAAGCCACCGATATTTGGCTTTAGTCATCGAAGGCTCGGGTGTGGGGACCTGGGAATGGAACGTCCGGACCAACGAAACCCGCTTCAACGAGCAATGGGCAGCCATGCTCGGATACACCATCGAGGAACTGACCCCCTACGACTACACGACCTGGGAACGCCTGGTCCACCCGGAAGACCTCGAACAGGGCCGCCTGGGTCTGGCGGATTGCGTTGCCGGCATTACAACCAACTACACATGCGAGTTCCGCATGAAACACAAGGACGGCCGATGGGTCTGGATTCTCGACCAAGGGCGTATCATGACCCGTGACGATACGGGCAAGGCCTTGTCCATGTTCGGTACCCATACCGACATCACGCAGATCAAGCAGGCCGAGGAATCCCTGCGCAAGAGCGAAAGCCGGGTGAGGAGGAAACTGAACGCCCTTCTCGATCCGGAAGGCGATATCGGGACCCTGCACCTCGCCGATGTGGTGGACTGCGATGAAATTCAATCCCTGATGAACGATTTCCACGCCTTGACCGATATCGGGGTCGGCATCATTGATCTTGATGGAAACATCCTTGTGGACACCGGCTATCAGGATATCTGCATGAAATTCCACCGGGTTCACCCCGAGACGCAGACACTCTGCCGGGAGAGCGATACAGAGCTAACATCCGGCGTGGAGCCGGGAACCTTTAAAATCTACAAATGCAAGAACAACCTGTGGGACATGGTGACCCCGATCATGGTCGGCGGAAAACACTTGGGTAACCTTTTCCTCGGCCAGTTCTTCTTCGAGGGTGAAGCGCCCGACATTGCGACTTTCCGGGAACAGGCGCGCCGCTACGGGTTCGACGAAGCGGCGTATCTGAAGGCCTACCTTGCCATCCCCCGCTGGTCCCGCGAGACCGTCGACCGGGCCATGACCTTCTACTGCAACCTGATCAACGTCATCTCCCGCTTGTCCTACGCCCGCATCAAGCTGGCCCGGACGACCGGAACGTTGCGCGAGAGCGAAAGCCGGTTTCGCGGTATTTTCGAGAATGCTCCGATTGGGATTGCTCTCGTCGATCTGGATTACCGCCTATTGGCATCCAATAAGGCGTATGGCGATTTGCTGGGACGCGATGAATCCGAGATTCGAAACCTTTTACTGAAGGATTTTACCCATCCGGATGATCTGGAGGAGAACCTCCGCCTGCAGTCTCGCCTGGGTCGCGGCGAGATCGACAAATACAGCCTGGAGAAGCGTTTTGTGCGCAAGAACGGAGATGTCCGTTGGGGGCATCTGACCGCATCTTTGATACGGGATTCGAATGGTGACCCGCTTGGCTTTCTCGGTCACGTATTGGACATCAGCGACCGCAAACAGGCCGAAAAGGACCTGAGCCGGCAACAACGATCCCTTGATCTGTACAACCGGATCGCCACCGTTTTCCTGACCACCTTTGGGGACGAGGTCTTTGCCGGTGTTCTCGATGTCATCCTGAGGCTCCTTGAGAGCCGGTTCGGCTATTTCGGATACATCGACGAGGCGGGCAACCTGGTCTGCCCCTCCATAACGCGCGACGTCTGGGATCAAAACCAGGTGGCCGAAGAGAGCATCGTCTTTCCCCGGTCCGGCTGGGGCGGGCTGTGGGGCCGGTCCTTGCTGGAAAAGCGGACTCTGGTCGCCAACGAAAACCTTCGGCTTCCCCAAGGGCATATGGCCTTGGAAAACGCTCTGGCGGCGCCCATTGTGCACCACGACACCCTGATCGGCCAGTTTGTCGTGGCCAACAAGGCGGGGGGATACGACCAGGAGGACCGGGAACTCCTGGAAGCCGCGGCCGCGCATACCGCGCCGATCCTGTTCGCCATCCGAGAAGAGGCCCGCCAAAAAATTGCACATGAAAAACTGGAAACGCAACTGCGCCAAGCCCAGAAAATGGAAGCCGTGGGCCGTCTGGCCGGCGGCGTGGCCCACGACTTCAACAACATGCTTTTCATAATTCTCGGCAATGTCGAAATGCTGTCCGAGGATCAGCCTGCTGATGGCCCCTTTCGAAAGAACCTGGAGGCAATCCGAAAGGCCGCCGAGCACTCGGCCGACCTGACACGGCAACTGCTGGCCTTTGCCCGCAAACAAACCGTGGCCCCCAGGGTGATTGATCTCAATAAGACCGTGGAAAGCATGCTCAAAATGCTGCGGCGGCTGATCGGCGAAAATATTGATATGGCCTGGATTCCGGGCGAAAATGTCCAGCCGGTGAAGATCGATCCCGGCCAGATCGACCAGCTCCTGGCCAACCTGTGCGTCAACGCCCGGGACGCCATCACCGGTGTCGGCAAAGTGACCATTGAAACCGGCAATGCCGCTTTCGACAAAGCTTATTGCAGGAATCATGCGGGATTTACGCCCGGAGAATACGTTATGCTGGCCGTGAGCGACAACGGCTGTGGCATGGACAAGAAGACTCTTGCCAATATCTTTGAGCCGTTCTTCACCACCAAGGACGTCGGCAAAGGCACCGGCCTGGGTCTGGCCACGGTCTACGGCGCGGTGAAACAAAACAACGGGTTCATTAATGTCTACAGCGAATCGGGCCAGGGAACGACGTTCAAGATCTACCTGCCGCGCCACAAGGCCAAGACGGCCCCGGTGCCGGAGAAGGGGGCGGATAAACCGAGCGAACGCGGTCACGAAACGATCCTGCTGGTGGAGGACGAGCCGTCGGTTCTGAAAACGACCACCATGATGCTCGAGCGGCAGGGCTACACCGTGGTGGGGGCCTCCACACCGAGTGAGGCCGTCCGCCTGGCCGCGGAACATGCCGGCCATATACACCTGCTTATGACCGACGTGGTGATGCCCGAAATGAACGGTCGGGACCTGGCCAAAAACATCCTTTCCTTTTATCCCGGTCTGAAGTGCCTGTTCATGTCGGGCTATACCGCCAACGTGATCGCCCACCACGGTATCCTGGACGAGGCTGTGGACTTTATCCAGAAACCGTTCTCGAAAAGTGATCTGGCAATCAAACTGCGGAAGGTGTTGGCGCAAAATTAGGGGGCGGATATGGAATCCGCCCCTACAGTTTGGACCAAATAATGATTAAGGCCCGGTTTATTCATGCGTCAGCACTGTGTGGATTTGGATATTGTTGACGGATAGTACACGGCAGTCTATGATGGTTTTGTTCAAAATTTAGGTCTGCGTTGAAAGGATAATGTATGTATCGATATAAAAAACTGATGGTCTGCCTGAACCTGGACGAACATGATCGGCGTTTGGTTAAATATTCAGGGTTCATTTCCCGGATGACCAAGTCAGAGGAGGTCCTGTTTGTATATGTGTATGACTCGTTTGATATCACTGAAGAGATCAGGAAGATTTACCCTCAATTAGATTCACCGCCGGAAGCGATGGTGAAAAATCAAATGCAAAAAATCGTGGGTGAGCATTTCAACGGCCATGAAGACACTGCAGTTTCGTTCAAGTCCATAGAAGGGCCTCAGCTGGGCATGCTGATTTCGTGTACGAAAAATTATGATATAGACCTTTTGATCGTCGGTCATCATGCCGACGACTCGGCCGATTTCAATTGGCTACCGGAAAAGCTGGCCCGTAAAGCCTTTTGCTCTGTCCTGGTTATTCCAAGCAATACCACCGCGTATTTTGATAAAATCCTTGTGGCTGCAGATTTCAGTGATTACTCATTAAATGCACTGGATGTAGGCAGTGCATTTGCAAAGGCGGCAAACCTTGATCATCTCTACATATTGAATAATTATCAGGTCCCGGCCGGACACCATAAAACAGGGAAGACTTACGAGGAATTTGCCGACATCATGCTTGAGAACGCAAAATCAAGATTGCGGCTCGCCTTGTCCAAGGTTGATCTTAAATCCGTGAATATCAAACCGGTTTTTAAAAAAGATAAAAATGTTGTCAGCAGTATCCGAAACTTTTCAGAAAGCCTGGGGGACGTCCTGATCGTTGTCGGGGCCCGGGGTCGAAGCGGCAATATTGCTGCAATACTTCTGGGCAGTATCACTGAAGGCTTGATCAGGACAACACACAAACCGCTTCTGGCGGTTAAAGAAAAAGGCCAGGGATTAAATATTTTAGAAGCATTTACATCACAACAATAATTCGTTTTATACAGGAGAAATAGAATGGATCATCATGACCAAAGCGATGAAGCCCTGATTTTGAGACTTCGTGCCATCATCCGATTTGCCGTAAGGGTTCTGGCTCTGATTATGACGGCTGTTATTCTTTGGGGGGTGGTTGATGTGTGCTGGGTCTTGTATAAAGAATTAATCTCACCACCCAGATTCCTGCTGACCATCAGTGATATCCTTGCCACTTTCGGGGCCTTTATGGCGGTGCTCATTGCCATTGAAATATTTGTAAACATATGTATTTATCTGAGAGAAGATGTGATCCATGTCCAGATTGTCATGGCAACCGCCCTGATGGCCATTGCCCGGAAAGTTATCATTCTTGACTTCAACAAAACCAGCCCGGAATACGTATGGGCCATAGCTGGTGTGGTTTTTGCCATGAGCATCGGGTATTTTTTGGTAATTAACTCATCTCAAACATGTCTCTCCATGTTTGATCCAATCTTTCCGGGGGATAACCATGAAATACATAAAGACAAAAAGCCGAAATAGGCGGGGCGGGAGCGGATTTTGGATCATAAGATGACTAGTCAAAAAACGATAATGGGTTTTTCCGTTGCGTTACACCTGTTTTTACTCATTGGGCTTTGTGTTTTGTATACCCCTTTGGGTGTCAGCCGGCATTGGGATTGGGTACCGTCATTGGGGGCCTCATGTTCAATCCGGCTTGACGGTTTGAGCATGCTCTTTTCATGGTTGATCTGCGGCATCGGTCTGTTTGTCCAGCTTTACGCCTTCCATTACATGAAAGGCAAGCCCTTAAGCGGTCTGTTTCATGTCTATCTGACACTTTTCATGCTGGCCATGCTTGGGCTGGTCCTGGCCGGGAACCTGCTGCTGTTGTTTATTTTCTGGGAACTGACCACGGTGACGTCCTACCTGCTGATCGGATTTAACCACGATGAGGAAGTTTCCAGAAAAAATGCGCTTCAGGCCATGCTTGTGACCGGTGCAGGTGGCCTGGCCATGCTGGCCGGGTTGATTTTGCTGGGGCAGATGGCAGGAACCTGGGAAATGGATCAAATCATCAGTCGCGGCGCCGTATTCACCGCAGATAAACGATTTGCGCCGGCACTGATTTTGATCCTGATCGGTGCTTTTACCAAATCCGCCCAGGTTCCCTTTCATTTCTGGCTGCCCGGGGCCATGTCCGCCCCGGCACCGGTCAGTGCCTTTTTGCATTCAGCCACCATGGTAAAGGGAGGAATTTATCTTCTGGCCCGTCTTGCACCCGTATTCAGCCAAAGCGACTTGTGGTTCTGGTCTCTTGCTTTAACAGGCGGCATTACAGCGGTCTGGACAGTGGTTGTCGCACTGCAACAAAGGGATTTAAAGTTGATGCTGGCCTACAGCACCAATGTGGCCCTTGGCAAGATAGTCTTCCTTCTGGCCTTGGGCACCCGGTATGCCATATCGGCAGCGTTGATGTTCACTATCGCCCATGCATTGTATAAGGCGGCCCTGTTCATGGTCATCGGCACTGTGGATAAGGCCACGGGTACGCGGAACATTGACCAGGTTGCCGGACTTGGCCGGATACTTAAATTCAGTTTTTTCGCTGCCGGATTGAGCGCATTGTCAAAGGCGGGTGTCCCGCCGCTGCCTGGATTTTTGAGTAAAGAATATATGTACAAGGCAGCACTTCAAATATCTTATGCGCCCACAATTTTGCTGGTGTTTGTCAATGCCCTGATGGGGGCAATGGCGCTTTTGGTGGTGGTCCGTCCGTTTATTTCCAAACCGGATGCCCGGACCGTGCCGGCAAGTCCTGTTGAAAAATACGTTTTTTTGTGGATTCCGCCGGTCTGTCTTGGCATATTCGAACTGTGGGCCACCACCCTGGGCCTGCATTGGGTCAATACAACGCTGATTATTCCGGCCGCCCAGGCTGTCGCCCCCAATGCCGGATACGAAAGCTTAAAACTCTGGCAGGGCCTGAACATGCCCCTGGCTTTGAGCGCTGTGTCATTGTTATTTGCATTTATCCTTTTTAAATACCATACCCGGATTAAACGTTTCATTGATCGCTCCACCCGCATGCTGCCGACCGGCAGCCAATGTTACGAGCTGATCGTCAACGGGATCATCCGGTCAGGATCAGCGCTGACCTCCGTTCTTCAGCATGGCCGGTTGACCGGGTATATTTTTATGCTCTTTTTTCTGATGGCCTTGGTGTTTCTTTTTAATGTTCCTGCACTCCCCATACCTGACATCGTCGACTTGCAGAGCATCCGCTTTTATGAAGTCTTGCTGGCCCTGGGACTGGCCGCTGCCGTCACCACGGTTATCCTGTCCCACTCCCGCCTGCTGGCCATTGTCTCCCTGGGTGTGGCAGGCTTTATCACCACCTTGTTTTTAATGTTCTACAATGCGCCGGATGTGGCTAAAACCCAGCTGCTGGTGGAGACACTGAGCGTTATTTTCCTGGTAATAATTGTTGGCCGACTGCCGAAATTCTCGGATGTTCTGCCCTATACGACTGGAAGACGGATGCTGAATACGGCAATCGCCGTAACTATTGGTGCCGGTGTTTTCAGAGTGCTTTACGCCATGAGTACGGGACATCCGGATACAACGCTGATCGACTACTTTGCCGCCAATAGTCTGATCGCGGCCCATGGCCGAAATATCGTCAATGTCATTCTGGTGGATTTCAGGGCCATTGATACCCTGGGTGAAATCACGGTTGTGGTGATGGCTGCGCTGGGGGCCTCTGCGATCCTGCTGAAAAAGAAAAGGACAGATCGATGAAATCCGTTATTTTCAAGACAACCGCCCACATCGTTATCGGGATTATGCTCCTTTTTTCTCTCTATCTGCTTTTCAGAGGACATAATGAGCCGGGCGGCGGTTTTATCGGGGCACTGATTGCGGTGATTGCCTTTGCGCTGTTGATTCTTTCCGAATCCCCCCATTATGTCAGAAAACGCATTGGTTTATCGCCCGGAATGATAGCCTTAACCGGGGTGGGTTTATCCCTGGGATCAGGTTTTGTTGCCGCATTTTCAGGCAAAGCATACTTAACAGGGCTCTGGTTGAAAACCGGCCCTACTTTGGGAACCCCTTTGCTTTTTGATGTCGGGGTTTACCTGGCCGTAATCGGCGGAGTGCTTTCCATTCTGCTCGATTTGGCCGAGGAGTTATTATAATGCATCTGCTGTTGAGTCTGATCACCGGCATGCTGGTCGCCGCCGGAATTTATTTGATGCTGGAACCTCACCTGCTTCGCATTCTTTTCGGCTTTATCCTGTTGAGCAATGGCATCAACCTGGCGATCCTGACTGCCGGGCAGCTTTCAAAAGAGGCCCTTCCCATAATTCCGCCAGGCGCTGTAACCCTTGAGGGCGATTTTGCCAATCCACTCTCCCAGGCATTGATTCTGACTGCCATTGTCATCGGTTTTGGTGTATTGATCTTTTGCCTGAGTTTAACCTACCGGGCCGTTAGCGATTCAGGCTCAGCAGACGCTGACCATATGGACCAGTCGGAAAAAGGGGAATAATGATGAACTGGCTGATCATACTTCCTGTTATTTTTCCATTGTGCAGCACATTTTTTCTTTATCTATTCAGAAAATATAACCGGGCGGTCACTGCCATATCCTGGGTAACAAGCGGATTGGGCGTGATCGTTAGTATTCTGTTGATGCACCGGGTATACATCCTCGGCCCCCAGGCCGTATCGCTGGGGAGCTGGCCGGCACCTTTCGGTGTGGTCTTTGCCGCGGATCTCTTATCTGCCGCCATGGTCGCGGTGACCTGGCTGATCGGGCTGGGCGTGGTTGTTTATGCAGCGGCAGACCTTAACTCCAATCCCTCATATCCACGCTTTCATCTGTTGATACATTTCTTGCTGACCGGTGTCAACGGCGCTTTTTTAACTGGAGATCTGTTTAACCTTTACGTCTGGTTTGAAGTCATGCTGATTGCTTCTTTCGGCCTGATGACTCTGGATGCCGACATAACACAGTTACACGGCGGCATTAAATATGTGTTGTTAAACCTGATTTCCACCATAACCCTGCTGCTGGCCATCGGGCTGCTATACGGGGCCACCGGTATGCTGAACCTGGCCGGGCTCCATTTTAAAACCCATACGCTTTCCCCTGGATTTATTTCTCTTTTGAGCGGGCTGTTTTTATTTTCTTTTTCGGTTAAAGCAGCCCTGTTTCCTGTGTTTGCATGGCTGCCGGCCTCCTACCACACCCTTCCCAGCAGTATTGCAGCCCTTTTTGCCGGCCTGCTGACCAAAGTCGGCATTTATGCCATGATGCGGATATTCACTCTTGTCCTTCCCTTTGAAGGAACCATCTGGCAGACCATTTTAATTGTGCTTTCCGGTCTGACCATGCTGACCGGTGTTCTGGGGGCTGCCAGCCGTTTCACGATAAAAAAGATATTGTCTTTTCATATCATCAGTCAGGTTGGGTATATCATTATCGGTCTTGCGCTTTACACCCGGCTGGCCTTGGCCGGTTCCATCCTTTATCTGATCCATCATATTATCGTAAAGGCAAACCTCTTTCTCATCGGTGGGTTTTTAAACCGGAAATTCGGCAGTGACCATTTGTCAGACATGGGCGGTGTCTACCGATCCCTGCCGTTGGTCGCCGTTTTGTTTTTGATACCGGCATTTTCACTGGCCGGTTTTCCGCCCCTGTCCGGTTTCTGGAGTAAATTTGCAGTTGTCCGGGCAAGTCTTGAAACCGGTCACACCATACTGGCTGCAACAGCCCTTTTTGTTGGGGTGCTCACGGTCTACTCCATGTTAAAGATATGGAACCAGGTATTCTGGGAGTCCGCACCGAGCGACGCAACACCGTCCCCGTCGGTGACCTTTACAGAAACAGGTTTGTACCTGGTGCCCATAGGCATTTTTGCCCTGATCACGATAATCATAGGGCTTTTTGCAGAACCCTTTTTTCAGTATGCCGACCGCGCCGCGGTTCAGCTGCTTGATCCGATTTTCTACGTCAAGGCCGTACTGGGAGAAAAATGATGATTTATTTTGTCCTAAATTTGTTATTTGCCGGTGCCTGGGTTCTGGTCAACAATGCCTACGGCATCATTGATTTTGTTATCGGTTTCCTGCTGGGCCTGGGCTGCCTTTGGTTGACTCGCCCCTTTGGTCAGAATAAATCTTATTTCAGACGATTGAGGGCTTCAGTTGTTCTGGTGGTTTATTTTCATTACGAAATGACGATGTCGGTTTTACGGGTTGCCTGGGAGGTACTGACGCCGACCCCTAAAAGTGTCCCGGACATTGTTCATATTCCCTTGGATGCAAAGACGGATATTGAGGTCACCCTGCTTGCCAATATGGTCTCGTTAACTCCTGGAACACTAAGTCTGGATATCACCGAGGAAAAATCCCATCTCATTGTGCACGCCATGTTTGCCCAGGATCACGATGACGTCATTTCCGGGATTAAAAACGGACTGGAAAAAAAACTGCTGGAGGTGACACGTGAGTAATCTGATGACCATGGCTGTGACCATTACCTTCACCGGATTGCTGGTCAGCTTTGTGCTGGCATTTATTCGTCTGGTTATAGGCCCGACACACGCAGACCGGCTCATCGCCCTGGATTTGATCGGGTCCATTACCATCAGTTTCATTGCTGTGTTTACCATCACCAGCGGACAGACCGCTTTTCTGGATGTCGCAATCACACTGGCCCTGGTGGTTTTTGTGGGCACCGTGGCATTTGTGTCATTCATGAAAGCCCGGTTGATTCAATCTAAAAAAAGCAAGGAGGAGCCCCCATGGAAATTCTGATGGCCATCTGCCTTATCGCCGGTACTTTTTTTACCTTTATGGCGGCCTTGGGTATTCTCAAAATGCCGGACATTTACATGCGGACCCATGCGGCAACTAAAGCAGGCACCTTTGGTATCGGAATGATAGTGCTTGCGGTCGCCCTGTTTTTCAAGGATATGGCTGTAACCTCCCGGGTTATTGGGATTATGTTGTTTTTTATCATGACCACGCCGGCTGCAGCGCATCTACTTGGAAAAATTATAATGAACTCCCCTTATCGGATGTGGCGTAACCCGTTTCAAAAAAATAACCGGTAGAGTTGTGTCACCTCTGTTGATATTGCCGTTGCCAAGGGCATATCATGCGATATTTTTAAAAAATTCAAGGAGTCGCCATGAAATGGATTCGGCGTGTTGGTATCGCCATCGCTTTGCTGGTGGTTTGCTGTGTGATTCTTTTTTTCTTTCTGCCCCAGTTTAATGACTACCAAGATAACGGACAATTAAATCTTGCCGGCCTAAGCCGGCCCGTGACCGTCACCCGGGACGATTCGGGTATTGCATATATTCATGCCGAAAATATTGAGGACCTGTTGTTTGCGCAAGGGTTTGTCACGGCCCAGGACCGGCTGTTCCAGATGCAGATGACCCGGATGTATTATGAAGGGCGGATGTGCGAATTGGCAGGGGCAAAGGCCAGGGACCTGGATGTCCGCATGCGCACCATCGGAATTTTACGCATGGCGAAAAAACAGGCCCGGATATTGAATCCTGACTTGCGGAAACAGTTCCAACACTATGTGGACGGCATAAATACCTTCATAAAAAAATGCCCGGATGACCTTGCTTTGGAATTTCGTATGGCCGGGATCAAACCGGATTTATGGCAGGTGGAAGACTGCCTTGGTGTACTGTTTTATATGGGATATTCCACGGCAGCCAATTTGACCACGGAGATTATTTCCCAGATGCTTCTGGATACCCTGGGATATGAAAAAACCGCCATGCTGCTGCCTTTGAATATCAATGTGGATGACCCT
Source organism: uncultured Desulfobacter sp. (assembly GCF_963666695.1). Classification (GTDB taxonomy): domain Bacteria; phylum Desulfobacterota; class Desulfobacteria; order Desulfobacterales; family Desulfobacteraceae; genus Desulfobacter. Next base: position 603,060 of record NZ_OY762947.1, read on the forward strand.
GATGACAAAGGTGTTATTGCCATGCCGCCCAAGGAGAACCTTGGGTTGGCCCTGCCGTTTGACCCGGGCCTTTTGGCCTTTGCCGGGGACCGGATGCTGCGGGTGGGCAGTAACAACTGGGCCATGGCTCCGGAAAAATCCGTCACCGGGTCTGCTGTGCTGTCCGGCGATCCCCACCTGGACCCAAGAATACTGCCGGGGGTCTGGTATCCGGCAGGACTGATCTGCCCCGGTATCCGGGCCGTTGGCGTTCAGATCCCCGGCATCCCGGGAATGGGTGTGGGGCGCACCGAGCACATTGCGTTGTCCGCCACCAACAATTATGGTGACATGGTGGACCTTTATATTGAAACCGTTGATTCGGGAAATCCGGACCACTATCTGGAGGGAAGCAATTCCATTGCCTTTGGGCATATTAAAGAACGTTTGAAAATTAAAGATACGGAGGCACCCGGCGGCTTTCGCACGGAAGATCTGGATATCCGGACCACCCGCAGGGGGCCGGTGGTGTCTAAGGTTCTCAAGGGTCTGGAGGGCAATAGAGTGTTTACGCTTAGATTTGCACCGGTTGAGTCCATGACCCCTGACATCGGGTTTTTGGATTTGCTGACGGCAAAAAATGCCGAAGATCTTTCCCGGGCCATGCAGGACCTGACCATGGCCTGTTTTAACTGGGTGTTTGCAGACGATTCAGGCAATATCGGCCATCAGACATCCGGTCGGATTCCCCTGCGCAGGACCGGCGGCACGTTTCCTCATGTGGTCAAAGACAGCACAGACAACTGGCAGGGCTGGATTGCCCCGGATCAGATGCCCGGGCAGATCAACCCGGATAAAAAATGGGTGGGCACCTGCAATAATAAAACCGTAGATACAGGCTTTCCCCATTATTATTCATCCTATTTTGCACCGTCATTCCGTTATGCGAGGCTAAAGGAACTCATGGCAGACAAAGCCAAGCAGACACCTTTGGATATGTGGCAATATCAAAGGGATACAGGTAATGTCATGGCCCGGCGTATCGCACCGATTATGGCACGGATTCTTCTGGCAAACGGGGATACAAAAGATCTGGGGCGAATTCTGGCGGATTGGGATTTTAAAGATGATCCTGAAAAGGCAGGGCCTTTGGTTTTTCAAGCCATATACCGGCATTTTGCACTGGCTGTGTTTGAAGATGATTTGGGGCCACAAAAGGTTTGGACGCTGTTGAATGCCTGGTATTACTGGCAGGAGCGCGTCTTGCAGTTTGTGCTGGCCGGTGAGAGTCTCTTTTTTGATGATATACGCACTACCGGTAAAACAGAAACCATGGCGGATCTTTTTGTCCGGGCTGCCCATGCCGCCCGGAAGGAATTGTCCCAGGTTCTTGGTGATAACCCCGCCCAATGGCGCTGGGGGGATTTGCATACCCTTGAACTGGTTAATCCCCTTGTTCGTAAAGGGCGACTGAAGGCTTTGCTTGGTACAGGACCTATGCCCATGGGCGGCTCCGGTGAAACGCTGTATCGAGGGTGGTATGATTTTGATACCCCCTATGCCGTGACCCATTGTGCATCCCTGCGCTTTGTGGCGGATATGGGGGATGATGAAAAGCTCATGGCGGTGTTGCCGGGCGGGGCGGTAGGCCGTACCTTTCATCCCCACCAGAAAGACTTGGTTGACGGTTTTATGGATGGTTCTATCCAGTACTGGTGGTTTTCAGATGCCGCCATTAAGGCCCATGCACAAAAGACCCTGACATTAATGCCGCAAAGTTATTAATTCAATAAGTAGGAGATCGTTTCATGGCTCGTCTTTCAGCAGAACAAATCAAAGAAGTAGTCTTAAATTTCATCCCTCTTTCGATTCAAAATAATATTTTCATAAAATCATTACTAGCTGGTGCAACTGCCGTTGGTGTTTTGCTCAGTATACCTGCATTCGCACCTGCTGGTGTTATTGGAGCTACAGGTTGGATTGTTGTTTATGCTGTTACGGGCGGCACCTTTTCTTATGAAGCTGTTTCAAAAGCATGGAAGGCATGGAAAAACTTTTCAGATCAAGAACGAGAAATTGCGGATGAAAAACTTAAAAGGATGAAAAAAGCACTTGATGATGGTGACATTAGTGAAGAAGAATACAAAAAACGCGCAAAAGAACTTTTAGAAAAGATAATAAAATAGCAAATGGTTATAACATGGAGTTACACGATATGACCCTTCCTCCGCCGCCCAATGTCCATGCCGTGGCCGTGCTGATCCTTGCCGTTGTCGCATTGATCCTGTTCACCCGTGAAAAGATACCCCTCGAGTCTTCCAGCTTCCTGGTGCTCATCGGTCTGGCCGTTGGGTTCGAACTCTTTCCGTTCCAGGTGGATGGGAGCGTTTTACACGCCGTGGACTTTTTCCAGGGTTTCGGACACGAGGCGCTGGTTGCCGTCTGCGCCCTGATGATTGCCGGACAGGGAATTGTCCGCACGGGGGCGCTGGAACCCGTGGGAAGGGTGATGGCACGGCTCTGGAAGGTGAGTCCGAGCCTTTCCCTGCTGTTGACCCTTGTGGTTGGGGCCTTTATCAGCGCGTTCATAAACAATGTCCCCGTTGTCGTATTGTTTCTTCCCATTTTGATCAACGTTTCCCTGCGTACGGGTATTAAGGCTTCTTCCGTGTTGATGCCCATGGGATTCGCTACTCTGCTGGGGGGCACGTGCACCACCATCGGAACCTCCACGAATCTGCTGGTAGTCTCCGTGGCCTCAGACATGGGCTTAAAGCGGATGGATATGTTCGATTTCATGGTGCCGGCGGCTATTGCCGGAAGCGTCGGCATCGCTTATCTCTGGCTCGTTGCGCCTCGGATTATACCGGAGCGTAAACCAACCCTGGCAGACACCTCTCTCAGGGTTTTTTCCGCCCATCTTGTCATTATAGAAGGAACCCCGATTGAAGGAATGACACTGGACGAAGCCGGAAAAAAAGTCGATGGGTCCATGAAAGTCATGAGCGTAGAACGCGGGCTTAACAACTTCCTGATACCTTTTCCCACCCTGGTACTGAAAGCCGGTGACCACCTGATTATCCGTGACACGCCCGATCGTCTGAAGGAATTTGAAAAGGTACTGGAGGGAACGCTCTATGCGGATGACGCCATGGTCGCACCTGTTGACGATGAGCACCCGTTAGAGGATGAAAATCAGCAGATCGCGGAGGTTGTTCTTGTTGAAGGCTCCCGGTTTGCGGGAAGAACTCTTAACGGAATCCGATTCGCAGATCGGTACGGGATGATTGCGCTGGCCATACACAGGGCGAGCAGGCACCCAAAAAAGTTATACGATAAAATCGGGGATATCCGTCTGAAGGGCGGGGATATCCTCCTGGTTCAGGGTCCCCGGGAACAGATCGCCGGTCTCAAAAAAGAAAAGGATTTTCTCGTGCTCGATGCCACGACGGATCTGCCTTTTGAAGGGAAGGCACCGGTGGCCCTGCTTATTATGCTGGGCATTGTTATTTCGGCCGCCGTAGGGTTTCTGCCCATCGCCATCAGCGCACCGCTCGGAGCGTTGATGATGATCTTCACCGGATGCCTGGAATGGCGAGATGCCACGAACGCATTGAATGCGCAGGTCATCCTTATCGTGGCCGCAAGTCTCGCCATTGGCGTTGCGATGCTCAAGACCGGTGGTGCGGATTACCTGGCACAAATTTTTGTGACTTTGGCAGGGGACACTTCGCCGACTTTCGTGATCAGCGGACTGATGCTTTTGATAGGCATTCTTACCAACATCGTTTCCAACAACGCAGCAGCGGTCATTGGCACCCCCATCGCCGTTTCCATTGCTACCCAAATGGGGCAACCACCCGAACCGTTTGTCCTTGCGGTACTGTTCGGTGCAAACATGAGCTATGCCACCCCTATGGCCTACAAGACCAATCTGCTTGTTATGAACGCAGGAAAATACCACTTCAATGACTTTCTTCGGATTGGCGTGCCACTGGTCCTGATAATGTGGATAACGCTTTCCTGGTTGCTTCCGACCATCTACGGTATAGGGGCTTAATAAAAGGGTCAAGTCTGCTCTTGACTCAGTTTTCTTGATTTGGCTATTAAAATGGCCTGTTCAGACCATTGGGTATAACGAATTCAGGGGACCTCTATGTCCCTCTGAATTAGAAACCGACCTTGCCGCAGATCATCAGTTTCATTGTCCCTTCTTCTTTCTGGGTTTAAATAAATTCATGGTCTTAACAGCTCTTTTTACGGCTGTATCTGCAATGGACCGGATTAGGTCGTTTTCACCGAATTCCCGAATAAAACCGGTGACGGTGGTATCTATGGTAGCCGTCAATTGGGTACAGAATGCAGCCAGGTGTTTTTTCAGGACATTGGGAGAAAGCCTGATATCATCGGCCAGCTGCTTGTCAGACATGGGCCGGTAAGCAAATAGCGATCAGGCGATCTTTTCGGGCAACACCCCATCCGGAAGCAGGGAGAGTCATATCTTTGGACAACCGCCGGCGCAAAATTGTCGCCCCATATCCCGAGCCCAACATTTTTTTAAGGAGCATGATCGTCGGTTTCAGGATCATTTTTTTCCAGAGAGCCCAAGGGAAATTCATGCCGTCCTCTGCAGGATCTGCCGGACTCTGTTTCATTAAGCAGATCAGGGATTTCCGGCAGCAGGCCCCCCATTTTTTTGGCATTTTTTTCCGAAAACTCTGTTTCTTACAGCGGATTCCGGCAGCAGGTTGGCAAAAACAAGCACGGACATGGCTGCCGGTGATGAGCGCCTCCTGCATGGGCAGGGAAACGGACAATTGAAATCCATCCTGCGATTCCATCCAATGTTTATTATATTGATATGAAAATGACCGATCCGTGTTAAGAGAGAGGATACCTGTCAGAATCTGTCCGAAATAAACATTCAGTGATTCCATGATCACAGGTCTCCACGTTTAACCAGATGGAGTTCCAGGCCAAGGGCATTGATTACCTCAAAGACCTTTCCAATCTGGGCGGTGGGTTTGCCCTTTTCAAGTTCAAGTACAAATTTCCGGCCCACATCGGTAAATTCTGAAATCTCTTTCTGGGTTAATTTTAGATTCCGACGTTCCTTGAGCAGATATCGGCCCAATTCCTCGGGGGTTTCTATTTTTGTGGATGGCGTTGTCTGTTGCATTGGGCGACTCTTTTTGTTAAAAGTTTTCGATCAGGGACTTTTAATATTTTACCATGGGGAAAGCAAGGGAAAGTTCCCGATCAAGGACTTATACCTAAAATTTAAGCTTTTTTGTGAAAAATATTCCCGATCAAGGACTTTTATGATTTTACTTCCAGCCTAAAATAAGCCAGGTAGGTAGGGCAAAAGCGCCGCGTTGCCCACCATTTTATGTATAATATTTTGTACTTGAACGATAAATTAGATGGGTCCAAGTTTATGGACAACCGGTGGGCACAAAAAGCGTACCCACCTACCGCGCTGAAAGGCTATCCATTCTTGTGTGAACCCATACTGTGCATTTAATCTTGGTCGTAATTATGTTGAAAAACCATTAGAACGAGCATAACATTGGGGAGCGGCCACGATTTTCTAATTTGTATCATCTTTCAAACCAGTGTAAATTGGCATTATGCTAAGATGTCCAAGACTAGTAGTCCCCAACATCCCTTTTCACATTATTCAAAGGGGGGGAAGAACAAGCAGGCTTGTTTCTTCGCCAATGATGACGACGTGTTCTCTCTTCAATGGCTTGAGGGGTATGCATTAATCTCGGGTTGTCTGATTCACGCTTACGTTTTTCATGGTGGTTTTCAGATGCCGCAATTAAGGCCCATGCAAAAAATACCCTGACATTGGTACCGCAATGTCATCAAAATAAAAAAGGAGGGTTCTGATGAGAAGAGAAGCCAAAATGGAACATTTACATCCCGTATTTCGGGAAAAGGTAGTTTCAATTACAAAATTATTTGAGGAGGAGCAATTACCATTCAGGCTTTTTGAGGGATTCCGGTCGCCCCAGCGCCAGCAGTATTTATATGCACAGGGACGCACAAGGGAAGGTCGTATTGTTACCAAAGCAAAACCATGGCGTTCATATCACCAATACGGAGTAGCCGGGGATTTTGTTTTGTTTATCGACGGTAAATGGAGCTGGGACGACAGGGGCGAACGGCGGCAGTGGTGGCATCGACTGCACGAATTTGCCCACAGAGTCGGGTTAGAACCGTTGAGCTGGGAACTTCCCCACCTTCAATTGCAGAACATTAATATTCGTGAGCTTGGGCGGGGGCATTACCCGTCTGACGGAGACATGTCATGGGCAGAAAATCTTGAAGAGGCCATACACGCCTGGCCCGGAGACCCTGCTGCACCGTCTGTGCCGACAATTATCCCGGAACGCCCGCCCATTGATCCGGAATTTTTCCCGGAGGTTGAGCCAAATATCGAAGAAGAGAAACTGCCGAGATATAGAGTCATCGCACGCCGGGGACTCCGGCTTCGTGAAGGGCCCGGAACGGAATACGATATCGTCGATGTGTTGCGTAGCGGACAGGTTGTAACGGTGGCCGGCATGAACGGGGACTGGTTCCAGGTAGATATAGAAGGGGACGGCCTTGCCGATGGATATTGCCATAGTGGATTCTTGGCGCGTCTGACATAAAAAACGCCTGCCCGTTGCCGGGCAGGCGAAAAAAAGGAAAAGAACAATGCGTTTTATTGTTCTGCTTCCTGACCTAACACTATTTTTATTTAAAATCAAATTCTTTTGACGTGACCGTATCTTCCATGCGCTGAATCCGGCGGTCAATATTGTCAAATTTTCTTTTAATCCGCTGGATGGCCGAGGATTTTGACCGGGTATAGGACTGATAAAATTCTTCGTCACGTTCATTTTCCAGTGGAATGACAGGCTCAGGGTTAAGCAGAAGGCCTGCAACAATATAAAGGACACCGACCGGCCAGAAACCGGTGAATAAAAACAGGACAAGTACGATAACCCGGGTCCAGAATACCGAAAAGTTGAAATGTTCTGCCAAGCCCCGGCAAACGCCGAAGATTATACCTCTCCTGGAGCGGTAAAAGCCTTCGGATGCGGTCAGGCGGCCCATTCTCTGACGGAATCCGCCGGATCTTGTCCGCCCCCCCCTCATGCCCGCTCCTGCACGGTGATAACGGTTTTTATGGTATCTCATTGTTTATCCTTTCAGGCGTCTTAAAAACAGCCGTTAACGAGCAGCCGTTAACGGTTTTGGTGCCCACGTTCGATAAGTATGGTTTCAAGGGCTTCAATCCGTTCCTCCATTTTTGGCAGGGCATTGTATATGTCCTGGATCATTCTTGTCTCTTCGGCCCGGGAGTCTTTTTCAATTTTTGAAAGCCCCCCGGTTTTGGCTGCCCGGATAATACCGATGATGATTATTCCCAGAATGACCAGGGCAAGTATTGACCCGCCAATAGTGATGATTGCAATAAATACGCTGCACATATCCTATGTGTCAACCTCCTTTGGAATTGTCACTTAATGATCGAGTGTCAGGTTTAATTCTGGGTTTTTGTATCATTAATTGCGCCGGATTGGGAGGATTTCAATGCATTGAGTTCATTTTCAATTTCCTCGTCAGCTGCCAGATCATCAAAAGCGGTTTCAAGGCTGGATCGTCTTCCAAAATCAACTAGGTCGGCTTCAGCTTCCATACGCTCAATATGATTTTCCATTTCTTCAAATTTCTTAATGACTTCGGTGGAGTCTGCCCTGCGGATTTCCTGTCTGGCCCGTTTCTTATGCTGGGCCCGGATATGTCGCTGGACCAGCATGCGCTGTTTTTCCCGGGCGGATTTCAGTTTGTTTTCAAGTTCCGTGATATCGTTTTTGTATTGATCCACCATGCCTGAAAGGTCAACGAGCTCTGTTTCCACCACTTCCAGACGCTGGCTGAATCTGCGTTTTTCCATCAGGGCCTGGCGAGCCAGGTCATCGCGTCCCTTGGTTACTGCCAGTTCTGCTTTTTCGTTCCAGAACGCCTCTTTTTCCCGGGCTTCCTGCCCTAAACGTTCCACTTTCTTATGATTGGCAATGGTGGCGGCACAGGATGATTTAAGCTCAATCAGGGTGTCTTCCATTTCCCGGATCATGAGTTTGATCATCTTTTCAGGATCTTCGGCTTTGTCCAGCATGGCGTTAATGTTTGAAGATACAATATCTCTGAATCGTGTAAAAATACCCATTTTAATTCTCCTTGTATAAGGGGTTAAATTTGTTGCGCCTGTTATTTTTAACAGCAGAAAGTGTGCCATACGATATTATGTCTGTATTTATATTGAATTTCAGTCAGTTATGTATTTATCGGGGTTTTTATAAGTGGCTTTATTAACTGTTTTATGGTATAAAATACTAAAAATTAGTTTAATTGACCATTATTGGAGGGGTGGAATTGGTCTATACCGATTCGACGGATAACCGCACCGGGTCTGTGAGCATGTCCGAGGCTCTGGGCCAGTCCGAGACGTTTTTAAATTTCCAGGAACAGATCTCCCGGGTTGCGCCCATTGACCGGCCTGTACTGATTTTAGGAGAGCGCGGCACGGGCAAGGAACTGGCTTCCGCACGGCTGCATTTTTTATCCCGGCGCTGGCAAAAGCCTTTTGTAACGCTGAACTGCGCTGCCTTAAGTGCCACCTTGATCGAATCCGAGCTTTTTGGATATGAAAAAGGTGCATTTACCGGGGCTGGTACCCGTCGGATCGGACGGTTTGAACAAGCCGACGGCGGCACCCTGTTTTTGGATGAAATCGGAAATATCCCCATGGAAGTCCAGGAAAAGATTCTTCGGGTGGTGGAATACGGCCGCTTTGAACGGGTGGGGGCTGTTAATCCTGTCCACACCGATGTTCGCATTGTGGGGGCGGCCAATGTGGATTTGGCCCAGATGGCCCGGCTTGGCCATTTTAAGCAGGATCTTCTGGACCGTCTCTCTTTTGAGGTGATTTATGTTCCTCCGCTGCGGGTGCGCACAGGGGATGTCATGCTGCTTGCCAATCATTTTGCCGGGCGCATGGCCTTTGAACTGGGGTTTGACCAAGTGCCGGAATTTGGGAGAAAAGCGGTCCAGGGTCTTGAGTCCCATGCGTGGCCCGGTAATATCCGGGAATTGAAAAATGTGGTGGAACGCGCTGTGTATAAAACAAACGGCCCGGTCATTACCCGGATTGATTTTTCACCCTTTGAATCGCCATACGGCTCCCTGCCCGGGCCTGGGACGCCATCAGTCAAACAAGCTGAAAGTCGGACAACCGTTTTGACTGCTGATAAAAAGTCAATCCGGGACACTGAAACGGTATTGGACATCAATGAAGATGCAATTTTGCCATTGGCGGAACTGGCCGATCTGCCGTTGAAAAAAGCCGTGCTTGCCCTTGAACGCTTCCGCTTATCCCAGGCCCTGACCGCAGCCCGGTTCAATCAGAAACAGGCCGCAGCAAACCTTGGATTATCCTATGACCAGTTCCGGGGCCTGAAAAAAAAGCATGGGATGTGATCCCCCTTAATTTTTATACTTTGTGGGCCGGACCACGATGAAAAGCTATGTCAGCCCATGGGGGTTATAGAAAAAGGAAACAAAGGGCCATGATTATCGTAGGTACCAGTGCATAGGCGAGTAGGAGTATGGGCGAGATACCGTTACTAAAGTAATTTTTCAAAAGGGCCTGTCCCGCCGGGTTCGGCGCATTGGCGATAACGGTAAGACCACCGCCGGTAACAGCACCGGCCACCACCGCATATTTCAGGCTGTCGGTGAAACCAGGTACCAGAGTACTCAGATAGGTAATGGCGGCATTGTCGTCAAAGGCCGTGAGCAACATGGCGCTCAACATGAGAGGACGTTCTCCCAGGCTGCTAAGCACCGGGGCAATCCACCATCCTTGAAGGCCGCCGTGGATAACCAGTCCACCCAGGAAAAAGCCGACCAGCATCGGGGACTTCAGGTTGATATTGTTCTGAAACGGCCAGGTAACATGACTAAAGCCGATAAAAAAGAGCAGGCCGGAAACAAAGATAGCGGGGTAGTGTGCATTGGCAATGGTCCAAATCATAAAGGCAACATGGACAGCTATAATCCATCCGGGAACATCTCCGGAACGGTTGTCCCAGTTTGGATCGTTGAGCGCGGGCCTTTTATCTCTGGGAAGCAGACCCGGGACGGAAACACTCATTTGTTGAATCTTAAGGTCCTCAAACTCCTGCTCAAAGCTCTCCTCCAATAAAGTGCAATCCGTGTCATCCATATAACAGTCTGTCATTGCGGAATCTTTGGCAGCGTCTTTAATTTTTTGGAATTCTTTCTGCAAATCGCTGCCGATTCGCTGTTCAGCAATGCTCAGATTTTTTTTGAGCGCATCGCTATGAATATATTTTTCTTTGATTTCATTTTTCAGCACAGAGAGCTTGAAGTCCCTTTCAAGCTTGGAAAATTCTTTTTTGAACACCAGGAAAACCAGTGCGTTGGAAATAACAATACCAATGACAGCTTTCCAGCCAAAGTTAGTGAACATGAACGTCAGATCCCAGTCCCAGGGCGTTGCCACCATAAGGATCGGCGGGGCGGCAAAATTGGTAAGGGTTCCGCCAACCGAAATATTGACAAAAAGAAGGGCTATGGTGGCATATTTAAGCGCGTTATGGGGGTTAAGTTCATAAAATTTGCGGGCAAGCAGCATGGCCGAAATTGTCATTGCTGCAGGTTCCGTGATAAATGAGCCTAGGATGGGCCCCAGGGTCATAATTGTCAGCCACCAGGCCGCCAATGTGCCTTTAAAAACCATTGCAACACGGCTCATTATTTTTTCTGAAAGATTTAAAATAGGGCGGGAGGACGCAAGGGTCATGATGACCACGACAAACATCGGCTCAGTATAGTTCACGCCGCTTATATAGCTGATAAAGGTGTGCCAGTCATAGAAGAGAACAATCGCAGCCGCCAGCACTGCGGCCCAAAGGCCGAAAACAACCTCAATTTCGCCCAAAAAGTGAAAAATTTCTGCGCCGAGTCTGGTGGAGTTTTTCGACGCCTTTCCTGCTTCAATCTCTTTTTGGTGTTCCGCTTTCCATTTATGTGCGTAGTAGAGAAATCTACTGCTCAAAAAGGTGTGAAGAATAGCGGCCAAAAAAATTAAAAAGGCAGCCAGGTTAAATGGCGTATGACTGATACGGTGTTTAAGGATTGGTACTACCCCTTTGATATCTGCATCATGGTAACCGGCAAAACTTGGCGGAAAATTAACAAGCGCATTATGAGAGTCTGAGCCGCCCCCTCCTGCTGCGTAGGTAGATGCGGTGGACAGTAATACAAAAAATAAAAGGATGATTGCAGATCGTATTTTCATAAATTCCATCACCTTCTTTTTTACGTCAAGTTCCCGGTATTTGACATTACGTTTAGAATATTCTGTAAAAATAACTATATGTCCAGAGATTCGGGATTTGTTCTAACGTCGGCTGCTGTAGGGGCAGGCCACCGTGCCTGCCCTGACGAGGGCAACCACAGGGGGATTGCCCCTACGAAAAATGGCCTACAATAGAATCAAGCCCAAAGATTCGAAAAAAATAATTTATCCCGTTTACCGTGATTTGACAAGGGGAATACAGCAGGGCAACAGGGCAAACGTATTTAAGAGATATTGATTCCAAGCACTTTCATAAGGTAGATATTCTCCCGATCTGCTTTTGCAGGCGTTTCGTCTTTTAAGTTTTATCCCGACATCCATACACCATAGCGCAACCGCCAGACAATGGCCGGCAGAACCGCTATAATCAGAAAAAGAAGTTGTGCCATGGCGATCTTTTTTGCTGCCTGACGGCCAAGATTCAATGCGATCCGGTAAATGCGAGTGTCGTGTTTCACTAAAAGGGGAAGTATGAAGAGTGTTAATCCCTCCATTCCTATAAAGGCCATCCCGCCATAAAGCGGATAACCGACCAGATGATGCTCGGGAAGGAACAGGCACCATGGGCAATGGTGATGAAGCACTTCATAGTGATAGGCTGACAGGACATTAACCAGTATCAGTGCTGACACGGGCAGCCACAGCCAGGTGATGGCGGCCAGTGCGGATCTTTCCCAGGGACGGTCAATCCTTGAAACGCTTAAGGCCACTGAGACAATTAAAAGCAGCGTGTTAAGCACAATGAAAGCAATGAGCCACACATGATCCCCCAGGCCGAAAATAGTGGTTGCCTGTTCTATGGTTGAAAATTGATCGTAAACAACAGCACAGCAGTCGACCGGCTGGTTCGGCCTGATCCCTGCAAATGAGTCATAGGTTTGTTTTAATGTTAATACTGCCACCACGGGAATGGTCAGGAACAGGCGGGCGGATATTTCAGTTAACGGCATTTCCGCAAGCATGCGATTGAGCTTGTCCAGTTCATACCATAGTTTTATCAATATTATTAAGAGACCGTTATACAACAGCAATCGGGTGCTGCCATCGGCGGACATTGCCTGACACACGCCGGTACCGCACATTGCGCCGGGAATATCCTCATGAAAGATATTGGCGATACCGAAAATAAGCAGCACCCCGGAAAATAAGAATAACCCGAAAGCGGCCCTTCCCAATATGGAGGCGCCTTCGGCCTTCGTTTCCAGCGATAATTGCCGATGGTCGGCGACAAGCGGATCCCAGTTCAGTGCCGTGTTCAACCATGCGGGGCAGGCCGCAAGCAACAGAAGCAATGCCATAAATTGTGATGATATGACGGCCAGCAATAGGGGGTGCCAAAACATGATACGCCTCAGGAACTCAATGGGTTTACTCGATCATCGAGGTTTAGTACACCGTTTTGCAGCCGGTAGCAAAGGGCGTTTTCCGGGAGTGTATCCTGGTTTAAACCATGGGCGGCAACGATCACAACCGCATTTTGGCAGGCATGATGATGCAGCAGATCCATCATCTGTCTGCCGCTGTCAGCATCCAGGTGAGCAAAGGGTTCGTCCGCAAAAATAAAGCGCGGCTGGTTTACGATTGCCCTGGCAATGGTTGTTTTCTGGCGTTCCCCCCCTGAAAGGGATTTGGCTAAGCTGCCGGCATGGTGCAACAGCCCTACGTTTTTAAGTGCTTCCATGCTTTGGCGTCGGCATGTGGACAGGGGGAGACCCAGGGGGATCAAGGGCAGCATGATATTTTCCAGCACCGTTAAGTCATGGAGAAGATGATCGTGTTGAAAAATAATGCCCGCTTGCCGACGCCATCGTTCCCTGTGGGGTCCGGTCCATCGGGAAACTCTCTCATCGTTTACCGTCACCTCCCCCGATGTCGGCCGGGTGAGCCCTGCCAGGATATTGAGCAGGGTGGTTTTACCGGCACCAACAGGGCCGGTGATAAAGTTTATTTTGCCTGCCTGAAAATTGACATTTATTTTGTCCAGTACACTGCGTTTTTTTTTGTTTCCCATGGGGAAGACAACGCTTATATCGTGGCATGTAATTGTAAAACTCATCGACTGCCTGCATCTTTGATCATATCATGAACATCGGCGGTTGCTCCCTTTAATGCCGGTAAAAAAGCCGACGCAAGCATGGGCACCAGCATTAACCCTGCCATTTCCAGCACAACGGTTGCAGCGCCTGTTGGTTCAAGGTAAAGGGAAGGGGGCAGGGTGTTCCAGCCAAGAAAAAAATCAGCTGCCCAGCCTGCGCCGGGTCCGTATACCAGAACAAAAGACAGGCAGATGCCCACAAAGACCGAAGGCAGGCAGACAGATAATTCCCGATACAGTTGAAATCGGACAATATCACCTGTGGTCCAGCCCATTGCCTTCATGATGCCAAGATCCGATTGCCGTCCCATGGATTTTCGGGTGTTTACCGCAACCAGAAGGCACAACGCCAGCACACCAGGAATCACTGCAATGGCCACAAGCGTCCTGCCGCGATTCAAACGGCCTGCATAAAGCCCTTGGCTCTGTAATCTTGTGACACATTCCACCGGCCAGGAAAATGAAGCGGTTAGGTCTGATAAGATGGCGTCCTGCTCATTTTCATGGAAAACGTCAATGGCCAGGTCACAGGCATAGCCTTGGGGAAGACCGATCAGTTGTCGGGCATCCTCAGGATTCATCAGTACCAGGTCGTGGGTAAACATGCTTGTTTTTTCAGGTAACCGATCGATGACCTGATAGTTCCGGCTGATTTGGCCTTTCAAGTTCAGGGTGTCGGTAGATGGGCCGGTGGAAACGCCAAACCCGATGATCACCCGACCCGGCTCCGGCAGCCGGGTCAAGCCGCCGGCAAGGGCTTTGGGTATTTTGTTTTCTAATATCCCTACGATGGTCAATGGGCCATTCGGGCCATTGACCACGCCCCAGATTCTGGGCCTTACAGAAACAACCCCGATAACGCTTTCCGCAGCCAGGACCGACGCCTGAACCGGCAAGGGAGAAAAGCCTGTGGCATCAAGGCGTCTCAGGATAATGGCGGGTGTCGCTTTTAATAAGGTGTTGAGCGTATCATGCAGGGCCCGCGGAAACAGCAGCAGGGTCCCCAATATTGCAACCGTCAATGTCAATGTGACGCCAAGGAGAAGGGATTCAAAAGGCCGCCGCAAAAGATCCCTGAAAGCCCAGATCTGCATGGTATTAAACATCAGTCTTTTAATGGCATCTCTCCTCTTTCCGGTTTGAGGCTGCCGACCATGATGCTTTCCAGGGAAAAATCCATCAATGGCAAATACGGACTGTGACGCCGGTCAATTGCCGGACCTGAATGACCGCTAGTTCGTAAGACATGGCCTGATGGAAGAACGGCAGGGGTATGGAGTGCTAAATAGGTGATCCACATCCGGGTTGTTTGCCGGGAATCGCGATGGGTATGGATAGTGAGTATGGTTATAACAGCAAGTGCAATAACGCTTACCAGGGTTATCACCATCAGGCCATATCTGGATGTGTCCAATCGATCGCAGGGTTCATGCTTCATTTATTCTGCTATTTTTTTGCCTGTCATTTCATACCACTTGTCATCATTCAAGTCCTTGAGAAGAACCTGGGTTTTACCGCCATGCCGTTTTTTGAAAACCCCCAGGTGGCGTTCATCCAGAACAGGTACGAGGGCCGGCCCCATGGGGCCAATGACATCCGAACCATATACAAATATTGCGTCATGGGCGTCAATCTGCCGTCCGGAAAAGTATTCTCTAACGATGGGTCGTTCAAGCATATCTTTTGTCGTACCCAGGTATATTTCAGGATGCATCCAGGAACGAATCATACAACCGGTCGTGCAAAAATAATACGTGGTTCCATTTTTTAACTGGATGGCACAATTAAATTTTGGATACTGAATGACAGTCATTCCGCAAACCGGACAACGATCCCCGGGACTTACCTGCAATTGCCTGTTTTCGTCTAAGGGCTTGAGGCCGCTTTGGGGGTGTTTCCCGTCGAACGCGTCAGCTCCCGTTACAGGCAGCAATACCAACGTCAATGTAAATAAAAGTGCCATGGTACCCATTATTTTTTTGGTGAATAGTTTTAGCAAATTCCCTCCTTTTTTATCTGGTGCGGACCTTTCTTGACTTATTTTTTAAGCAGATGCTTCCTTGGTTGACGCAATACCAATCCCTCGGTACTATACTTAAAAAAGGATTGGTTCTAACGTCGGCCGCTGTAGGGGCAGGCCCCCGTGCCTGCCCTAACGAGGGCAACCACAGGGGATTGCCCCTACGAAAAATGGCCTACAAAAGAATTAAGTCCCTCAAAAGTGATAATCAACTCATATCAATGTATGCCCCAACTAACTAATGGAACCCTTGAATGATGCAAGCATCCTCCCTGTTATCCTTATTTTTGCTGGGCCTTTCCGGGACAGGCCATTGCCTCGGCATGTGTGGTCCGCTTGTCCTTGCGTTTCCCGGTAAATCAGGGAAATTCGATTCCCATCTATGTTATCATGCCGGCCGGATTATAACCTACACGGGCATTGGTGTCCTCATGGGAAGTCTTGGCCTGGCACTGGCAAAACTTGCCTCGGTGACAGGGCTTGACTACCTGGCAACCCTGGCCCGCATACAATTGGTTTTTTCTTTGCTGGCAGGCATATTTCTGGCCCTCTTTGGTCTTGGCCAGCTGGGCATCCTGGGGCAGTCTGAATGGCTTATGGTGTCGAATCCCCAGATAATACCGGGTTACCGTTTTATTGTCCGTTCAGCCTTCCAAAGATCCGATCGCTGGTTAATGGTCATTACCGGAATGTTTATGGGCTTTATTCCTTGCGGCCTGTCTTTTGCTGCCTTTTCAAGGGCATTGGCTGCCGGCCGGCCAATGGAGGGCGGATTGTTTCTGCTTGCATTTGGTCTGGGAACACTGCCGGGACTGCTGCTTCTGGGTACGGGCGCCTCTGTCATCGCCCGTCGTTACCGGCGGCACTTTGATCTTTTTTCCGGCATGCTGATGATCGGCATGGCCGCATCTCTTCTTCTGGATGGGATTGCAGCCCTTTTTTGATCATTCAGTTGTTTTATATACCTTGGGAGGATACCGCCACTCCGGCACAATTTTTTCAACGCTGACCCCACCATAGCCGACGGCAGTGCCGCCGTTTTCAGCAGCAAATGCTGATGCTTCAGCGATTGAGTTAAAGGGAAACGCCTCATACCCCATGGGGCCGAATACCTTTGACGATCCGATCACATAAAATGCGGTTCGGCCACTGGTCCACATACCGGAATTGCGATCCACCACCCAAATTAAAAAAGGTTCCACCGGCGTATCCACATATAGGGACTGCTTTCCCATAAAGGCGAATAAACACTGGGTCGAGCAGAAGTGAAACGTTTTCCCACTTTTTAGTTGTATCTGACATTTGCCATAGGGGTAGCGGGCCGGAAACATATTGCAGACCGGACATCTGTCTGTCTCGGACGGTTCAACGATCTTGCCCTTTTTAAGCTGCCGGGCCTTGACCATCGTGTTTTCTTTTAAAACGCTGGATTTAGCCGCAGCAAGCGCGCCCTGGAAATCAACGACGTCACCACCGCAGTGCTCAGCAAATTCAGCGGCCTTGGCCTTTTCATCAAACACGATTTTGGACACCGGACTCATGGTGCCTGCCGCAGTTGATCCCAGAACGACAAACGCTTTGTCTGCAGGTATCATCTTTTCGGGTGTGTGATACACCGCGAGCATAATATCGGTTGGGCTTTGGCCTGTTTTTATACTCCAGTCGGCCAGACAATGAAACGAGCAGACCTGTTCTACCCCCTGAAGAGGCTTAAACTTGATCCAGGTTCGCGCCCACATTGGCCGAACCATACCGCACACCGGACATTGTCCTTGGAATTGAGTTTGCGGCGGCATCAAGGGATGCAGTACATTGCAATCCATTGCTTTGGCGGCAGGGAGAAATAAAGACAGGGATAAAGGCGTTAAAGACAGGGTTTTTAAAAATTGGCGGCGTTTGAATGAGCTCATTTTATATCTTTTCAAAAGGAATTATTTTTTTACAGCCGGACAACCCAGCGGGTAATGGCGGCAATCAGGGCAACAGACAGCAGTCCGCCGCACCAGAGCGCCGCAAACCAGATCCATTGTTTAAGGTTGTCAGTAGGAGGTTTCATGGGAACTCTTACCCCGGAATATCCAGTAACAATACCCGGTATAGGCAAGCACAACCGGCAACATGATCACTGCGCCTATCAGCAGGAGGGACTGTGATTCCGCTGCGGCCGCTGCATGGCGAAAGGTCACCCGATAGGGCACCAGCCAGGGCCAGGTGCTGACGCCGATGCCGATGTAATTCATCAGAAAAATCCCCTGAATCAGGAAAAAGGGCCGGTATTCATTTTTGTTGCGAAGATCCTGCCACAGCATCCAAAACAGGACAATGCACGAGACCGGCATGACACTGAGGAAAATGAAATTGACCGGATCAAACCACAACTCCCGGATTCTCATATCCATGATCGGCATGCAAAGGCTTACCAGACCCATGAAAAGGGCCACATGCCAGAACAGATATCCGGTACATTTGCGCGCCCACTCCTGGGTCACATCTTCGGTTTTCATAATCAGCCAGGTCGCACCCAGGAGGGCATAACCGGCCACCAAGGCAACCCCGGTCATGACACTGAAGGCATTGAGCCAGTCAAAGGCGCCGCCGCTGAACGTTCTACCGGTGACGCTGACGCCCTGGACAAACGCGCCCAGTATCATTCCCTGGGTGAGTGTGGCCACCAGGGAACCCAAATGGAAAACATAGCCCCAGCGCTTTTTGGATCGGTCGTGGGCCTTGAACCTGAATTCAAAGGACACCCCCCTTAAAATCAGACCCAGGAGCATCAAGATGACGGGAATGTAGAACGCCGGCATCAAAATGGCGTAGGCCAGGGGAAACGCGGCAAAAAGTCCGCCGCCGCCCATCACAAGCCAGGTTTCATTCCCATCCCAGAACGGGGCAATGGATTGCATCATGCGGTCCTGACATTTTTCAGACGGTGCAAAGGGAAACAGGATGCCGATACCCAGATCAAATCCATCCAGCAGGACATATAAAAAAATGGCAGTACCGATCAATGCATACCAGATAAGGGGCAGATCAATGAACCCTTCAAAACTAAACATGGTCTTCTCCTTTTGGCGTTACAACATCTGAAACAAGGGGTGGGGCTTCAATACCATGGCCGCCGTATGGGGTTTCCGCTTCGGGAACCGGTCCTTTTTGGACAAGGCGGATGATATAATAAATGCCGGCACCAAACACTAAGCCATATATGATGATAAAGGCAAGCAACGAAAGACTGATATGGATACCTGCCACCGGGGATATGGATTCAGACGTTAAAAGAGAGTTATATACGATATACGGCTGGCGGCCTATTTCCGTTACAAACCATCCTGAAAGAACCGCAATAAACCCGGCCGGCGTCATCAGCATACACCAGCGGTGAAACCACGGGCAGTCAAACAGGCGCTTTCTAAAATACAGAAAAAGGGCAAGAATCTCCGGTCAGAATCATCATCATACCCACGCCAACCATGATCCGGAAGGACCAGAAAACAGGCGCAACCGGTGGGCGGCGGTCTGCCGGCCATTCTTTTAAGCCTCTGACCTCTCCGTCCGGGTGATGGGTGAGAATAAGACTGGACACTTTAGGGATTTCAATGGCAAACCGGGTGGCTTCCCGCTCTTCATCCGGCCAGCCGAACAAGACCAGCGGTGCACCCTTTTGGGTTTCCCACAGGCCCTCCATGGCGGCCACCTTGACCGGCTGCTCCTTGAACGTGTTCAGGCCGTGAAGGTCTCCGAACAGGAGTTGGAGCGGCGCAACAAATATCGCCATGAGCATGGCCATGCCGAACATGACCTTTGCCTGGTCGGTGAATTTTTTGCGATACAGATAAAAGGCGCCGACCCCGCTCACGGCAAAGGCCGTTGTCAAGTATGCCGCAACCACCATATGGACCATGCGATAGGGAAAGGATGAATTAAAAATAATGGCCAGCCAGTTCAGGGGATAGTAAAGGCCGTCATCGCCTATAAAGAATCCCTGGGGGGTCTGCATCCAGGAATTGGCTGACAGAATCCAGAAGGCGGAGACCAGGGTGCCTGAGGCCACAATCACTGTGGCGGCAAAATGCATTTTGGGACTGACGCGGTTCCATCCAAACAGCATGATTCCCAGGAAAGAGGCTTCCAGGAAAAAGGCGGTCAGTACTTCAAAGCCCAGAAGAGGGCCTAGTACATTGCCGACTTTATCGGAAAAGACGGACCAGTTTGTGCCGAACTGGTAGGAAAGAACGATACCGGAGACAACCCCCATACCGAAGGTCACGGCAAATATCTTTACCCACATCCGGTAGACATCCCTGTACGTCTCATCACCGGTTTTCAGCCATCGCCATTCCACCACGGCCAGCCAGCTTGCAAGGCCTATGGTAAAGGCTGGAAACAAAATATGGAACGATATGGTAAAGGCAAATTGAAGTCTTGCAAGTAGGGCGGGGTCCAAGTGAAGTATCATGACATTTTCCTTTGCTTGACCGATTAACTGACGATTTTTCTTAAAAAGAATACAATTTGAATTTAGTTCTGTCAAACTCTTCTTTGTTTTCCCGGTTATTTTACCGGCCCTGGAAAAACGCCCACAACACCCCGTTGAGATGGTTGATTGCCCTTGACATGATATGGCCTTAAACGTATTTATGGGGAAAAGTCGTCGAGCAATGATAAAAATGAGGATTTAAAATTAATGGTATTTTCATACAGCACCAATGCGTTTGTTGAGTATTCTCTTTCCGAGGCAGTTAAATTAATCGCCCAGACAGGATTTCAGGGGGTGGAGATCATGTGCGACAGACCCCATTTATATCCCCCGGATGCAACCAAACAGGATCTTGAAGAATTAAAGCAATTACTCGAATCGCTAAATTTGACGATTACCAACCTCAACTGCTTCACCCTTTTTGCCGTGGGCAATACCTGGCTTCCCTCCTGGATAGAGCCGGATGAATCAAGACGGCAGGAGAGAATCGACCATACACTTAACTGTCTGGATATCGCCCATTCCCTGGGAAGCCCGTGTATCTCGGTACCTCCCGGCGGACCGCCGGTTGACATGAGCCGGGACGCATCATTAAAACTGTTCCGCCAGGGGCTTGAACAGGTAATTCCAAAAGCAGAGGCCCTGGGCGTCTCCATCCTCATTGAGCCGGAACCCGATCTTTTAATAGAAACCAGCAGCCAGATGAGTTCGTTTATCAAGGATTTTTCATCTCCAAACCTGGGGGTTAACTTTGATGTGGGTCACTTTTACTGTGTGGGTGAGGCGCCGGAAGCAGCCCTTGACACCCTGTTTGATAAAATCGGCCATATCCACATCGAAGATATTGCGTCCACAAGAAAGCACCACCATCTCATCCCCGGCCTGGGTGCCATAGACTATGATGCATTTTTTAAACGACTCGGAGAACTCAACTACACCAAAGATGTTTGTGTTGAACTTTATACCTATACCGAAGCCCCCTGCGAGGCCGGCGTGAAAAGTATTGAGACGTTAAAACCTGTCATGGAAAAATATGGGTTTTTGGTTTAATTATGAACAATAAAATAGCGTTACAAGACGACCACACCCAGGAGACCATTGTCCCGCTGACATTTAATCAGGCGTATCATTATCCGGTCTGCTTTACCCGGGATATTTTTAACACCGGCAATCCCGTGCTCATCAACACCCTTGCCGGTGAAAACCAGACAGGGCCAAGGAAAGTAGTGGTGATGATTGATGACGGGCTGACCCACCAGAACCCCCAACTCTTGAATGATATATCCCGGTGGTTTGAATACCACAAGGATCTTGTTTGTCTGGCCTGGGAACCTATGGTCTTTCCCGGCGGTGAGCAGGTAAAAAATTCCTGGGACCATGTGCACCGGGCAACAAAAAACATGGATGATTCCGGCATAGACCGGCATGGCGTGGTCATTGCCATGGGCGGGGGAGCTCTTCTGGATATGGCCGGATTCAGCGCTTCCATTTTCCACAGGGGGATACAGCTGGTACGGGTTCCCACGACAACTTTGGCCCAGAACGATGCCGGCATTGGTGTTAAAAACGGCATCAATCAATATGGCAAAAAAAATTGTATCGGCACATTTTATCTGCCCATAGCGGTGATCAATGACTATGATTTTTTGGAAACTCTGCCCTTTGAGCATTTTATCGGAGGGGTGGCGGAGGCCTTTAAAATTGCGTTGATACGCGATAAGTCCTTTTTTTTATTCCTTGAGAAGAACAGCGCATTGTTGAAACAAAGGGATTCAAAGGCCATAGAAGAAACCATTGAAAGATGCGCCCGGCTTCATATTGATCATATCGCCCACAGTGGTGACGCCTTTGAAACCGGGTCATCACGCCCGCTGGATTACGGACACTGGTCTGGCCATAAGCTTGAAATGCTGTCCGGGTTTGCCATGGGACACGGCCAGGCCGTATCGGTTGGCATTGCTCTCGATTCCTATTATGCATGGCAGAAGTCCCTGATTTCCCGGGATGAACTTGACCGTCTCATCACATCGTTGATCAATTGCGGTCTCCCGGTCTGGAGCGAATATCTGGAGGCCACGGACCCTTCGGGTCGCCTTGAAATTGAAAACGGGCTTGAAGAATTCCGGCAGCACCTGGGGGGCAGGTTGACGTTTACCATGCCCCATGGCATCGGGGATAAATGTGAACGTCATGAAATGGATTTTGACGTTATCAGGCAGGGGATTAAATTTCTTAAGAGCCTATAAGAGCCTGTTTAAAAATTAGGGGATTGGTTCTCCTGCTCATGTAATTGCAGCCGATTCATCAATCTCGATCATCAAGTTTTAGGAATGAGTCCGAAAGTAAGTTAACCTGGGAGCGCGGGCGTCCCGCCTGCATTTTTATAGCGGGCGGGACGCCCGCGCTCCCGGATATAGCAAAACCGAGTATGACAACCCAATCACCAAACTGGTCAAACAGCAGTGAAGCTTGCCAGATAGTTAACCATGGAATTTCTACATAAATAGTAATTCCGGGTAATAGGGTTGTATGAAAACCCCGTGATATCAACCTGTTTTAATCCAGCCTGAGAACAGGCCAGCTTCAATTCAGAAGGCTTAATCAATGCTGCCCAGTCATGGGTACCCTTGGGCAGAAGCCCCAGAACATATTCCGCACACACCACAGCCAGAAGAAAAGACATCAGGTTACGGTTGATGGTTGCAAAAATGACGATACCTCCGGGATTCAGAGCCTTTTTACATGCATTAATGATAGATTCATAGCTTGGCACATGTTCAAGCAGTTCCATGCAGAGAATAACGTCAAAACCGGTTTTCGTGAACCGGGTGATATGTTCGATGTCCGTGTTGATATAGCGGATGTCAATATTTGATTGTTTTGCGTGGGTCCGGGCAATTTCCGTCATATGTGAGGATGCATCAATGCCGATGGTCTCGGCAGCCTGCCGGGCAATCCTTTCAGTGAGTATTCCGCCGCCGCAACCCACATCCAGCACCCGTTTTCCCGTAAGATCCGTTTGCCGCATAATGTATTCAAGCCTTAAGGGGTTGATATCATGAAGCGATTTCATTCTTCCGTTTTCATCCCACCAGTCGGTTGCAAAATCGTTGAATTTTTCAATTTCACTCGAAGAGATATTGTGTGTCATCCGGTTCCTTGAGACCCCCTGTCTATGGTTTTATTCCAGGCGCTTTAGTTACTAATTTCTTGAAGTTTTAACCTGATCCGTTTATACTTTTTGCCCATGCGTGATTATTGCAAGATTATTGCAATGGGTTCACAGATGCTTTGATGCAGCCTTTGTATGTTTATGGCGTTCTACTATAAAGATCTGGTTATCTACAACAATAATTTCAAAGAATCACTGCATGGGAATGCGGCTTTAGACTGGGTGATGACTTGGCTTTAGGGTCCCTTAATACGGTATTTGATGCTTAATTCTCCTTTTGGTGGGGTGGTATTTGAAATCTGAAATGTCCTTTTATGACACGATAGTTCCGGCAAAACTTCAATCTTTTTTTGCGCTGTCACGTACCCATCATGGCGTACTTGATATGATGGCACCTGTTTTTGCCGCCCTGGTTTACCTTGGGCATTTTCCGGGTCCGAAGGTTGTCCTGGCAGGTATTATTACGGTTTTTTCCGGCTATACAGCCGTTTATGCACTCAATGATATTGCCGGATACAGAGATGATAAAAAACATATTCAGCCGGTTGACCAAAAAGGAACCGATCTGGACTCGATCCTGATCCGGCATCCCCTTGCCCAGGGCGTGATCAGCCTGAAATCCGCTGCTGTATGGGCCGGTTTCTGGTCTGTTATGGCTCTGCTGGGCGCCTGGTATTTAAACCCTGTCTGTATCCTGATTTTTTTGGGCGGCGCGCTGCTGGAAATTATTTACTGCTTTTTGTTGAAAATCAGTTATCTCAGGATTGTCATCAACGGATTTGTAAAAGCCGCAGGTCCCGTTGCTGCTGTTTTTGCCGTGGACAAAAGTCCCGATGCCCTGTTTTTATGCTTAATTTTTATTTTCTTTTTCCTATGGGAAGCCGGGGGGCAGAATATCCCCAATGATTATACCGATATAGATGAAGACCGGCAGATACATGCAAAAACCCTCCCCCTGGTGTTTGGACGTGAAACGGCAAGTTTTCTGATCATGGGGTCTCTGGGTGCCGCGTTATGTGTAATGACGATAGTGTTTTTTATGTCGCCGGTTGATTTTAGATGGTTTTCATATCTGGTTTTCGGGACAGGCTCTTTTTTCCTATTGATTCATCCTGCGCAAAAGCTTCGGAAAACGGGGCTAAACCAAGCCGCAATGACCCTTTTCAACAAAGCAAGTTATTATCCGCTCTTTCTTTTGTGTGTGGTGCTCATGGATTTGTTTCTGTAAAAAAAAGTATTTTTGTTGCAGGCCTGCAAACAAACAACTGCCAACGTACGTCCTCAGAGCCACACCACCCCGGCTAAGGTATTCATCCGCGGTCTCTTATGAATTTTATGATCAGAAGAATCAGCGGGAACAAGTGAAAGCATAAATCGAAAATATCAATGGGTTTGGTGAGAGTACCATTGCTCAGCATTAGAATTTTTTCAACCACATGAGGCATTGGCGTCATTGGAGCCGCCAGCATCATTATGGTAAAAACGATCATCAGCGAATATGGGATTTTATCCAGGAATTTTAACATGGCTTGATGATAACATTTCTATGGACAATTTCAAATAGGGAAGAACTTGGACGGTCTGGAAGATGATTTTTACAAAAATTATTTCATCAATATCCAATGTTCCAGTGGCACAATGTTGAAGTAGTCAACGCCTTACCTGGAATTGTTTTCGGGGTTCAATGATAGACAGAATGCTCTCTTCTTTGCACTTCAATATTTTACTGTCTTTTATGCGAAAGTTAATGTGAATAAAGCGACATAAACTTTTTAATTTATTATAAAAGTTAACCAGTTTGAAGCAATGTGTGGGCAGATTAAAATCTTTGTAATCTTTATAACGGCAAGGCGCTAATGGCTCCCAAACAAGCCCAATGAATTGCGATACCATTCACCTTCACCCCGTCCGGTGTAAAAAAAGTCTATTTGCATTGTTTTCATAAAATACATTTAAGTTTCAACCCCGTGAATTATTTCAAGCAGTTCTTTCCTAAGATTTAGCACAGACTCTGTCCGACCGTTTGCTTCAGACACCGATAACGTCATGGCCTCAATAGTTCTTTTTGGTTCACCGGGATGCGCAGGATGATGGTACTCAGCAACTTTTAAAGGGAGCTTTCCCCACCGAGGAAAAAGAATTATTGTCAAAGGAACGTTAAATTCCTTTCCATAAGCATACATTTGATACATATCCGCTTGGCTAATACCGAAATAACGTTTTTGCGGATCAAGTCGTTTCCACTTAGTGTCAATCAAACAAACAAGCTTATTTCCTTTGAACACCCCGATGTCTGGCCTTAAATAAAATTTGGGTTTGCCCTCCTTTTGCAATAAACTTCGGCCGCCCAATTGGGTTCGAACGGCAAGGCCTGAACCAGCTAAAGCAGCCTGCAACTCAGCCGCAACAAATCTTTCGAAGACAATATTCATGTCAAACATTAGCGAATAAATTCTTTCGCCTTGCCCGCTTTGGCCGGGGGATGTGGTGCAAAGAATCATTTTCGCTAAACGTACCAATAATTCATAACGATTATGTTGTCTGGTGATATGAATGTTATCCATATCGGTTGGTAAAAAATTATGGTCGGAGATTTCATCGAATTCAAGTAAAAGCCGTTTAGCATTACGAGAAATATTCATATCCAGTGACTGGTTTGAACATATACGTAGAGCCGCCTTCAGTAAAGCTGAAAGCGGTGTGTCCATTACAAATTCATCAGTCCTTGTGTAAAAACGTTGTTTTTGAATCAAATTGTGACGTAACTGGTCCGAAAAAAGGAGCTTTCCACGTAGATAGGTACGATTTTCCTCTTCAGAGACGTACTGGCGTATTGGACCTCTTTGCCACTCTTTAGTGAGCTTTTCAACGTACAATTGGAGAAATGCAGATAATAATGTATGAGGTGATCCAACTAAATAGGCAATATCAGCATCCGCAATAGGAACTAAACCGGCCCGCATAGCCATCCATAAAAGATTTCCACGTGTTTGCTTATCACCAAGTTGACCAGTTACATCGTCTATTTTAGGAACGACATCAAGACAATGTTCGCCAAGCCCTATAGTACCAACCCAGTTAGAGGCCTTCAAAGACTGGAAACCTAGTTCAAGTAAAGAAAGTCCATTGCGCTCCTGGTGGGACAATAGCATGCTCCGCTGCTTCTGCCCTACGATTCTTTTTTCAGAATCCCAAGCTTTGCGCACTGGCACTTTTTCATATTCTCGCAATACAATCATCGTAGACCATTTTTAAGAAGCGTCATATATTTTGATGATAGATTTTGGTTGAATTTGCTCAGGCATCTCATAAATCCTTTGGCTACCAAACTGATCAACCGCCCCGAGCAAAGCATGCACTTCCGGGATTCTATATGATATTATTGCATCCTGTCGGGCCTTAGGTTTACCATCTTTATCAAGCGTTTCCTCAAGGTCTCCCAAGACAAGTTGAATTTTTTCCCAGTCGCTATAAAAATATTCCTGTAGCAAGGGGATGATCTGGTTTATAAATACCCGCTCGAGATCTGCATAATTTTGGATTGAGATAAAATATGCGTGGCCGATCTGGTGATCTCTGTCAAATAGGAACTCAATCCGATCATTCATAGCCTCAAGCAATTTTTCAAGATCTATTAAAATTTCATTATCAGGGCAGCGTACTGGTTTTTTCCCTAAAAGGTCGGGCCTTGGCATCAATTCACTGAATTGGAACCTGCGCCGCAGTGCTGTGTCCAACAGTGCGATACTACGATCTGCCGTATTCATTGTACCGACTATGTATAAGTTATTTGGAACGCCAAAAAGCTCAGCTTCTGGAGACTGTGTATGTTTGTATGGAAGCCTAACACGTAATCCGCCGACCCATTTACCTGTATCAGTATCCCAAACCATTCTTTTATCCGATTCCAGAAGTGTAATGAGTTCTCCAAACACTTTAGAAATATTGGCCCGGTTTATTTCATCCACAAAAAGCGCATAACTATTCAGAGGATCTCGGATTGCACGCTCAACCATCTGTTTAAAAATACCGTCACGGACCTCATAGGTAAGCCCTGATCCGAACGTTTCATCAACAACTGGTTTAATACCTTCAACAAATTCTTCATATGAATAGCTCTGATGGAAAGTGATAAATTCAAAACGTTTTTCTTTTTCGCCGGTAAATTTGGGAAACATATTTGTTTCTAATTCAAATGTTTTTCCGGTACCAGGGGGGCCATAAAGAATAAGGTTAAGCGGGAGATCGACACGTTGCAATGTTTCCTGCGCCCCAGGTTCTTCCATTAAATTTTTTACATTATCTTTTATCTTTTTACCATCGTTGGTTTTTAGAGTAGTGGAATCCTGGACTATCCAGAAAAAACTATGCAGGTCAATCATATCTTTTGGATGCCAGTCTGCCAGTTCCTTCCCTATCTCATTCATAATCTTCAAAATGCGTTGATATTCATCCGGCGTTAGTCGGTAACCAGTGCCTAATGGTTTCTCACCAATGCTTCTTAAAAAACGATCGAAAATTCGTGGCTTAATAAAAAAATGTTGTGATGGGTTCCAAATAAATAGAAAGCCTTTGAAACTGGGAAATACCTTGGTTAAATTCGGGGGACAATCCATAGAATTTAGCCAGTTTAAAAACGGTTCTAAGCTGTTTGTGACATTGTCACTTGCCGTCGCCTCTTTAAGAAGACCATGCAGAAGAGACATGAATTGCTGAGTTTGACTGTCATTATTGAGAATTTCATCAAACAAAACGGAATTATCTCTCCAGCCAGCCAAACTTTGTGTGCTATCAATCCCTGGAATTTTTTTCCGCAGCAATTGAGTTAAAAGCTCTTTAAACTCTTTTGGGGATATAGAATCAGAGGCCTGCTTAACCCAGTTGTCAAAAATTTCATGTGCATAAACAGAGATGGCCTTTTTATAATTGTATTCTTCGTCCAAATATTTTTGGCTAGGATTCTTAAAATCTATAAAATCGGGCAGATACTGCTTGAAACTTTTCTTGAGGTTCTCAATATCCATCTGCATCCTCCTTGCTTTAAGCCAGACTCAATTCTTCCATTGCCTCTGCCAATTCCGGCCACATCTGGAATTCGTATTTCCCTTCCTTATTTTCCCAGGCTTCCGCAATGATTGAAAGCCAAAATGGCCTGCCATCCTTAAAAGAATCATCTGGTTCTGCATTCATCTGGTCACAAAGTTTATGCGCTAACTTTCCATAAATAAGATTACTTACGCTATAATTCTTTAACCCAACCTCTTCTGCCAGTTTCCCCATCGTGATTCTGCGATCAGGCGCCCTGTAGTGTGCCCTTAATATTGCCACTTCATTGTCAGAAAGGGCCATTTTCTCCAAAGCTTTTTTATAATTTTCGACTGTTATCAATTTATTCTCCTCCATTTAGACATAAACTAATTTCTATATCATAGTATTGGATGATTCCAACCCTAAAATTACGAAAGGCCCTTGAAGTAACCCTATAGATTTAAGGGAATTTAGAGTCTACAAATCCCATTGATTTAATTGGGTAGGTGGCTTTGGTGGAGTAGGTGGAAATATCCCAAATGTACATTAGTCGTGTGGGCATTTTCAAGTTCATGGTATCGCTTGAAACCCGCATTATCAGGATCTCTCACGCTGGCGACCTGGGGTGCCAACCAAATCTTTTGAAACGGCTGATAATAAAGGGTTTTGTTCATTTTTAAATCATCACTTAAAATTAGGATAGTTTTTGATTGAAGATGAAATAAAAAAGGAACGAATTAAAAGTGCACAATCATGGTATATAACCGGACTATTTGGAATTCAGAGCCCCTCAGCAATAATTGAAGTAGTTCACGCCTTCATTGGTAAGGCTTTGGGGGTTCCATAATAGACAAACTTCTCCTGGAAACGTAACCAGCATGCTGTGTCAAAATCCAGTAATATAACATATCATCGAACCCTATTTGCCAGATCAATTTGTGACAACTCGGATTTGAAGACTGATCAAATCAAAAACCATATGTATCCCGAGACATTCAAAAAATCGGCTTGACCCATAGATGATTCCCCATTTTGTCCGGTCAATGTCAAAATGTGCTTCAACCATTAAATTTTTTTCAGGTGTTTTGGTAATGGTGGCCATGAAATCTTGTTGTGCTTTAATACCTCGCAATTCTAAATTTCCAGATATTCCATAGTTTGGAAAACTCAAGAAAGGCTCTTTTACAGGCTCAGCCTTATTGATCTCATATCTGGCTGTTGGAAAAATTTTGGTCAGGAAAAAATCATCCGATTTAAGATGGTCTATCAGCACTGGCTGTAATTCATCGCCTTCAAGACTTTTGTTCTGGATAGAATCCATGTTGATATCAAACGTACCGGTAATAATCCCATTTGTAACTATTATCTGGCCACTCGCGATTTCAACGGTGCCAAAATGAGTGGTGGTTGGATTTCTCCCGCTCCATTCGATTATACTCTGATCCGTATCAATTTTATAGGAACCATCTTCAAGTGTCAGTACGGTCTGGGGATCGTAAGTTTCGTTAACCGCCTCCCCCTCCAAAAAAAAGCCTTCGGATAGCCAGTCTTCAATACCCCCTTTTAATATATAAATATCTGTATAGCCATTCTGCGTAAGCTTCTCAGCTGCAGTAACCGCGTCAAAGGATCGTTTGCTGGCACCGTAAAGTACAATCACAGAATTCATATCATCTGTGATAGCATTGACCTGGTCAACGAATGTGACTTCGAAAACACAGGCATTAACAGCATTCTTCAAATGACGCCTGGTAAAACTATCAGATTTCAACGTATCAATAAGAGTAAAGTTTCTTTTTTCATCAATCCATTGATAAAGCGCTTTAGGATTTAATTCCTTGTATGTGTCAGTCTCTTTCATATGTGACTCCTTTTGTGTATTAGTCTGCTTTTATAAATGTACCGTCCTGATACTCCTGAAATGCAGTTTCTAATTCTTCCTGGGTATTCATGACAATGGGCCCTTTCCATGCCACAGTTTCCTGCAAGGGTTTGCCTGTGAGCAGCAGGAACCTTATCGGTTTGCCAGAGGCCGTTACTGTTAAATAATTTCCTTTTTCATAAAGTACCAGCTTACCATTTTCGATGGCCTTGCCATCTGTTGTCCCTTTGCCACCGATCACATAAATAAAAGCAGTATAAGAAGGATCAACCTCATGGATAAAGGTCTGTTCTGGGGGTACGGTGCAGTCTAAAAATTCAGGATCAATAACAATGTCATCCATGGGGCCTTTTTTATTGTCAATATCCCCTGCAATGACTTTGATGCGGACACCATTCTGGATTTGAACTTCAGGGATCTTGTCCGCTGTAATGTCACGATATTTCGGTGATATCATTTTCTGAGAAGCCGGCAGGTTGGCCCACAGTTGGAATCCATGCATTGATCCATTAGCATCTCCCTTGGGCATCTCCTGGTGGACAATACCGCTGCCTGCCGTCATCCACTGCACATCCCCGGAAGAAATCATGCCTTTATTGCCTAAACTGTCCCCGTGTTCCACATCCCCTTTCAAGACATAGGTGATAGTTTCAATACCCCGATGGGGATGCCAGGGGAACCCTTTTCGATAATGCTCAGGTGTATCAGATCGAAAATCGTCCAGCATTAGAAAAGGATCAAAGGTCGGAGCTTCATTATATCCGAATACCCGGTTCAAGTGAACCCCGGCTCCTTCCATTGTGGGTTGACGGGTTAATATGAGTTTAATTTTTCTTGCATCTGACATAATTTTCCTCCCGGAATTGTTTATTCATCATTTGTTTTTTTAAACCTAATTTTTTCAATAACCTACCCAAAGACTCCTGCTCTTTCGGATCAAGAACTGAAAATACGTTTTGTGCTATTTTTGAGTGCTTCGGGAATATATCTTTTATCAATTTATTTCCAAAAGCTGTCAAATTAAAAACCATTCTGCGCCTGTCAGTAAAATCTTTTTCCCGTCTGACAAATCCTCTTTTTTCAAGATTGTCGATCACCAGAGTAAGATTGCCACTGGTCTTAAGAATTTTGTCCCCTAAATCTTCTGGCATAACGGTCCCAAATGATGCAGAGCCTCAAGGACACCAAATTGACTGATAGAGAGCTTGTAATCTAATAGATGTCTATGCATTTTTTCAGTTACAATACTGGTCGCACACATAAGCAGGGGTATACAGTTTTAGGATCTGATCAAGGATCTTGGTTTTATTATCAGTGCGTTGATTTAAACTCATAATTACCTCAATATTAATTATATTAACATTGAGGTAATATACAATAAAGATATGTCAAGTTCAGTTTCGAGCATTCATTATATGCTGTTACGAAAAAAATTGAATATCAAATGGAGTCAATTTTTGAAATCGTTCGAATTTTGCAGATAAAAACCATCTGCTCTTATTGAATTACTACCGATGACTTATGGTATAAAAGTTCGCTGTCTCCGATTCTAAAACAGGCCGGACTGGAAGAAGTATTGTGGGGTGATCCACCTTGATGTCCGGGCAAGGTATATAACGTGATAAGCTCGCTTTAAAAAAACTTCAAGCCATAATATAAAATCAACTTGAGAGATACCCTGGTGAACTGGTTTAGTATAGTTAACCAAATATTTTTAAGATCCCTTCAAAACCCATATTGTAGATTCCCTCTATGGCTTCCTTCGATTCTTTTTCAGATGCTCCCTTGGGTTAAAGCTACTGGACCACATCAATTCTGATTTACCATTGCTCAAATCAGTAACTTGCATCGTCGATTTATAGGCCTCCACCGGTAATGGACCATCAAGAATGGAATAAACCAGTTTCATTTTTGAATCGTACTGCGGTAACTCCAAATTCAAAATATATGCTTACAATTTTCTCCTAAAATTGTATAGTAAATTATCACGTAATTTCAAGAGATCCACGTGAGATGATGCCCAGCTATTCTAAGACTGTTCTGATTCACAGTTGGATAGTGATCTCTTTTGTTTCAGTACAAGCGTTACATGTTTGATTCATCATTTCATTAGGACAACAAAAAGTAAAGTTTGCAGGGCCTGGAAAAATCTGGAAGCTGTGAATATGGGTGGCTGATATACAATTTTCATAAATATTTTTTGAGATTCCCTATGTATCATTAGAGGGGGTTTTTTAGAATCATCGTGTTTCAAACTGGAGATATTTTATGGAGAAGATGGAGACAGATGTCGT
The DNA here is from genome assembly GCF_963666695.1 of uncultured Desulfobacter sp. Lineage (GTDB taxonomy): Bacteria > Desulfobacterota > Desulfobacteria > Desulfobacterales > Desulfobacteraceae > Desulfobacter. Next base: position 635,453 of record NZ_OY762947.1, read on the forward strand.
CATTATTGGAGCCGGCATTTCCGGCTTGGCCTGTGCAAAGCATCTTATGGCTTCAGGTAAAAACTTTTTGATTCTCGAGGCCGGTAACAGCGTCGGAGGACGCATAAAATCGGATGTGTTTGAGGGGTTCATTCTTGATCGTGGATTTCAAGTGTTGCAGACTGCGTATCCTGAGGCCCGCCGTCAATTAGATTATAATGAACTGGATCTAAAACCCTTCTGGCCAGGCGTCGCTGTCCGGGTAGATCGCAAGTTATTCTATATCTCCGATCCGATTAGACGACCGCAGGACCTCTGGAGTACATTGACGTCACCCATCGGCACCATTGCGGATCGTTTGAGAATTCTGCAGCTTTTTATTGAAAATAGATTTAGAGGGTCGACTGGTATATTTAAATCCACTGATACCAGTACGATAAAATTTTTAAAATCATATCATTTTTCTGATCGCATCATTGAGCGATTCTTCAAACCATTTTTTGCAGGTGTCTGTCTTGATCCTGAAATAATGGCTTCGAGCAAAGTTTTTAGATACCTTTTCAATATTTTTGCTTCCGGAGATGCCGCAGTTCCGGCAAAAGGAATGGGTGAAATCCCTATCCAATTGGCGTCTGATATCCCAAAGGATAAAATCCAGTTTGGTATGAGAGTCGATTCGATTGAAAATGGAAAAGTTATCCTGACAAACGGCCAGGAAATCAATGGTAAAACAATTGTTATTGCAACAGAAGGCCCGGAGACGCAACGACTGTTAAAAAGATCTGCTAAGGCAGTTTCTAAAGGTGAAAAATGCATTTATTTTTCTACTGATAAACCACCGATCAACAGACCTTGTTTAATATTGAATGGAAACGCAGAGGGGCTGATTAACAATATTGCAATACCAACAATTAACGCACCCTCCTATTCATCCTCTGGAAAACATCTTGTTGCCGTCGTTGTAGTAAAGGGTGCATCAATAGACAACAAATTACTGGAAACAATGGTCATCGAGGAACTGACACGTTGGTTTGGAGAGTCTGTCCGAAATTGGCGACATGTAAAGACATACGACATTGCCAACGCTCTGCCGGATCAGTCTCCACCGATATCAAACCCGCAAAAAGGATTTACCAAAATTCAGGACGGCATTTACACCTGCGGAGAATACCAAAGCCTACCCGGCATTCAATGGGCTTTATTGTCCGGGCGCATGACGGCCGAGCAGATTATAACCGAAGAATAATTCACTTAATAAGCCAATTATTCAGTATCTGCTGATTTTCTCTCATATGAAGAAGATAGGCTTGTCCCTCTTTTAAGACTCTCATTGAAAATCATGGTTAAAAAAAGACTTGTCAGGGACTTAGAGCGGTTTTTAAGGCAATTTCATCGTACTTTGGCCGCAATCCACCCATCCCGACAAACTGCAGGCAATCAAATAGCTGAAATAAGACTCTAAATCAGCCCAGCAAGCCGAGTCTCATCAAGCTTTCTTCACTGATTTTTTCATCATTATAGAGCTGAAGAAACTTTTTCAGGTTATACGCGGTCTGACATAAAAGAGACCAAATGCGGTTTCCGTCAGTTCCCTGATAGAGGCTGCAACCAAAACCGCGAAGGTTTTTTGAAACCGCAATAAAGCCTTCCGTTGCAGAACGGGCTTTTTGGCAATAGGCCTGCTCTTCTTCGGCAACATCCTGGCTTCTACCGAGAAAGATGTGTGGACAGCCTTTGGGGATTTTCTGATTTGCCCGACTGCGGTAACCTTGATCTCCGATGGCATTATCAGGACTGCCTTTCATTCTTTTTTCAAACAATTGAGTTGTCCCTGGCCATAGGGTTTTATCATTGGGTTTTCCGATAAAATTTTCCATTGTAATCATAAAACCCTGGCGGTTGAACGAAAGCTGAAGCGTACTTCCAAATTCGCAGTTCGGATATTTTTTGCCTTTTTTAATCGGTCGGGAATCCGGTTCATGAAAGGATACAATCCGGTTTGGAATATGTCTTTCTCCCGCAAGTTTCTGTGCATTCTGATCTTGGAACAACATCAGGAGATCCAAAAGCTGTCGTGCTTTTTTTTTGTCTTTATCAGAACCTTCAAGGCTTTCAACTATTGTTTCAAATTTCCGTAACCCAGCGGAAAATATCAAGAGAGCATCGAAAAATAAATCTGCAATTTCAGTCTTTTTTCGATTCAAATTATATTCGCGCAGCAGCTGCCGGAGTTCCTGGCTATCCCACCAGATGGGAATATAATATTGTCGGGCAAACTGCTCCATTTTTTTAAAGGCCTTGAAAATCAATCCGATATCTGTTGGATAAATGATGTTGTCGGGCAGTACAGTAGAATCAATTAGCATACTGTCCTTATCAATTACTTTGGCAACCATTAACATATTAAAAATGACGGATTCCACGGCCTCCATCCCCTTGACACCAAAACGTTTTCGCAATTTACTCAGGTTGCTGTGATGCATAAATATGAGCAAGTTTTTATCTGGAACATTGCAAAAATATTGAATATACCGGTTTTCCTTGACCTGGTTAACAACCGCCCGATCACTGAGCAACCGGAGTCGTGCAGCAATAAAAACAGCTACGATTGTTCGGATGGGGGTTCCCGTCCGTCCCGTTTTGTCACTATAATAGTGTACCAGTTTGTCTGTGATTTTTTGCCAGGGGATAATCTTGTGTAAAATAGCGAATGTGTTGGTTGGATCATGAATGTTGTTTTTTATCCATTCTTCACTGAATGCTTCAGAGTTTTTTTTCGATCATTTTCAATCCTCTATTTACAGGTTATGAGCATAAGACCATTCTATTCAATTTTTTGTACAGCAAAATAGGGTGGCATTCAATAGGTTCTTTAGAGCCGACAAAATAGAAAATCAGCAGATACTATTCATTCGACCATCGACATACATCTGAAGGTGATGGATAATATTTTCCCGGTTGCGTCACCAATTTTAAACCGGACGCTTTTGCCAGTCCTTTTAACATTTGAATGAAAACATATTCGTGAAATGGATATAAGACATACCAGTATAAAAGGCCTATTAAGCCTTTGGGTAGAAAACGTGATAGTAAAATAATCTTGCATTGCCCATTATCCATGTTCTCTATTCTAAATTCTAATAGTGCTTGCCCAGGGGCTTTCATTTCAGACAATAAGAGTAGTTTTGATTCAGGCAACATCTCAAGCACTTTCCAGAAATCCACTGTATCACCAACCTTGAGCACTTTATTTGCCCGACGGTTGCCGGATAATCCAACACCTCCAGCAAGTGTATCGATACTACCACGAATCTTCCATAATGGATCTGCACCATAATACCCTGTTCGTCCACCGATTTTTTCAACGCATTTCCATAGATTGCCGGGAGTTCCTTTTACGATAGATTGATACCCGCAGGAAAAAAGGGTGCCGCCTGAATAGGACGCATCACCATAATGTGACCATTCAGGGCGTCTGGTTTTACTGCCATCAGTTTTGCAGGTGTCGACCTGTTCCTGGATGACCGGCTCAAGCGCCCTGCGGATTGCTTCCGAGCACGAGATTAGATCCTGAGAAATAATTTGGGTGATACTGTCCTCGGTGCACGTAGTGGGAAGACTTCGTCCTTCTGCCAGGGGTTGTGCGATGGCGGCAGGCACCGGAGTCACAAGATGTATCCAAAGTGATGATAATTTAGGCGTTAATACAGGGACCGGAATCATAATTGGTGAAGGTAAGTTTGCCTCTTTGGCAAAGATGCGGAATAAATCCCGGTATGTCACAACCTCAGGTCCACCAATATCGAATATTTTTCCTTTTGTCTCAGGGTGTTCTAAACAGCCTTTTAAGTATCCTAAAACGTTGGTTATAGATATCGGTTGTGTGGGCATACTGACCCATTTCGGTGTGATCATTACAGGTAAACGCTCAGCAAGATATCTTAATATTTCAAAACTGGCACTGCCTGATCCCAGGATCATGGCGGCTCGAAGTACCGTTGTTGGAACAGGTCCTTCCATTAGAATTTTACCAACTTCATTTCTTGAAATAAGATGCTTGCTGATATTTTTATGGGTTATGTCTCCGAGGCCGCCTAAATATATAATATGCTCTAATCCTTCCTCTGCAGCGGCTTGAACCATGTTTTTCGCACCTGTTTTGTCTGCATCTCGGTATTTACCTTTTTGGGAAATCATAGAGTGGACAAGATAGTAAACCGTCCCACATCCTTTGGCCGCGTTTTTTAGCGACTGTATATCCAGGATATCTCCTTTAACCAGTTTTACATTTTTATCTTTTCCCCATGGCCGGTCCATCATTTTGGTTATGGAACGCCCCATGGCTTTTATCTTGTAGCCGTTTGCCAATAATAATGGGATAAGACGGCCGGAAACATAGCCTGTTGCTCCTGTTACCAAAATGGGTTTTGTATTATTCATCCGGTCTCCCTGAAATAATTTACTGTCAGAATCAAAGAATGGAAATGTTGCTCGTATATGACTTATACGTATAAAAAGAGTGATTAATCAAGAAAATGAGTACCATTTTTTTCAAAAACTTATATAGTTAATGGATAATTACCTGTTTCATTCTTAGTTCTTGGAAATATTTGGTCGTTTATATTTTAATTAATGGAGACCCCTAATGCTTACACCCATCAAAATAGGCATCAGCTCCTGTCTTTTAGGAAATAAAGTCCGGTATGACGGTGGACATAGTCATGACAGATTTCTGACTCAGACACTTGGACTGTTTGCAGAGTATGTACCTGTCTGTCCCGAAGTTGAATGTGGTATGCCAACCCCTCGTGAAGCGGTCAGGCTGGTAGGCCCCACCGAGAATCCCAGATTAGTGACACAGAAAACCGGCAAGGATAAAACAGAACAGATGCAAACGTGGATAAAGGGCCGTTTAAAAGAATTGGCCAAAGAGGACCTCTGCGGCTTTATCTTCAGAAGCAAATCTCCCAGTAGTGGTCTATATCGCATTCGCGTCTACGGTGATGACGGTAAAGTTCGAAAAAATGGTATCGGCTTATTTGCAAAGGCTTTCACAGACGCTTTCCCAAGGATACCTGTTGAAGAAGCAGGGCGTCTCCATGATCCTAAGCTGCGTGAAAATTTTATTGAACGCATTTTTTCACTTCAGCGCTGGAGAACGCTTTTAGGTCAAAACAAATCATTAGGTGGGCTTGTAGAATTCCATACAGAAAATAAACTTCTTATACTGTCACACAATCAGGACATATATCGCGAAATGGGAAGGCTTGTTGCCCAGGGTAAAAATTATGATTTGAACGAGCTCTTTGACAGATATGAAGAACTCCTTTTAAAAGCACTGAAACTTAAAACAACGTTAAAGAAAAATATCAATGTTCTTCATCACATGTTGGGATATTTTAAAAAGAATTTGAGTGGAGATGAGAAAGATGAGCTATTGTCAGTCATTGATCAATATCGATCCGGATATGTTCCTTTGATTGTTCCGATTACATTAATCAAACATTATGTCATGAAATACGACCAGCCATGGTTGAAAGCCCAGACATATTTAAATCCACATCCTTTTGAATTAAAGCTCAGGAATTATTTCTGAGCTTTTATCTAATTTCTTGACGTTACCGTGGTCCGACCCCGATCCAACCTAAAACGTTCAGGTAGAAGCTGAGCTTCTCCCTGAACGAGTTAATGCGATTGTTGGGCCATATTTTCAGCCCAAGGTTTAATCTGATTTATTAGTGGACCAAGAGTTCGCTCAGCGACTTCCGTATCGTATGCAGCCTGGGCACGCAGCCAATAGCCATTAGATAACCCAAAGAATCGGCAGAAGCGCAAATCAGTATCCGCTGTTATTGAGCGTTTCCCTAAAACGATTTCACTGATTCGCTGGGCGGGAACACCGATTTCTTTAGCCAACCGATATTGACTAATCCCCATAGGTTTCAGGAATTCTTCTGATAAAAGTTCGCCTGGGGTAATGGGTTCAAGCCTTTTCATGATAATCTCCTTTCAGTGGTATTCAACGATTTCCACATCTTCTGCACCCGCATTCGTCCAACAAAAAGTGTCTGTGCATTTGAATGACTTGATCATATACAGAATATTGACGCAGAACGTGATTAACGTCAAGCGTGACTGGTGGCCCAATCGCGGTGTTGACGGGGCTGTGCACCGATCAAGCAAACGATAGTGTGATTGATCGGTGTGCAGTGACTGGACGGTGACCAAGGGTGAATTTCTACAAAGACCGTCTGTGAACTGCACTCAGCGGCAAAGGTAAATATTGAGTGGGCTTGCACTAAAACTTAAAATAACGTTAAACTTGTGAACAGATAATTACCTGAGCCCGACCCACAATATCCAATTACGTGCATTGGCCCTGGTGAATAAGGCGTTTTTATGGTGGTCCCTGCACTGATATGATATGATGCTCAGATATATTAACAATAAGGAAAATCCATGTCCGAAGAAACTACGCCCTGGAAGCAGGCAGAAAAATTTTTGAGAAAAAGTCAAAATCGGCCATCTTTAAGACAGCCCCATTCTTCATCTTCAAGACAGTCCCATCCTTTTATAGCAAAGGACCCTGACGCTGTGGTTGGGCAGTTCCAGGATCTGACTGTGAAAAACCTTTCCGACTATGGGGTCTATTTAAATTTTGGCCGGGACCGGGTGCTTCTGCCCAATAAGTACGTGCCGGAAAATGTTGCTGTGGGGCAGACAATCCGTGTTTTTGTCTATACTGATTCCGAGGACAGGCCAGTGGCAACCACATTGGAGCCTGCCGGGGTTGTGGGCGATGTTGTGGGACTTAAAGTCAAGGATACAGCCCCTTTTGGCATTTTCATGGATTGGGGCCTGGAAAAAGATCTTCTGGTTCCCCGCAGTGAACAGGAGGGGCGGATGGAGCCGGGTGAAACCCATCTGGTCAGGATTTGCCTGGATGAATCCACCCACAGGATTTATGGGTCCACCCTGATGTCGAACCTTGCCTCTGGTGATGCCGGGGAACTGTCTTATGGGGAGGCTGTGGACTTGATCATCCATAGTATTTCACCTATCGGCTATACAGCCCTGATCAATAAAACCTGCCAGGGTATGCTCTATAAAAATGAGACCTTTGAAGACCTCTCCATTGGTGACCGGTGCCGTGGGTATGTCCTTCGTGTCCGGGAGGACGGCAAGGTGGATTTAACTCTTAAACAGCCGGGATACGCCTCAGTTGAAGGCTCTGCCCAGAAAATTATACAGGTACTTGAGGCTGGTGGAGGCGTGAGCTCCTGTCATGACAAAAGCCGCCCTGAAGAGATTCAAGCAGCATTTGCCATGAGCAAAAAGGAATTTAAACGGGCCGTGGGCAGCCTGTACAAACAAGGCCGCATCACCCTGCACAAGACTGACGGGATTCGCCTGAAGTCATGACAACGCTTATGCTTTGCAAATGAGCAGCCTTACTTTCAATCGTTGGGTAAGCAGGTTCACCAAATACACTCTGGTCAAGGTTTCCGAAAATACCGGCAAGACTGCCCCTTTGGGATGGGTTCGCGAATAAATCGGAGGCCTCCCCTTTGGCCTTTAATTGATCTTTAAGCTTAAAAAGCGAATTCATTGCATCTTTGGGATTTCCGGCCTTCCAATAGAATTAACATCTTGATTATCTTGAATTTTTTTTAGATTCCTTAGAACAAATGCTAAAGCATCAGTGAAAACTTTTTGAAGGGGACCGAAAAAGCCCTCACTGTCAATGTAAGTTGAGGTTGAGACCTCATTTCCCGGAAAGCATATGCCCTTTACAATAAATTGAGGCTTGACCCATTCCGGATGTTGCCCAAATAGCAATACACCTGCAAGATTTAACAAGCCGTTTTCAGTTGCCAGATTCATATTCTGAAGTAAATTGACCAACGAATCGGAATCCTCCAGCATTTCGACACCATATATTTCTTTAAGGAAATCTCTGAACCGTATCCGATCAAGTTTATCTATCCCCGATTTTGTGGGAACTTCATCGCCATGAAGAAGGTCTAATAAGAAATGGTATTATGTCCCCTCAATTCTAATAATGATATCTGCATGAAATGATTGTGATATAATCATCATCGGCAGCATAGACCAGGCGGTTTGTATCATCAATTCTTCGGGACCAAAAACCAGACAAATTTTCTCTCAATGCTTCAGGTTTCCCTATACCCTCGAATGGCTGCCTCATTGTGTCATTAATGAGTTTGTTGATTCTTTTCAGTGTTTTTTTGTCTTGCGTTTGCCAGTAAATATAATCCTTCCATGCTTCTCCGGTCCAGGCTAATTCCCTATTCATCAATTAGATCACTTTCCTGGACTTTCCCATTTTTAAATTGTTGAATAGATTTTGTTAAATGTGCCGCATTGGCAGGTGATCTGAGAAGGTAAAAAGTCTCCATGAAGCTATTGAAAGTTTCCAGTGACATCACAACAGCATCTTCTGAATCACGACGTGTAATGATAGTATAATCAGCATCGTCAACCACTTGGTTCAATACTCTTTTTAGATTATTTCTTGCTTCGCTAAAATTAACAATTCTCATAACATTCTCCAGACTTGTTCTTTTTATTGCACAAGTATAATAATTAATTTTCAACTTGTCCACTATTTCGTACAAGTAAGGCTGTTTTTGTGAAATGGGTCACTTTCAGTCTGGTCAATGGTCTGGTCAGTGGGTCCTGGTCAGTCAGTGCGTCAGTGGGTCGGGCTCATGTAATGAATTGTAATCATGGTTGATTTTATAAAAGATATATCCTATTTTGATCTTAAAGCCCCTTTTGGGGAAGTAAAATCATGATTTTAACAAACAAGTGAATACGCCCTAAGATAAAAATGCCGCGTGCAAAAAGATTTTATATTCCAGGTTGTGTATGGCACATAACCCATCGCTGTCACAAAAAAGAGTTTTTGCTGAAATTTGCTCGAGACAGGAATCGTTGGTTAGATTTGCTTTTCAGGGCAAAGCAGAAATACGGACTTGAGGTTTTAAATTACATTGTCACTTCTAACCATATCCATTTGCTGGTATCAGATAACGGTAACAGAGATACAATCCCAAAATCAATGCAGGTTATTGCCGGGCAGACCGCTCAAGAGTATAACATAAGAAAGAGACGGCGAGGTGCTTATTGGGAGGATCGTTACCATGCAACGGCAATCCAGGCCGATACCCATTTGGTCAGTTGTCTGATTTATATTGATATGAATATGGTGCGAACAGGCGTCGTCTCTCATCCCTCGGAATGGCGATGGAGCGGTTACAATGAAATTCAAAATCCCAAAAAGAGATATACCATTATAAATTACAGTCGGTTAATGGAGCTTCTTGGATTTGAATCTTTAGATGTATTAAAAGAGGCCCATGGGCAATGGATTGAAGAAAGTCTAAAAAAAGATAAACTGGCCCGTGAAGAAAGATGGTCCCGGAGCATTGCAGTTGGAAACAGAGAATATATTGAAAACATACAAACTAACCTCGGCGTAAAAGCGATTCACCGTAAAATACATGAAAGTAAGGGCAGTTTTGAACTTCGGGAGGACCAGATCCCCTACACGGCTACTTTCGGTACTGAAAATGAAAGGCTAAGGCAGGAAAACACCTATGAATGGGACCCTTTTTAAAATTTTAACAGATAGTTATAACAGATAGTTACGTAAGCCCGACCTAAAATACACATGTTATTATGATGAGTCAAGGTTCCCGGATAACGGGTGTGGAGCGTCTGATTCTTCGAGAATCTTGACTGACGGGACGCGCCACAGCCCTTGAAAAAGGCGGCTGAGTTGCTAGCGGTCCCGTCCAGTGATGGGTATCTTTTTTGTTGATTATGCTACTTCTAATTTAAGACTTTTTCCCAGAGCCTGGGCATAGTTTACAAGTGTAGATAGGCGAATATCTTCTGCGTGGTTTTCAATTCTCGAAATTGCAGATTTGCCAGTTTTCAACTTGTCTGCAACTTGCGCTTGAGTAAGCCCTGCATCAAGGCGCGCTTGCTTAAGAAGAGCACCAATTTTAAACTGCTCATAACCGTTATCATAGTTTTGAGCAAATTTTGGACTCTGGTTTTTTCTTTTTTCTATATATTTATCAAGGTCATCCATGATTACCTCCTGCTCAAATAATCTTTCTTTCTTTTTTCTGCCAGTTTTATTTCCTTTTTTGGTGTTTTCTGAGTTTTCTTTTGAAAAGAAGTTGTCAGAATGATTAATTCATTGCCCTGTATAAAGCCAAGAAGGCGAAAAATATTATTCCCGACACGAACTCGGACTTCCCATATATCATCTGTGTTGACCAGTTTCTTAAAATATTTAGTTGAAATATTTTGAGTTTCACGGATTAATTTCAGGACCCAGGTAATTTTAGTGACCTGAGTGTCAGACAAAGAATCCAGTGTTATTCAACAGGACATTTCCCCGAAACAGTCTTGTAGAATGATATCAATCTCATGGATATAAAATATACATATATGTGAACTTGGTCAAGGGTTTTGAAAATAGCGATTAAAAGATAACGTTGGGGTAACGGGTGGCAAGGGTTTCCAAAAAAGTTGATTGAAAGCACATCGTTTAAGATTTTTTTCAACCTTTAAAAAGAAGGAGACCCTTGCCGTCCGGCTCACCCGTTAGTTCGCCTTTAATGGTTTGTTTATGTGACCCCTTTGTTTTAATTATTTTGCCCTGAGAAAATCGAAATTCGGAATCGGTAATACATTTTTTCTGGGTCCCAGCCAGACCACCTCAATTGTACTGCTGACAGCAGGTTTTGCAGCATTCTGTTTCCAGGCTTCATGGTAAAAGATTACCCTGTAGTCCCCTTCTTTTTCCCATGTCGTTCTTATATCCAGTTCATCCCCAAAAACAACACCATCATGATACTTGATCGTAATGGTGTACACGGCAAAGGTACTCCGATCATTATGCCATTTATCCGCCATTGTATCAATCCCGATGACCGATTCTCTTGCTCTGGCAAAAAGTTTTAGATAATTGGCGTGATACACAACACCTGAATGATCCGTGTCTTCATAAGATATTTGAACTGTTAAATGGTGCGGTTTTCTGTCTGTATGGTTCATGTACTTTATCCTGACTATAGTTTTTAAGTTATGATGCCACTTAAATTCATTTGTGAAATAAAATCAAATAAAATCGGGATAGGCTTTGATGTGGAGTGGCTGATGATGCACTCAGCTATCATGGTTTGCATACGTTACATGAATCAAATGAAGACTTCACCCCTTTTTTTAAAAATAATTTGACCGCGATTTAGTCGCCATGAACCTTTGAAATCTGTGGTATATCCGGCTGCATTTCACTTGTTGGAATTACGTATGGCAGAGCGAAGCGAAGGGGACTGGGTTCCACCAAACTTGCTTGAGGGTAATACAGTTTCAAAGTTGTCACAGATTTTTGAAAAATCCACCCCCAGCAGTCCGATCCAATGTAACGGTTGAGCTGAGGGGCCGGGCGTTTTAATCCGGGGCCTCAGATAAAAGTTTTCAGTTTCTTAAACCGATTATTTGTCAAGAATAAAGATTTGCCCCCGACTTAATTGACCCCGACTTAATGCGGTCGCGGTTTTTTGCGACCCGTAGCAAGAGCATTGTTGGGAACTCTTATTGAATTCTTAAAGTGCTGGTTTTGGGGTCGAAAATGTTAACCTAAGAATGAAATAGACCATGTTTTTTTATGAAAGAATCACAATATTAAACACTTACGTGAGCCCGACCCAGTTATACAGCCAGTTATACAGTAAATTCCTTGGATTCACATATTTCCAAATGTGTGGACAGTCAAAAATTCGGATTCATGCCAAGAGCATGAAACGTTTCAAAGACAAAGTCCGGGAATTAACCAGCCGCAAGCGGGGTAAAAGCCTGTGGCAGGTCATTCAGGAATTGAACCAATACTTTCGGGGATGGTGGAATTATTTCCAGCTTACAGAGGCTAAATCCTTCCTCAAAGGGCTCAAGATCTGGATAATGCGAAGGCTGCGAAGTCTTGTTTGGAAACAATGGAAAAATCCCAAAACCAGGGTTCGTAATCTTGAGAAATTTGGTATTGCTCACCATGATGCCATGCTTTGCGGCAATGCCCGCAAAAAGTACTGGCGCATGAGCAAAATCAAATGGGTGGCCATTGCCATGCCTGAAAGATATTTTATTGACAAAGGATTATATCTGCCCGGGAACTGATTCCTAATATCAGCCGAACCGCCCTGGTACGTGATCCGTATGCCGGGTGGTGTGGGAGGGCTCCTCATTGATGGGGAGTCCTATCCCGATTAGGCGGCGTCTTGGTACGAGCAGATGCCGCCTGTCTTTCAGGTAAGCAGACCTATACGTTGACGCCCTCTTACTCACCGTTCAGCACGCCATATTCCCCTTGGTTGTTGACTTGCTGAACGGGAATATCACTCCGTCCGTAACGAGCACCGCACGTGATGTAACTACATTGGTCATACTGGTCAGCGGCGGAACGAACGACCCATCCGGCAATTTTTCCGGGGCACCAAATAGGTTGGCATTGACACAAATATTCGCGTCGAATCCCATGACAACGACATTATCGTGCGCGTTTGCGAAGTTTCGGTACTCTATCCTGCGCGCACCCATATGCCTCTGGGAACAGCGCACGTCCATTTTTCGCCCTCCAAATGCCTTAGCGGTAGCCGCCAGCTGACTGCAAACCGGATCGCCTTTCATGAAAAGGCACAGCAAATCGCAGCCGCGAAGCTGTCCAATACGCAGCACCGAATTCATGTGATCGACGACACGGCGACCGTTGAACATGTCATTCATCTGCCCTTGGAAGTCGGACAGATGGATGAGCATTATGCCTATTGTTCCGGGCGTTTTGAGCAGCCACTGCTCGACGGTCTGATTAAGCATTCGGGAGGGAGGCTTATGTCGTCTAGGTGGACGTGTACTGGGATCGTAATTTGGCAATAGCGGCGTCTTGGTATACTGCGCTGCGTTGGTTTTTCCGAGGGGGCCCATTGGGAGCACCATATAAAGCAATCCAGGATAAGTCGCTTGCAGATACCAAATCGCATCACAATATTTCGCGACACTGCCCGGTCTCAGTTTATGGAGTGCTTGATGCACTTTGGAGAGATTACAGGTGTTGTCATTGAGGATATCAATCAGGGGACGGAGGCCACTTCTAGAACGTCGTTCGAACGTCGGGTTGGCAAGCCTCACATATTTCATAAATTGGTCGATTTGAATGTACCGTGGCATTTCGGATTCCTCTTTGGTCGTAGCCGACAAGTAATTGTGTGGTTTTTTTTCTGGATAACTCCAAACCATTTCATTCCTATTTTCAGTATCAGAAAAAAACTGAATTGACAAATAAATTATAAGGATGTTATAGATTTTTCTAACGGGATAACATGCAGATTTTGGAGTTATGCAGCAAAATGCCACTCATTGAGATCAACCAGAATTTATTGATCAGTTACAATCGGGAATTGGTTTACAAAAATATTCCGGCAAAAGAACAACAATACTATGTGAAATGGTTGAGATACTATCTGGATTTTTGCAATAAATACAAATTCAATCCAGCAATTATAAATTTAGAAAACTATTGACCAAGATATTGTATGACAACACCTCACAATATCTATATATAGTGGCAGTAACGACCAAAATTCGGGGTTTTTAGGCCAAATTTAGAATTGCTGAATTCAATCCTACAGACGCCGGTAGTATTCCCCATTTTATTGAAAAATTACATTCAAAAAGACAGTCGACGTTTCAAAAGCAACAGGCACAAAAAGCAATAAAAATATATTTGGGGCTAATTGCCCGGGAACAACAGAGCACGCAGACTTATCCCAACCCTGATGCAGGCAAAATAATCCGTGATAAAATCGATGAGGCTCCACAACCCGATCAGTGTGAAGTTCAAGATAATCGTGCTGTTTATTCACCACAGCCTGAAATACCGTCTGCGACCTCACCATCAAACCCTGCTCTAAAGCCCGACGCAGTAAGTGATGTGGAAACAGGCCAATCATGGCAGGCCGAATTTAAAAAACTGTCTGATGAAATCAATGTTCGCCACTATTCACCTAAAACACTAAAATCGTATCGCCTATGGGCCCAAAAGTTACAAGCCTTTACCCGGTCAAAATCCCCATCTCTTTTGGATGTCAATGATGTAAAATCGTTTTTAACCCATCTTGCAGTGGAGAAGAAAGTCTCGGCATCATCACAAAATCAGGCATTTAATGCATTGCTTTTCTTTTTCCGGCATGTGCTGAGCAAGGAATTTGGAAAAATTGATGGTGTGGTTCGCGCTAAAAGGCGGCCGTATATACCGGTAGTCTTATCTAAACAAGAAGTGAATGATGTGATTTCCCTGATGCGCCCTCCTTGTGATTTGGTCGTAAAAATGCTTTATGGCTGCGGCTTACGACTGTCGGAATGCCTGAACTTGCGAATTAACAATTTCAATTTTGATGCAGGGATATTAACCGTCCATGACGGCAAAGGTAAAAAAGACAGAACGGTGCCCATTCCAAAAGTCCTGGTTGATGAATTGAAGATCCAGGTGGACAAAGTGTATCAGTTATATCAAAACGACCTTTCCAATGGGTATCATGGTGCTTTTATGTTTGACCGGATTGAAAAGAAATATAAAAATGCAGCTAAAGAATTTATTTGGCAATGGTTTTTCCCAGCGAAAAGACTGACTGAAATCGCCGACACCAAGGAAATCAGACGATACCATTACCATGAATCGCATGTTCAGAAAGCCATCAAAAAAGCAGTGAACAAAGCCAAATTAACAAAACGGGCAACCGCACATACATTCAGGCACAGCTTTGCAAGCCATTTGCTCCAGGCCAATTATGATATTCGTACTATACAGGTCTTACTGGGTCACAGCGATGTTCGAACCACCATGATATATACGCAGACCGTGCCGTCCAGCACGTTGAAAGAGGCCAGGAGCCCTTTGGATATCACTTAAAATTGCAGGCGTCCTTTGACCGGATGTGCAAAGTTCCGATCATGCGATTTGATATCTGTTAAGTACGGGATCGCGGTTTGTTTTTGGATTCTCGTTTTACCAGCAGCAGGGTGTTGCATGTCACGGAAAGACTGCTGAAAAGCATGGCCGTTGCAGCGATGATGGGATTTAAAAATCCGGCGGCGGCCACCGGGATGCTGATGATGTTATAAATTAGCGCAAATACAAGGTTTTGTTTGACTTTACGATTCACTCGTTTTGTAAGTGGTATAAAATCAATGATCTGGACCGGGGTCTCCTGCATCAGGGTAATGGCGGCAACACCTTCACCCGGGTTAAGGCCTGAATGGACGGCCATGGCAATATCGGATTGGCCCATGGCAGGTGCATCGTTTACACCGTCCCCAACCATGGCAACTTTTTTGCCCGATTGTTTAAGCTTTTTGATAAATTCGGCTTTTTCATGGGGCAGTAATCCCCCATGGGTATTTTCAGCCGGGATCTGCACAAAGCTGCCAGCGGCCAGGGTGGATTTTTCAGCATCTCCTGAAATCAAAAAACAGGTGAGTCCCATTTTATCAAGATCTGAAACAAGCGTCTTTACACCTGTTTTCATGGAATCTCCCAGATGGACAGCGGCTACAATCTTCTCATTCGCAGATAAAAAAACCGTTGATATGACCTGGGCATCTTGCCTGGAAAACGAGACAAAAGAGGGGCCTTCCGGAAGGCTTTCGTTCATAAAATCCATGCTGCCGAAACAATAGGTTTCATCCTGGAACCGGCAACTGATACCGTTGTCGTGGTGATTAACATCTTCGAGTTCCAGGAGCGGTATGTTCCGGCTTATTCCATAGGCTGATATGGTGTGGGCAATGTAATGGTCCGAGCCTTGTTCCATGGCGTAGATCACCTGCCAGGCCTTTTGCTCGGAAAAATCGTTTGCCGTGTCCATGCCCAGCACCTTCAGTTGGCCCGTGGTCAATGTCCCGGTCTTGTCAAACACAATGGTATCCAGTCCATCAACCCTTTCAAATGCTTCAAAATCCCTTACCAGGATACCCTTTTTCCCGGCGGCGGACACGCCGGCCACAAGGGCAAGGGGGACGGCGATGCCAAGGGCGCAGGGGCAGGAAATGACCATGACGGATATCCCCCGGTTAAAGGCGTCGTAGGATGTCAGCCCGTATAACATCCAAAAGAAATAGGTCACCACGGAAAAGCCGATAACCGATGGGACAAAAAATTTTAAGATGTTCTCAAACCGTTGGGTCTGGGCGGTTTTTTCCGAAAGACTGTTTTCCATGATGGCAAGCATTCTGCCGAGAATTGAATTATCACCCACTTTCACGGCTTTTACCTGAATCTTGCCGGAAATAATCCGCGTACCGCTTTTGACCGTGTCCTGCAGCCGGACATTGACAGGTTTTGCCTCTCCGGTGATGGATGACTCGTCAATGACGGCAGTACCCTGGGTGACAATGCCGTCTGCAGCCAAAAGTTCTCCTTCTTCCGCCAGGAACGAGTCCCCCTCGGCCAATTGCTTTATGGAAACATACCGTCCCTTGGGAAATTGCGCTGCACAGATTCTGACTTTCTGGGGAACCAGGGAAAAAAATTTCCACAAGCCTTCAGCAATTTTGTTTTTTGCGGACTGTTCAAGCATTTTTCCCGTCAAGATGAGCAGGATCAGCATGGATGCGGCATCAAAGTAGAGATGGATGCTTCCCCGGTAAAAATGAAACAGGCTGTAGGTATAGGTTGAAAATGAACCGGTGGAGACCAACGTTTCCATTCCGGGACTTCCGGATGTAATTCCCACAAAAGCCCGTCTGTGTATGGGATAACCGCCGTAAAACACCACAATGGTGGCCATGATGCATACCGGCCAGGCCAGCAGCTGAACGGCGCGGGGTGATAGCTCAATGAAGAATCCGGAATAGATGGCCCAGCTGAGCATCATGACGTTCATGGTTAAAAACAGGGTCACGCAAATACGGATAAATTCTTTTCTGCTTTTTGGGGATTTCTGATCAATATCAGCAGACGGGTATCCCAGTTTTTCAATAGCGGCATGAATTTTTTCCGGAGAGGTTTTTACGGGGTCATACATCACGCTTCCCCGGTCGCTGGAAAAATTGCACGAGGCGCTTATCACGCCCTTTGACCGGGTGAGCGTATTTTCAATGATCCATGCACAGGCCGGACACCACATATTTTGAATCTGGAGATTAAGGGTCAGATAATTTTCGGAATCAATGGGAACCTCCCCATCCATCCCGGATACGTTTTCGGCAGGTAGTTCAGGGATGCTTTCCGGCGATGCCGACGTTTCTATGGATGTGTCCGGGACAATACCTGCGGCAACACATTGTTTGTAAAGGTCGGTCTCCTTGAAATTTTTTGTATCTTTGTACTGATCTGATTCCATGAGCATGGCATGGACCATTTTGCATCCCTGGCAGCAGAAGATGTCTTTTGATGTCGCTTTAGAAACCTTAACATTGAGGCCGCAAAGGGTGCACGGGACTATTGTTTTCATTTGTAAGGGACTAGGATGATCCGTGGCCCATTTTCTGTATGTGCCGGATATATTGGATAACCGCTTTCCGGCTTTCAACAGACATGGAACTTGCCAGGGCAGGTGCTTTTTTGCCGCCATAGCTGATAAAGGCAAACAATTCCTCATCACTCATGGCAATGGTTTTTTCACCAGTCAGGTCCGTGGGCAGCGGGGAAAAACTCTGTCCTACGGTGCCAAGCCCGTCCATTTTGGGGCCGTGACAATGGGAACAGAAAGCCTGATAATCTTTTTCACCCTTTGCCAGCATGGCTTGGGCGGGTTCAACCGATGTCAGGATAAAACCGGTTGTCAGCAGTTCCCTGATCAGGGCCTCACTTTTTTGGTCGGCAATGGTTCGTTTGTCCATTATAAGCTCCGGCTCCTCGTGGGGCCGGACCACCGGGGTTTGATACATTCTTCCGGCTTTTAAATTTGAATCATACAGGGTAATGACGGTATAGATCCCTGTTAAAACCAGCGACGCAAAGATTGCAATAACCAGTACCTTTTTCATCTATTTGGCCTCCTTGCCGCTGACATGCTGGCCCGAGGGATTTTTCGGGTATACCGCATAGGGAGATTCCGAAGGAAGGCTTTTCACCGGGCGGTAGTCCCAGGTCGGCACGCCTTTATCCGCCACCACCACAAAAGAGAAATAACCAACACCAAGGATGATGGCAATCATGACCATAATCCACAGCCACGTGCGTAAAATGCTCTCTTTATTTTTGGTTTTGAGTGTGTCCGTCATTTTATAAGATTACCTCCGAAAGACCGTAATACAGAATATAATAAATCGCCCATAGAACGGTACCGCCAACGATCAGGGCGATGATCATGGGGAACGGGCCGTTGGCCTTTTGTATGCCGTCCACAAAATTCTGGACGGCTTTAATGTTGGAGACCCGGGCTTTAGGGCCTAGCATGGGAAGAACCGACAGGGTCACGCCAAACAGGATTGCAAAGATAAGGGTCACAATGATCGTGGCAAGCACATGTTGGGTGTTTAAAAGTTCGAAAAATCTCATTTGTCAATCCTTAGTTTTTAGCCTCTGTTTCGGGTTTTTATAACTCTCCCGGAAAAATCACTGCCTATCGGAAAAAAAGGGCATAGCCCACCAGGGCAAAGCTTGCCCCAATGGCGGCAAGTGCAAGGTAAAATACACAATAGAGATCACGTCCGGCCTTTGCTGACGGTACGGTCTGTTGTGCGGTTTCCTCCATGGCCAGAAACCTTGCCCGCTGCTGGTCGGAAAATTGTCCGGTTTTCAATGCCCATACAAACACGGCAACGCCGATAAACAGTCCGGTCAGGATATATGCCAGGAAAAACGGATAATACATTTTTCTATTCCCTTTCCGAATCCGTCTGAAATAACTTAACCTGGGAGCGCAGGCGTCTCGCCTGCATCTTTATAAATCTTGCGGACATGCAGGCGGGACGCCCGCGCTCCCGGAGATCTTCAAACGGGTTATTCATAGGCCGCATCAATTCCTTTGGGTTCTTTATCGGCATCAATCTCACCGATAAAGTATTTGGCAATATAGTTTCCCACATCCCATATTTTTTCTGATTCCAGTTCCCGTTTAAAGTAAGGCATGGCCGTTCCGGTAATGCCGTTCATGATCTGATAGTAGATAATTCCCCCGCTGATTCCCCGGCTTTTGAGGATGGTAAAGTTTAACGGTGGGGGATTCAGATAGGGCTGGGCCGGGCCCATGCCGTCGCCCACGGGGCCGTGGCAGCCAAAACAAAAATCCTGGTAGATTTTTTCCCCCCTTGCAAGGCTCGCCTCCGAGGCCGGATACGGTGTGGGGACTTCCCGCCAGCCCTTGGGGACATTTTCATGAATCCATGCAACGTTTTCATTTACACCCGCATTATATGCGTCAACGGCTCTTTTTTTCCAGAGGGTTTGTCTTTCCATTCGCAGGTCTGCATTCTTGAGCCCGAGACTTTGGGTATACCGGATCAATATGTCCAGATTGTCCTGTTTTAAAAATTCAAACGGCGGCATGATGGATAGGGGCCGTGTATATCTGGGGTTTGTAAAATGGGCCTGATGCCAGTCATCCGGATGCTCTCCGCCTTCCTGGGACAGGTCCGGGCCTGTTCTCTGGGAGCCCAGGAGGATGGGATAATCCTTTAGATAATCCCCGGCCTGGGCTATCCTTTCCGCCCCCAGTCCCCAGTCCACCGATCGAATTGACTGGGTATGGCAATAAACGCATCCGTTACTGATATAGAGGGCCCGTCCTTTTTCTTCCATGGCCGTCCGGGTTCTGAATAGATCCGAAGGAATGGTTTTGCTTGTGTCGGCATAGGGAAGAATGATGACGACCGATACCACGGCGATAAGGATAAAAAGGCTGCCGAAGACAATGGCCGCAGGTGTCATTTTCATGATGTTTCTCCGGGAGTTGGAAAGAGTGATCTGAAAATATTATAAAACCCTGACAGGGCGGACAGAAAAATTAACAGCCCCAGGGACGCCCGGACAATGTTGTATATGTGGATTTGGGGGAGCACCCGGTACACGGTTTCTCCATTTAGCCAGGCATTGCCCTGAATGAGTCCGGAAATGGTTAACACGATGGTAAATCCGACCACGCCGATCAATACCATCCAGTATTGGAAATTGGCCAGGAATGGACTGAAGAGCGGTTTACCCGTTATTCTCGGGAGGGTAAAATAGATACCTCCCAGGGCAATCATTCCGGCAAATCCTAGAACGCCGACATGGGCGTGGCCCACCACCCAGTGGCTGAAGTGGGTTACCCGCTGGACATCGGGCAGTGCCATCATGGAGCCCCGGATACTGACGATAAAGTACATGATGGTCCCGGTAAAAACAAATTTTCCACCGATATCTTCACTGATCAATCCAAGCTTTCCCCTGGCCGTGTACCAGATATTGATAAGAAAGGCCATCACCGGAATCACCATGGCAACACTGTCAACTACGGCAACCACCTTGAGCCAGGTGGGAACCGGCACCTGCAGCAGGTGATGGGTGCCGATATGGGTATAAATGACGATCAATGCCCAGAAGCCCAGGAGGGACAGCGTATGACTGTACAGCGGTGTCCGGCAGACCTGGGGAATGATATAATAGGCAACGGCCGCAGCCAAAGGTGTCAACAAAAGTCCAAACACATTATGGCCGTAAAACCAGAGGAGGATGGCATCGGGAATGCCGACCAGGGCGCCGGAGTCCGGCTGCCAGATAACATTCCCCAGGCTGTAGGTACAAATGGTGAGAAGAATGCCTGCCAGCACATACCAGACAGATACATACAGAATTTTTTCCTGCCTGTTTTTTACCGTCATCATAAGATTAAAGAAAATCAAACTAAAGGCGATGACAATACCGACATCAATGGGCCAGATCATTTCCGCGTATTCCCGGCCCTGGGTAAAGCCTGCGGCAAGACTGACCACCAGGGCGACCAGGGCAATATTCCAGAGGATAACCGTGAAGACGCCCAGCCGTTCACTGTAAAGCTCGGTGCGCAGCAACCGGGGAACCAGATAAAATGCACTGCCCAGAAGGCCCGGGGTAACAAACCCGAACAACACCAGGTTCACATGCATGGGGCGCAGTCTTGAAAAGAGGAGCCAGGCAATATTGCCGGTTAAATCAGGGGCCACAAGTTCTATGGCCGCAATAAATCCTGCCAGCGTGGCCGCCATCATCCAGGCAGCGGAGGTCAGGCAAAATCCTCTGGCTGTAATGTAGGTCGCAGTATCGGGTTGGGTTGGTTTATCAGGCAAAACAAACACTCCTATATTAGTTGTGACAGGAAAGCCAGCAGTCTAAGTTTGCTTCTTCTTTCCTGTGACATTGGACACAAAACCCCATTTTAAACTCGTGGCGCTTAAGCCTGTCAGTTCCTGCAACGTCCCCGTGACAGGCTTCACATTCGACCTGTTTTTTTATGTGGCGTTCATGGTTGAACATGACATGTTCAGCTACATAAAAAACCTTTTTCCACGGTGTGGGTGTCTGGGTATCAAAGTAATTGTGCTCTTTTCTGATTTCCGGGTGATTGGGAATAATAAAGTTGTGGCAGTAAAGACATTTCTCCACCGGCGGGATCCCGGGATGGACCGACCGGTCCACATATGAATGACAGAAACGGCAGTCAATTTTTTTGTTGCCTGCATGGAGTCTGTGGCTGAAAGCGATGGGCTGAACCGGCCCTGCATTCACATGGGGCATGATATAATAGGCATAGGCAAATAGAACAACCAGGATGATCAAAGCACTTAAGACAACCAATTGGATTTTATTTTCTTTGACCTGGGCTGAGAACGAGTGAAAGTGGGAGACAAGGGTCAGGGGGTTGCCTTTTGTTCCCACCAGAACAACCAGAATGACAATAGTTAAGAGTGTCAGGGATGCCAGTAGTAGTATTTCCATTAAGCCACCTCCCCTGAATTAATTTTCAAGCTTTCCGGCAATTCTTTGAAATAGGCTAAAATGCACATACTAAAGAGGGCCAGAAAACCAAGGGTAATGATGATTTCACTGATGCCGATGGGAAACCCCGCCGGATCGTGTGCAAGTAAACTGGGGCCCAAAAGAAGAAAATGCTCAATCCAGAGTCCTGCCAGAACACATGCGCTGACGACAAGCATACACCTGGGGGATTGTTTTATTTTTCTGCTCAAAAGGATAATAAACGGCAGGATAAAACAGCCGATAAATACGGTCCATGCCAGGATGCTCCAGGGGTGGGTCATGGTTCGTTTAATGATATAGGCGGTTTCTTCGGAAATGTTCCCGTACCAGATCACCACAAACTGGGAATAGAAAAAATCCCCCCATACAATGCTGAAGCCGAAAAAAAGTGTGCTCATATCGAGCAACTGGCCCGGGGTAAGGGTAAAGGGAACCTTGGGGGTTAAGTGAAGCAGTGTTACCAAAAGGATAATGGCACCGAACCCGGCAAAGATGGCTTTGATAAAGGTGTAGGCCCCAAACAGGGTGGAATACCAGTGGGGATCTGCGCTCATGACCAGGTCAAAACCGATAAGGGACAGACACATGGCAAAGGCAAACATGTACCAGCCGGCAAAAACCGTCATCCGTCGTTTGATGATTTCAGGGTCCTGGGAACAGTGTTCAAACCGCTCGAATAAAAATGCTTTCAACCGGGTATTTGGGGAGGCCGTCTTTAATTTGAATTTAAAGGAGTGATACAGGTAACCCAACCCAAGGCTGTAGAGAATCAAAAATGCCAGCACTGTCCCGGACAAATAAAAAGGGAACATTCAGCCACACTTCCTTGCCGTGAAGATCTTGTCCGGCCCACGGAAATACGTAGTGCTGTCCGATGAAAAGAAGGATAAAAAGCACAAAGGAAACAGGGAAAAAAGCGGAAAACGCCTCTGCCACTGCTGCAAAGGTATGGCTCCATTTGGCTTTGACAAAGTGCATGAGGGTTGAAAACAAAAGCCCCCCGCAGGAGAGGATGGTAAAAAACATAAAATTTGTCAGGTAGGCCAGCCAGGCTTTTTCCGGGTGGCCCGTTACTGCCAAAATAATGAAAAACAGGAATCCTCCACCGGCAATGAGTGCCGGAATAAAGAACACACTCTTTTTTAAAGGTGCTGAAGGTTTTGTGAATGCCGTGTCCATGGACGTCATTTGTTTTCCCTCTGTTTTTTAATAGCCCCTGTGTTGTCGAGCAGATCTCTCAGACTGTCGGCATCTTCGGGCGTTGAAGCCACTTCAATCCCATACATGGTGCCTGAGCATTCCGGGTCATAATTTTTTTCATAGTCCGGGTCTGGAAGCCCCACCTGGGTCACTATGCCCAATACATTGCCGATCACGGCAAACAGGATGGTAAACTCAAAGGCGACGATGAAAAAAGGTATCCAGGAAATAATGGGCTTTCCACTGACAATGAGGCCCCATCGGGTGGACGTAAACACGGTAAGGGCGAATCCGGAAAAAAATCCAATGATCCCGCCGGTCAGGGTAAACCATCCGATCCTGCTTTTTTTTCTGCCAAGCGCCCGTGCAAGGGCGTTGCTGGGAATGGGGCTGTGAACTTCTGTTACCTCAAAGCCCTTTTCCTGTATTTTTTTTACGGCAGCCAGGGTCTCTTCCTGGGTGTTATAAAGGCCTGTGACTATGATGGCATCCGTACTCATGAATTACTCCACGTTATGATGTATCATTTCTTTCATTTCCGTCATGGAAACCGACGGCAGGTGCTTAACAAACAATAAAAACAGGAAAAAGAAAAGAGAAAAGGCACCGACCATGATTCCTCCCTCAACCCATGTGGGGCGGTAATGCCCCCAGGCATTGGGCAGAAAATCATGGGCAACGCTGCCCGCGATGATGACAAAACGCTCAAACCACATGCCGATATTGACAAAAATGGAAATGATAAACAATGGAATGACATGGGTTCTGATTTTTTTCGATAAATACAACAGGGGGATGACGGTGTTGCAGACCACCATGATCCAGTATTCCGGTGCATAATGGCCAAACGCCCGCCACCAGAAGGTTTCCATTTCGATGCTGTTGTGGCTGTACCAGGCGATGAACACTTCCGTGGCATAGGAAAATCCCACAATGATGCCGGTAAAAACAATGGTTTTTGCGATGCTTTCGAGTACATTCATGGTGATCAGCGCTTCGTACTTGAGAATTTTTCTCAAGGGAATACATAAGGTCAGCACCATGGCAAGACCTGAATGGATGGCCCCGGCAACAAAATAGGGCGCAAAAATGGTGGTGTGCCAGCCGGGTATTACGCTAAGGGCAAAATCCCAGGACACCACACTGTGAACCGAAATAACAAGGGGGGTGGCAAGACCGGCAAACAAAAGATAGGCCCTGGAGTAGTTGATCCATTGACCGGTTTTTCCGGACCATCCAAGGGAGAGCACCTTAAAAATTTTTTTGCGCATGCCATGGGACCGGTCCCTGATGATGGCCAAATCCGGGAGAAGCCCGGTATACCAAAAAAGACTACTCACGGTGAGATAGGTGGAGATGGCAATAACATCAAACATCAGGGGCGACTGAAAGTTGGGCCATAAAGTCCGTTGGTTGGGAAGGGGCAGCATATAAAACACCAGCCAGGCCCGGCCCAGGTGAATAAAAGGAAAAAGCCCCGCAATGCACACGGCAAAGACGGTCATGGTTTCAGCCGCCCTGGCAATGGGGTTTCTCCATTGTGCCCGGAACAGAAACAAAATGGCGGAAATCAGGGTGCCGGAATGGGCAATTCCCACCCAGAAGACAAAGTTTATCAGATAGGTGCCCCAGTGGACCGGTGTGTTCATGCCTGCCACGCCCACGCCGACAATGATCTGGTAGGCCCAGCAGGACGCACCCATAATGGCTCCGCAAAACAACAAGGCGATAAGGCACCAGTAGGCCTTTCCCGGACGGGTCAGCGTGTCCAGGACCGTGGTATTGATTGTTTCGAAGGTCAATTGAGACATATGTTTAAAACCCCTAGTTCATAATTCCTGCACTCTTTTTTTCAAATAAATAACAGCAGGTTTGGTATTCAGATAGCCAAGCACCTGGTAAGCCCGTGATTCCCGGGCCAGAATGGAAACCGCACTGTTTTTGTCCAGGAAATTACCAAAGGTCAGTGCATTGGCAGGGCATGTCTGCACGCATGCCGGCTGAATCTCCCCGTCCCGAATTTTACGGTTCTCATTTTTTGCCTGATTGTGGGCTTTTTTAATTCGCTGTATACAAAATGAGCATTTTTCCATGACCCCTTTGCTTCTGGCAGTGACATCCGGGTTGAGCTGAAGGTTGAGGGGGGCGGGTCTTTCCCAGTCAAACCAATTGAACTTTCTGACTTTGTACGGGCAGTTCTGGGCACAGAACCGGGTGCCGATACAGCGGTTGTAAACCTGGTTGTTGAGCCCCTCCTTGGAATGGTGGGGGGCGTACACCGGACATACGGCCTCACAGGGCGCCGCATCGCAGTGCTGGCACATCATGGGAAGGAAAATCAGGCGGTCTTCATTGGTTTGATCCTGGTATCGTTCAATTCGCAGCCAGGCCATTTCACGACCTTTTATGATCTGCTCTTTTCCCACAACGCCGATATTGTTTTCCGCATAACATGCAGCCACGCAGGCATTGCATCCCACGCATTTGTCCAGATCCACGATCATCCCCCACCGGTAGCCGTCATGTTCGTGGGGGGCGTAAATATCTCGTTTTTTATCGTATCCTTCCTTGGTTGGCAGGGTTAACGGGAATTGGTTCATATCCAGGCCCCCGCCCTCTTTTTTCCCATGCCCGTCGGACTGGCCGTGGTCGGCGGATTTACCGTGTCCGCTTTCGCTGTGGCTGCTTGCCACGGTCATGGACAGGGCAATTTTTCGTTTGTACTGGGACCGGCTGCCATCTGTCTGGGGAAGTGCTTCAACCTTGCCGGTCCGTTTAACCGAAGTGGGGGTGATTAGATAGGAGAGAAAATCAGATGTCTCAAGGTTTCCTGACAAAAGATCAACCGGGTTGCTGCCGAATCCTTGGGCATACCGTCCGCAGGCACTATGCCCCTGGCCCATCTGCATGACCATGACTCCTGAGGCAACGCCCGGGTAGGCATAGACCGGTGCTGTGATGGCGTGGTCGCCTGCTTCAATGGTCAGGATATCCCCGTGTGCGAACCCACGTTCTTCAAGGGTTGCAGGATGAATCATGAGCATGGTTTCCCAGGCAATACTGGTCACAGGATCGGGTATTTCATTGAGCCAGGACTTGTTGCCCCCCCGGCCGTCATAGAGCCGAAGTGACGGAACCGCCAAAAAATTCAATTCTGGTTCTTCGGAGAGTTTGATGGCGTGGAGTGCTTTTTTAAGTGCCTTGATGGATTCCGGGTCAAGGGGGGGGCTCCCGGCCCCGGGTGTGCTGCTGGAATGAAATATCCCGCCGGATTGAATTGTTTGCATGAAATGGGCGTTGCTCTTTTCAGGCATATTCGTATACAGGTAGTCGGCAAGATATTCATAGTAGCTATCAAACTGCCGGTCTTTGTCTGACAGGTCCAGGAACACATCGCCCATGGAGGGCGCCTTGGTGAGCCGTCCCATGGCGGGCTGAAGGGTTGAAATGCATGCCGTGTTGCTTTCGTAACTGTCCCAGGTCTCAAGGGGCAGCTGCACCGGGAAAATAAGGTCTGCGTTTTTGGACGTCTCATCCATGACGTTTGAGAAACTGACCTTGAAGATCTCTTTACGATTAAAAATCTCTGTTAAATCAGCGTTTTTGGGAAACGTAAACAGGGGGTTGGTATTATAAAACAATACGAGTTCTGTGGGGTCAGTGGCGGCTGTTTTGAAGAATTCGGCGGTTTCTTTTGCCGTCATGACTTTTTCAAGGGCGTGCCTTTGTTCAAAATCATACAGAGAAAGATCCTTGTCCAACACAAGATTCATCAGGGTCACGGCCATCTCCAGGGCAAAGGAGGCGTCTGCCGTTGTGGTGCCTGTTGATCCTAAAACCAGGGGGCGGTGGGATGCGAGCAGGGATTCGGTCAAACGGCTTTGATCCGCTTCCGGAAATCCGGTATTTACTTCAACGATGTCAGGATGATATGGACTGACAACAGCCGTAAGTTCTTTTAAAAAAGGCCCAGGCAGATGATCTATTGTTCTGGTTTTCAAAATTTGGCGGATGACCCCCAAGGCCACCATATATTCCGTTCCTGCCGTAACCGGGATAAATTTATCTGCATTGGCGGCCGTCAGGGACATGTAGGGACCAACATGGACGAAACTCCCCTTTGTACCGTCTTCAGGGCTGTGCATGGATTTGAATTTGCGGATATATTCAACCGGTGACAGCCAGGTTTCTACAAAATCCGCGCCAAATCCCAGAATAAAATCTGCGTGTTCCATATGAAAAGAGGGGAGCATGGGCTTTGCAAACATGGCGTGGTGGGCGGCCCTCAAGGCGTCGTGGGAGTAGGGTTCGTATACGGCTGCGGGATTTGCGCCAAATGCCTCCAGGGTGGTTGCAAACAGGGCGGAAAGGGGTTCTGATGTTATGCCGGTCAACATTTTGACGCGGTTGCTTCCCTTTTCTGATGCGGTGTGCATCCGTTTTTTCAGAATGTCAAAGGCTTGATTATAGGAGATCGGTTTAAATGTCCGGCCTGTTTTGAGTTGCGGCATCATCAGTCTGTCCGGATCATAAACAGACTGTAGGGCCGCCTGGCCCCGGATGCACAGTCGCCCACGGTTCACCGGATGGGCGGGATTTCCTTCTATCTTAAGAACCCGGCCTTCACGGTTTTTTGCAAGGATACCGCATCCTGCAGGGCATTCCATGCACGTGGAGGCATACCATACCGCTTGCCCTGTTACAAAATCTTCCGGGGCCGTTACCAGTGAAAAAATATTTTTGTCATAGTCTGACTTGCAGCCACAGGCAACAGAAATGCTTCCGATTCCGGCCGTTTTAAGAAATGTTCGCCTATCCATTATGCGTCCTTTTATCGAAACGGTGCTGATATATTTTTATTTCCTTGCGGAATGAATCACTGCGATGCCATTTGTCAACTTTGTAATTTTGATATCCTTAAAACCAATATTTTGTAAAATCAGGCTTAACTCCCCGGGGAGTGGAAACGCGCGTATGGATTCCGGAAATGCCGTATACGCTTCTGTTGAACCGGTGATGAGTCCCCCTATCAACGGCATTATTTTGAATGAATACAGATCGTAAAGATATCTAAAGAAAGAGTTGTCAGGTTTTGAAAATTCCAGGCAACACATGGTCCCGCCTTTTTTCAACACCCGGAAGATCTCCTTGAAACCGGTTTCAAGATGGGTGACGTTTCGAATTCCAAAGCCGATGGAAACCGCATCAAACGAACCATCAGGAAAAGAGATGGATTCAGCATCCCCTTGAACAAAGGTTACCCCTTTTATGGATTTTTTTTTCCCTTGTTCGATCATTTTCCGGTTCATATCATACACAATCGACATACCGTTTTTGCCTGTTCTGGACGCGGACAACCTGGCTATATCACCCGTTCCTCCGCAGACATCCAAAACTTTTTGATCCGGTTTGATCATGAGTGTGTCAACGGCCCTTCGTTTCCATAAATAATGAATTCCGCCACTCAAAATGGTATTCATAAAGTCGTATTGTGTGGCAATGGAATTGAAATGCCGGTTAACCCGGTGACGCTTCTCTGATTCGGCATAGGTGGTAAACCCGAATGTTGCCGTCCGGGTTTTTGATACATGATTTTCAAACTGCTCAAATCGTTTTTTTCGATTGTACCATTTATCAATATCTAAAATCATTCTCTTGTCCCGGCCCATTTGATAGAGATGTTAATAATATAGATGTCATAGCATTTGCCGAAAAAAATGAAAATATTTTTTATACGTTTCAAAAATCGCCTATCTGCCGGTATTGGATTGAATTGATATCCAATACAAGGGGTTACAAGCGTCCTGAGCGAAGGATTGAAACGATTAACCAGAGTCCGAGAAACGTTGCGATAACATACCCTGTAACACCGAGAAGTCCGGTTAGCGATATTTCGGGAAATCCGGCAAACCCAAAGTCCATGTTGAAAAGTTTCTGGGAAGAATTAAGAATCAAGGCAGCCGCAATGGTTGAGGCAGCGATTATAATCCCCACAACCAATCGGTTGATCAACTTTTCCAGGGTTTGTTGTATCTTGGAGGATGTTGTGTGTCGAATCTCCATGGAAAGATTGTTGGTTGCGGCATTGGCAAGAAATCCGCTAACGCTTTCCGGCATGGATTGAAAATGGCCTGCCATTTTTCGGGCATCTGCATTGAATCGTTTGAAGAGTTGGTCTGGTTTTAATTTCTGCTTTAGCAGGTTTTCGGCATATGGCCTGGCAACTTGAAGAATGCTTGACGTGCTGCCAAGTTTTTTTCCAATGGCTTCGTTTTGAACAAAGGTCTTGAAAATCAGCAGGAGATTTCTCGGCATCGTGATCCGGTGCTTGAGCACCATTTGTATTACCTTGTCATAGACCTCTTTGACCGAGATGGAGGGAAGGGGACGGCCATAAAAAGGTTCACTGACATCCTTCAAGTCGGCTTTGAATTCCTTGAGGCAAATCTGTTTCTTGTCCAAAAGCCCCATTTCTTTCAAGGCTTCCATAACCAAATCATAATCGTGATCTGCAAACCCAAGACAAATATTGGCAAGTTCTTTCATCATTTCTTCATCCACGTAACCCATCAGCCCGAAGTCGATAATGCTGACCCGGCCATCTGCCATGACAATGGTGTTTCCCGGGTGGGGATCAGCGTGGAAGAAGCCGAATTCCATGAGTTGCCGGGAGAAGGATCGAAGGCCTATAAGCGCTATCTCACCGGGGTCGATGCCGGCAGCTTTGATGGCCTCTACCTGATCGACCTTGATACCATCGATATACTCCATCACCAGGACTGACCGGCTTGTGTATTCACGATAAACTTTGCAGATATGCATTTCGCGCGTATGCTTGAAATTTGTTCTGAATCGTTCAATATTACCGGCTTCCGTAAACATATCCAGTTCGTTGAAGATGGTCCGTTCAAATTCTTTGACAAGATTCACGACACCGAGCATTTTGCCGCGTTGAGAACGATTCTCTATCATCCGGGCAAGATAATACATCAGCCGGATGTCTTTTCGAATAATGGGAAGGATATCAGGTCGAATCACCTTGACCGCAACCCGCTCTCCTGAAAAAAGCCGGGCCTCGTGAACCTGGGCCACGGACGCTGCGGCAATGGATTCGGAATTGAAGTGATCAAACAGGGCTGTCAGGGGTTTGCCTAATTCCCTTTCCACCACATTGGAAATCACATATAAGGGAAGGGGCTGTACCTGATCCTGTAGTCTTTTGAATTCATTTACATATTCAAAAGGCAGAATATCATCTCGGGTGCTCAAAAGCTGTCCCAGCTTGATAAAGCTGGGACCGAGATGCTCCATGCAGAGGCGGATCATCCTGGGGGACGGAAATTCGGTTGCAGCAGTATCTTTGTTCTTTTCTGGAGATCCGGGAACCTTGGACGCAACCCTGACAACACGACCGGTCACATCCTTGATGCCATACCAGACTACGACCCAGAGGATAGACACTAGCCGCCGGAACAGTTTAACGTTCAGGCAAAGTCTCAAAACAATCACTCGTCAGAATCGTTGTCCGATTTGTTTTCGGACACTTTGTTCCATTTTTTTGCGATCTCTTTCAGTTTGGATCGGTCGGAAATATAATGTTCAACATAGCCGCAGTTGACACAAACGTAGTTATCAATGGGAGCCATGCTTGACAGGCTTATGGGAATTGAATTGCTGGCAAAAGGCCCGCCTTTCAGGAGACTGGCGATCGGTCCGTCTTTCACAATCAAATCAGCGCCTGAATAGACTTCACCGGAACCACATTTAGGGCAATTGGCGTTTTTCAAAATAACACCTCCATATAATTTTAATATTAAAAATAAATTGTTGTATCAGTTGTCATTCTGCTTACAGGCAAGGCAAACGCCAATTCATGAAAACCCATGGCGAATCGGGCATCGGCTGTATTCGGCCTGAAATTTTTCTAAACTATCACAATCTGTCAAAATTTGTAAAGACTTGATTACATGTATTATTTTTGTTGTTATCATGAAATTTCGCTTCGACAGGCTGTTACAAAATGCTAATTTTCCCAATTTCTTCGTTGGAAAATAAATTTGATCCTCGGAATACTCCATGTATGCCTGTGGTCAAATTTATTTTCCGCCTTGAACTTGAAAAAATTATCTATTCCGTAACAGCCTGTCGAGCCCCTAACTATCAAATAGGCTCTAAAGCCGGTTCACCGGTATATGGGCCAGCTTTTCCTCCCAGTAATCATCTATCAGTTCTTTGTATTTATTATGGGGGTAGCTTTTGCCGCAGGCGTTGCAGCATATGATAACATTGGGACAGGCGCGCCTGACAACGAGTTTTCCGCTGCATGACGGGCAGTGTTTGGTAACTTTTTCCATTTGTCTTCCTTTGTTTTTGTTCGGTCGGGCCTCTTTTCTTTTTACCCCGGATAACATAAAACGGGCAGACTTGAAATATTTTCAGCAGATATTTTACAGGAGGTTCTGCCATGTCAGATAAAAACGAACGTTATAAGCGAAATTATCCCATTTCCTGGGAACAGCTGCACCGGGATGCCAAGGCCCTGTCCTGGCGTCTGCATGATCTTAACCTTACATGGAAGGGTATTGTGGCCGTCACCCGGGGCGGACTTGTACCGGCAGCCATCATTGCCCGGGAGCTGGATATTCATCTCATCGACACCATCTGCATCACCAGTTATGACTGGCAGAACCAGGGTGAATCCACCATCTTGAAATCCATGGACGGTGACGGGGAAGGGCTTTTGATTATTGATGACCTTGTGGATACCGGAGGTACAGCCAAAATTGTAAGACAGATGCTGCCCAGGGCCTATTTTGCAACCGTTTATGCCAAGCCTGCCGGGAAACCCCTGGTGGACGCCCATGTCACGGAAGTAAGCCAGGATACCTGGATTCTTTTTCCCTGGGATTCAGAGTCCCGGTTTGTGGCACCGATTGCCGGGAAATGAGCTTTGCTTTTGCATTGTTCCGGATTCTCCGGGTGTCCAGGATGATTTTTGCGCTGATGGGCCGGTCAACATAAACACCTGTGTCGGACTTCGGATCATAACGTGTTCAGCATACGTAAAAACTATTTAAATTTTAAATTAAGATTCAAAATTTCTATTACCAGAATCAATTGGATAAAAATTGTCATGGATGGCAGAAAACGGTGGATGTGTAACCCGTTTTGTATTGTGTGAACCCTGTTATGAATAATGAAATGTATAGGAGGTAGCCGGGCCATGGCTAAAAATTTTTTTTCCACCCGCGTCGGCATCATTGTTGTGGGTGCTGTGATCGGAATTCTTGCCGCTGTTTTACAGAAACTTGGAAATCCGGGAAATATGGGAATCTGCGTTGCCTGTTTTGAACGGGATATCGCGGGTGCCATCGGGTTGCACAGGGCTGGTGTTGTCCAGTATGTCCGCCCTGAAATTATCGGATTTGTGCTGGGCTCCCTGGTGGCTGCCTACAGTTTTAAGGAATTTAAACCAAGGTGTGGATCAGCGCCCATCGTTCGTTTTATCCTGGGTGTTTTTGCCATGATTGGTGCCCTTGTTTTTCTGGGGTGTCCCTGGCGTGCCGTGCTTCGCCTGGCTGGTGGTGACCTGAATGCTGTTCTGGGAATTTTGGGCTTAGGCTTCGGGGTCTGGATCGGGGTTATGTTTTTGAAAAGCGGATATAACCTGGGACGTTCCCAATCCACCCATACCGGTGCCGGATGGATGCTGCCCCTGGTGATGGTTGGTCTTCTCGTTCTTATGTTTATTTATCCCCAGGTGTCAGGGGAAGCTAAAAGCGGTGTGTTGTTTTACAGCCTCAAAGGGCCCGGGGCCATGCATGCACCGTTGCTGATTTCCCTTGTAGTCGGTCTGGGCATCGGCTTTTTGGCCCAGCGCAGCCGGTTCTGCACCATGGGGGCGCTTCGTGACCTGATTTTGTTCGGCCAGACCCATTTGCTTTCAGGCTTTTTATCCCTTTTGATTTTTGCCTGTATTGTGAATGTTATTTTAGGCCAGTTTAATCTTGGATTTGCAGGCCAGCCCGTGGCTCACACTCTTCATGTTTGGAATTTTCTGGGTATGGCCCTGGCCGGTCTGGCCTTTGCCCTGGCCGGCGGCTGCCCCGGGCGTCAGCTTTTCCTGGCCGGTGAAGGGGATACCGATGCTTCCGTCTTTGTGCTGGGAATGATTGCCGGTGCGGCGTTTTCCCATAATTTCGGACTGGCAAGCTCTCCTAAGGGTCTTGGGCCCCACGGTATTGCCGCTGTTATCGTCGGTTTTGCCGTTTGCCTGTTTATTGGATTTGAAAAAAAGCCATGAAAAAAAGAATCTGCCGCTTAATTCACATACGTCAATAAAAAGATAAGGAATATACAATGAGCAAAATAGTCGATGCAAGGGGACTTTCCTGCCCCCAGCCGGTACTGATGACCCTGGATGCCATAAAATCCGGCAGCGATGGTGAACTTGAAGTTATCGTGGACAACATGGCCTCAAGGGAGAATGTGGTCCGGGCCGCAGAGAGCAAAGGCTGGACCGTTTTTGACATCAAGGATAATGACGATAAGACGCAGATTTTTATCCGGAAAGGATGATATTGGTGTTCAAGCGTATATCCCGCCTGTTTAACCGGACGCCGAAAGATGGAACCCGGAAGGCAAAGGAAGATCTGGGCATTCTGGTGTTTGAGAACACATCCGAAGTGATCCAGGCGGAAAATTTTTTAAAATCCCGGGGATGGGAAATCAAGGTAATGGGTCCTCCCCCCGGGATCCAAAGCGGCTGCGATCTGGTGATTCAGTTTCCCCTCATTGAAAGGCTGATGCTGGCAAGACAGCTTGAGGAGGCGGGGCTTCCACCCCTGGAAGTGGTGCCGGTGACCCATCCTTTGCTAAAACCCGTGGACCTTTTTCATACCAAGGATTTTGGTGATTACCTCATGGTCCGGGCTGCCAACATGAAGCTGACCATTGAAAAGAAAACAAAACTTATCGTCAATATTTCAGGCGGCGGGTGTCCGGATGTACCCTACCTTGCCCGGGAAATGGTGGGCAGACACCTGGATGAGGCCCCAAGACCCGGCCAAATTGGGCATACACTGTGCGGATATGCCCTGGAGCTGGCCCATAAGGAGATGATTCGCCAATGCTCTTGATTGTCGGCACAGTGCCGGATGAGACCTTTCCTTTAACCTTTGGACCGGCAGTCCTGGACGGTGCTGATATGATCGTCAACGGCATCCGTGTGCCTGTGAACCGGGGAACCCCGGCCCTGGTCGGCGCAGTGCTGGCCGCCTGTCAAGTGCTTGGACCGCTGCCGGTGGAAACCGCGTTGGTCGGTGACATCGGCACCGGCAAGGGTAGCCGGCAACTTTATGAACTCCTGTCCCGGGAACTGCCGGGTATGGCGACAACCACCTTGGCGTTTCACTATCTTCAGCCTGACGTAGACTGGCACAATAAAGTTCTTTTTGCCGTTGAAGAGATGGAGAAACGGCCTGTTCTCATTGCAGATGCCGGGTTCATGTACGCGGCCAAGATGAGCGGCCAGGCCCAAAGCTATGACCTTTTTACCCCGGATGTGGGGGAACTCTCCTTTCTGGCGGACGAAACTGCGCCCCATCCGTTTTATACCAGAGGCTTTATTCTGCACCAGGACAATAATGTGCCGGATCTTATTGCCCGGGCTTATGAACACCGGAACGGTGCCCGCCACCTTCTGGTCAAGGGCAGTGTTGATTATGTGGTGGCTGACGGTGACATCACAGGTCAGGTCAGCAAACCGGCGGCCGAAGCCATGGAAGCCATGGGCGGCACCGGGGACACCTTGACCGGCATTGTCTGCGCCTTGATTGAATCCGGGAAAAGCATCCCGGACGCCTGCCGTATTGCCGCCCTTGTGAACCGTATGGCCGGGATGTATGCCAATCCGACACCCGCCTGCCAGGTGATGGACATTATTTTGCAGATTCCTAAAGCCTTGGCCCGGGTTCTCGAAGATCCAGATATATAATTAAAAAAAACAGCATGAAAAAAATGACGGATAAATCAGAAAACTATTCTTCGACCTGCGTAATTGAGCCCACTATGACAGTGCTGGATATTGTTTCAAAATACAATGCCACCCAGGACGTGTTCAAACGCTGGGATGCCAGGGCAGGGGAGTGTATTTGCTGCAACGCGCTTTTTGAGTCCCTTGACGTGGTTGCCGAAAAATACAACCTGGATTTAACGGCCCTGGTTCAAGATTTAAAAAAGGCCGCCGGCAACCATTGACATGGCTTCTATTCTTCAAACCTGTTCAATTTCCTGTTTTTAATTACCTTGCCCCCCATGAATATTTTTCCGTTCATGGCGATATAAACACCGGGGCAAGCCTTTTGCACAGCGCCTAAGGCACAGCCGATATTAAACACCGCGTCCGTGTCACTGAACATGGCAGGAAGAAGAGCGCCCGTGAGCACAACGGTTTTATCCTTTGCGCCGCCATGGGCGATGATGTGCCTGGCTGTTTCCGGCATGGTATCTGTCCCGTGGGTGATAATAATCATCCTGCAAGGGTCTGCTGCAACCGTTTCGGCGATAAGCTCCCTGTCCTCATCCGTTAAATCAAGGCTGTCTTTACGCATAAGCGATGTAATCGTGTAAGGCACCTGTAGGTTGAACTGATGAAGTACCTCAATGGCGTTGGGAGGCCCTACTTCATATTCACTTTTTGCGTCAAAATAAATCTTATCAATGGTTCCGCCGGTAGTAATAATCGAAATTGTGTTCATGTGTCCTTTTTATAGTCTCTTATGATTATTTTTTCCAGTGCCTTAAAAAAGATAGATAAACATGATAAACAGCGGATTTGGAAAATCACCGATTAGGAAAACAGTCAAATGACACCAGCAGTTAACACAGCCAGAAAAGCAAAAATTGATTTTAAGATTCATGAGTACAGCCATGACCCCAGTGCCGATTCCTATGGGCAGGAGGCTGCTGAAAAACTTGGGATCGGCCCGGACCAGGTTTTTAAAACCCTTGTTGTGTCAATCGACACTAAGGGGCTCGGTGTAGCCATTCTGCCTGTGTCATGCCAATTGAATTTAAAATTGTTTGCCAGGGCCATGGGTGTAAAAAAAGCTGCGATGGCGGATAGAAAGCTGGTGGAAAAGACAACCGGTTACGTTTTGGGCGGTGTCAGCCCCCTCGGGCAAAAGAAGAAACTGTCAACAGTGGTGCATGACACGGCAAAGAATTTTAAGACCATTTTTGTCAGTGCCGGAAAACGGGGGCTTGACATTGAGCTGACACCGGACGACCTGGTTAAACTGACCAAAGGAAAATTTGACTGCATTTGCTCATAAAACATCCACGCCAAAAAAAACTGTTATTCATGGATCAGGGATGTTAAAGAAACCGCTCAGGTTAAGACATAATAACGAAATAAAAATTTTAAATTTGTATACTCGATAATCGAGTGTATAGTTGCCGCGTCTGCCGGTAAGAAATTAGGAAGAGGATGAACAGCGCTACACAGTTTGGTTGTCTGATTGATAATCTGATAGAAAAAAATGCCGCATTTGCCTGCTGGTTTCCAACGTCCAGTGACAGCCCGCAACTGATTGCAGGGTCGGAAAATGATATTATATTCCCTGGCAGTATAGAACAGTTAAGCCGAATACGGGGGTTTGTGTTTGCCCCGTTTAAAATATCTGATAATGCCCCCGTCATTGTTTTGCAGCCGGCCATACACCTCAAAGGTTACCGTCAGATCCAGGCGTTTGATCCGGAAACCCTTGCTGTGGATTCTTGTCACCGGGAAACAGAAGCTTCTTGCATCTCAACCAATTTTCATGATTACCTGGTGTGCGTTAACCATGCCATTGAACAGATCAACGCCGCAAAATTTTCCAAGGTCATTGTTTCCAGGCGTATTTGCAAAGAGAAAAAAAATGAATCCCTGGGCCGGTTGTTTCTTAGAATGCATGATACAAACCCCGGCGTGTTTGTCTTTGTGGTGAACCTGCCCAAGGCCGGGC
Source organism: uncultured Desulfobacter sp. (assembly GCF_963666695.1). GTDB lineage: Bacteria > Desulfobacterota > Desulfobacteria > Desulfobacterales > Desulfobacteraceae > Desulfobacter. Next base: position 672,674 of record NZ_OY762947.1, read on the forward strand.
TTTGGATGGGGGCCACCCCTGAACTGTTGTTTCGCTCCGATGGGCGGCATGCCCAGACCGTATCCCTGGCCGCCACCCAGCCCCGGCGCCCCGATGGCCGGTACTGCTGGTTTACCAAGGAGATTGAAGAGCAGGCCTTTGTCTCCAGGTACACGGTGGATGTGCTCCACCGGTTTGGTTTTTCAACCTACCAGACAAAGGGGCCCCAGGACCTTGAAACAGCCACCGTGGCCCACTTGAAAACGTCTTTCTTTTTTTCCGGAGACCAAATCCAAGACCGGCTTGGCGAATTTGTTGAACAGCTTTGTCCGACGCCTGCGGTCTGCGGTTTGCCCAAGGTTGAGGCCGCTCGCTTTATCCAGGACTTTGAACCCCACGACAGGCGGTATTATACCGGGTTTCTGGGACCCTGGCGCCTTGAACGAAGCGGCACCGACGTTTATGTGAACCTGCGCAGCATGGAAATTGAAGATGCCCAGTATGTCCTTTACATTGGCGGGGGAATCACGGCCCGGTCCAACCCGGAACAGGAGTGGGAGGAGACTACACAAAAGTCCAGAACGCTTTTAAACGCCATAGAGGCGTTGCAGGAAACGGCATGATGATTTCAACCAAGCGCCATGTGCAGCAGCTTGCATCGTTATTTCTAAGCAAAAAGATTTTTGATATTGTGCTGTGCCCCGGGTCCAGGAACGGTCCTTTAATCCATACCCTGGCGGGCTGTGGACAGTTTGACTGCCGGGTGATTGTGGATGAGCGTAGTGCCGGTTATTTTGCCTTGGGGTATCCCAGGCAAAGAAAAAACCGGTTGTCATTGTGTGCAGTTCCGGTACGGCTGCTGTTAATTTTGCCCCGGCGGTGGCCGAAGCCTTTTACCAGAAGATTCCTTTGATCGTGGTGACTGCGGACCGGCCCGCTTACTGGATTGATCAGCTGGAAAATCAGTGCATCGATCAAACGGAGTTGTACCGAAATTTTATCAAGCAATCGTGTTCACTGCCCCTGGATGAGTCTGATTGCCGGCTGTGGTCTGCAGCGTGTCTGATCAACGAGATACTTAATACGGCTTTGTCTGATGCGCCGGGACCTGTACATATAAATTTCCCCCTTGAAGAGCCTTTGCACCGGACCGTGGATGCGCAACTGCCTGATGTTAAAGTGATTGAGGATGCGCAGGCACGGATAAATCTTGACGAAACGGCTTTGACCGCGGTGGCCCAAGAGCTCGGCCGGGCAGATAAAATACTTGTACTGGCAGGCCAGTCCCCCGGCAACGCAGAACTTAACCGTGCACTGACCCTGTTTGCGGAAAAAACCGGTGCCGTGGTTGCCGCCGAGCACCTGGCCAATCTGCAGATACCTTCCGGTTGTTGCTGTGCCTTTCCGGAACTGGTGCTTGGGTCCATATCCTCTGGCGATGCAGCCGTTTTTCAGCCTGATCTGCTGATTACCTTTGGCAGGCACTTTGTCTCCAAGCGTATCCGGCAATTTTTAAGAGCCTATAAACCACACAAGCATATTCATGTGGATGCCGGCGGCGGGCATATGGACACCTACCAGGCATTGACCAGGGTTTGTGCCATGTCCCCGGAACTGTTTTTTGAACAATTGGCCGGTATGCAGATCCCCAAGGCGTCGGAAGATTATGCCGGGATCTGGAAAACTCGGGAACATGAGGCCTTGCAAATTTATAAGCACTATCTGGACCGGGCTCCGTTTAGTGATTTTACGGCATGTGCCCGCGTGTTAAAGGAAGTGCCTGAAAATTCAGTCATACACCTTGGTAACAGCTCCACCGTAAGATATGCGCTAATAAACCCCGGCATAAAAGACGTTACCTGGCTTGGTAACCGGGGAACCAGCGGTATTGACGGCTCTGTTTCAACGGCGGTGGGGTATGCCTCATGCCGGTCGCAGATAAATACGCTTATCCTTGGGGATCTCTCTTTTTTCTACGATTCCAATGGATTGTGGAATAAATACCTGGGGAAAAATTTAAGGATTATCCTGCTCAATAACGGTGGCGGTAATATTTTCAGTTTTGTGGAAGACCTTGCCGGTCGCACCGGGGAGCATAATCAAACGATATTTCAAGAGTGTTTTTTTGCAGGCCATAGTGCAAAGGTCAACGGTCTTGCATCGGCATTCGGCCTTGATTATCTCCAGGCCGACTCAGATTCCAAATTGGACAAGGCCCTTGAAAAACTCTATAATCCCGATCGAACTGCCCCCACCCTTTTAGAGGTGTTTACGGATGCCCAGACCAACACAAAGGTATTTAAGGGATTGTTTTCAGAAATCAAAAAGAGAATAACTATATATGGAGAATGACACATGACAACAAAACGCCAGTGGCAAACCATCAAAGAGTTTGAAGATATCTTTTTCGAGTATTACGAGGGCATCGGCAAGATCACCATCAACCGTGAACGCTACCGCAACGCCTTCCGTCCCACCACCGTCAATGAGATCAGTGAATCTTTGCGCATTTGCCGGGAGGATCAGCGTATCAATGTGATTGTCCTGACCGGGGCAGGGGACACGGCTTTTTGCGCCGGCGGCGACCAGAATGTTAAAGGGGAGGGTGGTTACATTGACAAGGACGGTATCCCAAGGCTGAATATCCTTGAAGTCCAGAAACAGATCCGGTCCATGCCCAAGCCCGTGATCGCCATGGTGAACGGCTTTGCCATCGGCGGTGGCCATGTTCTGCATGTGGTCTGCGACATTACCATCGCCAGTGAAAATGCCATCTTTGGCCAAACCGGTCCCAAGGTGGGCAGTTTTGATGCCGGTCTTGGCTCATCCTATCTGGCCAGCACGATCGGGCAGAAAAAGGCCCGGGAGATCTGGTTCATGTGCCGTCAGTATACGGCTGCCGAAGCCCTGGAGATGGGCCTGGTCAATAAGGTGGTGCCCCTGGATCAGCTCGAGGATGAGACCGTGGCCTGGGCATTAAAAATGCAGGAACACAGCCCCTTGGCCCTTCGTATGATCAAGCTGGGGCTCAATGCCGAACTTGACGGCCAGGTGGGGCTCCAGGAGTTTGCCGGTAACGCCACGCTTTTGTATTACCTGACCCAGGAAGCCCAGGAAGGCAAAAACGCATTTCTTGAAAAGCGGAAGCCGGATTTTAATAAATTTCCGAAGTTCCCCTGATTCGAATATCATAAGTATATGTATTAAAAAGTCTATTTCACCACGAAGTTCACGAAGATATTAGAGCAAGAAACTTCGTGTTCTTCATGATCTTCGTGGTGAATATAAAATAGATATTCTTGGAGTTTGAATATATTCAAGCCATGAAAGCACGTGTTATTGAACATAATTTACAGTTTAAGCAGCCGGCAGGAACATCCCGGGGGGTGCTGAAGCACCGCCGGGTCTGGTATCTTGTTCTGGAAAAAGAGGGCAGGGCCGGGGTGGGAGAATGCGCGCCTTTACCGGGCTTGAGCGTTGAGACCATTCCCGAGGTGGAGCAGGCCCTTGCCGCCTTTGCCGCAGACCCGGATGGATTTTTTGCCCAGGCGGATCAGCAAAGTATACCCGTTTCGGTCCGCTTTGCCGTGGAAACCGCCCTCAGAGATCTGGAACAGACCGGTACGCAGATTCTTTTTCCTTCCAGCTTTACCCGGGGGGACAAAGGCATCCCCATAAACGGACTGATCTGGATGGGGGAGCCTTCGTTCATGAAAGAACAGGTCCGGCAGAAACTGGATTTGGGGTGGCGGTGCATTAAACTTAAAATCGGGGCGCTTAAGTTTGCTGAAGAGCTTGCCATTCTTAAAGATATCAGGGCGGAATACAGTGTCGACGATGTTATTTTACGGGTGGACGCCAATGGCGGGTTCTCCCCTGACGAGGCTTTGGACCGGCTTGGGCAACTGGCAGAATTAAACATCCACTCCATTGAGCAACCCATCGCCAAAGGACAGTGGCAGCACATGGCCAGGTTGTGCAGGCAGTCACCCCTGGACATTGCCTTGGACGAGGAACTCATCGGGATTAGGGAACGTGAAGAAAAAGCCCATCTTTTGGACACCCTTGCCCCCCATTATCTGGTGCTGAAGCCCAGCCTGCACGGCGGGATGGAAGGATGTGACGAATGGATTGAACTGGCCGATGCCAGGGGGATCGGCTGGTGGATCACTTCCTACCTTGAATCCAACCTTGGTTTAAATGCCATTGCCCAGTGGGCTTTTTTAAAGCAGTCCTCTCTGCACCAGGGTCTTGGTACGGGGCAGTTATTTACCAATAATATGGCCTCCCCCCTGGAAATTCGTGGGGAAGAACTTTTTTTTGATCCAGGCAAACGGTTTATCTTTCCGGGGATTTTTTAAGGCTGTGAATCTCTTTCCTGATACCCTGTGCCTCAACGGTACCGTGTACCGGGTGAAAACGCTTTTGCAAAAGGGGTGTCAGGTCTGTCTTCCGGGCATTGAATCCGATGTCATTGATTTTCTGGCCCAATGGTATGGGCCGCAAAACACCATCACCGTCCACACTTCGGGCAGCACAGGTCCGCCCAAGGCTATTTTCCTGGAAAAAAAGTTTGTGGCCCAAAGCGCCATGCGCACCCTTGAATTTTTTAAACTGAAACCCGGGCAGCGCATCCTGCTGTGCCTGCCCTTAAGGTATATCGCAGGGAAACTTATGGTGGTCAGGGCGCTTTTGGGCAGGCTTGATCTGTGCACCGCAGAACCAACCGATGATTTCGACTTCCTTGCCCAGTGGCGGGACAACCCCTTCCGGTTCGCCGCCATGGTGCCCAACCAGGTGATAAAGCTTTTGGAATACCCGAAACGGTTTGCGGCGCTTGGGTCTTTGCTCATCGGCGGCTCCTCTCTTCCGGCGATCCTTGAAACCGAACTTCAAACAGTATCCACAGCCTGTTTTGCAAGCTACGGCATGACCGAAACCGCCACCCATATTGCTCTTCGCCGGATCAATGGGCCGGCGGCATCTGATTTTTTCCACTGCCTGGAAGGTATTTCGGTGGGGCTCTCCCCGGAAGGGTGCCTTACTATTGAGATGCCGGGCCTGAACGGAGTTGGTCCGGATGAATCTGATCTGTCCGGGGCACCCCTCACCACGAACGACCTGGCAGAACTCGTTGACCGCACCACCTTTCGTATTCTGGGCCGGGCGGATAATGTGATCATTTCAGGCGGCATTAAATACTTTCCTGAAACCATCGAAAAAAAGCTGGAAAATAAAATTGAACAGCCTTTTTTCATTGGTTCCCTACCCGATGAAATCCTTGGCCGCCGCATGGTACTGGTCATTGAAGCAATGTCTGATAACAGCCTTGAAAAAAGAGTGACACACGTGTTTGACCAGTGCTTGGACCGTTACGAACGACCGAAAAAGATTGTGTTTAAAGAATCATTCAAGCGCACTGAAACCGGAAAAATTATAAGGCAATTTTAATTGCAACCCTAATTTTTAAACCGGCTTTTAGGTTTTTTTCCAAAAACCTTTAATTCTATAATAAACCCGGTAATATTGAGGGCTTAAACTGTTTTTAGGGCATAAGATCGGTGATATGTGCCGGCTAAAGACCTAAATTATTTCGGTTCCATGTGCCCTTACATTTTGTTACAGAACCTTTAATTCTATAATAAATTTCGGTAATATTGAGGGCTTAAACTGTTTTTAGGGCATAAGGTCGGTGATATTTGCCGGATTAAAGACCATATGTTTTAAAAGATTGTGCCCAAACAGTGACGTTCTGTAACAGCCTGTCAACCTGCAATAATGAAAGGCTTTAATGATCATGTGCAACCATTGTAGTGATCACAATCACGACCACCACCACCACGAACACCCTCAAATTGTTCAGCTCATGCCTGTTCAAAACAGTCTGTTTGCCGTCTACCAGACTGAAGCCCCCCTGGACTTCAGTGTCGAAACCGGCAAAAACGGGCTCAGTCTTGTTCCGGTGCTGTTCATGGGTTTAATCCGTCATGGGGAAAAGACCATGGTGGAAGGTTTTTTTGCCTCCAGTGCCATTAATTCATGTGAGGATACCCAAGGGTTCAAGGGGTATGCCTCTTCTCTGGCTCATGCTGAAAAACTATATGCCTGAAACTAAAACCTAGGTTTATAACTAATATATTAAATAACCTGGCGGGCAATGCACCCCGCCGGCGTTTTTTGTTTAAGGAGTTGTGCGCATGCATAAATTGTTAAAGGACAGCCCCGGAGAAAAAATCATGCTCCTGGGCAACGAAGCCATTGCAAGGGGCGCTGTTGAAGCCGGTGTCGCCTTTGCTACCACATATCCGGGGACCCCGTCCTCGGAAGTCTCTTTGAATCTGTTCCAGATGTCCAGAGAATCGGATCTGTATTTTGAATACTCCACCAATGAAAAGGTCGCCCTGGAAGTCGCGGCTGCTGCGGCCAACTCAGGACTTCGCACCTTTTGCATGATGAAGCATGTGGGGCTCAACGTAGCTGCCGACCCACTGATGACCCTTGCCTATATCGGCGTAACCGCCGGTATGGTGATTTTAACGGCAGATGATCCCGCCATGTTCTCCAGCCAGAACGAGCAGGACAACCGCTATTATTCCAAGTTCGGCCATTTTCCCATGTTCGAACCCTCTTCCGTGGCCGAGGCCAAGGATATGATCAAAGAGGCCTTTGAGCTGTCCGAAACCCTGAAACAACCGGTAATCCTGCGCACCACCACCCGGATCAACCACTCCAATGCCTTTGTCACCTTTGGCGAGATCAAAGAGCGACAGACAAAGGGCCGGTTTGAAAGAGACCCCATGCGCTGCGTCACCGTGCCTGCCGTGGCCCGGGTGCTGCACGTCAAGCTTCTGGAACGTATGGACAAAGCCGCTGAGATGTCTGAATCCTCAGAATTCAATTTTATCACGGGGCAGGGCGTTTGGGGTGTTGTGGCCAACGGTGTGAGCTACCATTATGCCCAGGACGCCGTAAAAGACCTTGGCATTGAATCAAAGGTCAAGATTCTTCGCCCCGGGTTTTCCAACCCCCTGCCCAAGAATAAGATTAAAGATTTCCTGGCCGGATGTGAAAAGGTGCTTGTCATTGAAGAGGGAGAACCGTTTATGGAAGAGGCCGTCAAGGCCTTTGCCCAGGAAGCGGGCCTTGTCATCCCCATCCTGGGCAAGACAGATGCGCTGTTTACATCGTTAGGGGAATTTGATCCCGCCATGGTCCGGGAGAAGATCGCGACCTTTTTCGGCATAGATTATACTCCGGCCCCAAAGATTGATACCTCTGACGTGCCGGAAATAGCCAACCGTCCACCAAATCTTTGTTCAGGATGCTCCCACAGGGCCACTTTCTACGCCATTAAACAGGCTGCCCAGGGAATGGATGTCATCCATCCCAGTGATATCGGCTGCTACACGTTAGGCTTTATGCCGCCATTGTCCATTGGGGATTTTGTGATCTGCATGGGCGGGTCGGTGAGTACCTCCTGCGGTTTCAGCAAGGCCACAGACCAGAAGGTGGTCAGTGTGGTCGGCGACTCCACCTTTTTCCATTCAGGCATTACAGGCCTTGTCAATGCCGTGTTCAACCAACACAACTTCACTTTGGTGATCCTTGAAAACGGCATCACCGCCATGACCGGCCATCAGCCCCATCCAGGCGTGGATATGGACCTGATGGGCATGTCCGGGTACGGCCGGGTGGATATTGAAAATTTGGTCAAAGCCCTGGGCGTCGAGCATGTTTCCGTGATCAAGCCTTTTAAAGTGAACAAGAGCATTGAAACGCTTAAGGAGGCCATGGCCTTTGACGGTGTCTCGGTTGTTATCTCCAAAGAGCCGTGTATCCTCTGGGCAAAGGGCATTAAACTAAAAAAGACGAGAGCCTTTGAGGTGACGGATAAATGTAAAGACCACAAGGATTGCATCAACAGTATCGCCTGTCCCTCCTTTTACATTGAAGAGGGCCGGGTGAAAATTGATGCGGATACCTGTGTGGGCTGTGCTTTGTGCGCCCAGATCTGTCCTGAAAACGCCATCCGCCCATTGAAGAAATAGACAAGGAGACAAGTTTGATATGAAACCATTAAGAATGATCATCGTTGCAGTTGGCGGACAGGGCAATCTTCTGGCATCCAAGGTCCTGGGCGAAGCCGCCCTCATTGAAGGGGTGGAGGTGAGAATGAGCGAAATTCACGGCATGGCCCAGCGCGGCGGTGTTGTGGAGTCCTCCATTATTTTCGGCGATGCCTCATCCTCCATTATTTCCGATGGGGAAGCCGATATCCTGCTGGGATTTGAACCGGCTGAAACCCTGCGCGCCATTGGCCGGTGCTCTGCCAAGACACAAGTGATTACCAACACCGCGACCCTGCCGCCCTTTACCGTGGGCATCGGCACAGGGTCTTACCCCGAGGTGGATGAAATCAAACGGGTGCTCAAGGAGAAGACCGCCGGCCTTGTGGCCATAGACGCCATGGCCTTGGCCCGTAAAGCCGGCTCTCCCATGAGTGTGAATATTGTGCTGTTAGGTGCCTTGATCCAGACCGGTGCTTTAGGCTTTTCAAAGGAAAACGTTAAAGAAGCGATCAAACGCAGGATTAAACCTGCGCTTGTCGAGATGAACCTTAACGCCTTTGACCTGGGATTTGAGGCTGCTGCCGCCGGCACTATATAACTGAAAAACTCACACAAAGACACAAAGATACAATGACTTTATTTTATAACCCTTTGTGCCTTTGGGGCTTTGTGTGAGAATAAATTTAGACTTGCTGGTTACAGGAGAAAACAATGAATATCCACTCGCAGATAACACCGGGCATGATTCATGTCATCAATGGTCCCAATTTGAATATGCTGGGGAAAAGGGAACCCGAGATTTACGGGGCGCTTACCCTTGATCAGATTAACGGGGAACTCAAAGCGCGCGCAGATGCATTGGGCCTTTCCCTGGATTTTTTCCAGTCCAATCATGAAGGCGAGATCCTGGATTACATCCATGCCGCATTTGAACAGGGCCCTGCCGGTGTGATCATCAATCCGGGTGCCTTGACCCATACCTCTGTGGCCCTGCGCGATGCCATGTCCATGCTGTCATGCCCCATTGTAGAGGTGCATCTGTCCAACATCCATAAGCGCGAAACCTTTCGCCACACCTCCATGATTGCCGGTATTGCCACCGGCCAGCTCACCGGGTTCGGCCATTATGGCTACCAAATGGCCCTTGATTTTCTTCACTCCCTGGCCGGTTGAGCATGACCGGCTTCATTGACGTTCATACCCATCTTCATGATCCAAGGATAATTGATAATGCCCCGGATATTGTCTTGCGGGCCCAGGCCGCCGGGGTTGAAAAAATAGCCACCTGCGCCACCATGGAAGAAAATTTTGGGATTACAGCTGAATTGTCGGAAAAATTTTCCTGTGTGGTGCCCTGGTTGGGGATTCATCCCTGGTTTCTTGATACCCTAAGCCCGGACTGGGCCCAGAATCTGGGGCAATGGCTGGAAAAAATACCCGCCGGGGTAGGGGAGGTGGGGCTTGATTTCATGGACAAAGGTGCTGACCGGGATCTGCAGGTTCAGGTGTTTAAAACCCATCTGGCCCTGGCCGATGACCTGAATAGACCCATCAACATCCATATTCGCAAGGCCTGGGACGCAATAGTGAAAATTTTGAAACATCATGGGCCGTTGGCTGCCGGCGGGGTCATCCACTCCTATTCCGGGTCTGCCGATCTTGTTCCGGTGCTTGAGAAATTCAATCTTCATATCTCTTTTTCCGGATCCGTAACCCGGCCCAATGCTAAAAAGGTGGGCCAGGCCCTAAAGGTGGTCAGTCTTGACCGGATTGTATTTGAGACCGACGCCCCGGATATTGTGCCCCAGTTTATTCTGGATGCCCATCCCGGAGAGGCGCCTTTAAATGAGCCGGCTAATGTGCCGGAAATTGTCAGAGTGGCGGCAGAGCGAAGGGGCATGACATTTGAAACCCTGGCCCGGCATGGATATGAAAACAGCCTGGATTTGTTTGGTCCTGTTTTAAGCCAAAAGGAGAACCCCAGATGACTCGGGATGTAAGCCGGATCAGTCCCTTTGCCCGACTTGAGCAACTGCTGGGAAAGGCGGCGGTTGACCGGCTTAGAAATTCCCGGGTGGCCGTATTCGGCCTGGGGGCTGTGGGCTCTTTTGTGGTGGAGGCTTTGGCACGATCCGGCATCGGCTATTTGCGGCTTGTGGATTTTGACCGGGTGGACGCCTCCAATATCAACCGGCAGATTTATGCCTTGCACTCCACCCTGGGGCAGGAAAAAGCGGCCTTGGCCCGGGCCCGGGTTCTGGACATCAACCCTGATTGTGAAGTGGATCTGCGCACGTCCTTTGTTAATGCCGACAGCCTGTCCCTGTTTCTAAGCCCGGACCTGGACATGGTGGTGGATGCCATTGACGGGCTCAACGCAAAGGTCAGTCTGATCCTGGGGGCAAAGCAGATGGGCCTTAATCTCATATCCTCCATGGGGGCTGCAGGCCGAACCGATGTCTCCATGATCCGGACCGGGGATCTTTTTGACACCGAAGTGTGCCCCCTGGCCCGAATGGTGCGAAGACGGCTGCGCCGCCGTGGGCTTTCCAGCGGCGTGCCCTGCGTCTACTCCATTGAACCCCCACTGAACAAGGAACCCTTTGCGGATAAAGACGCCGTGGATCCCCTGGAGCAGGATCATGTGGACGGCGGTCATGGCCGCCCCAGGCCGCCCATCGGGTCTGCCGCCTGGGTGCCTGGGTGTTTCGGGTTGACCATTGCAGGGCTTGTTGCAAAGACCCTTGCCGCTGAATAGAGAATTTCAGCCGGTTTTTACACGCGCAGCAAATTTATAGTTGAACTCTGTGGCCGGAGATGTTTAATTTTAAGAAGACACAATAAAAATTTATGCAATTGTGCATGAAATCCGGGGACATGATACCATTTTTATTGCATGTTTCTTTATACCGGAATAATTGACGTCATGGCACGGATGAAAAGAATAGTACTCCCAGGTTATCCTCATCATATTGTTTAAAGGGGGCTCCGACCCCTGGATATTTTTTCAAGGACTGATAAATATGGATTATAAAATAGGTCAAAGTGTAGTAGTGAAAGATGGAGTTATAGCTATAGATTACAAAGATTTAGATCTTGGTGGCTGGCAGGGGAGAATCATAGATATAGATAAAGCTGATGCTGATAATGGAGAAACTATTATAGGTGTTGCTTGGGATAGTATTACGCTTCGCAGTATACCAAATGACTATTTAGAGGAATGTGAAAGAGAAGGATTCGGCTGGTCTGAATATTATTTGGAAAGTGGCGACGTAAAACCAACACAACCCAGAGATTCAGAGAATGAAGTCGAAGAGATGATTGAGGAAATTGAACGCCGTATGGATTGGCTATATTTAGGAGATGAGGGCAAACGAATTCGGGCAGTCATAGATACGGCGGAGAGTGAAGATGAATGGGAGCAGATAAAAGCCTGGAGCAATTATTTACAAAAAAAACTTAAATTTCCTTTTGACGCTGTAGTGATTGAGTACCAAGAAAGAGGGCCTTTACAAATAAACGACGAATTAAAGGTGGTTGGAGTTGAAATGGAGGATGAGCATTATGGCGTTATTGTTCAGTGTAAGAAAGGGAGGAAAAGGTATGATTTTCCTTTATGTGATTTAGATACGGCAAATGAACATTCTTCTAACTTTCAACCTCTTAACGACTATCGAGTTTGGTTTGCTAACAACTAAGGGAATTGCGCCACGTACCCAGCGCTGTAATGGGGGCAAGTCTGCTCTTGACTCATTTTCTTAATTCGACTGCTAAAACGGCATGTTCTATCCATTGGGGGAATTCCGGGATTTCGTCCCTGGAATTTCATCGGTGTTGTTTTTTTTGTGCAGAAGCGATGAATCAGATAGCCCGTTATGGCCCCCAGGAGAAAAGATGAAACAATTTTGAAAGAACTGGGATTTTGAATTCTGGGAGATGAGTCCGGTGAACAAGCACTCCGGGACATAATAGCATTTTTGTTGCATGTTTTTTACATGCCGGTATAATTGAATTTATGGCACGGGTGAAAAAATCGTAATCCCCGGTTATCATCATCATGAATCTGCATTGGAGAAAATCAGAACCGGACGCCCTTTTGGTCCGGATAGTTTCTATTCTATTATTGAAAATATTATTGGACGGAATCTTCGACCATGGTTACCGGGCAGGCCTAAATAAAAAAAATAGTATCATTTCCCGGAATTTAAAAAGGAGATAAATATGTCTGAATATGTAGTGTGTGTCAGAAACAAGAAGACCAAAAATAGAGAAAAGGTTTTTGGAAATGAACCCGGTCCTACATTGTTTCTTAAGGTGCCTGGCGATCAATATCCCAAACCATCTCAAGCTATATCACGGCGAGATTGGGTCTCTGAAGTTATCGCTGAAGCAAAAACCGGAATCAATGAGATTACAGGGCAACCAACCGGTGATATTTTGGTGTTCATACATGGCTACAATAATAGCCAAGAAATAGTTCTTAAAAGACATAGGAAACTTGAATCAGATTTAAAAAATGTTGGTTATAAGGGGGCCGTGATTAGCTATGATTGGCCAAGCGCGCAATCCGGGTTGAATTATTTAGAAGATAGAGATGATGCAAAAGATACCGCGAGACGGTTGAGAGATGACTGCATAAGCCTTTTTTCATCTCGACAGCTTGCTGGATGTGAAATAAACGTGCACCTTTTAGGGCATTCAACAGGCGCGTATGTTATCCGTCATGCTTTTACGGATGCGGATGAAAAAACTTCGATCAAGAATCGCCCATGGACCGTTAGTCAAATTGCATTTATTGGGGGCGACATATCTAGCCGTTCCATGAGCGTTAATGATACCAAGTCGAAGTCCCTTTATCGCCACTGTGTGCGTTTAACAAACTACCAGAACCCCTATGATTCGGTTTTAAAGCTTTCAAATACCAAGCGTATTGGGCTTTCTCCCAGAGTGGGGAGAGTTGGATTGCCTGATGATGCACATAAAAAAGCTATTAATTTGAACTGTGGCCCTTATTTTAAGCGTTTAGATGAAGATGCGTTATCTCAAGGTGTCGATTATTATGGAAGTTTTCCTCATTCATGGCACATCGGTGATGAAACGTTCGCACAGGATCTGGCTTTAACCATAGCTGGAAATATTGACCGACATAAAATCCCAACTCGAATAGTAGAGGATGGGGAGTTAGTGTTGAATTATAAGGGACTTCCCTGAAGATAATCTACTTTTTTATCATGTACAAAACTAGTACGAAAGCATGAATTCCGGGGACATGTGAATTTCGAGCCCCTTACCGGGCTGCCTAAAAAGAAATCGTATCATGTCCTTGGAATTAATGAGGACCGTATTTTCAATGGACCTTTACGTCTGTTATGAGCTTAGCAGGCATTTTTCATTGTCTTCTTTTGATTCATAATAACGAGCTTCTATCAAGTTTTCTTCCGGATCTCGAAAATACACTGATGTGCCGGTTCCACGAGATCCCCAACGCAATACGGGGCCTTCTTCTATATCTATATTATTCTCCTGAAGCCGTTTCAAAAGGTCCTCCCAGGTTTGTTTCTTCAACGCTATGCAGAAGTGATTTAAATTGGTGTTTATTGTTCCCGTTTGCGTATCGTGTTGCCACATCTTTTTGGGGAATAAATCAATTATGGTGCCGGTATTCATTCGCACAGATGGAAACGGCACTTTCCCTGCATAATATTCCTCGATTCTTTCAGGTGTCAACAACAGAACCTTCGTATAGAAATGAATCATTTTCTCATCATTCTCTATGTTCAACACTATGTGGTCCATTACGCATTCCATGTCCAAGGCCTCCCAAAATGATAATTGACTTTTTTTTATTTATTTTGAATAGAATTGCAATCCACTCTTTTCATGTAAGCAAAAAAAAATAATTATAGATATATTGAGCAGAACGCTGTTTTTCTTTTAGCAATCATACTGGCCATTGTCAAAATATTAAAAGAAATAGCATCATGTCATTTAAATTATAGCCGAACTCCCCATTCACCAAAAAAGGAAATGAAACAATGGATGATTACAAACTATTAATCGACCTGCACAAGGACGCTTATCGCCAGGGACCGGGCGGGGATGCCGAGACAGAACTTGCTTTGAATCTGGCCATGATCAACAGGGCGGAACCGCTGAAGATTGCGGATATTGGTTGCGGTACGGGAGCATCTACCATCCTGCTTGCCCGACTCTTGAATGCCCGGATCACTGCAGTGGATTTTCTTCAGGATTTTCTTGATGTGCTGGAGAAAAGGGCCGAAGAGACGGGGGTTGGGGACAGAATATCATCCCTTGCTCGGTCCATGGACGACCTGCCTTTCGCCGATGAGGAACTGGATGTCATCTGGTCCGAGGGGGCAATCTATAACATTGGGTTTGAAACGGGTATAACTGAGTGGCGACGCTTCCTGAAAGCGGGTGGCTTATTGGTTGCTTCTGAGATCACATGGCTCACGGACTCCCGGCCGGAGGAACTCCAGGAATATTGGAATAGCGAGTATCCCGAAATTGATGTGGCTTCGGCAAAGATCAGGATTCTGGAAAAACACGGATTTTCGCCGGTTGGATACTTCGTTTTACCAGAACATTGCTGGCTGGATGAGTATTACCGCCCCATGCAGGCCAGGTTCGAGGAATTCTTGAATCGAAATGGGAACAGCAAAGAAGCTCGTGAAATAGTGAACGCAGAACAACACGAAATTGACCTTTACGAAACATACAAATCTCACATCAGTTACGGAGTCTATATTGCAAAAAAAGCTGGGATAGAAAGATGAAATCTGTTCAATAGATTGGGAACCACTATGCAGATCTTTGAAGTGAGCGGTTTACTTTTTATTATCGGGAAAATTATGTTGGTATTTCAAACTATTTTTAGTTAGCATGTCAATCATATGGTAAAGCCGACTGAAATATTTGATGTTAATGATTCTTTTTCCATAATGATGTGTACCTGGGTCAACTATATGAAGGAGATCTTGAATCATTTTCGTGATGCCGGCTTCAAGATAACCAATACGCAAACGAGGTAGGAAATTGTTAACACGAAATAAAAATAATGGGGGGCAATTTGAAACAAATTAACAATTGGTCGGCATTACACTTTTTAGCCTCTTTGGGTGCAGGGGGTATGGTGGTTACTTTCTTTATGTATTTTTTGTTCTGGATTCCCCATCCCGGCAGACCGATTCCCGTTTATGCGGACTGGTTTCCCCATATACACACCGCAAGTACAGGGAAACAAGGTGTGATGCTTTTAGGGATTGCCGGCATTCTTTTTTTTGCCTGGTTACATTTCAAATGGCTGTGTTTAAATTTTGCTCAATACCGGATTTTTAAGGCAAACGGAGGAGTAAAAAAAATTATCGGAACCAATGCCCATACACAACTTATGGCAATGCCGTTAACGTATGCCATGAGTCTTAATATCTGTTTTATTCTTTCAGCCATTTTTATCCCGGGGCTATGGAATGTCATTGAGTGGATCTTCCCCATCTCGATATTTGTGTTTACGATCATCGGTGTGTGGGCAAGTCGAATTTATCTCGATTTTTTTAGTCTTGTCCTGCAGAGCGGCAGTTTTGATCGCACAGCCAACAATTCCCTGAGCCAAATGTTGCCCAGTTTTGCCTTCTCCATGGTTGGTGTCGGGCTGGCTGCCCCGGCGGCAATGAGCCAAAACACCATTGTTATCGGAATCAGTTATTTGTTAGCAATCTTTTTTACAACAGGGGCGTTATTCATCGGGCTGGTCAACTTGATTATTGGTATGAATGACATGATCAAGCAAGGGGTGTCCCGGTCATCCCTGCCCACGCTTTGGGTGGTGATACCGATATTGACGACAGCAGGCATCGCCGCAATGCGGTTAAGCCATGGTCTTCATTCCCTGGAACTCGGTCATGGCGCCTCAGATTATATTTTGCTTGCAATTATTTTTTCCATTCAGGTCGTCTTCTTTCTTCTGGGATGGTCGGTCATGAAACGGATGAATTATTTTAAGGCATTACTCAATCATGAGGAGGACACACCTGTGACTCTTGCGTTGATTTGTCCCGGTGTCGCTTTTGTTGTTATGGGCCATTTCGTTTTAAACAAAGTGATCGCAGCAAGCGGAATTATAGTGAAATTTGGCTATATTTATATGGCTCTTTCCTTTGGATTGATTGTTTTACAGTTTATTACAGGTTGGTTATTGATCAGGCTTGCGCGAAAACAGCTGAGGTATACGTAAGAGTCTGTTTAAAAATGATTGTTATAACCCATAGAAAAAGGAGGACGAATGGCGTCGGTTGGATGTGAGAGACCAGGCGGTGGTTTGGTTGAACAGGAAGAAGAAATTAAAAAGGACGCAAAAGAAACTAAAAAAGGAGTTGTGAATATGATTCGTGTGGGACAAAAAGCGCCTGATTTTCAGGCGCCGGCATATTACAAGGGTGATTTTACCGCTATTAAATTGTCTGATTATCGTGGCAAATGGGTTGATCTCTGTTTTTATCCCGGCGATTTCACCTTTGTCTGAGCAACCGAAATCTCGGCGGTCGCCGAGAAAAATGAAGCGTTTGAAAAATTGGACGTACAGGTTCTTTCCATGAGTACGGACTCCATGTTTGTTCATAAAATGTGGGAAGAGGCAGAACTGTCAAAAATGGTGGGAGCAGGAAAAATTCCATTTCCCATGTTGTCTGATGGCGGTGGAAAGATTGGGGAGATATATGGTGTATATGATGAGAATGCCGGCGTGGATGTCAGGGGCCGTTTTCTTATAGATCCCGACGGCGTTGTCCAGGCATTTGAAATGCTATCACCGCCTGTGGGACGTAACGTATCTGAAACAATCCGGCAGATACAGGCCTTCCAGCTTGTCAGGGAAACCAAAGGAGCCGAGGCGACGCCGTCCGGCTGGAGACCGGGGAAAGTAACGCTTAAACCGGGACCCGGCTTGGTTGGTAAAGTATGGAAAGAGTGGAAAACGGAAATGGCATTTGATTAAAACGATTAAAGCGATAACAAGTGTTTATCAGGGGGCATGCTGAAGCTGGTAAGTTTTAGTATTGCCCCTTTCATAATGTTTTCTGTTCTAATTTAAACTCAACATCCCAATAAATTTCAGATAGCGGTAATTCACAATTAATGGATTCCATTTTTAAAATATGGTCCGCATCTTCGTATGAACGATACTCCCATGTGCCGGCATCGCTGCGTGTAAATTGCTCAACAAGATATTCTTCTTGGGAAACAAGGATATATTCTTGAAGTGTTGAGATTGCCCGGTAATAAGCAAACTTTTTCCCTCTGTCAAAGGCTTCTGTTGAATCTGAAAGAATTTCTATGATGACAACCGGATTTGTCAGTGTGTCAAACTCATTATCTTCAAACGTTGCGTCACCACAATAGATTACAATATCCGGGTAAACATAACCTGTCTCGATCTTTACCCGCATGTCATTGGGAAGGACTTCACAAGGGGATTTGCCGGTTTTAAATTTATTTCCTATTTCTCTTGTAAGATTGGCATTAATACGGACATGGTTGATTTTAGCACCGACCATGGCAAAAATTTCACCGTTAAAAAATTCATGCTTAATATCCAGGGAGGTTCGTTCCATGGCCAGATATTCAGCCGGTGTTATATTCTTTTTTTCTTGAGGCTGTGCGGTCATTTCTTTTCCCCTGTTTGAGTCCTTGGCTTACCCAGGTGATCGATTTGGCATATTAAATAATCATGCAGACGCTTTCTTTAATTCTTCCCGGATAACTTTTCTTAACATATTTTCAAGGTTCGGCTGGTCCGTTTGGTCTTCTGCTATAATTTTTTTTAAACTTTCATTGATAAGGGTCTGGTATCCTTTTTTTCCTGCTTTTGATTTGAAATAACTAATAACCCCGGCATCCAGCATGATGGTAATCCGCTGTTTTTTTTCTACTGGTTTTAATCCCTGACGAAGAACAGCCCTGTCAAAATCAGCCTGGGTTACTTCCGGGTATTCATCATTCATAGAGGTTTTTGAAATAGAGTCTTTGTTCATTTTTCAAATGTATACATATAATCATGCATATACAAGGTCTTCTTTTGCTTTATTTTTGTCAGTTGGGAATTCTGACCTCTTTGATATGGCCATACTATCCCTTGGACGCAAACATATATTCATTGACCTTTTGGGGTGGCAGTTTGTTATCTGGCAAGCTAAATCAAAAAGTGGAAAGGTGGCCGCCCGATGATTTTTAGGATCGTCCTGATGCCACCATTTATTTTCCGGGCTTGGGGTCTTAAATTTTCACTTTTTATCCCAAAAATTAATATTTCAAGACTTGACCCCATCCCCTTCCATCCCCCATTTTTCCCGAACGGGCAATTCTTTTATAATTCATCCCAATTCCAGATAATTTATCCTGATCGGGAATAATGGAGTTGTTTTGCATTATTAAGCATGATATTTTCCCGATAGGGAATATTTTATGAAGAGGTGTACAATTGGATTCGAAACGTATCGGCGAACTGATAAAAACCGTCAGGAAAGAACAAGGGTTTACCCAAGCAGAAGCTGCAGGTTATCTCAATGTTGGGATACGTTTCTTGTCTGAGTTAGAGAACGGAAAACCTACAGTTCAGCTTGGAAAAGTATTGCAGGTGCTTGAAGGCCTGGGATATGAAACTGTGCTGATACCAAAATCCAAAAGGAAGCTTATAAACTACATCAAAAAGAGCTTGAATGATGAATAACCATTAAAAGAGTGCTTTGATTTGATCCGAATAGAATGTTCAAATCCTATTGAGGATTCAAGAAAGCTTTTGAATCTAATTTTGTTTAATGGATTGATCGGTAATGCCGATGGCCACGCAAAAAACATTTCGTTGCTGCACGATGAAAATGGAACAACACTTGCGCCATTCTATGATTTGGTTTCTACGATGGTTTATCCTCAGTTTACAAAAAAAATGCCGATGAAGATTGCCGGGAAGAAAAGACAATTTGGCCATCTTCAAAAGCATCATTTCGATTCTCTCAGTGAAGAGATCGGCATGAAACCAAATATTCTAATCAAAGCAGCGTTAAACTTGGCAAACAGGATTATGACTGTTACTGAAATAACGGCAACGGAGTTCAAAGCCCAATATGGATCAATTGAAATGGTCGACAAGATCAATAGTGTGATTTCTTTTCACGCGAGATCATTGATTGATACATTGAGTGAGTATCCAGTACATAAATAGTTAGGAGCGAAAGGATTTGGGTCTTGAATTATTACATTATAATTAAAAAAAAATTTATAATGCAATACCAGGCCCTTCTTTCTTTGGAAATAAAAAAGGAGGACTAACAGGGAGTCTGGGTGGCTTATGGGTTTCGGAAAGGCAGGACTACACGCTATAGTCCTTACCGGCCATTAAGGCAGATTACCCAGCACTACATCTTCCAGTCCTGGCTTTTCCAAAAGCAACAGCGGTAAAAAATAATACCATTAATGTGGGGTTTTAATTTACTACATTTCGTTAAAATATTGCTTTTCTAAGTTGATTTGTGTAAATTAATTTTATTCAGATACAAGCATCATTTTAGCATAGCATCAGAAATAAATCGCCCACAAAATGAAGTTGTATACAGCAACGCCTAAGATATGTATGGTAATCACTGAGCCAAGACTATAAATTGACATAGAGAATTATGAAAAAGACAATACTATTTTTTCTTGTTATTGTTTGCACCTTACCTACTAACCTTTCATCAGCTAACAAAGATGGTATCCCCATAGAAATAAAAGTCGCTGTCTTGAGAGATTTCCCGCCTCAATATTCTCTGGACACATCTGGGCAACCTCAAGGATTTGCTATAGATATAGTAGAGTCCGTTGCAAAGATCGCAAATTTCAAGATTAAATATCTGGTTAAAGAAACATGGCAGGAGATGTTCGAGGCTATCAAAAATGGAGAAGCTGATCTGATACCGAATATGGGTATTACAGATAGGCGCAAAGACTTGTTTTCTTTTTCCAGGCCGGTAGAAACATTCTCAGTGTCGATATTTGTGCGTGAAAGTGAAAATAAAATATCCAACATACAAAGCCTTACCGGTAAAAACGTTGGTGTGGTTGCCCTCAATGTCGGTGAAATTTTTTTTAGAAATCATCCTGATGTTGTTCCTAAAATATACGAACACATTGAAGATGCTCTTTTTGGTTTACTTTCGGGTAACTTAGATGCCCTTGTCTATCCTGAACCAGTGTTATGGATTTTGGCGAGAAACGCCAGAATCGATGACAGAATCAAAGTCGTTGGGAAACCTCTAACCGAAATTAGTCGGGCTATATCTGTCCACAAAGAAAACAAATCTCTTTTGAAAAAAATTGATGCAGTCGTTGCCGAAGTCGTCAATTCCGAAACGTATAAAAGAATTTATACTCGATGGTATGGCAAGCCAGCCCCTTTTTGGACGGTTGCTAAAGTAGCCTGGATAATGGTTTTTATTTTGATTCTTACCATTTTTTTAATGGGAATCTGGCGTTATTATTCAACTATAAACCTCAACAAATCATTGCAGGAAAATATTCACATCCGAAAAATTGCAGAGCAAAAGCTCCGAGATTCTTATGAAACACTGGAAGATAAAGTTCAGGAAAGAACAAGAGAGTTACAGGAAAGAACAAGAGAGTTACAGGAAGCCTTGTCTGAAGTGAAACAGCTAAGCGGATTGCTACCAATATGTGCAACATGTAAAAAAATTAGAGATGATAAGGGATATTGGAACACACTGGAGGCATATATTGAAAAACACTCTGATGCATCATTCAGCCATGGTCTGTGTTCTGAATGTTCAGACGAACTTTATGGTGATAAGGATTGGTATATTGAGATGAAAAAAAATAAGGGGTATGAGTAATTTAAAAATGTTGACTTTGTATATTTATGAACTCCCAAGCCTTTATTGGATCAGCGTTGACTACTTTCGTTATTCTTGCCTGTCTGGGAACCAGGGTCGGTCAACTTTGATACCATTATTCATAGGTTTTGATTTACTTCATTTCATTTGGAATGGTTGCTTTTCATTGTCCATGGGTGTAGCGTAGGTATCTCATGGTGGGATATTTTGAAGTTCGAAACTTTAAGATACCAATGGAATTGGAAACTTCTTTAATCGAGGATTTGAGGCATTATTATGTAAGTTGTCTCATGAGCCAATATGTTCCTTTTAAGACTATTTTGATGCGCAACCAATGATTAATTTTCTTTTTCATAGTATCAAAGGCAAACTTCTTTTTGCATTTTTTTTTCTTTTGGGCATAGCCCTATTGTTCCAATTTGCTTATATAGCGCCAACACTTCAAAAAAGAAAAATCGAAGGTATTACAAAATCGCAAAATAATTTTGCAAAATATCTTGCCAGTGACATAAACTCAAGAATAGAAGAGGCGATTAAAGAACTTGAAGGAATCGCCTCGCTAAAACAGATTATTTCTATAGACAAAACGTCTATGAACGAAATAATTACAGCTATAAACGATTCCAACCATTTCTTTAATTATTATTTTGTCATGGATAAGCGAGGCAAATGGTTGTCCTATCCCACCCATCCAGAACTAATAGGAAAAATGATTCCTTTAGAAAATATGGATTGGGTTAATAAAACTTTCGAATCCGAGAAGACAGTTTTTCTTGATGTTGTAAAATCAAGACTTGGAACCCTTGTCAGTGGATTTTCAACACATATAAGAAATAACGAGAACAAAGTGATCGCCCTTCTAAGGGGTGTATTTGTTATTTCTGAAAATAACGTTCTCGTAAAATTGATTGAGAATACTCAGAACATAAAAGGATATAACGCTTATTTGGTCTCTTCGGACGGTCGGCTGATCGCTCATAGCAATAAAAAGTTGAACTACCAAAAGTTCAACTCCTACAGCATGATGGATTATGAACCGGTAATTAGCGCACTAAAAGGACAATCAGGAATTACAAGCTACGCATATGAAGATAAGCTATGGCTTGCCGCCTATTACCCCATTAATATTACAAGCTGGGGATTAATTGTTCAGCAACCACTTGAGAACATAATTTTGCAGGCTAAAGCAGAGGCAAGGTTCATCATTTTTGTTATTCTCTGTTGTTTTTGCATTAGTCTCTTCATTGCGGCGATTGTTGTTCAAAAAGCAATCAGTCCTCTATTTAAATTAGTTAAAAATATCCAATCCGGTGAAATCGACATGGCCTCAAATTTCCCTAAAGATGAAATCGGCCAGTTGGCTTTTCAATACAGAAGATTATACGGTGACTTATATCAAACAAGTGATTTGATCCGCAGGTCGGAGAATAAATTCCGAACACTTTTTAACAATGCTAGTGATGCCATTTACATACATGATTTAGAGGGCAATTTGCTTGAAGCAAATCAAAAAGTATTTGATTATTCAGGGTATGGACGAGACGAGCTTCTGAATATGAAAGTGACGGACATTGATGCACCTGAATCCGCTACCTTGGCTCAATCTCGGATTGAAAAAATCAATCGTGATGAAAAGTTAATTTTTGAATCTTTACACAGGACCAAGACCGGTGATTTGATACCGGTCGAGATTAGTAGTCGGACAATTGAATATAACGATCAAAAAGCAATTTTAAGTGTTGTTCGGGATTTAACAGAGAGGAAAAAAGCTGAAGATGCCCTAAAGGAATCTCACAAAAGGTTTCTGACCGTATTGGACGGGATTGATGCGACCATTTATGTCCTGGATATGGATACATACCGGATACTATTCATGAACAAATATATGATTGATAGTTTTGGCAATGACATGACAGGCAAACTCTGCTGGGATGTGTTCAGGGGTGAATCAGGGCCATGTAGAAATTGTACGAATGAGCAGTTGATTGATACCAAAGGTGAACCAACTGGTGTCATTGTCTCGCAGGATAAAAATCCCATAACTGGAAAATGGTATGTTAATTATGACCGGGCCATAGAATGGACTGACGGCCGTCTGGTTAAACTCCAGATAGCAACTGATATCACAGATTTCAAAACAATGGAGACACAACTACATCAGGCACAGAAAATGGAAGCGATCGGTACGCTGTCAGGTGGTATTGCCCACGACTTTAATAATATTTTATCTGGTATCTTTGGATTTTCCCAGTTAGCTAAAACACACATAGATAATCCAGAAAAAGCGAAAAAGGATATTGATCAGATAATCACAGGTGCTCAAAGAGCAACCGAGTTGGTTCAGCAAATACTTGCATTTAGCAGGCAGTCTGAATCTTTGAAATACCCTCTCGAAGCCTCCGTCGTGATAAAAGAGGCTCTTAAATTACTTCGTTCTACAATACCATCGACCATAACGATAAAAGAAAATATTATTTCTAAAGCAAAAATTTTGGCAGTTCCGACTCAAATTCATCAAATCATAATGAACTTATGCACCAACGCATATCATTCGATGACTGAAAACGGTGGATGTATATTTGTGTCTTTAAAAGAAGTAGTATTTTCTCAAAAAGATTGCGCTTATGAATTGAATCTGGTTCCTGGGAATTATCTTGAGTTAAAAGTCTCTGATACAGGTCACGGTATGGAGTCGAAAATCTTAAAAAAAATATTTGACCCCTATTTTACGACAAAAGAGTCTGGCAAGGGAACGGGGCTAGGCCTTGCTGTGGTTTTTGGTATTGTTAAAGAATCCAAAGGACATATCACGGTTCAAAGCAAACCTGGCCAAGGTTCGACATTTCATGTTTATCTTCCGATTGTAGACGGGCCATTAGCTAACCATACACCTGAAAGAAAGGAAAAAGCCCCTTTATCCGGTCGGGAAATGATTATGGTTGTTGATGATGAGGAAGCATTGAGAACGGTGACGCATGATATTTTGAAAGGACTCGGGTATACTGTATACACTCTCTCAAGCGGACAAGAAGCCTTCGAAACCTTTAATGAAGATCCTTGTCGATTTGATCTTGTGGTTACGGATATGACCATGCCTGGCATGACTGGATTGGAGCTTTCGCAAAAAATTTTAGAACTGAGGCCTGAACAACCAATCGTGTTATGCACTGGTTACAGCGAAACAATAGACAGAGAAAAAGCTCTTTCTATGGGGATCACTGAATATGTGGAAAAACCATTTGTTATAAAAGAACTGGCCAAAATTATTCGAAAGGTGCTGGATAAGGCCAAATCGTAAAGTTGTGCTTAATAGCATTTGACGGTCAAATTAATTGAAGATACCATTTATATTCATGATATTTTCTAAACAAAAAGAGGCATGAATATGAGGGAAATCCGACCCCACACTATGTCTATTATAGAACTCCCAGAGACTTTCTTGAAAGGGAGAGGACTACTTCTGTCAGTGGTTATGCTGGATCAAATCCATCCGGTGAGCGATAGTATTCATAGTCCACTCCCATAATCGTTTCTGTCATCGGGAAGACTCTTATTAACAGGTATCACCATCTAGCATCTGAAAGAGGCGGTCAGACTGTTCATGAACAGATTCACAAGAATCTGGCGAAACATCTGTTCATCTGCCATAATGCCTGCCACGCCTTTAATGATCTGGCAGGCATCCACTGGAACGGCATAGACGATTCTGCGCCCGGTGACGGTCATGAAAATTCCCAGGCGAGAGACGGATTTATCTACTTCTGAATTGATCTATAATAATTCAGAGCTCAAGCCGGGTGCCGGTGGCAAACACGTTAATTGGGCGCGTCATTTTACGGGACATGTAGGCCGGGGCATCAGGGCCCGTGCAGTGGCCGGTATAATAGGTTGTGCCGTCATAGGATGACAGTTCATTGACCAGAATATCCAGGCGGTTATCCGGTTCAGTGACCTTGGTTATGCGATTATACAGGTGGAATCCGCCGATCACATGGTCAATATGGTCCAGGCCTGTGCGGGTAAGCACCGTATCAATCATATTTCCCATGCCCGAGTGAGCGCAACCGGTGAACAGGACCGAGGTGCCGTCTTCCACGATCAGCAGGGCCAGTTCATGAGAAAATTCATCCTCAATAAGTTTGCCGTCTTCCTGCTGCCTCAACAGGTCTGCATTGCCCTGGGGGATAAAGCCCTTTTTTGAAAAATCGGTGATAATGGTTAAATCATTAGATAAGGCCAGGTCCGCACCAATAAACCGGCAACGGCTTTTGTCGATGGCATCGGTGTCAAGGCCGATATATCGGGGATCATGATCCTTGTAGCGGGCATAGTACCTGCCTTCAATGGCCCCCCGAGTCATGATGATTGCTGCTTTGTCATTGATTTTTTGAAACTGCGGGATGCCGCCGCCATGGTCATAGTGCCCGTGGGACAGCACGGCTATGTCGACTTTTGACAGGTCCACACCCAAATGTTTTGCATTGTCTGCAAATTTTTGGTCCGGTCCCATATCAAAAAGAATGGACCGGGTGCCTGTGCGGATAAAAAAACTTAAGCCGTGGGCCGGTGCAAGTTGCGGGTCCGTGGTGTTGTTTTCAAGCAGGCAGGTGATTTCCATGGCGTGTTCCTCCTGTGTGTTTATTTGTCATTATGGGGTGCATAAAAAATGCAGATTAAAGGCATCATTGGGGATCTCTTCGGCACAAACCGTTGAAAAGCCGGCTTGTTTGAGCAGATCTATGGCCTGCTCTTTCCCCCACATCATGCCAAGGCCCGAGCCGTTATCATTCAGTCCGATGGGCATGCAGTGCATCAGGCTTACCGTATATAAAAACGGCCCCATGGGATGATCGGTATTGTCTTTGATATTGGTGGCGGCCTTGATATCGATCATGGAAAAAAGGCCGCCGGCACGCAGCATATATTTCACCCCTTTTAACGCGTCCAGGGGATGGGACTGGTCATGTATGGCGTCAAATGCGCATACATAATCAAAGTGTCGGCTAAACGTTGACGCTTCATGGATTTTAGCGGCATCCTGGTTGATGAACGTAATATTGGACAACCCAAAAGATTCGGATAAGGCCCGGGCCTTTTCAAGGGCTTCGTCATGGTTGTCCATGCCGACAAACTCAGAGTTTGGGTAGGCCTGGGCCATGAGACAGACCGCCACGCCCTGGCCGCAGCCTATATCGCAGACCCGGATGCCTTGCTGCAGCCTTTTTTCCAGTCGCCCCTGGTCAACATAGGGAATGAATTCCTGGATTAACACCTTGCGGTGCTTGGCATCTGCCAGTTCCGACATGAATGCCTGAAAATCGGGATAAATGGAAAAGGGGACGCCCTGGCCGGTTTTAAACCCCTGTTTTACGGCATCCATGGCGCAGGCGGTCAGCAGGGGGATTTCCTGGGTGTAAACCCCCAGGTTGTTGTTCCCGGCTCTTCTGCACAAAAGATCCCCATGGGAAGGGGGGAGGAAAAAGGTGTCATCACCGTTCGGCTTTTTGGTCATCTCGATAATGCCGCCGGTGACCATGATGCCCAGCCACTCCTTGAGATAACGCGAGTTCAGACCCGTTGCTACGGCCATTTCCTCAAGGGTCAGGGCGCAGCCTTTCTCATCCATGACATCAAATATTTCAAGGGCATAGCCTATTCCCAAGCCCAGGTTCAGGGAGCCGTAATTTAGAATCTGTACCAGTTTATCGGAAAAATCAGCCATAATTTAATATGTTAAAGACTAATTCCCTCCAGGACCCGGTCCTTGATATGGGCGCAGACCTTGGTCAGGAACTCTTTGTGGGTGACCCCCATCTTGACCTTGCCGTCCAAAGTGCGCACGGACAATACCTTGTCGTCCTTTTCCTTGTCACCAATGGTGATGATTAAAGGAATATAGTTCAATTGGGCTTCCCTGATTTTCTTTTTAAGGGTCTCACTTCTTTCATCCACGTCGCAACGGATGTCATGGACCTCCAGTAGATTTTGGATCTCCTTTGCATAGGGGGCCAGTTCCTGGTTGATGGGCAGGATCACGGCCTGAACCGGGGCCAGCCACAGGGGGAATTTGCCTGCAAAATGCTCCACAAGAATACCAAAGAACCGTTCCATGGAACCGTAGACCACCCGGTGGATCAT
Organism: uncultured Desulfobacter sp.; assembly: GCF_963666695.1. Taxonomy (GTDB): domain Bacteria; phylum Desulfobacterota; class Desulfobacteria; order Desulfobacterales; family Desulfobacteraceae; genus Desulfobacter. Next base: position 699,759 of record NZ_OY762947.1, read on the forward strand.
GATGGGGCGGTGCTTTTCATTGTCCGCGCCCTTGTAAGTCAGGTCAAAACGTTCCGGCAGCGCCATGTCCAGCTGAATCGTGCCGCATTGCCAGGTTCTGCCCAAAGCGTCCTTGATGTGGATGTCTATCTTGGGGCCGTAAAATGCGCCGTCCCCTTCATTGATCATGAATTCCTGGCCATAGGCTTCTATGGCATTGCGCAGTCCGTTGGTGGCGGTTTCCCACTGTTCATCCGTGCCGATTGATTTTTCAGGCCTTGTGGACAGCTCCAGATGAAAGGATAGTCCAAAGCGGGCATAGACCCGTTCCGCCAGTTTCAGAACGCCTAAAACTTCTTCCTGGATCTGGTCCGGGGTCATGAAAATATGGGCATCATCCTGGTGAAAGGCCCGGACCCGGAACAGGCCCGACAACGCCCCTGAAAGTTCATGGCGGTGTACCATTCCGATCTCTCCGGCCCGGTGGGGCAGGTCTTTGTAAGAGTGGGATTTTGTTTTGTAGAGGATCATGCCGCCGGGGCAGTTCATGGGCTTGATGGCGTATTCCTCGTCATCAATGGTGGAGGTGTACATGTTTTCCCGGTAATTCTCCCAGTGGCCGCTTTGTTCCCAAAGTTTTCTGGTCATCATCACAGGGGTCTTGGTTTCCACATATCCGTCTTTTTTATGCTCCATGCGCCAGTAATCCAAAAGCGCATTCCACATGGCAATGCCCTTGGCATGGAAAAAGGGCATGCCTGGTGCTTCGTCATGGAAGGAGAACAGATCCAGGCGGGTGCCAAGTTTTCTGTGATCCCGCTTTTTGGCTTCCTCGATCATGTTCAGATAGACGTTGAGCTTCTTTTTGTCAAAAAAGGAGATGCCGTACAGGCGCTGGAGCTGTTCCCGGGACTGGTCCGCCCGCCAGTAGGCACCGGAGGTTTTTAATAGTTTTACACCCTTGATCATACCGGTGTTGGGGATATGGGGGCCGCGGCACAGGTCAACGAATTTACCGTTCTGATACAAAGAGATTTCTTCACCTTCGGGCAGTTCTTTGATCAATTCCACCTTAAAGGGGTTGTCAGAGAAAAGTGCCAACGCCTCTTCCCGTGTGACCACCCGGCGTTCAAAGCCTGCCTTGGCCTTGATGATTTTTTTCATCTCAGCTTCTATTTTTTCAAGGTCTGCTTCGCTCACCGGTTCCATATCAATATCATAATAAAATCCATCTTCCACCACAGGGCCGATGGTCAGTTTGGCGTCTGGATAGAGGTTGAGTACGGCCTCGGCCATGACATGGGCCGAAGAGTGGCGCAGGATATCCAGCCCCTCGTCATCTTTGGCTGTGATAAAGCTTACCGCACTGTCCTGTTCAATGACAGCGCCTAAATCAAGGGCTTGCCCCTCTATTTCCATAGCCACGCAGTTGCGGGCAAATCCTTCGGAAATGCTTTTTGCCACATCCATGCCTGTGGGTGGTGTGTCAAATTCTTTAACTGCATTATCCGGGAAAGTTATTTGAATCATTTTTTTTACTTCCTATTATATATCATGCCTGACCTTGCCCAATTTTCCAAGGCAGCGTATGATTAAACATTGTAATAAAAGCCGTTAAATTTAAAAAAAGAATCTTAAAAGAAGTGTTTTAAACAATCAAGGGAAAACTAAGTTGGTTTATCAGTTTGTAACAACGGACAAAGACCTGGCACACGTATGCTTGAAACTTGAACCCTGTGAGATAATCGGCGTGGATCTGGAGGCCGATTCCATGCACTGTTTTTCAGAAAAGATATGCCTGATCCAGATTGCAGGCCCAAACCAGGCCTGGCTGGTGGATCCTTTTTTGATCAATGATTTTTCACCCTTTTCTCAAATCCTTGCAAACCCGGAGATTATCAAGGTGTTCCATGGGTCGGACTTTGATGTCAGAAGCCTTGACCGGGAATTGTCCGTTGAAATTGAGAACCTGTTCGACACCGAGATTGCCTGTCGTTTCTTAAATATTAAGGCCCGGGGTCTGGGCGCATTGTTGAAATCCTTTTTTGATATTGATGTGGATAAAAAGTACCAGAAGGTGGACTGGTCAAAACGCCCTTTGAAAGATGAGATGATTGCCTACAGTGTGGGTGATGTGGCAACGCTTGTGGAACTGCATGACCTTCTAAAGGAGCGTCTTGAAAAGATCGGACGCCTGGCCTGGGCCGAAGAGGAGTTTAATTTGCAGGCCAGGGTAAAATACGAGAGCAATCATTTAAGGCCCTTGTTTAAAAAGTTCAAAGGCGCCGGCAAACTTGACAACCGGAGCCTTGCCGTGCTGGAGCATCTGCTGGAAGTCCGTCTTTCTCAGGCGGAGAAAAAGGATCTGCCACCCTTTAAAATAATGTCCAACCAGTCCATCATGACTATGGTTCAGCACAGGCCTACAAGTGTTGAGGCGATATTGAAATATCGGGCATTAAGTCCCAAGCAGGTAGGCATGTACGGGCAGTTGTGCGTCAAGGCTATTGAAACCGCCCTTGCCTTACCCCACCGGGAACTGCCCTCTTATCCCAGAACCCGGGTGCCCCGAAAAACGCCCCAGGTTCTTGGTCGTATTGATGCATTAAAGAAAATGCGTGAATCAGCATCCCGGGCCCTGGCCATGGAGCCTGGATTTTTAATAAATAACAATATGATTGCTGCTGTGGCAGCGAATAAACCATCAAGCCATGAAGACTTGTTGCAGATTTCGGGCATGCGAAACTGGCAGGTCGATGCGCTTGGGGATCGAATTATGGATACCTTGTCCCGGGTGCAATGATTATAGTTTATTGCAAATGAATTGATGTTTAGTCTTGCTCTTAATCTTGCTCCAGGCTATGAATTCGAGCACGAGCACGAGCACGAGCACGAGCACGAGCACGAGCACGAGCACGAGCACGAGCACGAGCACGAAAAGAGGAAAGATAATGCATATAGATTTTTGGAAAATGCATGGTCTCGGCAATGATTTTATCATGCTGGATGACCGGGATAAAACCATTGCCGGGCATATCGACTATTCGGATCTGGCGGTGCGTCTGTGCCACCGGCGGTTTGGCATTGGTGCCGACGGCATTATCCTGGCCCGGCCTTCTGACACCCATGACATCCGGTTTGTTATTATGAATTCCGATGGGTCTGAACCTGAGATGTGCGGCAACGGCATACGTTGTTTTGCTAAATATCTGTACGAGAAGAATATTCTTGTTAAAGATGAAATGACGGTTCAGACCCTGGCCGGAACCGTGGTGCCCCGAATTGAAAAAACGCAAAACGGACAGGTGATATCCGTATGCGTGGATATGGGTGTGCCCAAGCTTGTTCCCGAACAGATTCCTTTTGTCCATGATGGGGATAGGGCCCTTGGGGTACCCATTGAAACTGAGCAAGGCATAATGTCCGTTTCCTGTGTCTCCATGGGGAACCCCCATGCCGTGATTTTTGTGGAAGACCTGTCCAGTGTGGACATTGAAGCCATCGGCCCTTTAGTGGAAAATCATCCTCGTTTTCCTGAAAAAACCAATGTGGAGTTCATTGAAGTCCTTTCTGAAACGGCATTAAAAATGCGGGTGTGGGAACGCGGGGCCGGGGTAACCCTTGCCTGCGGCACCGGGGCCTGTGCTGCGGTTGCAGCAGCCCATCTGACGGCGCGGGTCGGGCGACAGGTGCGTGTTCATCTGGACGGCGGAGATTTGGATATTTTTTGGGATAAATCCTGTGGTCATATTTTTAAAACCGGGCCTGCCCAAACCGTTTTTAAAGGAACGGTTGAAATTTAGTTGACAAACCGTTTCATTCTTTATATAGCCTAATTCATCGTTTGGGGTGGCGCGTACACAGCGTCTGAGATCATACCCATTGAACCTGATCCGGATAATACTGGCGAAGGGAAGAGCGGACAAAACAGCAATAAACTCTGGACAAATCCGGATTTAGGTATTTTCATAGCCGTTTGCCCTTCCTTTGAGGGGTAAACGGCTTTTTTTTTAGGAATTTTGCCTATGAATATTTTTGTCAATGGAAACGAGGAACATATAGAGCCCTGCACTTTGGCACAGCTGATCGCCTGTAAAAAGCTCGATGCAGGGGCGTTGGTTATTGAACTTAACCAGCAAATCATCAAACAGGAATTTTGGCCGACAACGGAACTCCAGGACGGAGATCGCCTGGAGATGCTTAGTTTTGTCGGAGGAGGCTGATTATGAACGACGATATACTTTTATTAGGTGGGAAAGAATTCAGTAACCGGTTACTGACCGGTACCGGAAAATTTGGCAACCATGGACAAATCCCCAAGATGCTGGCGGCCAGTGGTTCACAGATGATCACTGTTGCCCTGCGTCGTGTCGACATCTCGGCTCAGTCTGAAAATATTCTTGAATACATTCCCAAGAATGTGACCCTGCTGCCGAATACCTCCGGTGCCCGCACTGCAGAACAGGCTGTACGCGTTGCCCGTATTGCCCGGGAAGCCGGTTGTGGTGATTTTATCAAAATCGAAGTCATCACCGATATGAAATATTTGATGCCGGACAACTGGGAAACCTTGAAGGCAACGGAGATTCTGGCCAAAGAAGGGTTTCAGGTGCTGCCCTATGTTTTGCCGGACCTGCCGCTGGCCAAACGCCTGGAAGATGCCGGTGCGGCAGCGGTCATGCCTCTAGGCGCACCAATCGGAACCAACCGGGGGCTGGAGACCAAACCGCTGATTGCCATGTTAATTGAAAACGCTTCCGTGCCCATTGTTGTTGATGCGGGAATCGGCAAACCTTCCCAGGCGGCGGCTGCAATGGAAATGGGCGCAGATGCGGTTTTGGTGAATACCGCCATTGCCACGGCCCGGGATCCGGAAGCCATGGGACGCGCCTTTGATCTCGCGGTCAAAGCGGGACGGACTGCCTACCTGGCTGAAATGGCCGAGGCGTCGACCTTTGCCCGAGCCTCTTCTCCGCTCACCGGATTTCTTGACGAATAAAAACGCTGAACCACGGAAAACACGGAAGAACACGGAAATGAGTTTGACTACTGATCGGCTTTGGCAGTCATCCAAAAGTACGGATTGAGGGGTTTGCACTCTAAGTTTCAGTGCTTTCCGTGTCTTCCGTGGTTATAAAAAGGACTAATTATGTCATTCTACAAGGTAGTTGAACAATACCGAGATTTTGATGTTCCCAATTTTTTTGACCAGGTGAGTGATGACGACATCATTCGCAGTCTGGCCAAGGAAAAACCCGGCCCTATGGATTTTTTGACTCTGCTGAGTCCCAGGGCTGCCGGACATCTTGAGGCTATGGCTCACAAAGCCCATCAGCTGACCGTGCAGTATTTTGGACGCACGATCCAAATGTTTATTCCGCTGTATATATCCAACCACTGTAGCAACGGCTGCGCCTACTGCGGGTTTAATCACAAAAATTCCATCCTTCGTCGAAAGCTCAGCCTGGAAGAAATTGAGGTTGAGGCCAAGGCCATTGCCAAAACCGGCATGCAGCACGTGCTTTTCCTCACCGGCGAAGCCCCGCACATGACCCCTATGTCGTACCTGCTGGATGCAGCTAAACTGCTTAAAACGTATTTTGCATCCGTGGCCATCGAGATTTATCCGCTTGAGATTGAAGAGTACCGCCAACTCTACGAGGTGGGTGTTGATTCCATGACCATGTTCCAGGAAACCTATGACGAAGATGTTTATAAACGGGTTCATCTGGCCGGCAAAAAGATGGATTATCACTGGCGTCTCAATGGACCTGAACGGGCTGCCAAGGGCGGCATGCGCGTTGTCAATCTTGGGGCGCTGCTTGGTCTTTCCGAACCACGTCGGGAAATGTTTTTCACCGGGTTACATGCCAGCTACCTTGAAAACAAGTATATCGATACCGAGGTTGCCATTTCCCTGCCCCGATTTAATGAGGCGGAAGGCGATTTTCAACCCGACTACCTGGTGAATGACAAAACCTTTGTTCAGTTCATGACCGCGCTGCGTATTTTCCTGCCGCGTTCGGGACTGACTGTCTCCACCCGTGAAAATGCCATCTTTCGTGATCGCATTCTTCCCCTGGGTGTTACGCGTTACTCTGCCGGATCAAGCACCGGTGTCGGTGGATATACAGAGATACCAGACGGGCAGACGCCGCAATTTGAAATTACCGATGCCCGCACCGTGGCTCAGGTGGCCGATGCGATTCTGGCCCAGGGTTATCAGCCGATTTACAAAGATTGGGACTTCATATAATGAAAATCGGTATTGCCGGGGTCGGTGGTATCGGCTCCAACGTGGCCCTTAACCTGGTTCGAAGCGGTGTTATGAAACTCAAACTGGTCGATTTTGACCGGGTAGAATCCGGCAATCTCAACCGTCAGTTTTATTTTGCCGACCAGATCGGCTTGTTCAAGGTCGAGGCCCTTAAGATCAATTTAAGCCGCATTAACCCTGAGGTGTCCCTTGAGGCGCAGGTTCAGCGTATTGACGTGCAAAACTGCGCTGAACTGTTTTCCGACTGCGATCTTCTTGTTGAGGGCTTTGACCGCCAAGAGGATAAAAAAATGCTCATTGAAACCTTTGCTAATAAAAAGGATGTGGTTTCAGCCTGTGGTATTGCCGGATCCGATTTGGCCGGCATACGTTCACGCAGAATCGGCAACTGCTGCATTGTCGGCGACTTCACCACCGATTGTGACCAGGCCCCGCTGTTCAGTCACAAGGTCACCACAGTTGCCAATCACATGAGTGAATTTATTCTCTGTCAACCTGGCGTAATTCGTGGATAGTAAGAGGTTGAATATTTAGGCCGTATAAAAGATGGACAACTTAGGTATTAATCGGTAAGTAAATACCATGAGAGTCTATTTTAGCATACTTACGATCATCCTTGCGTTTTTAGTTGTCCCTGCATCTGCCCAGGAACACACGTTGTTTAAGGACCGGGATGATTATATGGCCAACCTGGTATCAAAAATAAAAGCCTCCATCGTATCCGTGGGCACCTATTCTTACAAGGATGTCCCCATGATCCGGTTCCGCGGTACCGGTTTTGCCATCGGGGACGGCAGCAGAATCGTCACCAACCAGCATGTGGTCCAGGGCATTAAAGAAAAGAAACGCATGTTCCATCTGCGTATTTTTCATAAAAATTTGCCGGGGAAGGGGGTCAAGGCCGTCCTGGTAGCCGAGGACCCTTTCCACGACCTGGCCATATTGGATATGGCGCACAAACTTGATCCCCTGCCCATGGCGGCAGCAGGCACCCTCAAAGAGGGGCACCACGTGGCATTTACCGGATATCCCATCGGCTTTGTTCTCGGTCTCAATGCAACCACTCACACAGGTATTGTTTCGGCCATTGCGCCGGTCATTCTGCCCAGCCCCCACGGCAGCCTGATCAAAGGAGAGATGATCAAATACCTTGAACACCCCTGGGATATTATTCAGCTTGATGCCGTTGCCTTTCCGGGGAACAGCGGAAGCCCGGTCTATCGGATCGCCACCGGACAAGTTGTCGGGGTGATCAATAAAGTTTTTGTCAAAGGGAAAAAAGAACACGCCCTTAAAGAACCCACGGGAATCACTTATGCCGTTCCTGTCAGTTTTGTCCGAAAACTTAACCGGTCCATTAGAGATTAAGCGGACCCAATCCTAATTTTATCCCGGTAGAAAGGTCAAAACACCCTGGATAAAGGCCGTGAACAAAATCCCCAGGACAATGCCAAAACTGATACGGCTTAGTACCGGGCCTGATAACGGCGCAGACAGCGGATAATAACAAAGCCCGATTCCGGTACCGGCAAGAAAACCAAATAGATGGGCAGATACATCGGTATTTTCTCCATGGCTGAACATGGCTGTAAGTGTGGCTGCCGCGGCAAAAGGGGCCAGCGCTTTAACTTTTGGAAATACGGAATGACCTGATTCTGCGTCAATGGTCATGCGCCGGGCGCCAAGAAGTCCTGCCGCCGCCATGACCGCCGTGGAGGCCCCGATGGAAAGCCGTAAATCCCGGCCAAAACTTTCAGATATCAGATTGCCGGCCGTGCCCGCGGCCAAAAGCAGCAAAAGGCCCTGCCCGTAACCGGTCACGCGCAGTAAGGGGCCTGCAAGTATAAGCAGCCCGGCCATATTTCCTATAAGATGTTCCGTGTTGCTGTGTAGAAATAAGGCTGTTACGGCCCTGAAACTTTGCCCCTGGCTTAGATAGTATGAAGACGAGCCAAAGTCCAAAATCGCTTGTTTGTGCAGGCCTCTGGTGGTGATTATGTAATGGATGGCTGCCAGAAAAAAGGCCAGTGCCAGGGTTGCGGGGGAGAAAAAAATTCCGGTCGGCACATGGGGGACCGGCCTTGGGACCGCTTTGTTTTCTCTTGCGTATTGTTTAAGTTGTTGTTGGGCGTTAAAAACATCGTCATCGGGGACAAGAATATCGTACAATCCGTCAGGGCCTGTATCAATGACAGCCCTGACGGACTGGGAAGCCAGGACCACCAGAATAAGATCGGCCTGCTTTCTGGTGTTTTTATTGTATATACTGCCTGTGAAAATAGATTTCATTTTTTCCTTGCCGGATGTGTTTATTTCCGGCTATGAATATAGCTCATGCGATAAAAAGAATAAAGGAGCCTTAAGATGAAGATCATTCGTTTTATTACCCAGCAGGGTAAAGAAGTTATGGGGTGCGACTGGGACGGACAAACGGCCAGTATAGTGGAACAGTCTGCGGATTACAGTTTCACCGATACCGGTGAACGGGTGGATGTGGTGAAACTTCTGCCCCCGGTGGAGCCGTCGGCCATTATCTGTATCGGACTTAATTACCGGCGTCATGCAGAAGAGACCGGCCAGGAAATCCCAAAATATCCGGCTATATTCATGAAATACCCCGGGTCCCTTGCCGGGCACAAGGATGCCATTGTAATCCCGGAATGTGCGTCGGATCCGCCCGAGGTGGATTACGAAGCCGAGCTTGGGGTGATCATTAAAAAGACCGCTAAAAATGTATCCGAGGAAGAGGCCTTGGATTATGTACTTGGCTATACCTGCACCAATGACGTGTCTGCCCGGCGGTGGCAGAAACATGCCGGAGGATTCCAGTGGACCCGGGGAAAAAGTTATGACACCTTTTGTCCCTGTGGGCCTGTTATGACCACGGCAGACGAAATTACGGATCCCCAGAATCTTGCCATTAAGTGCCGCCTGAATGGAGAACTCATGCAGGACAGCCACACCAGCGACATGGTATTCAGCATCGCAAATATGATTTCCTACCTGTCCCAGTCTTCTACCCTTTTACCCGGCACCCTGATCCTGACAGGTACGCCCGAAGGGGTGGGCTTTACCCGTAAACCTCGCGTGTTTCTGGCGCCGGGAGATCGAGTGGAGGTTGAAATTGAAGGCATTGGCGTGCTTGAAAATCCTGTGGAAAAAGAGGAATAAAAAGCGATAAATAAGGGTCCCCCCGGGTGGTTACCCGGGGGGACAGGAGAGAAGGGAGTGGATGGGAGGATGGGTAGTTGCTTGGTAGGTATATATTAGTTATTTTCTGGAGAGGTCTCTTCTTGGGGGCTGTCAAATCCCATACCGGGGATACAATTAAATCCGGCGCCTTTGTCAAATCCATGATAGCCGCGGCCTTTACCCCGGGAGCCGTATCCCATGCCATAGCAGCCAAATCCCCGACCCATTCCCATGGGCATGTATTTTAATTCCGGAGAGATTTTTCTGGCATCCAGGGCAAATTCCAAGCGTTTAACAGCCAGATCTTTTTCTAAATCCGCTTTTTCGGTGACCATGGCTTTCAGTTTTGCCGGATCAGGATCAGATGTTTCCATATACATGCGGATCTGCTGATTCAGGGTCATCATGTCTGCGCGCATCTCATAGGTGTTATCAATAAATTTTTGACGCAGATCGCGAAGCTGTTTCTGCTGTTCATCGGTCAGGTTCATGCACGCCCGGGGTTTGGCTTGTTTTAAACCCTTGCCCTTGCCCTGTTTTGGGGGGTATGCAAATGCACCGGCGGAAAAGGTGCATGTGATAATCACGATGGTTAATGCGGCTAATGTTTTTTTCATAATGCCTCCTTTGTGGCTTATGGTTTATGTTCTGTGATTCGTGTTTTTATTATCTTAAGGTTTGATCATCGTTGCAACTATGATCAAATCTATATAGAAACTAAAGCAATTGGCGTGCCACCTGTCTTGAAATTCGTTGAAGCCTCTTTATATCAGGTCTTTTGGGTCTACAAACCATATCAGGGGAGTTTTGGGATTGGTTCTAACGTCGGCCGCTGTAGGGGCAGGCCACCGTGCCTGCCCTAACGAGGGCAACCACAGAGGGATTGCCCCTACGAAAAATAGCCGACAATAGAATTAAGCCCGGAATTTTAAAAAAATCAGACAAAGTGTGTACTTTTTACCCAGACAGGGGTATACAATCGGGTAAAAAATATACTTTTTACGTATCTGTGTTAACCCAATGAATAGATTAAAATTAAATATTGCCCGAAATACGCCGGGGTTAGTGCCGCCTCTGACTATGGTGGGGGTACTGATTGTGCTGTTGCCTGTATTTATTCTGATGACCCTGGACCGGGTAAAAAAACAGGATGAGTTTATCCGGGAGCGATTTTTAATCACCGGCACCTCTCTAATCCGCACATTTGAAGCAGGCACCCGGATTGGTGTGCTATCCATGCAGTGGGGCACCAAAAGAATTCAGTCGATGCTGGAGGCAACCGCAGGCCAGCCCGATGTTGCCTATATCATGATCACCGATGCCATGGGAAAGATTATTGCCCATTCCGATGCCGTCATGGTGGGTAAAATTTATGACAGATGGACAGAACTTAGCCCGTTGCCCAGAGACCCTCAACGGATTTTCAGCCGCTCCCTGAATACCCAGGATGGGCCGGTTCTGGAAGTGGTCAAGCGTTTTGTGCCGTTTCATTCTATGCCCAGAGGTCGAAGACGGGGGCCCGGCCATGGCCCCGATCCCGGCTACGGAAATATGCCGCCCGGATCGCCTGGTGCTGAAAGATTGCCCAGGCCGGCTTTCGACGCATTTGGGCAAACCGATCACTATATTTTTGCCGGGATGTCCATGGCCGGGGTGCAGGCGGCCCAGGCCCGGGGATTTAAGAACATTGTTATTAAAGGGCTTTTGTTTTTTGTTTTTTGCTGTTCAGGTATTATTGCCCTGTTTGCCTTTCAGGCTTACAGGGGAGCCCGGTCATCCCTGGAACAGGTTAAGGCGTTTTCCGACAATGTGGTTCAGAATATGCCCTCGGGCCTGATCACGTTAGATACGGAGTTTAATGTGACTTCAGCCAACCGGGCTGCCGAAAAGATTTTGGGTGAAATTCCTGAAAAAGCCTGTCCCCAGATGGCTGCCATGGCTGCTGAAATTTCGGGGTCAGGAGGCGTCGCGTCCGGGGAAATCGCCTTGAACCAAAAAGGGAAAGGTAATCTTCGGCTGGATATGACTGTATCGGCCATTCCGGTGGAAGAAGACCAGGTTCAGGGATTTGTCCTTTTATTCAGGGATCTGACCCAGCTTCGGGACTTGAAAAAACAGGTGGAAACCAACCGGCGTTTAGCTGCCATAGGCAAACTTGCCGCAGGCGTGGCCCATGAAATCAGAAATCCCTTAAGTTCCATCAAGGGCTTTGCCACCTATTTTGCCAGGCAGTATGAAGATATACCCGAGGACGTGGAAATTGCGAAAATCATGGTTCAGGAAGTCGAACGTATGGATCGCTCCATCACCCAATTGTTGGAATTTGCCAAGCCTATGGCCGTACAGATCAAACAGACCCGGATCGAACCGCTTATCCGGCACTCCCTTAAGCTGGTTTCCCATGACCTCATGAAAAAAAAGATCCATGTTAAAACTGATATCCGTACCCAAAGAGAATTCATTCATACGGATCCGGAACGGATCTGCCAGGTGCTGCTCAATCTTTACATGAATGCCTTAAATGCCATGGACCGCAGCGGAATTCTTGAAGTTGGTGTGGCCGATGTGGCAGACAATCTTGAAATTCGGGTGGCGGACAACGGCTGCGGCATCCCGGCAAAAGATCTTGAAAAGATATTTGACCCCTATTTTACCACCCGGGCCAAAGGAACAGGTCTCGGATTGTCCATTGCTCACAGGATCGTTGAAAATCTTAAAGGTGACATCCGTGTGGAAAACCGGCCCTCAAAAGGCGCCGTGTTTTATATTACCCTGCCTGATAACCAATCGGCCATGGTCGAGCCTGGCAATAAAATTATCAAATAGAAAAAAATAAAAAAATATAAGGACGGTTGGATGAGCGACAAGACAGTGCTGGTGGTGGATGATGATACCGCCCATGCTACCATGCTTAAAACCCTGATGAAAGGGTGGGGATATACCGTGCAGGTTGCCCTGGACGGAGATGACGGTGTGGACGCGGTGACAAACAGCCCCTTTGGTCTGGTGCTTATGGATATGAAAATGGTTAAGATGTCCGGCATGGAAGCCCTGGCTAAAATTCACGACTTTAATCCGGCCCTTCCCGTAATCATCATGACCGCCTATTCCTCGGTGGACACGGCTGTTCAGGCCCTGAAAATCGGAGCCTATGATTACCTGACCAAACCCCTTGACTTTGATAAGCTTAAACTCACCGTGGACCGGGTGTTTGAACGTCTGCATCTGAAGAACGAAAACCAGGATTTGAAAAAACGATTGGAAAGCACTACCTTTCACCATGATATTCTGGGCAAAAGCCCTGCCGTTAAAGCGCTGCTGGATACCATACACATGGTGGCCCCCACCGATGCCAATGTGCTTGTCACAGGGGAATCCGGGACAGGCAAGGAGCTTGTGGCCGCCGCCATTCACAACAACAGCATGAGACGGCAGCACCCTTATATCCGGATCAACTGTGCCGCCATCACCGAAACCCTTCTGGAATCTGAGTTGTTCGGCCATGAGCGGGGCGCATTCACCGGGGCTGATAAAAAACGTAAGGGCAAGTTTCTTTCAGCGGACAAGGGCAGTATCCTGCTGGACGAAATCGGTGAGATGAGCCTTGCCATGCAGGCAAAGCTGCTACGGGTCATCCAGGAAAAAGAGATTGCACCCGTGGGCGCGGAAAAGACCCTTGTCGTGGATGTCCGGGTGATTGCCGCTACCAACAGGGATTTAAAAGCCATGTCCGCAAAACAAACGTTCAGGGAAGACCTTTACTACCGGCTTAATGTGGTAAACATTGATATTCCACCGTTGCGCCGGCGTCCCGAGGATATTCCGGAACTTGCCATGCACTTTCTGGATGAGTTTGCCCGGAAAAATCGCAGGGATATCAAGGGGTTTTCTCCCAATGCCATGGATACCCTTATCCGGTATGAGTGGCCCGGCAATGTCCGTGAACTGATGAACGCCGTGGAACGGGGCGTGGTTATGGCCAGGACCGATTATCTTTGCCGGTCTGATCTTTCCTTTATCCTGGATGATGAACCTGAACAGATCCGGGATACGGAGTTTAACCTTGAAAATATTTCCCTGTCCAAGGTTGAAAAACGAGCTATCTTATCCACCCTGGCGGCAGCCGGGGGGAATAAGAGCGAAGCTGCCCGAAGACTTGGCATTACCCGGAAAACATTGCTTAAAAAACTTAAGCAATACGGGGAAGAAGTCTGATGACCGTAAACAAGTTGATGCGTCATCGTGCTCTTAATCTTGATCCTGCTCTTGCTTTAGAAAATTCGAGCAAGATTAAGATTAAGAGCACGAGCAAGAAAAATGGTATCGTTAGAACCGTTCAATCAGTTTGTTGATAAAATAGGTGCTTTCACGCAGGGCCTGGTGACCGAAAGGTCCGAACCATTCAGCAATTTCGTTAAATTCTTTAATAAACGCTTCCTTATCGCCGGATTCAAGCATATCCAGGAACTGGGTCAAGGACTGAACAAATGTTTTTAAAAGTTGGCGCCGTTCGGGTGTGGCAAAGATGATTTCAGCGTATAGATCAGGGTCCTGGGCGAAAAGCCTGCCCACCATACCCAGTTCCAGGCGGTAGATCGGACTTGAGAATTCAAGGGTGCGTTTAATGGGTATTCCCTGGCGGTAAAGAAAACTGCCGAAACTGAACGTGGCAAAATGCCGAAGGGCCTGGACAATTTCCATGACCTGGTCGTGTTCCCGGGCACTTGTTTCAACAACCACCGCACCCCAGGCAACCAGCTGGTCAATAACCCACTGGCAGGCATCATCATCTTGTCCGGGACATGCCGCGATGATCTGCTTGTCCAGGTTGTTTGTGGTGGGTCCGAAAAGGGGGTGCAGGCCCAGTACAGGCCCCTTGTGTGCCCGGCACATGGCTTCAAGGGGGCGCTTCTTGACCGAAGTCAGATCCGTGAGCACCGCATCCGGCCGCATTAAGGGGGCTATATCGTCAATGACCTTAACTGTAACGTTAATAGGCACACTGACAATGACAAGGTCTGCATTTTTACATAAGGCCTGGGACCGGTCCCAGTCATTTTTATCCAGGATATCCACCTGATATCCGGTTTCGGTGAAAAATCGAACAAACAAGCGGCCCATCTCTCCGGCACCGCCTACAATAAGTATCCTTGCCTGGGGCCGGATTAAACTGGTTTTGGACACACGGGTTTGACTTTTCCTGGATTGGTGCATGATGGTTCGATAAAGATTTTCCACCAAATCAGGGTCCACATCCATGTCCAAGGCTTTTCCCCGCAGGCGGGATATCACGTCTTCCTCCCGGGCCGGATGGTAAATAGGCACCTTGTGCTCTTTTTTTACCGCCACGATTTTGTCCACCTGTTCCCGGCGTTGGCTTAATAAGGAGATAATTTGGGCATCAATGGCATCAATTTCATCCCGAAGGGGTTTGATTTGCTGTGCAAAAGAGGAGTTGTCTTTGGTCATGGTTTATGGTCTTATGGCAGTTTGTGTTTATGGAAAATGGGTTTACATGACCCACAATAGCATCAGTCAGTGAGTTCTGGCAATACAAAGCCCTGCAGGGGAAAAAAATCTGGGTCGGGCATAGGGCCAAGGGCTTCAAAGGAAGGACCTGAAATGTTTAACGATATGATGCCCCAGATGGATAGAAAGTCAATTTTAGGGTACCTGGCTGTATTTGCATCAGCCTTTTGTTTTTATATGTCCACCGTGGTGATCAAGTGGTCGGCCATGGCCGGGCTTCATATCCGTACATCCATGTTTACCCTGGCCCGGTTCGGCTTTGGATTTATCATTATCTGTATTGTCATTTCCCTGGGCAGGCATAAAATCAGGGTGGTTAAAAAAAGATTTCTTGTGGGCAGGGCGTTGCTCAACACCCTGGCCGTCTTCTGTTTTTTCAAGGGCGTGGCTCAGTCCAGCGTGGCCCAGGCCAATATTTTGAATATGACCTTTCCGTTGTTTATTGCCCTGTTTTCATGGTTTTTGTTTAAGTCCCAAAGGGATTTTGGGACCGTTGTGATTGTTCTGGTGGCGTTTGCCGGGGTCTTTATGATTTTAATGCCGGCAGACACACATTTTTCCCTGGGCGCTTTGTGGGGGCTGGCTTCGGGCTTCATTGCGGCGTTTGCCATAATTATATTGAACATGGCCCGGCAGGACCACGATACCCTGACCATTCTGTTTTTTATGTTCGGTCTTGGGGGCATTGTTGTGTTTTGTCTTTTTTTTCATGAAATGCAACTGCCCAATCGACATGAACTGGTATATCTTTTCTGGTGTTCGGCCATTGCCATTGCCGGCCAGGTTCTGTTGACCCAAGGATTTAAATACGTCACTGCCATTGAAGGGGGCATCATTGCCTCAACCCGGATTTTTCTGGCGGCGATCCTGGGGCCATTCCTTGTTATGGATCCCGCACTTTCCTTTGCAGGATGGGTTGGGGCGTTTCTTATTTTTGCAGGGAATGTGCTTTTGACCGTTAAAAAAGTGCGTAAATTTTCTGGCCGCTCCTGTAAACCGTCTTGACAGGGTGTTGATAGAAGCTAATGAACTAATGAAATTCCTTGGCCCGTTGAACCAGCAGCCCGGCACAATTTGTTATATTTTCTTTTGTGTATAGGCACAATTCGTCTTTATATGACATTTTGAATAGTTCTTTGGCCAGTTCCTCGTCATTGAGGGACGTGGTTTTTATTATTTTTATGATTTCAAGTGCCCTGGATTCAGCTGTTTCCAGGGCTGAAGACACGTTGTCGGCCATGATAGGGCCCTGGTGAGCCGGACAGATGACGTCAGGGGTCACGGCCTTGATCTGTTTAATGGTCTCAAGGTAGGCTGCCGCGCCTGTGAAAAACAGGGGCCAGAAGCCCCGGCCGGGATAATGGAACCCCAATGCATCGGCACAGCACAACACTTGGTCCGGCACGGCAAGCCCCATCAGTGCCCCCGGGGAATGGCCCTTTGCCGGCAGCAGATCGAAATATATACCGCCACCCAGATCCAGGCGGGCAGGGCAGGAAATCTCTTCAATGCGATTGATATCCGGTGCGGCATCAAGGCTGGGGCGCCCCGGCGCTAATCCTTCTTCGCCGAGGCGCCGGGATATAAAACGGTCCTCGGCGATCAGGGCCACCGCTGCCTTGGGATGGGCCATGAACTTTTTGGCCCCGCTTCCTGCAATGATCCGGGCATTTTTAAATCGGTCAGCCAATCCGGGAAGCCCTGTTACATGATCGGCATGGGGATGGCTGACCACTATAATGTCCGGGGAAATTTCAAGCATATCCAGTTGCCGGATAACTTGATCCACCATACCTGAAACACCGGCTTCAAACAGCAGGGTCTTTTCTTTCCCTGTGATCAGCATCAGATTAAAATAGTAGTTGCCGATCACTTGGACTGAGTGGCTCACCTGCATGGGAAACCGGTCTTCGGGTATGTACCGGGTTTGCATGATTAACCTTGAATGGCCTGTTCAAAGGGTTCAAGGCCGATACGATCAATCATTTTTCCGAGGCGCTCCCCTTTTTTGGCATTTTCTTTGTAATATTCAACAATCCGATTACAGGCTTCCATGGCCTGTTCCGTGCTTAGTCCTTCAGCCACTTTTTGGGCAATCCTGGGACTCATACCCACGTTGCCGCCAATGACAATAACCCAGCCGTTGGCTTCTCCTATAAGCCCGAGGTCCCTGACCCAGGATTCGGAGCAGGACAGCTTGCACCCTGATACGGCTATTTTAAATTTACCCGGCAGTTCCATGGCATGGTATTGTTTGTCCATTTCCATGCCTACGCCCAGAGCATCCTGTTTGCCGAGCTTGCAGAAGGTGGTGCCCGGACAGGCGCGCACCGAGCGGATACACATGCCTACAGCAGCACCCTTTTCAAGCCCCAGGTCCTGCCATGCCGAATCGATATCCTCTTCCTGGAGTCCTACAATGGCAATACGGGTGGCCCCTGTAAGTTTGAGCGCTTTGGCATTGTATTTTTCCGACACATCAGCAATTTTCCTGAGCAGTTCCGGCGTAACAACCCCGCAGGGAATGTGAGGGGCAATGGCATAGGTCTTGTTGTCATTCTGGAGAATGGCTCCCTTTTCACCAAGTTTAAGCATGTATTCCGTCCTTTTAAATAAAATTTATAAAAGATGGTACGTTAAAAAAACAATACATAA
Source organism: uncultured Desulfobacter sp. (assembly GCF_963666695.1). Lineage (GTDB taxonomy): Bacteria > Desulfobacterota > Desulfobacteria > Desulfobacterales > Desulfobacteraceae > Desulfobacter. The sequence goes on from NZ_OY762947.1 coordinate 717,391, forward strand.
AAATAAAAACGACCTTGGCCGTTGTCAAGGCAGTTGATTCCACCCTGGGTTATCCGCACCATATTACAAACGCCCGGCACCTCATCTCAATCGGTTGGGCGTAAATTTTAAAATTTGACTTTTATAATCAATGTAATTACAATGTGATCACCTTTGTTGAGGAAAGGAGAAACAAAATGAGAGCACGTGTAATAAAAATAGGTAATTCGCAGGGACTACGTATTCCGAAGCCTATTTTAGAGCAAACAGGGATCACGGATGATGTAGAAATAGAGGTCGATAAAAATCAAATCATTATACGACCAGTGAGAAATGTTCGACAGGGTTGGGATGCTGCGTTCAAGGATATGGGCAAAAAAGGTGACGACAAACTTCTTATCAATGATACCATTTCAAATTCATGGGACGAAAACGAATGGCAATGGTAGCGAACCGTTTTGATGTTTACTTGGTAAACCTTGATCCTACGGTTGGGTCTGAAATTAAAAAAACTAGACCCTGTTTGGTAATTTCGCCGGATGAAATGAATCATAATATACGAACAGTGATTATCGCTCCGATGACTTCTGCCCAGAAGGGCTATCCTACTCATGTTTCATGCACTTTTCGGAAAATAAAGGGGCAAGTCGTATTAGATCAAATTAGAACAATTGATAAGGTGCGGCTTATTAAAAAATTGGGCACGATTGATTCAAGAGCTCAATTGGATATTATATCTGTATTGCAAAAATTATTCGCATTTTAATCACGCCTATCCTATCGCCATTGACGTGATAAAGGGGGCACCATTAAAGGCCGGGTCAAATCAGCTCTTGCCTCATTCGATTGTGGCTGTCCTTCTGCCTTAGAATTACCATCTTGACAAAGCGTACGCTATGACGTATTTTTGTGCTAAGAAAATTTCAAGGAGGTATATATGACAATATTATCCGTAACAGAAGCCCGTTCCAATCTTTACAGACTCATTGACCAGGCATCATCATCCCACGAACCAATTATTATCACAGGCAAAAGAGGGAATGCGGTGCTTCTTTCCGAAGAAGATTGGAAAGCAATTCAAGAAACTATGTTTTTGTTAAATATTCCTGGAATGCGCGAATCAATTCGGGAAGGACTGTCAACCCCGGTAGAAGATTGCCATGAGGACCTTGACTGGTGATCTGGAAAGTTGTTTTTACAAAACAAGCTCAAAAGGATGCAAAGAAGCTATCAACGTCCGGGTTAAAGTCAAAAGCAGAAGAAATCATAGATATATTAAAAACTAATACATACCAAAATCCACCTTCTTATGAGAAGCTCGTAGGTGATTTGTCTGGTGCATATTCAAGAAGATTAAATATTCAGCATAGAATTGTATACCAAATCATAAATGATGATAAAATTGTTAAAGTCCTTCGTATGTGGACACATTATGAATAAATTATAGAACAAAAGGTTGGTCGTTGATCAACGATAACGGCATATTAACCAGGTACGGCATTTATTCATGATTTGCCACCCACGACGCCCAAATGGTGTCTGCAGCGGTCTGTGCTCCCCCTTGTTTTTGTGAAATATAATGATTCACCGCATCAATACGGGTTTTTTGGTCTCCGGATTTTACCAGGTGTTTGCACATGGTTTTAACCGCATGCTGCCGGTTTTTACAGCGGGTTACGGCACCCGTATTGAAAATTTCTTTTCCCACCCAGGCAAAATCCTGCCAATGGGGGCCGATTATTGTGGGAATGCCTAAGCCTGCAGGTTCCATGAAATTTTGACCTCCTAAGGGCGCAAGACTTCCGCCCACAAACACCACCTTGGCATGGCTGTAAGCCTGGTGGAGATCTCCAAATTTGTCCCACAGAATAATGGCAGGGCCGGTTAGAACGGATGATATCTGTGATCCTTTGTAAACTTTGAGGCCGTTTGTATTTAATTTTTTTAAAAATGGAGATATTCGGTGCATATGTCTGGGGAACAGGGCAATAATCTGGTTCGGCACCTTTTCCAATAAGGTTTTTATCATGTCAATGATCTGCGTTTCTTCCTGACGGCGGAAGGAGGCAAAAATAGACAAGGGCAGTTCCCGGGGTACAATTGCAGCTAAGGCCGACGCTTTACCGGTCGTGTTCTGAACCGTCATACGGTCAAATTTGATGTTGTCCATGGTATCAACACGGGTGTGGGGAAATATCTGAGAAAATCTTTTGGCGTCTTTGGCAGAGATCGCCAGGATACGCTCCGGGGCAAAAGATCGCCAGAACGCTTTGGTGAGTCTGTAATTCCGGCTGCTTTTCCGGGATAATCTGCCGTTGATGAGCAATACGGTGGTATGATTTTTTTTTAACGCATAAAGATGGGCCGGCCACAGTTCGGTCTCCAGCAAAACCATGACGGCAGGATTAACCTGTTGCACTGCTTTGTTCATGGCTTTTGGGCTGTCAAAGGGGAATATATCAATGCACAGGCTGATATGGGGTGGAATTTTTTTGGGTGACAGCGCTTGTGTCAGAATGTCCATTCCCTGATCCGTGTTTGAGGTCAGCAGTATGGTGACCGCCCTTTCCGGCTTAAGGGCCTTTATGATGGATACGGCAAGGTAAGCCTCCCCGGCCGATGCTGCCTGTATCCAGATATCTGCCGGTTGAAGGTGAATCGGATTTATGCGCCTGTCAAAGGTCGGGGCAAGTCTTGGGTGCCGTTTTAAAAAAGGCAGAGCCGCACCCCACAGGATATTGTAAAATTTAAAAAAATTGGGTATAAAAGCACACTTTGTCATGGGAAGCTATGCTCTCATGTTTTTTGGTACTTGACAATAGAATCTGTAAAGCAATTGCCCCGCCCATGAAATCAAAAAAAGCCAGATTGTCTAAAGAACGCAGGCAAAAAATTATTCGGATGGTGTTTGTACACTGGAAAAGAATTGCCTTGGCCGCCTTATGTATGGTGGTGGTGGCAGGTGCCAACGGTACCATGGCCCTGCTGGTTAAACCTGTTCTTGATGATATTTTTATTGCCAAAGACAGTACCAAGTTATTGCTCATCCCCGGCCTTGCCGTCCTGGTATTTTTCCTAAAAGGTGCTGGTTCATACGGATCGGAATATTTGATGAATTATGTGGGACAGCGTATTATCCGCGATTTCAGGGACAGCCTTTATGAAAAGATCATGAACCTGCCCATTGCCTATATCCACAAAGAAAAAACCGGGGCGCTCATGTCCCGGATCACCAATGATGTCAATATTATCAAAGGCATGGTGTCCACTTCGGTTATCAGTCTGTTTCGCGATTCTTTTTCTGTTGTGGCGTTTTTGTTTGTTATTTTCTACCGGGACTGGCAACTTGCATTAGGTGCCTTTATTGTCCTGCCGGTTGCCTTTTATCCCATAGTCCTATTCGGTAAAAGAATCCGTAAATTTTCCACAGGATCCCAGGAAACCATGGCAGATCTTAACGCCTTTTTGCATGAGACTTTTTCCGGGGCAAAGATTGTTAAAATATTCAATCTTGAGTCTTTTGAAACGGCCAGATTCAAGGAAAAAACCAGAGAGCTGTTTCGTTTAGAAATGAAAAAGGTGATGACACGGGCATTGTCTTCCCCGGTTATGGAATTTTTAGGTGGGTTAGGCATTGCTTTTGTTCTTTGGTTTGGCGGGATGCGGGTGGTCAACGGCACGTCCACACCCGGTGTGTTTTTCTCTTTTTTGACTGCTGTGATGATGCTGTATGACCCGGTGAAAAAATTGTCCAAGCTGAACAATACCATCCAGGAGGGCGTGGCGGCCGCATCCAGGGTTTTTGATGTGCTGGAAACCCAAAATGATGTGGTGGACAAACCCGATGCCCGGCCACTTAAGGCGTCATCCTGTGATGTGGTTTTTGAAAACGTTTCTTTTGCCTACGGCCCTGAAGAAACTTTAGCTTTAAAGAACATCAGTCTTAAGGCCGCCCCCGGTGAGACCCTGGCGTTAGTCGGCATGAGCGGCGGCGGAAAAACCAGCCTGGTGAACCTGATTCCAAGACTTTATGATGTGGCCGAGGGCGGTGTTTTTGTTGGCGGACACGATGTCCGGGACCTGACAATTGCGTCCCTTCGGGACCATATTTCCATTGTGACCCAGGAACCTATTTTATTCAACGAGACCGTGCGGGACAATATCCGGTATGGAAAAATGGATGCCGATGATGCCACGCTTGAAGCGGCAGCTAAGGCCGCCTTTGCCCATGATTTTATCTGCGGTTTTCCCAAGGGTTATGATACCGTGATCGGAGAGCTTGGTTCCCGTTTGTCCGGGGGGGAAAAACAGCGGCTCTGCATTGCAAGGGCGCTTTTAAAAAATGCACCGGTGCTGATTTTAGACGAGGCAACCTCGGCCCTGGATTCCCAAGCAGAGAAAGTTGTGCAAAAGGCTTTGGAGAATTTGATGGAGGGCCGTACGTCCTTTGTCATTGCTCACAGGCTGTCTACCATAGATTACGCCTCCCGGATTATTGTGCTCAAAAATGGTACCATTGTTGAACAAGGTGTCCATGATGACCTGATGGCTGCAAAAGGCTTTTATTATAGACTGCAGTCCATGCAAACTTCAAAAAATTGATATATTTTCTAAGGAGATACTCCCATGGCTGTATCAAAAGAACTGCTTGAAATTCTTGTCTGTCCCAAATGCAAAGGTCCGGTGGAATTGACCGAGACTGAGGACGGCCTGGTCTGCAACGCCTGTGCACTTAAGTACGAAATCAGGGATGATATCCCCATTATGCTCATTGACGAGGCGATTCCCGTTAAAAAATGAGTACACCGAAAGCACCGGCACCGGGCAAACTTGTGATGTCGGTTTTCATGAAAGATAAGATGGTCCTGGAATCGGTTTTCCCCCGCCTTGAAGCTGTGGGTGGTCCCGTGGACATGATCTCCCCCTGGCTGGATTTTGATTTTACGGATTATTATTACAGGGAAATGGGGGAACCGTTGTTTCGCAGGCTTATTGCATTCAAACCGCTTATAGAACAGGATGCCCTTGCTTCGATTAAACTTGACACCAACAGGATTGAAGCGGACTGCCTGGACCAGGACAATAGAACCATTAACATTGACCCGGGGTATCTTTTGTCTTCCCGGTTTATTCTGGCCACGGGAAAGGAGTATTCCCACAGGATTTACATCGGACAGAAAATTTATGCTGACCTGACATTAATGTACACCAAAAAAGGCTTTAAAACCCTGGAGTGGACCTACCCGGATTATGCCTCCGATGCTGTACTCACATTCCTAACGCAGGTTAGGCAGAAATATCTTGCGGATATTAGGGCCATAAAAGGATAATTATTATGATAAAAAGCATGACCGCTTTTGCCAAAGTGTCGCACACCCTGGATACCCTGACTGTGGACATGACCGTTCGCGCCTATAATTCCCGTTTTCTTGATTTTTCGATTTATCTGCCCGAAACCTGTCAGCCCTTTGAAGAGGAAATTAAAAAGATTATGGGGCAGTTCCATGCCCGGGGCAGAATAGAGATCCGGGCAAGCCTGGAGGACCAGTCCCTGGACCAGGATTTGTTTGAGGTGGATACTATCAAGGCCAAAGCCTATTATAACGCATTGAAAACGGTTCAGGAGACCCTTTCCCTTTCCGGTGACATTGCCCTGGAAACCGTGCTCGGGGCTAAGCAGGTCATTGTGGCTGCAAAACCTGAAGTCAACCTGGAGCTTCTCCGTTCTGCGCTGTGTGACACGGCCCGTAACGCGGCTCAGGCGCTTGACCACATGCGAAAGCGTGAGGGGGAAAATTTGTATCAGGATTTAACCCGTCGTATTTTAGACATTGAACAGCGCATGGCAGGTGTTGAAGCACAGGCCAAAACCATACCGGAAGTTTACAAGACCCGGCTTAAGGAACGCCTGGCCGTGCTGACTGCCGAGGACGGGGATTGTCTTGATCCGGTCCGTCTGGCCCAGGAAACCGCGCTGCTTGCGGATAAAAGTGATGTATCCGAGGAGATTGTCCGGGTGCACAGCCACATTAAAATGTTCCGGGAGGTCATGGATGAAAATGAGTCCCAGGGCAGAAAGCTCAATTTTTTGATTCAGGAGTTTAACCGGGAATTTAACACCATTGGTTCCAAAGCCGGTAATGCAACCCTGTCTCATGCTGTGGTAGACCTGAAATCCGAGCTGGAAAAGATTCGTGAGCAGGTGCAGAATATCGAATAGAATTGTGAAAGAAGGAAAATTATGGAAAAGCCACTTTTGGGCGTTGGTTTTGGCAATACCGTGGTGGCAGACCGGGTGGTGGCGATTTTAACCCCGATCTCGTCGCCCATGAAGCGGATCAAGGATCAAGCCAAGGAGGATCGGCGCCTCATTGACGTGACCCATGGCAGAAAAACCAGGGCCATCATTGTGACAGACTCCAACCACGTGATTCTGTCCGCGATTCAGGCGGATACCATTTCCGCACGCTTTGAGGCCTTGATCCAAAACCCCGGGGCACCCCAGGAGGAGGAATAGGGCATGGCGGCAAAACTTTTCATTGTTTCAGCACCCTCAGGTGCCGGCAAGACAACGCTAATTAAAGAATTTTTGAAGCGGTTTGACAACCTGGTATATTCCATTTCCCACACCACTCGCAGCCCTCGACAGGGTGAGGTTCACGGAAAAGATTATTTTTTTACGGATAAAGCACAGTTCATGAAAATGGTGGAATCCGGCCAGATGTTGGAATGGGCACAAGTTCACGGAAATTGCTATGGCACCTCCAGATTTTTTGTTCAAGAACAGCTTGCCGCAGGCCAAAGTGTTCTATTGGATATTGATGTCCAGGGGGGGCGTCAAATCATGGATTTTGATCTGGATTATGTTTCCATATTCATCATGCCGCCGTCTTTAGAGGTGCTTGAACAGAGGCTGCGGGGCAGGGGAACCGATGCCGAAGAGGTGATCCGTACGCGCTTGGAAAATGCAAAAGGAGAAATTGCTCAGAAATCCGTGTATACCCATGTGGTGGTCAATGATGTGCTGGATGAGGCGGTTGCCGAATTCATTGCCATTGTTGAACAGGAGACTGCGAACTGATGGCCGGCAAACCAGGGTCCCAGCGCCGGAAACGCAACCCCCGGGGCAATGGACGAAAAAGCGAAATTCAAAATCCCGGGGATAAGGAGATTCTTTACGGATATCACTCGGTATTTGAAGCCCTGAAAGCCGGTCGCCGTAAATTTGAATCCATTATGGTGTATGAGAACCGGTCTGATAAACGTGTACAGGCCGTGGCCGATCTGGCCGGCGAAAAACAAGTGACGGTGAAAACCCTTGCCGGTGAAGACCTGGACCGGCTGGCCGGATTTGGCCGTCACCAGGGCATTGCTGCCAGGGTGTCGTCCTTTCCGGTCCAATCCGTCTCTGCGTTGTTCAAACAGATTGAAACCCGGACAGATCCGTTTTTTATTCTGATTCTTGAAAGCATTGAAGATCCCCAGAACACCGGTGCGCTGATTCGCACTGCCCTGTGTGCCAACGTGGATTTCATTGTGATGCCAAAAGACCGATGTGCCCTGCCGTCTGCCGGGGTCTCCCGCAGTTCAGCCGGGGCCATGGAGCATGCCCCCATCTTTTTAGCCACCAACCTGTCGGTTCTGATCCGTGACCTTAAAAAATATGGCGCCTGGGTGTCCGGTTTGGATGCTGGTGGAGATAAAGGCCTTTTTGAGGCAGACCTTACCGGTAACCTGGCCCTTGTGGTGGGGGGCGAGCATACCGGGCTGCGGCCCGGGATAAGAAAAGCGTGTGATTTTATCCTGTCCATTCCCATGAAAACCCGTATTACGTCGTTGAATGCGTCCGTGGCAGGCGGTATTGCCATGTTCGAGGCTCGTCGTCAACGCCTAGGTCTCAACTCCTGATGATAAGAAAACTGGTCAAAAAGACCGGGGCCGGGATTGGCGCACTGGTATTTCCGGATAAATGCCTGGGATGTGGAAAATATATTAAAAAGCCCACGGATAACCCGTTAAGCAGTTGCTTTTGTCACACGTGCCTGGGGCAGGCGTTACCGGTATTTGATCACCCTTTTTGCCCTGCCTGCGGCCGTTGTTTTGAATCCGGTCCGGATCATCTGTGTGGCGCCTGCCTTGAAACCCCCATGGCGATGCAGAGCGTCAGGGCGGCATTTATGTATAAGGGTGTGATACAAAAGGCCCTGGGATTGTTTAAATACCAATCAAAACTCAGTCTGGCCCGTCCCTTTGAACGTCACCTGTTTCAGGCCTTTGCCACCCATTTTGAGATGAATGGTTTTCATTTGATTCTGCCCATTCCCCTCCATGGCTCAAAGGCTAAAAAGCGCGGATTCAACCAGTCCTATTTTCTTGTCCGAAATTTTCCCCGGCTGTACAGGGATACCTATGACCGGTCGCCTCCATGGCGCATTGACATCAAAGGCCTTGCCCGGGTCCGGGCAACGGTCAGTCAAACCGGCTTAGACCATCAAGCACGGAAAAAGAATCTGACCCAGGCCTTTGCCTGCGCTAAGCCTGCCCTGATCAAAGGTAAAAATATCCTTTTGGTGGATGATGTGTTTACTACAGGGGCGACCTGCGATGCCGCAGCCCAGACCCTTATGGATGCAGGGGCTGCCGGTGTGTCTGCCCTGGTTTTGGCCAGGGCCTGACTTAGTGCCCGGCACTCACTAATCTAACTTTTCAACAATCGCCTCCACAGCCTGTTCAGCCGTGGCCCCGAATAGGGTCTCAATGTCCACAAGGTTGAGGTATTTATCATCCCATGTCACATTTTTACTTTCAAGAATCCAGTCCTTAAGCCGGGTATATTTTCCGCCCAGGGCCTTGATTTTTTTCAGCAGAAACTGGTATGGGGTCACCCATTAAAGGCCGGGTCACCCATTAAAGGCCGGGTCAAGAGAAAAAACACCTCCCCCTGAAAAAAAATCGACTTTTTTTCTTGACCCACGAACTATTTGTAATCTTTCAAAATCTACAGCTCTTATCCCTGTCCGCGCCTGTTATTTCGTCGTGTGGTTCACGGAAATGATCCGCACCAGTCACCCATCAGGTTCAAGGCAGATGTGCACCAGGCAGAATGCGTGATACACGGCCCCTGGTCCGTTCGGACCCCAGAAAATCTTCAGTGCCGTACCGTGGCTAATTGTTTATATTTTCAAATCTTATGGTTGTTAACCAACCCCGTACAGGCTCACGGCACAGGCGAATCAGGATATAAAAAAACTGTGTGGCTGCAGCAGTTACCAATCAAACCTAATGGTTTATACCAACCCCTATAATGGTTCCCTGCTGCAGTCGTAATTTACCGGCAAAAAAGACCTACTTCATCAAAGGGGATCTGATCCCGCATGATATAATAGGATGCACGGCAAATTTTGTTGCTCAACGCTTTGGTGGCAACGATACCGTTTCGTTGAGCATTTTTGCGCTGGAAAAACTTCCTTGCTTCCGGGCTGAACCTTTTTGCAAAATTTGCAGCTTCTACATATGCCCAGGCAAGGTACTTGTTTCCATTTTTTGTATTGTTTTTTCCTTTCTTTTTCCCATTGGATATTTTTTCACTTTTGACACATCGGCAGTAGGATGAGTAGCAGCCAACTTTGGCGAATCGAGTGATGTCTCCAACCTCCAGCATAATTGTCAGCCCAAGGATGTTGCCGATTCCAGGTATGGTTTGAAGCAATTCAAAGGCTTTTCTCATTTTAACCTGGGAAAGCACCTTACGTTCTATTTCTTTTATGGCGTTACTCAGATTACCGATGGTCTGAATCTGAAGTGCTGCCATGAAAGCCTGGTTTGAATCAAACATTTGATGAACATCATCCTCTTTTAGTTTTTTGATCGCATTCCCGGACATCCGGATACCGAGCTGTCTTGTTATCATACTCTGAAGGCTTAAAATCTGGGATGTCCTTTGCTGCACGAACAATAGCCTTCTGCGTAATAGATCTCGAATTGCCCTATCAGCTTTGGGGTAAATATAGCCCTCCGGCAGGATGTTTAACCGTCTCATATGCGCAAGCCAGAAAGAATCCCACTTGTCGTCAGTATACTTGAGCCCCTCGTACTGTTGAATGGCTGACGGGTTGGCCAGGTGAACTCGATACCCGTTTTCCTGGAGGCCATCCACCAGCCAGTACCAGTTGTAGGTTGATTCTACCACGATACCCTCCAGTTCTTTTTTAAACGGCTCCAGAATTTGAAGTACATCCGGCAGGTTATTGTCCAGCCGTTTCCCAAATACCCGTTTGTCATTTTCATCAATGATTCCTACATAATTATTGCTTGAATGCAAATCAATTCCGGCGTAAAGTTTCATGTGGCACCTCCTAAATCCAAAATGTTCTTGTTGAACTGGTACTATAGCAATCGTTGCTATAGTTAGGGAGGTGTCACTTTTTTTACGAATCTGACAGGAGCCGGTTTTATCGGGATCTAAAAAATCCTGCGATCACCGGTTGCTTTCGTTCCTGTTCCGCCCTGCCTTTATATGATTATCAAACCTTGATTTTTATATTATAGACAGTACTGACGCATGATATTTTTTATCATTTGATACCAACCGGCTTCGCCGGTATTAAAAAAACGTATCCTATTCACCCCCTACACATGGGATCCCAAAAATTAAGATGCGAACTTGAGAAGAAAACACTTACCTGGACTGTAGCTTCGCTTTTTCAATAATTAGATCAGATAACGCTGGCATACTGAAGTTTTTGGAAACCCTGTCGCGGATGTAATCGAAAGAGTTGACCCCCAATTTTTTTGCGGTTTGGACAATGGTGAGAAAGGAATCTTTTGCTGTTGTTCCTGCCTTGGATATCGTATGCACGCTAACATCCTGTCTACGTTTTTCAACTCTTGCCCCCAATTCTGAATCATTGTTATGAAGTGGCAAGCAAGGATGTTTCAGGACCAACAAGAGTTCCTTTTTTTTGTTCCTGGTTTTTTCTATACGATCGTTTAGAGTGTCATAAATCGTTTTACTGGAGAATAGCTCATCGAATTCGATGGATAACTTTGCCGCTGTTTCCTGGCTTGGATTCTGTTTGAAGATCAGAAGATCACCATAGAAGTCCCAGAAGCGTGTCTTGAAATCCTTGAGAGCATTGACATTGCATGGTACGACCGGATCCAAACGGTTGTAGTGACGACCTTCATGAATCCAGCAAAGGGCCAGTTCCTCAACAATCTTTTTAAATTGCGGCGCATCATCGGCTAACAAAATGTCTACAATCGGAACATCTGTTTGACTATGATATGCGGCTATGGCTGCGGCTTCCATAACCCTGGTCTTTGTGTTTTTTCCTTTTCCTTTTTTAAAGACCTTTTCCAGTAACAGTTGCATTTGCGTTTCACACAGCTCCTTGTTGTCGGTCAAACTCCGAAGCTGATCGATCACTTTTTTTCCAACCCTGAAATCCGCCATTAGACAAAATGCCATCTGATCAAAACGATATGTTCTTTCCCTACCACACAACAACAAATCCAGTATCGTGAGACGATCTTTGCGTGGGACGGTGAAAAATGCTGTATAATATGGATTACAGAAAATCTGTGAATAGTGGTTTTGGCCGTTAACCCTTACCGTGGTGTCGTCGATTTGGTGATAAGGAGTATGCTCCAGTGCAGAAAGAAAAATGTCTATTTTCTCCTGGTTGAACCCGGTTTCATCCTTCGTAAGGATTCGTGAAATAGTCGATTGTGAAATGTTAATGCCACAGTTCTCAAGCAACTCCCGGATTTTTGGCTGAGACATGTTTGCCACATATTTCAGTGTGCAAACTAAAGATCGTATACCGGGACCGAACTCCCCAACTATACCTGCTGGTAATTCTCCCACGTAAGTGCGGTTCTCGGAAGGGGAATAAAAGATTTCTTTTCTATATTCGACGTTATCCGTTGTGATCAGAATTTCTTGCACAAGGACAGGTTCATACCCTCTGTATTCGGCATCAGCGGGTAATATGGAGGGATCGACTTTACATATTTCGGTCCGATCAATGGTGGTATCTTTCTTTTTGATTTCCTGCTTTTTTTCCTTTTTTCCTTCTCGTTCCTTTCGGGTGCAAACCGATAATTTAGATTTGATACTTTTTGGCAACATAACAGACAAATCATAAAATTCAGGTTCTATAAAATCAGGTGGTTATGAATGCCACATTTTGACTTTTTATGCAAAATACCCGTCATCAGGCCAAAACCTAAATTATTGAATTGCACCCTTCCTTTCTGTCTTTTTCCGAGGATACGTTTTTGCCTTTGCCACGTCCTTTTTTGCCACGGATTTTCGGTTTGCCCTGTTCTCCTTTAAGTTGGTTGTTTTCATCGCGAAGTTTTTGGATTTCTATCTTCAATTGTTCGTTTTCTTCGCTCAATTTTTCGACAAGATTTATTAGGATTGGAAGTCCTTTGGAGAACGGTTCTTGAAGGGAACTGTCTGCTTGGAAATCAATATTATGAAGTATTTTTTTTATCTCTTGGGGGCTCATATTCTGACCATAGCATCATCCTTTTGGCTTGTCTTGCAAAAAAATGAGTTTTACCAATTTTTTCCATTTTCGTGCCGTTTCATGCCTTCTCGCGCTGAATCTACTAGGGGTGAATAGGATACAAAAAAACTTTGTCGCAAAATACCATAGACGCTACATTTCGCTCTTTAATTGATAACCATTTGAATTTATTTATCAGCCTGAGATTACATCAGGCCCGGCACCAGCAGAACAGAATACCGCTGCCGGTGCAGGGCCTGGAATTGCAAGCCCTAAAGCCGTGGGGTTGTCTTTTGGCGGCCTATCGTCTTGGGAACCATATGTTATTCAAGGCCCATTTTACCAGGTCCTTATACTGGTCAATGACCGGCGTAGGCAGCCCGCAGGGTGACGAGGGGAGATGGTCAAAGACTGCATCAGTGGCCATATCTGCTGCTGTCGGCGGCGTATACGGGGTAAAGGTGCCGGTTGACAAAACATCCCTGACAGCCAGCAGCGGCGGCAGCCAGATTTTTATCTGGGCATCGGCCGCCTGTACCGCCTTGATGGAAGAGCAGGCAAAAATCAGTGCACTTTGAACAATGGTTTGCTCGCCCGTGGGATCGGTACCGTTCAGCGGACTGTTATTCACATACCGGTAAAGGTTGAAGTCGCCGGCATCGAATCCCATTGGGTCTTCACTGATGAAGCGGCCAAGGCCCGGATCATAATACCGGTTCCGGTAATAATACAGCCCGGTCGCTTCGCTGAATTCCCGGCCGGTGAACAGAAAACGGTCTCCCTGAGCGGCATCGGTCTGGCTGAAGACCCCGCCAAAACTATCGTAGTCAATATGGTTGAGCAGGTTGCCGTCGGAATCGACAAGATCCCTGACCGTGCCGAGTCTGTCCGCCAGGTACCAGTCTGTTTCCCCTGTCGGCCGGCTGCGTGCAATCAGTGAGTCAGGTCCATCACCAAACATGTAAAGGGTCTCAACGTCGGCAGCAGTATTAAAATCAACCCAGGCATTGTCACCATCATAAACCCTAGTCGTCACCTGACCGTTAACCCATGTCGATATGCGGCGGTCCAGACCGTCATAGGTATATGATATCGTGCTCAAAAGGGTATCTGCCGCATCCCGTTTTTCGACGCGGACAAGCCGGTTACGGTGATCATAACCAAACGCCGTTACCATTCCTGTCGCACTGTCGGTTCTGGTGGTCATATTGCCCTCGGCATCATAGCCGTATGTGTAATCGGGATCGCTTAAGATCCGGTTGGCGGCGCCCACCGTATAACCTGCACCGGTGCGGCTCCCGTTGGCATCATATGCAAAATCCTCCGGGCCGAACACAGCCCGGGTGCTTCCTGTAAGCTGGCCGGTCAGGTCATAGTGATAGCCAAAGGTCTGGCCGTGATGAGTTTCATTGATCAGCAGTCCTGGTGTATTATAGGTGTATTCATAATCTGCTACCGTGGTAGTTCCGCCGTTAATGACATCATGGGTCAGGTCTGTCAGGCGGCTGCCTGCATCATAGATGAGGGTACTTGAGCCCACCGGGTTCAAACCGCTGGTGTTAGTAAATCGGTCCACCATGTTGATGTTGCCACGCGGGTTATACCCAAAGTTAACCCGCACCGGATATGCCATTCCCGTGCCCTGCCAGGTTCGGCTGAGCAGTCTTCTCCGGCTGCCGTAGACGGAATCAGCCCTGATGCCCAGGCTGTCTTCCACAGAAATCCGGTTACCCATTGGATCATACCCATAGGTCAGCGTTACCGCAGGTACCCCGGGAGTGCCGGTATTGTCCACAGTCAGAACCTGACCTGCATTGTCGTAGGAAAAATACAATGAACTGAATTGATCAGCAACATAAGTCTGGTTGCCTGCAGTATCATGACCGTAGTTTATTACATTCACCGTTGTAGCCCCGTCAAACCAGGTTTCACGGACCATCCGGTTAAGGGCATCATAATCAAAGGTCCGCCTCCGGTTGTTCCGGTCCACCAGTTCTGCCAGGTTGCCGGCCGGATCGTAAGCATAGCTGGTCCTCATATTCAGCGGATCAATTTTTTCGATCAGCCGGTTCAACTCATCGTAGACAAAGCTGGTGGTGTTGCCCACCGGGTCAATGATGGCGGTCCGGTTACCGGCAGCGTCATATTCAAATGTGGTCGTGTTGCCGAGATGATCGGTCTGGCTGATCATCAGGTTGGCCTCATTATACCCATAAGTCGTTGCATAACCCAGTGCACAGGTTTTGCTGGTCTGCAAATGCCCGGTGTAGCCATATCCCGTTGTATGTCCCAGCGGATCGGTGATGGTCTTCAGCCGGCCGATATGATCATAGGTCCGCAGCCATCTGCCGCCGTTCTCATCGGTCATATCGACAACCTGGCCAGTCCACAGATAGGTAAACGTCCTGGATGTCCCATCCGGATTGATGATCCGGGTCGGGTGGGCAATATCATCAGTGTATTCATAGGTGGTGACATGACCGCTGAAATCGGTCAACGTTTCGATCCTGCCATCCGGCAGATAGGTAAAACCGGCGGTCTGTCCGGCCGGGTTGGTGAACTGCATCAAGTTGCCCTGGTCGTCAAACACCGCAGCAGTCGACCGACCGGATGAATCGGTGACACGGGTGATCTGGTTAAATGTATTATAGGTAAATGTTGTGACATGGCCCGTGGCGTCAGTCTTTGAAAGAACATTTCCGCGGTCGTCATAGGTATACTGGGTGGTGTTCCCGTTTTCATCGGTTTCCGATGTCTTGTTGTTGTCACCATCCCAGGTAAAAGAGGTCTCTTCGCCTAATGGATTGACCTCCCGGATAATATTGCCCCGGGCATCGTAGTAGATATCCGTGACATGACCGTTGATATCGGTAAACGTGCCGCTGAAGGCTGCCGGATCATAGCTTTGCTCGGCGCGGTCTCCTTTGGCATTAATAAAGGCGGTCAGACGGCCTTCTGAATCGTATTCATACCGGGCCGCCTGATTCCCCAGTGAATCATTAATGGTCTCTAGGTAATGGACCGGATCGGTAAAATAGCCGTAACTGCTGGTCAGACCTGCCTGGTCCGTGACCAATTCAAGGTCGCCGGCAGTATTGTAAGCATAGTTGATTTCATTGCCTTCAGGATCTGTTACTTTTGTAATTCTTCCGGCCGTATCCCTGTCAAATGAAATAGATTTGCCTGAAGAGTGAAAAATTCCATTATAGGTGTAGGTCAGTTCATTGCTGTTGCGGTCGGCTATTTTATCAAGGCCGTTGAACTGGCTGTAATGGTAGATGGTACCGTCTTTTCTCTTCAGACGGAAATCCGACGGGTTGTAATTGAAGCCGAGCAGGAAGAAAACAAAAGTGCCGTCTCCCTTGTAAGTCAAATTGATGGGATCGACTTCAAGCTGGTCCTGAACCCCGGGATCCGGTGTGAATTTCGGTGTGAAAACCGTTCCCAGAAGGGATACCGACGGTGTCGGTTCAAAGGTGAACCCGATACGCTCACCGTCCGGGTTGGTCAGATAGACCCGGGTTCCCATCCGATAGGGTTTGGCCACAAAGAAACCAAGGGTGTCCTCCATGGGCTGGACCGGTACGGTTTCACGGATCTGCGGGTCCGCAGCCTTGAGTGTCCATCCGTATCCGAAATCTCCAGATTCATTTGAATCTCTGGTATCATAGCGCCGGACAATTTGGATCGGAATACCGGCCAAGGGTATTTCAAGATCAATGTATTCAAGGCTAAACCGTCCAAGCTCCAGTGGAGAATTGATCTCGCACTCAATCCAGGTGTTGACGCTGTAATGATGGTCCTGGGCCCGCAGCCTGAACCGGTACAGGTCATCCTGGATCAGCCCGGCATCAAGTTGACCCAGCACATCGTTATCCACATTGGTGGTACCGGTTGAAATGGTTTCCCATTGGTCTGTTCCGGCCGGTGCATACTCCAAAACCCAGAGGACCAGGTTGTCGTCACTGACACTACCGGTAAAGGTGACCATGCCTTCAAGCAGGGACTCGCCGGCTGGATTTGAGATTACCAGTTGCGGCGGTGTCTCGTCCGGTGTGCCGCCGCTGCCGGATTCGGCTGGGTCAAAGATGACAATGGTGGCGGTATCCGTGGCCGTACCGCCGAACCCGTCGTCACCTGTAAGGGTTGCGGTATAGGTCCCAACCGTATCAAAGGTGAGTGCCAGTGTCTGGCCAGTGGCATCCTGACTGTCATGGGTCCAGGTAAAGGTGACGGGATCGCCATCCGGATCAGCCCCGGCTGCAGTCAGGGTCACCTCGGTATTCAGCGGCGCGGTATAGGGACCGCCGGTATCCACATCCGGATTGCTGTTGGGCGGATGAACAATGGAAACCACCTGTTCTGAAAACCCTGTGGCGCCTTTATCATCGGTCACGGTCAGGCGCACGGTATAGTCACCTGGTACATCATATTGGTGACTGACCATGGCGCCGGTGGTGGTTACCCCGTCACCGAAATTCCATTCCCAGGCCGTCAGTGCTCCGCCTTCCGGGTCTGATGATCCGGTGCCGTCAAAGGTCAGGTTGTTCCACAGAAAGGGGGCAACCGTAAATACAGACATTGGCGGCTCATTGGGCGGTGTGACGACGATTTGAGCAGTGGCTGTATCTGACCCGCCCCGACCGTCGTCAATGCTGAGCGTGACCATGTATGTGCCTGTCGCATCAAAGGTAAAATTTGTCTGTTCACCGGTTAAAGGGCCGGTTGCCGTATCAAAATTCCAGGTATATGCCAAGGGATCATTGTCCGGATCAAATGACCCACTGCCGTTAACTGTAATGGGTTGATTCACTTCCCCGACATAGGGACCGCCGGCATCGGCAATGGGCGGCCGGTTTGCAAGGCCTGTCTGGCACCGGATTTCGGCACTTCCTGTGGCCCCCCGGTCATCCGTGGCATACAAGGTGACAATGTATGCCCCTTGTGCAGGATAAGCATGAGTGACGGTCCGGCCTGATGTTTCCGTGCCGTCGCCAAATACCCAGCGGTATTGAACAATGGGGTCGCCTTCAGGATCAACGGCGCTGCCGGAAAACGTCAGGGCCTCCCCAACCAGTCCGCTGTAAGGACCTCCTGGGTCCGGTACGGGTTTTGCGTTGGGCCGCGGAGCGATCACCACCTGGAAGAACTGGCTGGCGGACGCACTTCGGGCATCGGTCACCCGGACCACGACTTCGTTTAGGCCAACCTGATCAAGGCCCGGTGTCCAGGTGATATGACCGGTGGCCGCATCAATCCCCATACCGGCCGGTGCTGAATCCAGAACATAACGCAACCGTGTTCCTTCCGGATCACTGGCCTGGACATCGTAAACATACGGCACCTGCTCCTGCCCGTCCAGCACGGGGGAGCTGGTAATGATCGGCGGCCGATTGCGGATTCTACCGGCGGAATAAATATGGTAGGGGCCGGATAAGGTTGTTTCACCGTTGATTTCGCATCTTACCCGGTACCAGTAGTCCTTGTACATCACCACATTGTAGTCAAGATAGGTGGAATAGGTTGACGTGGTGGTGCCGATAAGCTCAAATCCGCTGTTCGGTCCTGTTTCCGACCTCAAAATTTCATAGGCCGATGCATCGATATGGGTCCAGACCAGCTGGCACTTGGTGGCCTTGGGCCGAGCATAGAGATCGGTCACCCCGGTTTTGTAAACCATGACTTCACCATAGTCGACATGGGTCAGATCCGGTGTGGCAGCTGTAGGGAAAACAGTGGCCGTATTATCCGTAACCCTGAGGGCGATATCATGCTGGCCTGCACCGGTGAATGGCGGCAGGGAAGCAATTTGGCCGGACGCTTCTCCAAAGTCATAGGGTGGTGTAAAGTCAGCTTCCCATTCCCAGCTGATAATACGGTCCCCCAGGGGCTGGTCAATATCATAGGAGCCTGAACCATCCACCTGGACCGTTTCACCCTCAGTGGCCAGATACGGCCCGCCCACAAAAGCCGTGGGCGGATGGGGCGGGACGGTGATCTGAATCGTATGGGTCGTGATATCAAACCGTGAAGGCGTGCTGTTATCCACGACTTTTAAGGCTGCCGTGTAGTCCCCCAGTTCACCATATGCATGTTCAACCACAGGTCCGATGGCATCGGGATGATCAAAATCAATGCCGTCGGACACATCAAAATCCCACAGGTACTCGACAATTTCCTTTGCCGGATCCACATGGTAGGACCCGGTCGCATCAAAGGAAATCATCTGGCCCACAGCACCGGGATCGGGTTCTGCCTGGATGATGGCCACCGGGGGCTTTTCAAAAAGGGTCCTGGTGAGGATGATCACGTTCCAGGCTGCTGCCGTGCGTACGCCTACATAGGGCCAGCCGTCATAGGGCCAGGATCCGTTTGGATTCTGCCGGTCCACAAGCACCCGGGCCAGACCGGACGTCTCATCCCCGTACCAATCAAAACCGGTGGCTGCCAGATGCGTTACCTCCTGGGGAAGGGCCAGACGCATGGCCTTGGCAAAGGCATAATAGGAGTAGTAGCGGTTGTTGCGGCTGTTGGAGATAAAACCGCTCCAGTTATTGGCCAGCCAGGCTTCGGCGGTCTGCCACCTTCGGACATCGGTTCCGTATCCGTCAAAGGCAAGCTGGACCATGCCGGACGGCGTGGTGGCCCATCCGTTGCCGCTTCCGGTATAACCGAACCCTGTGCCGTTGTAGCTGGTATCGAGCCAGCCATTGTTCCGTTCCTTGACCCAGTCCGGTACAACACATCCGAAATGCTTTTCAGCCGCCACCATGCCGATGGCGCCCCACTGGGAGGCGGAATTGTCAACTCCTCCGTTCCAGCCGTACTGCCATCCGCCCACGGAATCATTCATGCCCCAGGCATAGATATCGACCATGTCCTGGACTATATCCTGGTACCTGCGGGCCTGGACATTGGCTCCGCCTGTGCGTGCTACGGCATCCGGCGTACCCGAGGCAACCAGGGCATCCATGACCGCTCCGGTCTCATAGACCGGACGGCCGCTGTTGACGGAGAGCCCAATGCCATTACCGTTACTATCCGGATTTCCACCGGTCTGAGTAGATATATTATAGGTGGTCAATGTGGTCATCAGGTAATCAATACCTTTACGGACGGCATCCACATAGGGATTTTCATCCGGATCGCCGGTTTCCAGGTGACCGTTGATCTCATAGGCCTGCACAGCCGAGGCTGTGGTGTTTGCATAATAATCATTGTAAGAAGAGCCGCCTTCATTTCTCCATCGGTATGACTCAACCTGACCCCAGTAAATTTTTGCCTGGGCACCGCAGCAACCGTCATAAAACTCCACCACGAACTGGTGCGGGCCTTCAGTAAGATAGACTGTATTGGAATATATCCATGTTGGACCATGGCCCCGCCAGTCATTGATGATCTGATTGCCGTCTATATATAACCGGGTTCCGTCGTCGTTATAGGAGGCAAACTTATACATCCCGTCAGCAGGGATATGGATGGTGCCGGTCCATCTGACACTAAAATCCAAGTTGATACCCGAGACGGGGCTCCCCCCCCAGGTAAAATCAATATTGGGGTCTGTGCGAACCAAGGCTGGTGTGCCTGAGACGGTAAGATTATTAAAATATTCGCCTTGAAGTCCCTGGCTACCGCCGGGATCGGTAAAAGCCGTCGAGGGAATTATGGTATAATTGGCATTTGCTTCTTTATTTGTATAAAGCCACCACAGACCGTCATCAACCGATTTATTGATTTCCACATCCAGGGACCGGTTCCGGATAATAATCCGGTAATCGTCCGAAGCTGTTTCCCCGGCAGTATCCGTCACATGGAGCCGGGCCACAAAAAGGGTCCCCGGATCAGCCGTGTAGGTGTGGGTGGCGGACAGATTGTCGGGATTAATAATGACTGCAGGTGCGGATGTATTGCCGTCTCCGAATTCCCAGTAATAGGTTCCGCCGGCAAGGCTGCTGCCTTTTGCAACACCTTTTAGGGTCGTGGGCTCACCGGACCAGGTATCATGGGGAATCAGCAGATCCGATGGTACCTGGGGTACGCAGATCACTTTCGGCGGTGCTGCCAGTGCCGGTGAAGGCAGCAAGATTAAGCATAAAACCGCAAAGAAAAAAACGGCCTGTAAAGCCTTTTTCGCTTTTGACGCATACATTCCTCTGGTTCCATTTAAAGATTTCATGATTGATTCCCCTTGAAACTGAGTGTTTCAATAAAATAGTATCCTGCCCGTTTTTTATCTTCCCCCGAATGATAAAAACCGGCAGGGTTTACTTAAATTTTAATTTTCTTTGTTTAGAAGCTTATGTTCAACTCCTTTTTCTCCTGCCCGCACCTGCCAGTCCGAGAAGCCCGATCCCGAAAAGGATCATGGTGGAGGGTTCGGGAATGACATTTGCTCCGGGATCGACGATTTCCCGCGTAATACCCAATGTGCCCGAAAAATAAATTGTTTCAGCACTGTCCAGATCAGTATGTGAAAGATAGAAACCGGAAGTTGGTGCTGTAAGACTTAATAATAGATCAATGGTTGCTGTTTCATTTGCCAGCAAGGTAAAATCCCATCCCATGGCCATGGAGACGTCGTCGCCGGCAGGGTCAGGTTGTCCAAATTCGTCATAACCTCCATCAGTTGCAAGGTCTCCATTGGAGTCGTATTGTCCGATAGGATGATTAGCGATATCCACACCATTTTGGTTGTCCAGATTACTGTCTTCAAAATTCGAATAAATATCACCGAAAAAAGACTCTGGCTCATCTATTTCCCAAGACTGTCCGGCAGCCGGAGATCCGGTCACAGCACCATATTCATTAAAAAAAGTGTTGTAAAATTCATCAATGTCATGATCGAAGAGAGCAGCAAAATAATGATCGCCTGCACCGGTTATTTCAACATTGATCGTGCCTAAACCTTGCAGGTCATCAAAGCCTGTCCAAACATCTAACGAATTGTCATAGTTTGTTATTTCAGATGGTATGTTCTTCCCCGCTAAAGGATACGAGCTTATCCCGTCAATGTTAAAACCATAGTCCCATAACTCAATCTCCGCAGCCGATCCAAGTCCGGCATGGCACCATAACAATAAGAACGCAGATGCCGTCAAAATAAATTTTTTCATAAATTCACTCCCTTCTTGAACAATATTATATAAGTTTTTGGTTTCGTATTCAGCGTCATCAGGGTTGTGCGTTGTCTCATTAACCGAAAATGCACAATATGTGCCAGGACTTTGGTTAAAGAGTGACAATATCATACTACTTTTTATTAAAAGCATAACCACTCGAAATAAAATACATTTTTCGATAATGGGAGTTTTTTTCCAAATGGGATGGACAATGGTCAGACAAACGGGCATGATAGATCCAAATGGCTTTTATGAAATAGAACATATAAAGATTGTGAAGTTTTTTTCACAATAATGGCAAAAATACCCTACAGCCTCCCCTATACAAAACCTCTCACAGAGGCACTAATAAAATTTTTTTTTAATACTTTGTGCCTCTGTGAGAGAATTAAGTAAAATAGGTTTGGGTGGCATGCGAATTGATCGGGTCAGAGGGAGTCCATCGACTCCCGTCTGCCTACAGAACCTTGTGTACAGGTCCGTAAACGGCTCCTCATGTTACTTTTATCCATTTATCAAGATTAAACCTGATCATTAATCCAATGTTTCATCTTATCGTTCAATCTTATTTCCTGGCCTAGTCCGTTGATAAACCATCGAACCGAGTATGCTTTAGCTACAGCGAATGTATGGGACAGAGCCCACCTGCCTTTATTTGAATAGATAGATTGGGCGGCTGATCGCAGGGGCACTCCTCGTTTTATCAATTCAAATCATCTGGCAAGGGTACACCGCACTGCAGCTCATGTGTATGGGCTTTGCCCTTCTACAGGTAGATGGGTAAATTGTTTGCGTTAAGATATGGGTAAAGGGCAGAGCTTGGTGGTCAAAACCATCAATAATCGTTTGGGATCATTGATTCCACATTGAAGATGTTTCGATATTATTGCAGGACGCAAGGGCCACCTTGAGGCTGTATCTCATCAAATAGGTTTTGATGGCAAGTTTTCCGGAAGTGATCCACCTGATTCTCATTTTTCCCAGGCTGCATCCTTTTGGACAAGGGGCTTATGTTTAAATTTCGGACTCTGGCCCAGAAAAAAACAGGGATTGTTGTAAAACAGAGTTTCTACATCTTTTTCCCGGTGTCCCCTGCGTTTCATTTCAAAAACGGCATCATGAAGCGTTTTGGGATCCGACGGCCCCCAGTCTCCGGAGGCATCTGCCATCATCCTCTCCAGCCCGAAGATTTCTATTGAATCAATTACCCGGGAGGGAGAATTTTTGGTCAAGGGATAGATGGTCATTGATGCCCAGAATCCGGAGTCGATTACCATTTTGATGGTATGTTCCTCGCAATGGTCAAAGCATATTTTTGACGGGTCAATGTCTTTCCTGCCGTTAAGGCAATCAACCATCATCCGGGTTCCCTTGAGCTTGTCGTCAAGGTGAGGGGTGTGAATCCACATGATCAAATCGTTTTTTACAGCAAGCTCCACCTGTTCTTCAAAAATGATCATTTCATTTTTGGTGTTTTTGTTCAGGCCGATTTCACCGACGCCCAGAACCGTGGGCTTATCCAAAAATTCCGGAATAAAAGAAATTACTTCTCTGGCAAGCCCGATGTCTTCAGCCTCTTTGGGGTTCATACAGACATGGCAATAATGATCAATATTATATTGGGCGGCCCTGGTGGGTTCAAATTCTGAAATATGGGTGAAATAGTCATGGAAAGCGCGGGCCGAGGTCCTGTCATAGCCCGCCCAGAATGCGGGTTCGACACAGGCAACCGTATGCATTCTGGCCATTCGTTCATAATCCTGGGTTGTTCTTGCGATCATATGGATATGGGGTTCAATTATTTTCATCGTTTTTCCTTTCCCGGGGCTTGATGGGTTTTGCCCGGTCATCCTCAATGGCCATGGGCGGCGAACCGAAAATGATAAATTCAAGCGGGGTATCATCACCGGATTCCAGGTCATGAACAACACCTGCCGGGATATTCACAACGGTTCCGGGACCCAGCGTATAGGTTTGATTATTCATTGTCAGGGTGCCTGTTCCTGAAAGAAGATAGTATACTTCATCATAGCCCCTGTGGAAGTGCTCTCCGCCTTTCGAGACACGGACCACATGAACATTGGCACTGCCTTCGCCGCCGGTGATGACCCGCCGGACATTCCCATATGGGCAGTCCACAGGCTTAACTTGATCCAGGTATCTGACGATGGGGTTGTTTTTCATAATCAATCCTTTTTTTTCGACGGTCGGAACAATCGTCTATATTAAACAGACAGGAAATTCAATAATTCTTCGGCACGGTTGGTTTTTTGCCGGGGCAGTAAATGGCATATTTTAAACAGATTCTTGATTCGTGGGTCCTCAAGTACCTTTTCTCCGCCTTGTCCTCGTTCAATCCTGTCAAGGATCGCTGCAGTTTCCAGCAGGTGTGCCCGGGCTTCAAGGTAGTACATGTCCAAAAGCTCTGAGGCCGTTTTGGCCGGCTTTAATCCTCTTTTATTTTTTCCCATTATTAATTTCTCCGATTGTTTTACATCTTGTTCTGTCCCTGACAGCGTCATCGGGTACGGTATGAATTATTAACTCAACCGGCATACCCACCGGTGGTAAAATGCGTTTATTGGCATGAAAAAACGTGTCGTCTGATCCGCTGATGCTTCTGTGATCAATGAGGGCAAAAGGATCATGGAAACTGGCGATAATTGAGCCCTCCTGCTGGGCCATAAATTGTCCATCAATCATCTGTGATCCAACAAAGACCCAGTCGGCTTTTTCCATGGTCTCATTTGAATTGATATTGAGCAGCAACTTTTCAATGGGATAATTGACCCTGTCTTTGCCCATGTTTTGCCATGAAACCGTCAATGCAACCGGATCACCGCAGGGCGTTTGTTCTGCACCTTGAAACTCAATGGGGCGATTGCCCGGGACGGCTCTGAGAAGCAACAGGGCAATCTGTATATGGTAGGGATCAGCATCTATGGACAGCACACTTTCATGAAGCTTTCCGTATGGGGTGCATGCGATATACTCCACGGCACCGTCCCGCATATTTATTTTTCCGGAAAGTTTAATGAAACGTTCCTTTTTATCCAGCAGTACGCTACCAATCTGTAAAGTATCTTTTCCTATTTTTTTTATTTTTGGTGAGGATGTATCTATAAACGGAATTGGTGGATGCTGCCGATTTATTTCTTCTTGTTTCACCAAATCGGCTGGGAAGTGCTTTTCTGATGCCGAAATGCTGTTGGGAGCATGGGAAATAGCGGCTGCCATGATCATAAAAAAGAGAAGCAACTTGAAGATAAACGGTTTTAAAATCATCTTCTTTTTATACCTTTTTTGATAGAAAGGAAGTTTCTATCATTAACTTTGTACAGTTGTCCTGAGAAGTCTTCATCCCAGGGATTCAGTGCGTGATGATCAATGGTAATGGCTGCAGATTCATATCCAAGGCTGCCAATGATATCCAACGCGGATATCAGGGAGTGACATGCAAATCTGTTGGCGTTATATCCGATTTTAAACGCAGGGTTCTCCCATGATCTCCATCAAAAGAGGAAATGCCTTGGTCATGTCAATTTTTCCCGGCAAATTAATTGTGTCGACGCCGGCCCCACTGAGCATGAAAACAGCCATCCCCCGGTCTCCGGATGCCGGTGCACCATGTGACCCTTTAATGCGTTCAGGGGTCTGGGGAATTTTCATGGATTCCCGATCCAAAAACAACTCCAGGGGGTCATAGCCTGGCTTCCTATGAATGTCAATGTTGCCTGCAAAATCCGGTGCGCGTTCCGGGGTCTCCCACCAGTAATAAGAAAACCATTTGTCATGGTCCGATATCGCTAAAAGATCACCTGACCGGTCATGGTAAATATCGAGCTCTTTTTGTTCATTAATAGATAATACGCTGTCCACCCCTTCGGTGTCGCTGAGCAGCATCTTGACAGCGTGGGCATCTGTCTCAGGTTTCAAGTAGATATGGGCAATTTGATGATCCACCATCGCAAAAGCGGGGCTTAGCTCCAGATCGGGATAATCCCGGCCTCCAATGGTTCTAACCTTTAAAAAATTATTTTTTCTCAGCATTGTGTTCAGGTTCACGGCATTGGATACCGGGGTGATGGAGTATTCAGAAAACATACAAAGTGTGGAGTTTTCCATGATGCCGATCTCTTCCAAATTCGCCATGAACTGTCCCACCAACGTGTCTATCACGGCCAGATCTGCATCTACCAATGGATGGTCCGGTCCGTATTTCTGGCAGGAGTAATCCAGATGGGGCAGATAGGTAACCATCACCTGGGGTCTGTCTTTTTTTACCACGTCAATGGCCGCGCCCATGATCCATTCGGAGGCCTTTGAGGATGCAAGCGGCCCCCAGTAATCCATGAGATTGAAGGGCGTGCCGACGGCATCGCAGATGGCTTCATACTTGCCTGCCGGTTTTGAATAGCACCATTGGATCAGGCCCTCATCCGTATGCATGGGTTTGGGGGTTACGATAATATCTGCATGTCCGTACAAAGTGTTCTGACAAAACAATGTGGCGGTTTTGATTTCAGGTGACTTTTTTTTGAGTGTCTCCCAAAAGGGAACAGCCTGGACAAGGCTTCTGTACTGGTCCCAGAAACTGATTTCATACCGGTCCCTATAGTAGAACCCGTTAGCGACGATACCGTGCTTCGAGGGCGTGGTACCCGTGGAAAATGATGCCTGGCCCGGCAGGGTCAGGCAGGGAAATACCGGAGTCATATCAGCCCGTTTGCCATTGGCATTCAGTTTAGAGAAGGACGGCATTAAGGATAGTTTGTCCAAAAGAGCCGGTGACAGACCCACAAGATTAAAGCAAAACAGATGTTTAGTCATGGTATCTCCTTTGAAAGCAGGTTTTAAATCTTAAGTCACTTTGAACAGTCGAACGGATTTTACCGCCGGTATATAAAGCAGAAGGATTAAGGCGGCAAAATAAACGGGAGTACGGGTCGATGCCAGTATAAAATCAAGGGCGATCAGAGCCATCAAAAGCAATTTCATGGTACTTTGATAATTTTTTGGACTATGCCTGTCAAGCAGCCCCAGCACTCGGGATGACAAAAATATTGTAAGGACCATGATCATCAGGATGCCTAAAAATGAATGAAACACACCTTTTAAAAAAAGCAGATAGGCCCAGGAGGATGCCAGACCCAATGCCAGGGTACAGATGGAAATATGGGCCACGGCCCTGCCACCCTGGACTTCTTTACGGCTTAGAACCGTCACGCCAACAATGTAGATAAATGGAATGACAGGTATGAGCGCCCATCCCTCAAAAGGCTGCAAAGCCAATACCATGAGCAGGTTAAAATACCTGCAGGCTCCCATGCAAAGGGGGCCGGCAATGCTATTGGATTTAAATACCCCGTCGTACAGTAAAATCATAGCTGCCAGACCCAGTGCAGCATAAAAGGGACCACTGCCGGCAGTATAAGCAAACGCCATTCCTGCCACAAGGAGGACCATTCCCAAAGTAAAGGCTGATTGGCGTGAGATACGGCCTGAAGGAATCGGGCGTTCAGGCCGTTCAATTCTGTCGTTATCAGCGTCAAAAAAATCGTTCAGGGCCATACCGGCAGAAAAAAAACATGAACTTGCCCCAAGCAGCCATAGCAGGCTGCTTATGTTTTCAACGCCCAAACCTGCGATCAGAAAGCCCGCAAAGATATCGGCATGGGCCGTAAACACGCCGGGCAGGCGGACCAGTTCAAGGTATGTGCGCAGCTTTTTAGGCATATCCACACGCCTCAGCCAATGAATAGTTTCTGAATGCATTGGTGCTGAAAGTGAATTCCATGCCTGCCTCTTATTTCAGTCTCGGGGTGATCATATTAAGCGAAATCAACGCATAGGAAGAAACCAGGACCGGATCATTTTCCCACCACCGGGCCGTGGGATTAATCCATGATCCGTCTTCTCGCTGTTTCTGGATCAACTTAATGGCCAACTCCTTTCGCCAGTTGATGTCCTGTCCATCGACGGTTTTTATATAGTCTTCCCCATACACAGTCAGGGCTTTGGCCATGGTATGGTAATAGTAAAACAGGCCCTGCTGGCCCATGCCCGGATTCTCGTCCAGTGTGAAATTCCCTTTGAGCCAGCCGTAGGCCGCTTGAACCCTTGGATCATCTTTTTTAAGTTTGGCAAAAATAAAACTCAAAAGTCCAGCGTAGGTCATTGAGCCATAGGAACGAAGCGTTTTTTTACCTGACGGAAGGGTTTCCTCTCCTGCTTTTGAGCTTCCCGGATAATAGACAAAGCCGCCTTTGTTCTTGGGATCCGCACTGGACCAGGCCTGGTCGTTGGTACCGGGTAAATTTTGGCAGCGCTGGATGAATTGAAGTGCCGCTTCCCAGTCAAGGGTGGTCTTTTGCAGACTTTTAAGATCCTTGTATGCCTCCAGTTGCTCGTCGGATTCAAGAAATGAGCTGGCCCACAAAGCCTCAAGGGCAATATATGTGTTGGACATGTCAGAATGGTCCTTGGTGCCGTATCCGATACCGCCATCGAATTTTTGGTCGGTTTTCCCTTTTTCCCCCTGATCCAATTGCAGTGTGGCCAGATAACGCCTGCCTTTGAGGATATAGGGATGGTATTTTGTATCATTGGCTGCCAGTAATGCCATCATACAGATAGAGGTGTTGTAATTGGGTAGCCCTTCATTATAAATTGCTCCGTTTTCATGGGTATTGGAGATGATAAAATCCAAACCCTTTTGAATGAATTCGGGCTTTTGTACGATGTTTCCGTACATGGGCGACGTTAAAAAAGCATAAACCGTAAGGCCGGTTAAGGCAGGAAATCCGGGATTGGACCATGAGCCGTCGGGATTCTGGGACTTTTTGAGATAATCAAGCCCCATTTGATAGGTTCGTTTGAGTTCGTTTTTAAGCGACAGTAGATCCTGATCTGATTTGAAGGTTATCTCAGCTGCATGGACAGAAAATGATGATAATAAAAGAAATAATGATGCGATGACAAAGGCAGCAATATTTTTCTTTTGTTTTTTCAATTTTAATTTCATGTAGTTCTCCTGATTCGACATGTTTAGATTTTGATTACTTTTATAAAAATAGGCCATGCTATCGCCGGAATGAGAACGGCTGCTACCGTACCAAAAGCCGGAGACCATCCGGAATACGCCCCCATTGCCGCAAAGAGAAACCCCGCTGGAACAGCCCCCCCTATCAAGGCACTCAAAAAAAGAGAAAATTTCATTCGAGATATACCCGCCAAAATGCTTGTAACTTCCGGAAGAATCGGTGCGCACCGTCCGATGATAATGGCATAGCCGCCCCATTGATTGAAAAATGTTTGATATCTTTTTATTTCATCTTCGGATGCAATCCAGTGCATTTTGCGTTTGCCGGATTCACGCGCAACCCAATATCCGATTAAACCCGCACCAACAGATCCGGTGACACTGAATATTGCGCCTGGCAGCAAACCGTATACAGCACCTAAAGCGGCCATAACACCCGTGGCGGGTATCGGCAATACAAGGTCCGCGATCAGCAGCAAAAGTCCCAAAATCCATGCTGTTGATTTATAATTGGAAAAAAGTGCCACACATTTTTCCTGGTTGAATAACAGCTCAAAACTGTTCCCGGTCACAGCATAGCCCACCACAAAAAAAAGAGCAAAAAAAGAAAAAATCAGAAGTAATTTTACAAAAGGCCCCATAATTATTAACGCATTGAATTTATATTTTATCACAATAATCTTCAAGAGGCCGGAATTGATTGACTAAATTATGTTCAGTACTGTTCCATGGTGACTTGAAAAAGGATGTCAAATGCTTCATCACACCGGATTCATCTCGTTCAAGTGAAAGCATGGTGAATCTTGCAAGGTCCAGTACCAGCGGTGCGGCCAAGGCGGAATCACACCCTTGCCAGGTGAACTGAAGCGTCATGGGGGTACTTAGAAATTCTTGGGTATCAATGTCGTAGCAAGGTCTTATATCCCAACCGCCAAATCCAAAATCGCAGAAATCAACAAAGGGAATTTCATTAAATTCTTCCGAAACAAGTCCTGTTGCCGGGCAAAGCTTATTTGAGAGGGCCATGGCGCCTGCCGTGGCAATGGTAGATCGGTGTCCGTACAATCCGACAAACATGATACCACATTTCATGTTGAATGCTCCAAGAAGAAATCGGCTGTTAAATTTCAGGAGCATACCACACATTTCAGATCGAATACACACCAATGTTTTCGGGATGATTCAGCGATGCGGCCTGGTGGTAATTCAAATGCTTGCCAATGTTCGCCGGGTAACCATTGAGCCCTTGATAAAGTCGGTCGTTTTGTCAGGGACTTTGATTTACACGGATGAATACGGGATCTATAATCGCTTAACAGAGTGGGGATACAAGCATAAGAGCGTGAATCACGGGGCTGGAGAATACGCCAGAGACGAAGATGGGGATGGTTTTCATGAAGTGCATGTAAATACGATGGAAGGCTTCTGGTCTCTGCTAAGAGGTTGGCTGCGTCCACATCGAGGTATTTCACAGGAGAAGCTCCCGTTTTATCTTGGCTTTTTTGAGTTCGTTCATAACGCTGGCAAGCGAGGAAAGGCCTTGCTTCATTCGCTTGTCGAACTTTTGGTAAGATAAGACCTTGAAGCGCAACATGAGCCTTCCGGAGAATTTTAAATTTGACAAGTTGCGGGAGAGCTATGGAGCAGAAGAAGAGATAACGGTCACCATCAATAATTTTTCCCGTCCTGTGTTGCATGCAAACATACAGCCTGAAGGTAGGGGACCCAAATCGCCGGAAGTTTCAATATATGTTGCCCACCTAAAAACCAAAGGTCCGGCCCGTTTGAGCTTTGCCGCACCAAAACCGGTTGTGCTGGAAAATTATGCAAAAATTACCAAATCAGCGGTTTCACATATCCGGAGGGTCATGAAGCGGCAGCCATGCGTGCCATGCTGGATGTAGAGATGAAGTCTGAAAATGAGGATACTATCTCTCCTGTGGTGGTTCTTGGTGACCTGAACGACGATACACTGTCAGTGACCAATGAGCTCTTATCAGGTCAGCCGACTTACAGGCTGGTGGAAAAGAGCATTGTCGGCCGTACGTCGGATAAGGGGCTTTATTCGGCTGAAAGACTTCAGCAGTATCGTTTTTCCCGGCATATTTACTACACGCACGTATACAAGAACAAACGAGAGAGCCTTGATCCTATCCTGGTATCAGAGGAGTTTTATGATCACTCTCGGAAGCGCCTCTGGTCTTTCCGTGAACTGGAAGTCTATAATGATCATTTAAACCGTGAGGCGTTTGAAGAACAAGGCGCATCTGATCACGGCCAGGTCAGGGTGTATTTCGACTGGAATCCCATGCCCAAGGAAATTGATGTTGATGACTAATTGAGTTTTTCAACAATCGCATCAACAGCCCTTTCAGCCGTGGCTCCGAACAGGGTCTCAATGTCCACAAGGTTGAGGTATTTATCATCCCATGCCACATTTTTACTTTCGAGAATCCAGTCCTTAAGCCGGGTGTATTTTCCGCCCAGGGCCTTGATTTTTTTCAGCAGGGTAACGTCGTCTGAGGATTTAAAAGCAATGTTTAAAGACAAAAGAAATTCAATTATGTTGGGCGACGTCGGCGAAGATGAGAGTACCGGGATCACAAGAATACTTCGGTTGTCTTTCCGGCCCTTACCGATATATACGTTACCCTCCCTGACAATGATGTTTTTGGTACCCTTGAGACGGTGATCCGTTTCCACCCTTGAGGATTCATTGGCCAGGTTGCCTGTTTTGGTTACCACGTCAATGCGGGTGTCTGCCGTAACTTTTCCTAAAAGGTTTAAGCCGGTGATGCGGTAGAGCACTGCGCCTTTAATTTCGGATATGATTTCCTGCAGATTTTTAAGGACCAGTACATTGGTATTGGTAATCAAAGGGATCTGGATGTTATGTTCGGCCAGGGCATCAAATATAATGCCTTCAAAGCTTTCACTGATTCGGCTGGTACCCACGGTAACTGTTTTGGCCTGGTGTTTGATGGCATCCACGGGCCGGGCCATGATATTGATGGCCTGGTTCATGGTGGTAAAAAAGGTGGACAGCATATTGGCCGGGGTGCCTTTAACGCCGAAATCCACTTCAAAATCCGATACGGGCAACCTGCCGGACAGGTACTTCAGCAGCAAGGTGATGTCGGATACCGTACTCAGACCCATGGCACCGGGAAATTCACCCTGGCGCCTTTTTTGGGAAAACTGATTGTAGAAACCTGCCACGGTTTCCGTGAATTTATTCTCTAAAAGCACCTCGTAATCATCATGCCCCATGCGCTTGAACTCTTCAATGCTATTTTCTATTTTCAGCTTTTCCTCATAGAGAAATTTTGATTTGTCATTGATGGCAAGCGCTGCATAGTACCCCCAGATATGTCCCACCAGGGTATTGAGAACCGGGGCAAAATGTTCCTGGACTTCGGGTATCTTGAAAACGGCTTTGGCATATAGATCAAACCGGTCTTCGCCCTGGGTGGTGATCACAATGGGACAGGCTTTGTGTGCATGGAAAATGGCTGTGTCCTTGATGATATCCCCAAGCACGCTTTCCCTGGTTCCGGCGGCACAGACAATAATCAATGGTTCGCTTGACAAATCAATGTGTTTTTTGTCCTCAACAAAATCCGAAGAGATGGTTTTGTAGCAAAGCTCCGACAGTTTAATCCTGATTTCGTCGGCAGATGTTTTGTTGGCACCGGAACCCACTGTGGCCCAGTAATTTTTGGAGATGGCCAGGTTGTCCGCGCATTCCTTGATTTCATGACGCATGTCAAGAACCGCTTTCATTTTTTCAGGCAGTTCCATCAGTGCATGGATTTGATCGCTGATATAGTTTTCACTTCTGGCATTGAGCAGGGCAGCCAGGTGCAGCCCGAGCACGGCCCCGGCCGTGATCTGGGAATAAAAGGCCTTGGTGGAGGCCACGGACATTTCTATGTCCCTGCCGGAACTGGTATACAATACCCCGTCGACCTTGAAGGTCAGATCCGAATCCCTGCGGTTGACAATGGCAAGGCTTCTGGCACCGTGGGCCCGGACCATGTCTACGGTGCGGTTGGTGTCCGTGGTGGTACCGGACTGGCTGATAGCCACAACCAGGGTGTTTTCCATAGTTGTGGCATCTTCACCTTCGCAGCCGATGCTGAACCCGGAAAGTTCGGACGCTTTCTGGGCACGAATGTCCATGGATTTACCCCCCAGGTAATGGGTGAGAAGATCCGCACATCCCTGGGCTGCAATACCGGCGGTTCCCTGGCCGATAAAATATATTTTTTTTATTTTTCCGGACCGTAAATCTTGTTCCAGATCCGGCGGAATAATCGTACTATTTAGATTGACGTTGAAAAGTCCTGACCCCGGATTCTGCTTGAATTTGTTTTCCAGTGTTTTTTCAACGGATAGAGGGGATTCGGAGATTTCCTTGAGAAAATAGTGGTTATACCCCTGGCGGTCAATGTCCCTGGAGGTGATTTGGCTGGTGAGCACATCCTCCCGGGTCAGGGTGATGGGCTGGTAGTCGTAATAAAAGGAGCGCACCCCTTCAATACCGCCGGCACCCTCTTGATCCAGGACCACGATCTGGCCCTTGTCTTCGCCGTTGAGTTTGATGTAGTGGCGGGTCTCTTCCACCACCCCGTATAATTCCGATGCCGCAATGTAATGGTCCGGGGCAAGCCCCACAAAAATGGCCTGCCCACTGCCTTTCTGGGCCAGAAACAATTTGCCCGGAGCAAGGTCTGTGTGCATGGAAATAGCATGGGACCCTTCAAATTCATTGACCGCCAGGCGGAATGCCTCTTCAATGGGGGCGCCCATTTTCAGGTGGTGCTCAATCTGCAACGGGATCAATTTGGTGTCCGTGG
This sequence comes from uncultured Desulfobacter sp., assembly GCF_963666695.1. GTDB lineage: Bacteria > Desulfobacterota > Desulfobacteria > Desulfobacterales > Desulfobacteraceae > Desulfobacter. The sequence continues at coordinate 750,908 of NZ_OY762947.1, forward strand.
TGATCTGGGGATGAATTTTATCGTACCGGGCCTCGTATTCAGTTTTCAGTTCCAGGTAGTTGTCAATATCCCCGTTAAGGCAGACATGGATAATGCCGCTTGGGGATATTTTGGTATCTGTGAGTGTATTGTCCAAAGGATGGCAGTTGGCCTCGGTGATATCACCTACGGATGCCCACCTTGTATGGGCCGAGACCGATGACGCCAAAGTGGAAAATTCGGCAAGTGTCTGGAGTAGGTCGTCGTTTTTAATCTGATTTCTGATAAAGGCGATGTTGTCGCCAAGGGCACCTATCTCTGCGGCAAATTTGTATACAAAACAGATGGTAATACGGTTTGGGGAACCTGGCTTGCTGACTTCATTGATGGAGATGGTGTTGTTTGACAGGATTTGCCGGTTGCTTCTGTTTTCCAACCCTTCGGCGATCCCATTTTTTTCCAGAACGTTTTTGTACTTTGAAAATTCCTGTTCATCCAGGGTGCACAGCACTGAAATGCCTGCCGAATCCCGTCCTCTGACCTCCAGGCGATCAAGGCTGTTGAGTACGGCGTTGATTCGCTTAAAAAGCGCTATTCCTGTCGGGTTGTTTTGTTTTTCTATACCCGGAGCCAGCTGTTCAATGGCTTCAATATTGTCAAGAATTTCTTTTTTCAGACACCAGAGGATATCCTTGAGTTGATCAATATGATCTGCGGCAATCTCCACCTCGGGTGTGGATAAGCCGGCTGTGGCAAATTTGAGATCCCGGACTTCATCCGTAAGAATTTTTTTAATATCCTGAGTGAGTTCGGATAATTTGCGGGTTTTTTCCCGATCGTAAAACAGGGATGCAAAAATCGTTTCTTGCTTAAGGTTCTGGGCATGGTCAAACAAGGAGGATAAAAATTCTTCGCCACCCAGATACTCTTTTGAAACCATTGGGGTTGTGTCTTCGGAAAACGGGCCAAGACGATTTTTTGAAAGGGTTTCAATGCCCTTGGACAGGGATTCCAGATCACTTTTACAGGCAGGCCCTTTAAATGCCACAAGTGCGCAGATTCCGCACCCCAGGGTGCAGCAGGTGTCGGGGAAAAAGAGTAAGGTATTCTCCTTCACCGAGGACAAGGGTTTGCCTATGTCCACATGTATCTTTGCGATATGCTTAAGATAATCAAAAAGTTGTGTTGAAAGATTGCCTTGCCGTTTCATATGTATCCTCCGTTATACGTTCCGGAAATATTTCTGTATGAAAGTTAACGTAAGCTTTTGAATTACTTTTATGTTTCGTTCTGGGTTGACCTTGGGTATTGATAGACCAAGTCAGCTAATGGCTGTTATTTCGGAACAGCTGAGGTTGCCGTTAGCAAATTTTTTTTGGTTTTGGGGGCGCTGAAATAGGTTTTTAGCATGGTTTTAGCGTGGACGCATGCCCGGGTCCCGATATATTTGCCGTGACCCACTACTACTGCGACAATCAAGGTCTCTTTTGTTTCTTTCTGTTGTCCAAATCCTGTGAACCAGTCGTATTTGACCGTATGCTCCCGGTTGGACAGGGAGCCGGTTTTTCCGCCGATCAAAAGATTTGATAATACCTTATCCCGTGAATAGCCCCTGAACGATTTTCTGGCTGTGCCGCCGGATATGGTTTTTTTCATGAGTTTTTTCATGGTGGCGGCTGTTTGGGGGCTAATCGGTGTCTTATATATTTCTTTAGTGCTTTTGTAAATCTCGTTTTCGTCTGAATTGGATATCCGGTCCACAAGACGGGGTACAAGGATTTGCCCCTTGTTCACCATGGCGGAAACCATAGTTGCGGCAAATACAGGCGAAATCAGGGTGTCCCGGTTAAATCCGCATCCAAGTTCCGCTAAATGGTAATTATTTTCGGTTGCTGCAAAATGGGGGACGGAAAAATAAAAATCCGTATCCGGATGTTGGTTGAAACCAAATTTTTCGGCAAAATTGTTGAGCACCTCTTTGCCCAGGGCAAGTTGCCCGAGTTTGCCGAATACGGGGTTGATGGATTCGGAAAAGGCTGTCTCCAGGGTAACCCGATTGGTATATTTTGTTTTCTGGTTTGTTAATTGCCGTTTGTACAGGGTGTATTTCCTGCCGTTGAAATAAAGGGGGGTGGTGGCTGTATAATTTAATTTTTCCACAGCAGCAGATGCGGTGACGATTTTGAAAATACTGGCAGCTGGATAGCGGGCCGATGTACAGGGGTTGGTGGCCGGATTGGCCGGATTAAATCCGGCCATTGCTTTTATGAATCCGGTGCTGCCGTCCATGGCCACCATACCGATGAGTTCCGGCTTGCCCCGGTCCAGGGTTTTAAGATAGTTTAGCGTCCTGATCAGTTTAGCCTGAAGGCGCGTGTCAAGTTGGGTGTGGATGGTATATGTCCAGGAGGGCCCATCCGCAAAGAAAATGTCTGTTTTTGAATTGAGAATATCAATGTTTTGGACCAGGGCTTTGACGTCGGATTTGCCAAGGAGCTTGGGCAAGGCAGGTTCATTTTCGACCTTATCCGGTTTTTGGGAAAACAGCCGCTCACCGAGCTTGGATACCGTTTGCACCCCAAACCAGAGCAGTGCTACGGCTGCAACACCAAGGCAGAGAAACGTTGCAATTTGGCGTATGCGGACAGCCATGGAGTGTCTTTTTTTCTGCCGGCCATAGTTTGCCTGCAGTTCGCGCCAGGAACGTTCTGTTCTAATAGAATCCATAGAATGCAAAACCGTATCTCAAAATATTAATTAATGCCTGAATAAAAACCCGTGTTTGGACGAAAAGTTGCCCAGATGCAAGGCGCGGAAAAATTTGTAACCGGAGCAACCTCATGGTTGTGAGACCCGATCTTATAATTTGGCAAATTTTTCTGCAACGCCGCAGATGGGTGACTTTTCGTTCAAACACTATTTAATCGGGCAGCCGGGCTTGGGACTGCCGTTAAATCCGGAAAGAACAAGGTTCTTCTTCACACTTGCCGCAAGCACCATGCCCTCGGACAATTCTCCCATAAGTTTCACGGGTTTCAGGTTGGCCACCACAATGACTTCTTTGCCCACCACGTCTTCGGGGGTGTAGGATTTACCGATGCCTGCCACGATTTGCCGGGTCTGGGTGCCTAAACTTACTTGAAGCTTCAGCAGTTTGTCCGATTTTTCAATCCGTTCGGCAGACAGAATTTTGCCGGCTCTTAAATCTATTTTGGAAAAATCATCAATGGTGATTTCTTCTTTTAATGCCGGTTTGAGTGGTTTGGGTGCAGGTGGTTCCGCCGCTTTCTTTTCAACGTCCACCCGGGGAAAAAGAATCTGGGGTTTTGCCAGAGTAATGCCGCGGGGTATCTGCCCCCAGGGCCGGATGGCATCAAGAGTGAAAAACCCTTTTTCAGGCAGCTCAAGGCCAAGGGCGGCAATGATTTTGCCGCTGGTTTCCGGCATGACCGGCCAGATCAAGCCTGCCACAAAGCGAATCCCCTCCAGCAGTTCGTATAACACCGTACCAAGGTCGCCTGTGCGTGCCGGATCTTTGGCCAGGGTCCAGGGTTCGTTGGCAACAATGTATTTATTCATGGCTGACACCAGTTCCCAGACGCTTGCAAGGGCCTTGTGAAACTGACATTCCGCCATGGCGTTTGTGTACGCTTCTAAAGTGGCTTCGGCTTCGGGTTCAAGGCTTAAGTCCTTATCTGAATCCGCATCCGGGCCCTGGATGTTGCCCTTGAAGTATTTATAGTTCATGGACAGCACCCGGGAGAACAGATTGCCCAGGTCATTGGCAAGGTCTGAGTTAATCCTTGCCACAATAACATCTTCGGTGAAATTGGCGTCTAAACCAAATACCATCTCCCGCATAAGAAAATATCTGAACGCATCCACACCGAACCGGCCTGTTACCTCGACAGGGTCGGTGACATTGCCGATGCTTTTTGACATTTTAGAGCCCTGAACATTCCAAAAACCATGGACATTAAGTCCGTTATATACGTCAATGCCGGCAGCCTTGAGCATGATGGGCCAGTAAATTCCGTGGGGTTTGATAATGTCCTTGGCCACAAAATGCCGGGTGGTGGGCCAGAATTTTTTAAACATATCTCCGTCAGGGTATCCAAGAGCCGTGATATAGTTGACCAGGGCGTCAAACCATACATAGGTGACATAATCTTCATCAAAGGGCAGGGTAATCCCCCAGGTCAGACGGGTTTTGGGCCGGGAGATACACAGGTCTTCCAAAGGCTCCTTAAGAAATGAGAGAAGTTCCTTTCTGTATTGTTCGGGCTGGATAAAGTCCGGATGAGTTTCGATATGTTCAATGAGCCAATCCTGGTACTTGCTCATTTTAAAGAAATAGTTTGATTCCTTGATGGTTTCGGGCACAGTACCGTGGTCCGGGCATTTGCCGTCCACAAGTTCGCGCTCCTGGTAGAATCTTTCACACCCGAAACAATAAATGCCCTCATAGCTTGAAAAATAGATATCCCCTTTATCGTAAATCGTTGACAGGACCGATTTTACCACCTCGATATGCCCGGGATCAGTTGTCCGGATAAAGTGGTTGTTTTCTATATTGAGCAGAGGCAGAACATCTTGAAATAGTTTGCTGATTTTATCTGCGTAAGCCTTGGGCGTGGTGTTTTCCTTTTCAGCAGCCTGAACGATTTTATCTCCGTGTTCATCCGTTCCTGTTAAAAAAAAGGTGTCTGCACCTTCCATCTTTTTAAAACGGGTGGCTACATCTGCTGCAATGGAGGTATAGGCATGGCCGAGATGGGGTTTGGCATTCACATAGTAAATAGGTGTGGTATAGTATTGACAAGTCATTGAGATGGGTTTCCTGTGGTTTCTTTATTCAGTTGAGACAGAAAAATTTCCTTTTCCGTGCGGTCCTCAAGCCTGACGGTGATGCTTTGTCTGAGAACATTCTGGCGGACTACCTTGCCTTTGACGTTTTCGAGTGCAATGATTTTGCCCAGTTTCGGCATTTTTTTCTTATAATGGCGGTAGGTCTCATTTTCAAAGGTTAGACAGCACATCAGTCGGCCGCACACCCCGGAAATCTTAGTGGGATTCAGGCTTAGCCCCTGTTCTTTTGCCATTTTTATGGACACCGGATCAAAAGTATGCATAAAAGATGAACAGCACAGTTCCCTGCCGCATTTCCCCACACCGCCGACATGCTTGGACAGATTTCGAATACCGACCTGGCGCATTTCAATACGGATGGAGAATTCCTTCACTAAAAGTTTAATCAGTTCCCTGAAATCAATCCTTCCGTCCGCCGTATAAAAAAATGTCAGTTTGTTTCTGTCAAAGGTGCTCTCCACACTAAACAGGTTCATTAAAAGGTCCAGGTCTTTTATGCATTTAATGCAGTATTCATGGGCCTGCCGTTCCAGTGATTCAAGTTCCATGCGCCGGCTGAAATCTTCCTGGGTGGCCAGTCTGACAATATTTTTTAAGGACCTTTCGTCTTTATCTTTTTCCCGGGATGGGACGGCAACGATGCCAAACCCTAACCCTTGTTCGGTTTCAACAATCACTCGATCGTCTAAATTTACGACCAGGGCTTGGCTGTTGAAATCGTATATTTTACCTGCGGTTTTAAATTTAACGCCGGCAACATTTACCATAAAAATTAGCCTCTTTGTTATATGAAAGTTAACATATCGTTTTGTGTTACTTTCATATTTTGTTGTGGGTTGGGCCTGGGTGTTGATAGACCAGGTCAGCCCATGGCTGTTATTCAAATAAAGACAAGGAAAGGAAAAAACGGTCAAGGGTCAGTCTTGTGCCGCTGTTGGATTCCAGTCTTTTTTCCGTTTCATGAAACAGTGTCATCCATGTTAACATACGGGAGTATGAATGCATCCTATTAATATCTTTAAATGCACTTAAAAAATCAAGGTTAACTATTTTATTCGGCATGTATTTTAATATGCAAAGGTCTCTGAATACGGTTCGGAGCACTGCCATGACATCATGAATATATTTCGGGCGGGCTGACAGCAGCCTGGATAAATCAAGGCATTTAAAGGCATTTTCGTGCGGTGGCGCTGCCAAAAATCGGCATATTTCTTTGATTAACCATGGCCGCAATATTTTCCAGTCAGGCGTACCCTCTTTGGCCAGCCCTGAAAGACGCAGGGCCTGGTCCAGGTCGCTTGCGGCCGTTCCGCTGATAATGTGGGCGGTTTCAGGATCAAGGCCGTATTGTGTGCATAAAATATCTTTTATTTCGCGGTCTGCTAATGCCTGGAAATCAATGCGCCGGCACCTGGATAAAATGGTCGGTAAAAGGGGTGCGGTCTGCTCTACTGCAAGAATGAAAAATGTGTGTTCCGGCGGTTCTTCAAGCATTTTGAGAAGGGCATTTTGGGCCTGGGAGTTCATCAGGTCTGCATGGAGGATGCACACCATCCTGAACACCGCTTCATTGGCACGGGATGCAATGATGCCGCCTATGTCCCGGATTTGGGAAATGGTGATCAGTTTTTTATTTTCAGCCGGACCAAGAAAGATTATGTCCGGGTGCATGCCCGCAGATATTTTTTTGCATGAAGCGCAGATATTGCACGGCCGACCGTTGTCTGTAAGGCAATTGCAGGCCTGTGCAAAAAAAAGCGCAGCCTGTTTTTTGCCGGTTCCCCGGGGCCCGTAAAAAAGGAGAGCATTGGGGATCCGGCCGGTCTGAACAATATAGATTAATTCAGATAATGGCAAAGATGAGGGAAGGGCTTCCCGGTTCTTTTCGGAAGGTGCAGGAGGCATATCAATATTAGCAACATTGGATTAAAAGCCATCTCGAAATAAAGATTTTGGCTCAAATTCAAGGCGGATCAAAATTTTAACCGGAGGAATACATGACGTATTTTGAGGATTTAAATTTTGATCCAACGAAGAAGTTGTCCAAAAGATTATTTTGAGATGGCTTTTAATAATCAACCCGCTCTTTGAGTTCTTTACCGCATTTAAAAAACGGCAGGCGTTTGGGCGGGATTTCTACTTTCTGTCCGGTTTTGGGATTTCTACCCACATAGCTTTTATACTCTTTGATATGAAAGCTGCAAAGTCCTCTTATTTCGACTCGCTCACCTTTGACAAAGGCGTCTGACAGGGAGTCAAAAAATATTTTTATTACGTCGGCGGCTTCTGATTTGGTCAGGTTGGCCCGTTCTTTCAATGTGGAAATCAATTCAAGTTTATTCATGGAACCTCAAAATATGTTAAACAGCTAAAAAGTTTTTCAAGGGGTTTTAATGAATATGCATCAAAAAGTCAAGGGCTTATGACCGTGTCCGACTGAAATCCGTAAATTTTGCCGATTACTTCGTTGGCCGTAAATTTTAATCCTCGGAATATTTGATATATGCCTGTGGTTAAAATTTACGGTCCGCCTTGTACTCGACAAAATTTCCAGGTTTTCATTCAGACACTAAGATAACAGGTCCGGGATTTTTTCAACCATATCAGAATCCACCTCTACGCCTGCATATCTGCCTAACAGGTCTACTTTGATAATGACCCTGCCTTTGCCCTTGTGTTCAAAAAAATCTCCTTTAAGCCCTGCCATGGGGCCTTCAAGGATAATTACCGGATCTCCTTTTTTTAATTCAATAATGCTGCCTGTAACCAGATCCTGGGTTACGGATGTCAAAAGCTTGAGCGACTCAATCTGCTGCTCGGGTACGGGTACGGGTCCGGCAGAGTTTCCTAAAAGCCTGACTGCACCCAGGGTTTTTAAAATCGGTAACTGGTCCACCGGAGCCCTGGTGGATTTAACAAATACATACCCGGGAAACAACGGGGTTTCTATCATGAGTTTACGGTCTTTTCTTTTGCTGGGCTTCCTTGTCCTGGGCAGGAACGCATCTATTTTCTTTTTGCTTATGCATGAGTATACAGTCTGCTCGAAATTGCTTCGGGTCAGCAGGGCAAACCAAAGAGTATTGTCTTTCATTGTGTGCCGAATCCTCCGATACCTTTAAGTATAACCATGAAAGCAAAAGATTTATCTGCAGATTCATCTTTGAACGCCAGGTTTAATCCCCAGCACGGCCGGTTGATGGATATCCCCACACCGGTTTCAACGGTTTTTTGGTCCTCAAGATCACTTTCAACGAAATAATATGCGTTCAGAGCACCTGGAACCAAATTTGTGGTGATCTTTGTTTTCCAGGTATGTGAATAACTTTTTGAATATCGATAAGACATGTAAAGACTGTCCCCTCTGTTATCGGATACCGTGCCCCCAACCTGTATCTTTGTGAAATGGCTGGTATTGGGATCAAAGGCTATGGTGCCGTCTGATGTCAGGTATTTTAACGGATTTAATTCATATTTTAATGTCAAGTCCTGCCAGGGATCGTCGTCGGCATCATCCCCATCCTCTTCATACCGGATGTCATAGCCCTGGGAGAGCTTGAACCAGAAAAGTTCTTTGTATGCCTTGGTTTCTTCGCCGTTTCCATCCGTTATTGTCTTCCTGGAGGTGAATGTATTGGTCAAAGACCAGGTAATGATATTTTCTTCTGAAATGTCGTCTATGGCATCAAAGTAGGGCAGATCCTCCTGGTCCACAAAAGGAATGTAGTCATACTCCAGCCTGGGCACAATTTTGTGTTGGATTTTTTCGGCAAAATCCGTGTCTAATGTGAACACACGGCTAAGGGTTGTTGACAGGTCCATGCCCATTTCATACAGCCCCCGGGTTCTGGTGTCGGCGTCATCCCCGTCATTGTCGGTATAATCATCCGTATCCCATAAAGTACCCCTGACACCGGCATAGGGCTCTATAAAAAATGATTTGCCGAATTTTATGGGATAATAAAAAATTGGATGAACGTCTGCCCTTCTGCCGGTAACCTTTGTGTCGGTGGTATCCTGGCGGTAAAATGAGTCAAATTCCGAATCCATTTTGTAATATAATCCAAAACCCTCTGCAACTTTTTGCCGGGCGGCAAAAAATTCAACCGAAGGCAGGGTTTGCAGGGTGGTATCATCTGTATCTGTCTGGCGTGCTTTAATATTGTCATACCACAATGCCTCCATATTCAGGCTGTATGAAGACCAGTTTTTTGTCACAAGCAAGCTGTTTTCCCGGGTGTAATCGGTCTCGTCATCCAGATCACGGCCGAACATCCCTTCAAATGCGGCATCGGTGCTGTCAAATCCTGCAAAGCCGTCCGTAAACGTCCGCAAATAATCCATATCAGAGACATAATCAATATCCAGTTTAGCATTAAAATCGTACCACAGCTCCTGGTCAAGCTTCATCCGAAACCAGTACCTGTCATAGTTGGTGCGGTCAGGTGTCGCGGAAATAGTGTAATCTTCGTTTTCTTCCGCATCGTCTCCAAGGGTTTTATCCTTGAGATAGCTCATCATCATCATCCCTTTGGACTCTGGGGAGAGTACATACCTGTATTCGCCGGAGAGCATTAAGCCTCTGTCCGACATATAGTAGGGATACAACGTGGCGTCGGTATTGTCGGAAAGCGCTAAAAAAAGCGGTTGCTGGTATTCAAACCCCTTGTCGTCTGAATACCCCGCCATGGGCAGCAAAAGTCCGGTCTGGCGTGTTTTTTTGGCAGGAAATAGAAAATAGGGCGAATAAAGGGTGGGTATTTTTTTGGCCCAGAGGACGGCATGGCTGGCATGGCCGTATCCGTCAAGGGTCACCTCAATGTCCTTTCCTGTGATTTTCCAGTCCGGGTTTTCTCCTTCGCAGGTGGTGATGGATCCTTTTTCTGCATCATAGGTGAACTCCCCGGTTTTTCGAAGCTTGTCCCCGGAGATATAATAGTTGTTGTCTTGGATGAATATGGTGCCCTGATTAATCGTGCCTGTTTCCGAGCTAAGGTTTACATTCATGGACTTGCAGGTAATGGTATCCTTGCCTGAAATAAAAAGGACATTGCCTTTGGCAAAGGCGTCTTTGGTTAAATCTGAAAATTCGACATAATCCGCTTCCAGGCGCGTTTTTCCCCCGGTAATTACCACGTCATTTTCCGCAATGTAAAGTTTGCGGTTATCGTCGTAACTCACCTGTCTGGCCTCGATATGCCAGGATACCTTTTGGGTGGGCATGGAAGCGGAAAAACAAAGTGCCTGGCCTGAAAGGAATATAATAACGATCGGGACAATACATATCTGGCACAGCACTCTTTTACATGCAACCATACGTAAAAATGGACCTGTTTAATAAATTGCGAATCAAATAAAATTACTGTATAAAGCCATTTTATACTTGAAAAGTCAAGGCCGCTGCGCAAATCGGCTCCGGGCCGGAATACTGGCTTTTTTATATGAAAGTCCTAATACGTTTTTAAGCTACTTTCATGCTTTGTTGTGGATTGCGTCTGGATATTTATTGATAGTCCAGGTCAGCCCATGGCTGTTATAAGTAAGAACCGTGGCCGGATGCCCTCCGGCAAAGAGAGGATACGCATGTATGCCAGCATTATTGATTCAATCGGCAATACCCCCCTTGTAAAAATTCAGACACTTAATTCGGTGCCGGGTGTCACCATCCTGGCCAAGCTTGAATATATGAACCCAGGCGGGTCCATCAAGGACAGGGCCGCCCTGTATATGATTAACCAGGCCGAGGCAGACGGTGAATTAACGCCTGAAAAGACCGTCATTGAAGCCACTTCGGGAAATACGGGAATCGGCCTTGCCATGATCTGTTCGGTCAAGGGGTATAAACTGGCCCTGACCATGTCCGAAAGTGCCAGTGAGGAGCGAAAAAAAATACTCAAAGCCCGGGGTGCCCGGATTATTCTTACCCCACGGCATCTGGGATCGGACGGAGCCATTGAAGAGGCCTACCGCCTGGCCAGGGAATACCCGGACAAATATTTTCTTACGGACCAATATAATAATGAGGCCAACTGGAAATCCCATTACCATACCACAGGACCTGAAATCATGGCCCAGACCAATGGCCAGGTAGATGCCGTAGTGGCGACTGTGGGCACCTCGGGGACACTCATGGGGCTGTCCCGGTATTTTAAGGATCAGGACCATCATGCCCGGGTAATCTGTGCCGAACCCTATTTAGGGCACGGCATCCAGGGCCTTAAAAATATGAAAGAGTCTTATACTCCGGAGATTTTTGACAAAACCCGGCTGGATGAAAGCATCCACATTGATGATAAAACAGCTTTTGAGACGGCCCGGCAATTGGCTGCAAAAGAGGGGCTTTTTGTGGGCATGAGTTCAGGTGCGGCCATGGCCGTGGCCCTCGATTATGCCAAGCGTCTTGAAAACGGGGTGATCGTTGTGATTCTTCCGGATTCAGGCGAGCGTTATCTTTCCACTGAGCTTTTCAGCGTAAAAAAGAATATTCATCTGACCGTCTACAATTCATTAGGTGGAAAAAAAGAATCCTTAAACCCCCAAGGGGACAAGGAAGTTGGTATATATACCTGCGGCCCCACGGTACACCGGCGTCTGGATATTACCCATTTCAGGCGTCATGCGTTTACGGATTTGCTCATTCGCTATCTTGAATACCAGGATGTGAAAGTCAGACATATCGTTAATATTACCGATTATGATGATAAAACCATTGAAGGGGCAAGGCAGTCAAACACCACACTCCAGGCTTTTACAAAGCCTTTTATTGATGCCTTCCTGGCGGATTTGTTACGGCTCGGCATGAGACCGGCCCAGGCATACCCCAGGGTGTCCGACCATTTTACCGAAATGACGGATTTGACAAGAAAATTGCTTGTTAATAATCATGCCTATGAAAAGCTTCATTCCGTATACTTTGACCTGGCAAGCTTTGGGGATTACGGCCGCCTTTCACGGGTGGATATCAACAAGATCCGGGTGGGGGCCACGGTTGACCTGGATGAATATGAAAAGAACAATCCCAGGGACTTTACCTTGCTTAAGCGGGTAAAGCTCGCGGAGCTTAAACAAGGCCTCGGCGTTAAAACGGAATGGGGTAATGTCCGTCCTTCACTTCATCTGCAGTGTGCGGCCCTTGCGTCAACCTTCCTTGGCGCGGATTTTGACATCCACACGGGCTCAAGGGAGCTTATGTTTCCTCACCATGAAAACGAGATTGCCATTGCAAGGGCTGCCGGCGGTTCTTTTGCCAGGGTGTGGATGCATTGCCATCCAGTGCAGTATGACGGATCCCTGGACACGGATGATGCCCACTCATTGACGCTGGACCGGCTGGTTGATATGGGATGGGACGAGAAAACTATTCGATTCTGGCTGCTGTCCGCCCATTACAGAAAATCTCTGCTGTTATCCAAAAAAAGTCTGGATGATGCCAAAACCGTTCTTTCCCGGATCAACCGGTGCATTGAATCCCTTAATAATGTGTCGGGTCAGTCCAATGAAGAGGAGATCCAGCATATCACCTATGATCTGCGCCAGGGCATGATGAATGCCATGGCAAGCGATCTTAAGGTCCCTGTTCTGGTCTCCGGTCTTTTGTCCGGTGTGAAGCGCATTAACCGGATGGTCGTTGATGGTCATGTAGGACCGGGGGGGGCAGAGCGCCTGCTTAAATGTTTTAAAGATGTGGATGCCGTGCTTAATATTTTTGATTTCAGCAGAAAGGCACCGTATTCGTTAGAAGTAACGGCACTCATGGCTGAACGGGATGCGGCCCGGCAACAAAAAGATTTTCAGACAGCAGACAGGATCCGAAAACAACTGGATGAAATGGGAATCCTAATTCATGATCAAAAGGTGTAAGCCTAAAAGGTATAGAATGGTATGATAAATTTTTATTTTTTTCCTTTTACTTTTATGGATGAGCGTCAGGCAAAGACCTTATCCTGTTTTTTTGATAATTTTAATGTGTTGGATATTCATGACGGAGCTGTCCTGCCCGAGCCCATGGCGGGCCTTGCCGCCAAAGGAGTACTTACGCGGGTCTGTCTTGATAAGGAAAAACTTGCCTTAGCTGAACAAAAAGCACGCGCCTATCTGGACTGGGCCACCATCCATAAGGGCAATGAAAAAAATCTTCGGGCGTTAATTCGTGAAAACGTGTTTTTTAAAGATGAGTCCGGTGTGGCTGCCATTCGTGCCGGCATCCGTAACCGGACAGACTCCCATGACCCGGATACAGCAATCGGCCGGGACAGCAATAATTTTTTTGTCTTCCTTAAACTTGCAGATATCTACGACCGGGAACATCAAGCTATTGAGACTGCGTTAGATGCTTTAGACCAGGAGAATGCGGCACTTATTGCTGAACTTAAAGGCGATGGGGATATTTTTGCATCGGAGGGCCATGCAAAAACTTCAGAACCGGGGCAGGCCATGACTGAAAAAAGAATCCAGGCTTGGCTTGAGGCGGCTGATGATGCAGAACTATTTGATCGAAGCGGTATTCCGGTTCTGATTACCACCAGCCGGGCCGTCATGGATGAATTTTTGACCGGTGCGGGAAAGGCGATAAATGCACTTGACATTGATTGCATAAAAGTGCAAACAAATAATTGTGAGGTTATAAAACAGCGGCATCTCAAGATAAAGGCAATCCTGAATCAGATGGCTAAAGGGGAGCAGATGGCCAAGGGCCTGACGCTTGATCCTGAAAAAGAATATTTTGAAGGTGCTGACCATGGTCCTGGGACCGGGCGGATTCAAATCCGGTTTTTTTCGGGACTTGGTGATGTGAATTTAATAAAAAAAAATCCAGGCGGACAAATTGGCGTATGCCTGGTGGAGTTAAACTCATAAAAAGCTTGTTTTAGCAAAAACATTGTTGTAAAAGCGAGTGCTGAATCAGGTTACTATCTTTAAAGTAAAGATGAGTTTATACATTGTATTATTAATTTTTAAGGAGGTTTTAAAATGGCTTTTAACGCGATAGTTGATGAGGCAAAATGTGTAGGTTGCGAGGAATGCGTTGATGTATGTCCTGCAGAAGTATTTGAAATGCAAGACGGCAAATCCGTTCCCGTCAATGCAGATGAATGCATGGGCTGCGAAAGCTGCATAGAAGTTTGTGAAGAAGACGCCATTACCATAGAAGAAGATTAAAAAGGCGTTATTTTATATCGAATGAATGCCGGGCTGCCCTGTAAGGTAGCTCGGCATTTTTATTTTGTAGTGTTTAGAGTCTTTGATACTGCCGGGAAAAAAAGCATCAGGGTGCCGGCCAGTGATGAGTAACACACACTAACCAAAGCAGAGAACCGGCCGGTAAGGGGTCGGCCAAGAAGCGAATAGCTCACCCAGGAGAGCACGCAGCCGAAGATAGCCATTTCTCCGCGGCTGATACCGGTTTTGTAAATCCGGCTGATATCCCCGCCTGTGATAATGATAAGCGCCCCGGAAACGGACAGGACAAGCCCCAGAAATTTTAAAGGTGTTAGTCGCTCTTTAAAAATTACCGCTGAGAAAAGACTGATGAATATGGGGTTGGTTGCAATAATGAGGGCGGCCCGGTTTGCGTTGATTATGGTCAGGCCGGAAAAGAAAAACAAATTATATGCAAAAACGCCGGTTAAACCGGAAAGAAAAATTAGTAACGCATCCCGTCCATAAATCCGCAGCAGCCTTCCCTCCTGTTTTATCACCAGTATCACCAGAAAAAGTGAAGCAATGGAGAACCTTAGAAATGCCGCACAAAATGGGTGCACATGACCTGCCAGGCCTTTGCCGGCAATGAAAGTGCCGCCCCAAAAAAAAGCGGTCAATAAAAGTTTGAGATATGTCATCAATATGTGCCCATCGATAAAAAATGCCAAAATTACAGATTTGCTTTTCGACTGGGAGGATAATTTGTGCCCTAACGGGGGTTGAAGTCAAGGTAAAAAATATTCTTGCTTAAAATGGCACTTAAATTTACGGTTTTTGGTCGAGTACTAGTTCACGATATCGCCGGGGTGTATATCCTGGGTTGACGAGAGCAGCATGACCGTGGCAATTAAAATCCATGACCGAATCCCCTGAAACCACATCCCTGTAAGATTTTTTAATCTTACCGACAGCATATTGGGTATTATGAAAAAAACGATTAGGAATACCAGGGGGGAAAATATTCTTTCGTGAACAGGCATGGGGCCTCCAATGATGTGTTGATTCTTGTAAATCTTGACTTTATTTAAGCTAATGTTCTATAAAATGTCAATATTTGTTGCCTAAATCACAGGAAATGGATGCGAAATGACACGGATTGCTGATCTTTTGTTTGAAGTACGGATGCTCAAAGACCTGGATCGGACCGGGTACACTTTCCTAGGCGCCGGACAGGAAAGTATTGCTGAACATAGTTTCACCACAGCATTCTTGTGCTTTGTCATGGCCCGCCTTGAACCGGATGTAGATGCTGAAAAGCTTATTTCCATGGCCCTGGTGCATGATACGGCCGAAGCCCGGACAGGTGATTTGAATTATGTGCATAAACACTACAACACCGTGGATGAGCCCCGTGCGGTGTCAGACCTGATCCAGGGCCTTGACTGGGCAAAAGATATTCCCGAACTTATTGATGAATTCAACCAGGGAGAAACCATGGAAGCCAGGCTGGCCAATGATGCGGATCAGCTTTCCTTGATTCTTGAACTTAAAAAATTAAAAGATCTTGGCGCGACCTCACCTGACTCCTGGCTGCCCTTTGTGGCCGACCGCCTTAAGACGGATACGGGTAAACACCTTGCCCGGGAGATCCTTGGCACACGCTGGGATGAATGGTGGACCCGTGGATATTCGGAATAGACAAGATACAGGTGTCGTTTGATTTATGGCTTTGCGCCTTTCCATCTTATATGTAGGCTCCCGGTGTCCCCAGGAGCTTGCCCCTGAAGGTCCGAATCTTTTCCTTGCCTGTGTCAATACGCCTGATGCGATAAAATCCCGGAAACAACGACCGGATATTGTGCTGATGGATCCTTTTGTCCATGACACCGATATTGACCCGGAAAAGATCCGGCCATGGTTTGATGCCTTCCGCGTCCATAATTTTAAATTTTCTCCGGCCGTTTTTGTTATTGTTCCTGAAGATACCAGGAAAAGTGTCCGATTAAGTCTTATAGAATCGGGTGCCGGCCAGGTGGTGGACTGGCCTCTGGATATACGAGAAATTGAAATCAAGGCCAAAGGCGCAATGGAGAAGCTTCATCTTGAACAGACACTTTTTTCCAAGACCGGCTCCCTAAAAAAATCCTTTGGATATCTGGACCGGTTTAAAAACGAATTAAAAGAAATCAAAGATGAGCTGCTTGAGGATAAGAGTAACCTGAATACAGCGCTGAAACAGATTAATCAGATGTCCGAAGAACGCAGGCGTTTAAAGCAAAGCCTTTTGGATATCAAGGCACAGATGGCTGCGGATATGGATGGGTTTGGGCAGATTCTTTATGCGTTAATTCGTCAGCGGGTGGAGCTTAATCGCGGCCATGGCGAGCGTGTGGGGGAAATTGCCTGTTTTATCGCGATGAAAATGGGCTTCTCCCAAAAACAGTTGGAGGATCTGTCAAAAGCTGGTATGCTTCACGAAATCGGACTTCTTTTCCTTTCAAAGGATTATCTTTGCGAAAAAGTGTCCGGTGAGGAAGACGCAGATCAATATCCAGACAGCAAATCCACAGTATATGATCAAGCTATGATGGTGCAGTATCCGGTTAAAGGTGCTGAACTGCTCGGCCATTGTCGGGGATTTGAACGGGCAGCGGCTATTATCCGTTGTTTGAACGAAAATGTGGACGGCACAGGATATCCTGATGGTTTGAAACGCCACCATATTCCTTTGGCGTCAAGAATTCTGGCTGCTGCGGACGAACTGGAGACCCTTCGGGAGGAGAACGTGTCCTTTGACCTTCAGGAGTTGCTTTCAGGACTTGAGCCTAAAATAGGCAGCCGACTTGATCCGATGGTCGCCGGATGGCTTGAAAAGTATGCCGTATTGCATTTAGGCAAAGATAAGTTCAAGGTACGCGGTGTTGGCGTGGAACAGCTTGAACCGGGAATGATTCTCAGTGCAACGCTGTTCACCCGGACCGGCACCAAATTGCTGCCTGCCGGGCAGACCCTGACCCGGCCGGTCATTGATAAAATAATACAATATCACAGGGCATATCCTGTAGACGAAACTGTTTATATAAAGGTCTGAACCGGATGGATATTTCTTCAATAATCGGTGTTGTTTCCGGGATTGGGTTCATTTTGGGTACCATTCTTTTGGGTGGTCCCATCGGTATGTTCATCAATATCCCCTCTATTCTTATTGTTGTGGGCGGTACCATTGCCGCAACCATGATTGGTTTTCCCTTAGGTGATGTGATCGGCATAGTTAAAACCGCCATTAAGGTGTTTATGTTTAAAATTGAAAAAGCCGATGATATCATTGCCAATCTTACGGAAATATCCAACAAGGCCAGAAAAGGGGGGTTGCTATCCATTGAAGGTGATATTCAGAGCGCTTCGGATCCTTATCTGGCCCAGGCCCTGCAAATGACCGTGGACGGTGTTAAGACCGAAGATATTGGGCAGATCATGGAAAAAAAGATGGAATTGACCAAAAAGAATCTGGATACCGGTTCGGCTATTTTTGCCGCCATGGCGGCCTATGCACCGGCATTCGGCATGATCGGTACGCTGATCGGCCTTGTGCAGATGTTGGCCAATCTGGATGACCCTTCAACCATTGGTCCGAAAATGGCTGTTGCTATGATCACCACATTTTACGGGGCCATTATGGCTAACCTTTTTTTCATTCCCATGAGTGATAAATTAAAAGGGCGTACCGAAGAAGAAATTACTAACATGAATATTGTTTACGAGGGCATTTTATCCATCCGGGAAGGCGAACATCCTAAACTTATGGAAGACAAACTCAAAGTCTATTTGGGGGATGGTGCCAAGGACGAGAAACAGTAATCCCTGGTTTTGATATGAAAGTCCGATTAACTTATAGAATTAATCCATGTTTGGTATGGGGGTGTCCGGGTGTGGATAGGCCGGGGCAGCCCATGGCTTTCAGGTAGAAGGATAAAGGCATGGCTGAAAACGACGAAGATTCAGGTAGCAAAAAACAAAAGGTCGTTAAGCAAGAAATTATCAATGTCACCGAAGGTGCGCCTGCATGGATGGCAACCTTTGCGGATCTGGTAACGCTTCTGATGTGCTTTTTTGTTCTTTTATTCGCCATGAGTACCACTCAGCAGGAAACTTACAAAGAATTGGTCAAATCCCTGAGAAGTGCCCTGGGGTCCCAGGCTGTGCCTGAGGCAGGTACCCGGGAGGGATTGATCATGCGTCCGGTGCCTACGGAAAAAACAGAGGACAGCCAGTCCGTTGATGAGCTTGGCGGCATGATTGAAAGGGAGATGGATGACATTGTTTCTGAAATCAGGGAACTGGTTCTTTTCAATAAACTGGGCGGGGAGGTCAGTGTTACTAAAACCGAGGCCGGTGTGGTCATCACTATGTCCGATTTGCTGCTATTTTCAGCAGGCGGTACCCAGTTATCTTCCAAGGGACTGGAAATACTTGAAAAAGTGGCAACCGTTCTGTCACGGCTTGCCTACCATGTAAAGATCCGGGGGCATACCGATTCCGAGCCCATTACGTCAGCCACGTATCCATCGAACTGGGAACTGTCTTCAGCCAGGGCGTCCACTGTTGCGCGCCTGCTGGTAGCCAACGGGGTGTCGCCTTTTTATATTTCTGCCGAAGGCTATGCCCAGTATCATCCCGTGGCCACCAATGATACGGCCAAGGGCCGGGCGCGGAACCGGCGGGTGGAGATTGTTTATGAGCGTGACAATATCGCCCGCCAGTTCAAAGACATGTATAAGAAAAATTAAGACATCTTATTCCGTTTTTATCTCTATCTGCCTGGGTTTTGCCGCTTCAGACTTAGGCAGGTGCAATTTTAACACACCGTTTTTCAATTCCGCCTCAACTTTTTCTACATCAATGGTCTGGGGTATGGAAAAACTTCTGACATACTCTACATCTGAAAACTCTTCATATGTTGCCGCCCCTTCTGTTTCAAGTTTTCTGACACCGGATATTGATAGTTTTCCGTTATCAATATCAACTGAGATATTTTCTTTTACCACCCCCGGCATGTCAGCGTGGAGAAGAATTTCATTGTCATTTTCATAAATATCTACGGCTGGAGTTGCTTCATACAATTCATGCGTTTTCTCGACGTTTTTTTCGTCTTGTTTTACGATTTCTTGTGATTTATCCATTGTATCCTCCTTTTTGAGAAATTTATCTTAACGTTTAATTGATGCTTATTTTTTTGGGTTTTGCTGCTTCATGCTTGGGAAGTGTAAGATAAAGCACACCGTCTTTAAGCGTGGCTTCAACTTTGGTTGAATCCACATCTGCAGGCAGTGTAAAGCTTCTGGAAAAAGACCCAACCCCTCTTTCAGTTTTATGGGTTTTGTACCCTTCGGGAGCATCTGATCCTCTTTCGCCGCTTATTTCAAGATAATTCCCCTGGATTTTTACATTCAAGTTATCCTTTTCAAGACCTGGAACTTCAGCTCTGATTTCAAAATTGTCGCCGTGTTCATAGAGATTTGTCCTGGGTGCAGCTGATGCTAATTCCCATCTGTAACCGGATCGTTTTCCATAGTTACCATAAAGATTGTCCAGCTTCCTTTGAAGGAGATTCATGGTCCCGAACAATCTGTCTATATCACTAATCCTTGTAAACATTTTTCTTTCTCCTTGAAATAGGTCGTTTTGAGTTGTTGTGGGAACCGTTTGGGATGTTAGAAACGACGTTCTTATGAAAGTTAAGGTGTCGTCAATTCTATGTACAAAACCCTTGCTCCCACAAAGTCATCTTTATTTTTGCCTAAATTAAATCCGGATTTTTTCATGTCAATAGGGTTTTATTATTTTTCTTAATGACGTTATTTCAATAATGGGGTTGACCCTTTGGATTAATTTTTAAATTAAATATTAGCGTATTAGGTATATTTAATTTCTATCTGTTTAGATTTGGTTCCAGAAGCAAGCGCCATTCTGGGAATCGCGATGTTCAATACACCATTTTTAAAATCAGCTTTTATGTTGTCCCTGTCGGCATCTTCCGGCAGCGATAAAGTACGCTGAAATGACCCGTAGGATCTTTCGAGCCGGTAAAAGTTTTTCTTTGTTTCTTCTTTTTTTTGGTTTTTCTCTCCCCGAATAATCAGTGTGTCATGAACAAGCTCAATGTTGACATCTTTTTCACTGACGCCGGGTATCTCTACTGAAACCGTGTATTCTTCATCGGTTGCACTTAGATCAAGCCTGGGTTTCAGTACACCGCCGGTTATTTCTTCGAGCGTCCCTGACCTGGGAAATGATGGAGGCAAGCCCAAACCGTTAAAGAAATCATCAAAAAGTCGGTCCACCTCATCGTGCAAAATACTTAATGAGTGTTTTGAATACCTGTTCTCTGTGTTTTTATCGTTTTTTACAGGAATAGAAAGTCCATTATCTGAGTTTTCTTTTTTAAACCAATTCCACGGTGCTATTTTTTTAATATCCATTTTTCATCTCCTTTTGATACTGATATATTTTGTCTCAAAATGGCTGCGAGATGTTGAATTGGTTCTCACAGCCATCCAAACAATAAGAGATGGTGCCCTAATTTTATGCCGCTTTTATTTCGATCAATTTGGGTTTGGCTGTTTCAAATTCATGAATATCAACAGATGGAATTGCAGGTCTTAGATTTATAGTTTTTGCAATATCCTTTCTGCCACTCATGATAACCTCCTGATCAAAGTTAATCAATCGTGATTTTTTTTGGTTTGGCAGTTTCCGACTTTGGTAATTTCAGGTACAGGATACCGTCCTTAAGCGAAGCCTCAGCCTTTTCAGCGTCGACGTCGTTAGGCAACGTAAAACTGCGGGAAAAGGTGCTGCTGCCTCTTTCATTCCTATGAACTTTGTAACCCTCCGGGGTATCCACAGCACGCTTGCCGCTAATTTCAAGATAATTGCCCTGGATTTTGATATTCAGGTCTTCTTTTGAGATACCGGGGACTTCGGCCTGGACTTCAAAGGAATCGCCATTCTCCAGCAGGTTGGTTCTTGGTGAATTAGATCTCAGTGTTAAAGCAGGACTTGAAAGGTATGACCTGTCATAATCACTGAAAAGTCTGTCCATTTTGTTTCGGAGCAGATCCATGGCCCCGAACATTCTGTCGATGTCACTTAGTCTTGTAAACATAGTTCCAACTCCTTTTCTTGTATTTATTTTGTTTTAGAGGCCGGGTGTGATAGGCCTTTCTTTGAATTCGTAATTAGAATAAGCACAAAGAAAAATTATGTCAATATGATTTTCATTACTATTAAATTTTTTATTGACAAGATAATATAGATAGTGGATAGTTCGATTGAAGAGTTTTTATCAGGGGGGTGATATCATGCCGAAAGATTATTACCTTGTTTTAGGAATTACTTCAGATGCAACACTGGATGAAATTAAAGACGCATACAGACGGCTAGCTAAAGAGTTTCATCCAGACCGTTATGGGGATAACCATTCTCCGTTTCTTGCCGTCCAGGAAGCATATTCCATACTGTCAGATCCAATCAAACGACAGACACATGATCTTGAGATCCTAAGTCAAAAAAAAAAATTAAGGCCCAAGTTTGGGGAACGTATAAGATCCGGCCCAAGAAAAAAAGTTGAACCTCTTATACCTGAACAAGAGCAACCCATGGATTTGAGAACCGCTGGTCTTTCAAGATCTTATCATGCCTATAGACCATCATTTGATGAATTGTTTGACAGGATGCCATACAATTTCAGGCAAAAATATCGACCTAAGAGTGAATGTTTTCAGAATCTTAATGCCGTAATCACATTAACACCTGAACAGGCATTCCGGGGGGGGCAAATTAAGGTGGCGCTGCCGGTACAACTAAAATGTCCATCCTGTGCCGGCCAAGGATGGGTTGGCGCATACGAATGCCCGCGATGTCGTGGTGAAGGTATCCTGTCAGAAGAGTATCCGGTCATGATCACCTACCCGTCAGGTATATCAGACGATCATGTGGTTCAAATGTCGCTGGATGCGTATGGGATTAGAAATCTCAATTTGACGGTGCATTTTCGCATTGATGAAATGTTTTAGATCCCGTGGTTCTTTTCCTGTTTTTCAGTTGGTTGAGATGTAAATTTTGAATTTTGATGTCGGGCATGGGGCTTTTGGTTGGCTATCCAGGCATCGGCATACCATATAAAAGTTGTTTATTTTGTAAAATAAAATATATGATAGTAGTCGAACAATATATTGTCATTCGTAGTAAAGTTGATAATTTTTGCAATTAAAGAAGGGAGGATACCATGCGGAAATTAATTTTGATGGTAATTGTATTATTTGTTGCTTTGTCTATAGCCGGATGTGGAGGAACTTCCAAAGAACCTGAGGTAGCTCAAAAGGGAACTCTTAATCGAACATTTACGTTAATTGACGATTCTGGGCGTGAATCTGGGACGTTGACATTGAATGCTATGGGTGGCGCAGAACTACGTGATGCAGATGGTAATCTCATAGGAACGTTTACTTCTGGTACAGCTTCTGAGCCGGTTGTTGAAAAAGCATCTGAAGTTTCTGTTGAAGAGAAGTCCTCGGATACAGATACAGAATAGGATAATGCAGATGAACCACAGACATCAAAAGCATTTGCTGTCTGTGGTCTTTTCCTGGTTTTCAGTTGGTAGGCCACAGCCCATCTCAATAGAGGGGGCTGGCCATTTCTGTTTAAAACGAAGGATTTCCCTTTATAGTCAGCATGAGGCATTCAAAACCGGCATTAGATTGCAGGGAAGTTACATGCCATTGCCCTGGTTTGGGCCTAACGGTTGAAAGCCCGATCAAGTTTTTCTTTTTCCATGGCAGCGATGCGTGAAATATCCTCGGGTGGGGCGCCTTTTTTCATACCTGGGCAGGAGTTTGCCATGATATCCCAGTTTTCCGGATGGTTGATCAGGGCTTTGATGAAGGGCCAGGCCCGGCACATATAGGGTTTGACCGGATGGATGGTGCACTGCTTTTGGGGATCAAAGAAGAGACAGCTCCCGTCTTGTCCCAGTGTCAGCACCGGTCTTGATCCGGACATGTCACAATATTTTTCCACAAAGGTGTCAGGATCTGCCTGGATATAATCGCAGATTTTTCTGATATCTTTTTCATCCACATAGGTGCCGCCAAATCCTTTGCAGCACTGGCCGCATAATTTACAATCAAAAATATCTTCTGGTGTCAGCATTTTCAAATCCCGTAACGTTTTTCCATGGCTTTTTGCATAGTCAAGGGATCCACATACTGAAGATCCCCGCCCATGGGTATGCCCGATGCAATTCGGGTGATTTTAATTTTTGTCAAAGCCAGCTTGCTCCGGATATAGGCCGCCGTGGCTTCACCTTCCACATTGGTCCGGGTGGCCAGGATGATTTCTCTGATTTGGCTGCTCCGGGCCCGTTTGAACAGTTCGGCCAGGCGGATGTCTCCGGGACCGATGCCGTCAATGGGGGATAGGGCGCCGCCAAGGATGTGGTATACGCCTGAAAAGGCGCCTGATTTCTCAATGGCAGCCATATCCGTTGGGTTTTCCACCACGCAGATCACGCCATTGTCCCGGCCGGGGTCTGAACAGATTTGGCAGGTTTCCCGGTCAGTGAGTGCAAAGCAGGATGCGCACAACCGGACGCTTTTCTTCAGTTCAATGATATCTGCGGCCAAGGCCGTAGCTTCATGGTCCGGGGCATGAAGAATATGAAGGGCCAAACGCTCAGCTGTTTTCTTTCCTATCCCCGGCAAGGTGGAAAGTGAATGGATCAGTTTAACAATGGCTTCGGGATAATGGTTCACAATGGGTTCAAATTTTTTTTAAAGGCCAGGAATATTCATGCCGCCGGTCAGTTTCCCCATTTCAGAGGAAACCATATCCTGGGATTTTTTCAACGCGTCATTCACTGCAGCAAGCACAAGATCCTGCAGCATTTCAACGTCTTCCGGGTCAACCACCTCTTTTTCAAGAACGATGGATTCAATTTTCTGGGCACCATTGGCCACCACTTTTACCATACCACCGCCTGAACTGGCTTCAACGGTTTTGGTGGCCAGATCCTTCTGGGCCTCCAGCATTTTTTTCTGTAGTTTCTGAGCCTGCTTCATCATGCTATTCATATTTTTCATGGGTTAATTCCTTTTATATTAAACGTTATAGTTAAGTTGTGGATCAGCCTTGGCAGATTGACAGTCCAAGGATGGCCCTTGAACATTTTATATGATATCTGCGTCAAATAAACGAACCGCGTGCTGGACCATGGGATGGCCTGCCGCCGCTTGTTCCGCCTTTTGTCGGGATTCTTGCTGCCCGTAAGTCCTATCCGCCGGACCATCGTTTTTTTCTATGCTTACCTCAATGGATTTACCCAAATGTTTTTGGCTCAGTTCCGCCAGCGCCTTGGTTTTGGTGTTGAGCCTGGATTGTTCAAATCCGGAGCAGGATGCAAGGGTTACAATTACTTTGTCCGGGGCGGATGTGTCTGCCTGGCCCTTGGAAAATAAGCCGAAGATAAAGGGCAGGTCATGTTGAAGTACATTCATGAACTGCGACCAGGTTGCCGGCTCCTGGTGGTTTTTCCCCTGACGCACAGGGGTGTCAGGCCCGGGTGAACCGGGTGGCTCGGTTGGGATATCCGGCGGTGGTGCCTGCTCCCGTTCAGGTTCATAGGACACAGGCTCCGGCATCGGCCGGGGGGCTGCTGAAGGAGCTGTTTCGGTGGGCTGGTCATTGGGAATCTGTTTGACAGGTTGGGCAGATTTCTGAGCCGGATTGTCATATTGTGACGGGCGAGAATCCACACCGGTTTGGTCAAGGCGGTTCTCCATCCGGCGTGCTAAAAGATCCACCTTGGTAATAATTTCATCAAGCCGGGTTTCAGGCTCAATCTGAATCATTTTAAGCAACACCATCTCCACGGCGGTCTGGGTATGGGATGCAAAGCGCACAATGCTTTCTTCCTTTAAAAGAAGATCCAGCAGCATCCCAAGATAGGCCGGTGAAAAATTTTTGCACATCTGGTCAAGCTCAAGTTTTTCCGTTTCAATCATATTGAGCACAGGGCTGTCTTTTCCGCACAGCCGGATGATGTTCAGATTCCTGAACTGGGCAATAATACCGGAATAAAATTCTTTCAAGTCCATACCGGAATCATTAATTTTGCTGACAAGATCAATGAGTTGGGCCCCGTTTCTTTCCAGTACGGCCGAAGATATGGAAAAAAGAATTCTCCGGTCTGTACTTCGAAGCCTTTGGGCAATCATTTGCCGGTCAATTTCTTTTTCAGGCCCGGCTGAAAGAATTCTGTCCAAAAGGCTTAAGCCGTCCCGGATGGAACCGTCTGCCTCTAAAGCAATTAATTCCAGCCCCTCTCGTTCAACCGTATAGCCTTCTTTTCGGCACAGATTCTCAAGGTGGTCGCTGATTTTGTCCAAGGCAATTCGAGACAGGTCGTGGCGCTGGCACCGGGACAGGATGGTGGCCGGAATTTTATGGACTTCCGTGGTGGCAAAGATGAAAAGAACATGGTCCGGCGGCTCTTCTAAGGTTTTGAGCAGGGCATTAAAGGCGGCCACCGAAAGCATGTGGACTTCATCAATGATATAGATTTTGTACCTGGCGGCAGAGGGCATGTAGGCCACATTGTCCCTCAGTTCACGGATCTGCTCCACGCTGTTGTTGGAGGCCCCGTCAATTTCAAACACATCTGCACAATGACCGTTGATAATGTCTTTGCAAATTCTGCATTCATTGCATGGCGACGGGGTCGGTCCGGTCTGACATGTCATCGCCTTGGCCATGATGCGGGCAATGGTGGTTTTGCCGGTGCCCCTGGGGCCTGCCAGCAGAAGGGCATGGGGGACCCTGTTTCCGGAAATGGCGTTGGTCAGGGTCGTGGTGACATGATCCTGTCCAACAACTTCTGAAAATGTCTGGGGCCGGTATTTTAATGCCAGAACCTGGTAAGACATGGTATATAGTTTCTAAATGATTTTTATGTTTCTTTCTTAAAAGTACAAGGCTTTATACCAGAGGGGGTGTTACGGGTCAATGTCGGGGGGGATTTTGTTTTACAAGAAACAACTGCTTGAAATTTGACATTTTTTTTATTTTTATTAATAATCCATTCAATTTAGTGAATTTCAACGTTTTTATCTAACTGAAAGGCAACTACTAATACAGGCGGTCATCAATGATATTGATAGAACAAATAGGCATAAAATTTTTCAGGCATTACAGCAGGCAGATCAGAAATCAGGCAGGGTTTTCCTTTATAGAACTGATGGTGGTCGTCATCATTCTGGGGATTCTGGCCGGCGCCATCGTGCCAAGGTATATGGATAAGGCGGACAAGGCAAAAGTTGTCAAAGCTCAGGTGGATATTGCTGCCATTGAAACCAGCCTTAAGATGTACAAATTGGATAATGGATTTTACCCCACAACGGAACAGGGCCTTTGGGCCTTGATCGAAAAGCCGAACACGGATCCTGTACCCCGCAGCTGGAATGAAAACGGTTATTTTGAAAAGCAAAGAGTGCCCAAAGATCCTTGGGGAAACGAGTATGTCTACCTGTGTCCCGGTGTCCACGGCACGTTTGATCTAATGTCATATGGTGCGGATTCAGAATCAGGAGGGGAGGGGATCAATGCGGACGTCACCAACTGGGAAGTGCAGGAATAGCAGCCATGGGCTGACCTGGTTGATTGACACCCCTGCCCAAGCCACAGCAAAATGTAAAAGTAAGTGCAATTCTTACAAGGACTTACATATAAATGATTCCGGCTTCACTTTTGTTGAATTGATGGTGGTGGTGGGCATTTTTACCATTGTTCTGCTGTTTTCAATCCCAGTGTTTCGACAGATTCATTTGACTTCAAACGCCTCTGATCATGCAGCCGGTCTGATTTTTTTCCTTGAGAATTTAAAGCATCGCGCCATGGTGGAAAATAAAAATTTTACTCTTCATATGGATTCGGGCTCCGGAAAAATTTATGTGACGGACGATACAATGGATGAGGATGCGCGGCAGGTTGCCCTGAATAATGGCGTATCCCTGAAGGGTGATCTGCAATTGCTTAATCTGGAATTTCCGGATGACGACACCAGGCCCGGAGATGACAAAACCATCTGTTTTTTCAGCAAAGGGTATTCAGACCGGGCCCTGATTCATGTCCGGGAAGATAGCCGGGAAATGACCATTCAACTTTGCATGTTCCAGAAAAAAGTTCACCTGATCGACCAATATGTTTCCTATGATGACTGCATATAATTGGCATTTCATAGCAGCCTGTCGATCCGGGGATGCCGGCCCCTGTCAGAGGCAGACCGGCTTTACCCTGATCGAGGTAATAGTGGCCATGGCCATTATTGCAACGGTTATGGTGGCATTGTTTAGGATGCAGTCCGGAACCATTAACCTTGCCGGAGCCGATGATTTCCAGACAACAGCCCGGTATCTTGCCGCCAAGGCTCTTGCCCAGATCGAGCTTTCCATAAATGATCCGGAGCTGAAAGGCGAGTTTGACCAGGCGTTTAAAGGGTATGCCTGGCATGGTGAGGTGACGGATATAAACGCCAATTTCTCTGATAGCATGCCGGATTTGGCCGACAAGGTCGGCACATTGAAAAAAATTGATTTAACAATAACACGGGAGCAGGGGGACCGGTCCTATCATGTTGAAACATTCAGATATGACCCTGCAAGTTAGGCCCATGATCGGAATAAAACATTCCAAAATATGGTTTAGAATTTTCGTTCGTATTCAAGGCGTGGCAATAGGAGCATATTAAACATATGTACCCATTGACACAACGAAGAAGACGGATGAAAAGGCAAACCATATGGAAGGTTTTATTTTGAACTTGGGCCTTAACCGAACAGACTGCGGATTCACCTTGGTGGAGGTGATGGTGGCCCTTTTTATTTTTTCATTTGTTATGGTCATGCTGTTTTCATCTTTTAATTCATTCATATCCACAGGGCAGTCCATTGCATACGGTATTGACTATAATGAACGGGCCAGGGATGCATTCAGACGGATTTTGGATGATTTGACCGATATCTACGTGCCGGAATTCAGGATAATCAGTGCTCAGAACAGTGTCGAAGATCAGGACGTGGATACGTTGCAAATGACCGGTGGTGAGAGCAGCGTAGGAGGAGAGACGTTTTCCACCCTTGAATTTGCCTGTCTTTCAGGACTTCAGACGGGCCGCAGCAGGCCGCCTGGTGTCGTTCGTGTGACCTATTATGTTCGAAAAAACAGCCGGGAATTGTTTGATCTTTGCCGGGCTGAGCGTCCCATTGACAGTGACAGGGACACAGACCCGTGCTTAGATCCGGTCCTTGCAGAAAATATTACCGGATTTGCCATTGACTTCGTTGATGCTCAGCTCAACGAATACCAAGATTGGGATGCGGATAAAGACGATGACGGCGCATCCATTCCTTGTGTGTTGAATATCAGGTTGGCCCTGGGACGTGAAAATAAAGAAAAAGTATTTGAAACTGCGGTGGTTTTACCGGTACAGGAGCTGGCCGGTGAATAAACTTTACAGCAATCAAAAAGGGGTGGCACTGATTTCCACCATTGCTGTGATTGCCATTCTTTGTGTTGTGGCGTTGGAGGCCGGGCGTCTTGCAAAGCAGGCAGCTTCCGGGACCATCATTGAGAATGATATGTTTGCAGCCCGGGAAATGGCCATGTCCGGTATTCATCTGGCCATGATGATTCTGGCCATGGACGGGGCGGACAACGAGATTGATTCCATTCAGGAACCATGGGCGGATCCTGAACAAATTGCCCAGGCTGTGGAAACCATGGGCTTAAATCCGGCAAATTTATCCCTGAAAATTTCCGATGAAATGGGAAAATTGCAGTTAAATGCATTGCTTAAACAATTTCCCGGCAATGAAATCAATGATGGTCAGATGGTGGTGATGGAACGGTTTTTCACCCTGGCAGCCCCGGAAGATAAGCCCGAAGAGGCCGGCAGCGCCGTTGAAATTGTTAATGCACTTAAGGATTGGCTTGACTCCAAGGACGATGATACCATAACAGGGTTGACAGGTGCCGAGTCCAACTATTATGAATCTCTGGATGTACCTTATACCTGTGCCAATGGGCCCTTAAGGCATATTAGTGAATTGTTTCTTGTCAAAGGGGTTGTTGACTCAATTTTATCCCCGTCATATATCAGTCAGGGAATGGATGAATCTATTCAGGCGGATGCAAAAGATATGTTGACGGTATATGGTCTTGCAGAGGGGCAGGACTCTGAAGAGAACCGGTTTGAATTTTCAGGCAAGGTAAATATTAATACCGCCCCGGTAGCGGTGCTTGCCGCGCTTCTGCCCGAAGGCCGTGACGCAAATGCCCAAGAGCTTGCCGACTATCGGTCCAACAAAGCAAGCCTTGGAATGGAATATACCCATACCCTTGAATCCGGGTGGTTTGAGGATGTCATTGCCCTAAGCGATGATGAAAAAAAGGCGTTTGAAAAGGTGATTACCTACTCAAGCAGTGTTTTCAAAGTAGACTGTACCGCAAAAAAAAACGGCTCTCAAGTAACCTTGCACGCTGTAATTAAACGGGAAAAACAGGATATGACAGGCAAATGGTATTGCCGGATTCTTCAAATGGAAAGAGGATAGACCATGGCAGCCCCTCTTTTGATCATTAGGGAGAATTGTACAGGAATTGATGCCTGGCTGGTGGAAGGACGCGGCAGGTCCCAAGCTGTTCAGGCGTTGACCCGTGTGACCTATAAAGATCTTGAAACGGATGATCTTGAAACGGTTGGGGAAAATCATACCCTGTTTGATACGGGACTGGCATCTGTTGTCCAGGCCATTGACCCGGGCATTAAAAAGGATCGCAGTGTTCAGGTCATGCTTCTTTTACCGGCCGGTCGGTTTTATTTTCGACATACCAGCTTACCTTTTACATCCCACTCAAAAATCCGGCAGGTTCTCCCCCTGGAACTCAAAACCCGGTTTCCAAAGGAGCTGGGCCCTGTGGTGACTGACTTTTTCGGGTATGAACTGAAAACACAACAGTCAATCCCTTTGGTTTTTTCCGGATCCATTGAGGAAGAAATACTTGAGTCTTACCATGCAAGCCTTACGGCAGCTGGCCTTAAACCTGTTGCCATTGCACCCGGAGCCCTGGCCCTGGTCGCCTCTTTCCTAAAACAGAACAAAGAAAAGAAAAATTTTGTTTTTCTGGACATGGACGGATGTGAGATGACTCTAACCCTGGTGGCCCAGGCAAATGTGGTGCAGGTTCGCACTCTTTCCGGGGACGCAGCTTCTCAACTGGTGGAACAGACCATCAGACAGATGCTGTTAGGGTTTTGGCAGCGTTTTGGCGTAACAGAAACCTTTCATATTTATATTTCTGGGGATCTTGACGGATCCGCCCAAAAGGGGATGCATGACGTCCTTGCAGATATTCTCAAGTTCCAGTCCGACTTTACCGGCCAGGATGTTTGTGAGCCGGAACAACAGGATTCAATGGTCGAACCGGCCTTTGTGGATGTATCCCAGAGCCTTGCACTGATGTCCCCGGACCTTGGCATGCTGAACATGTGCCGGGGCAAATATGGTTCAGATTCATTTGTCCGGATATACGCGGGTTATATCACAAGCTGCGTTGCCCTGGCCTTGCTTGCCTTTATTCTGTTCGTGGTCAATATCCACATGGATATATCACGGCTTGAGAAACAGGTTGATCAGAAAAATCAAGCCATGATTGCCATTTATGAAAGGGCATTTCCGGAAAAAAGAATAGGAAACATTGACCCTTTGCTGCTTATGCAGGCAAGTGTTGGAGAATTGACCCGGGGCGGTTCTGCAAATGCCGGTGCTGAAAACTTAGACCGTGTGCAGGCCGGCATTATCCTGCAGGAGTTATCCCTTTGTATCCCTGCAACCGTTGATGTTCAGGTGGACCGGTTGATGCTGGATAAAGCGCGGATGATCCTGTCCGGGTCTGCGGATAATTATAATACCATTGATCAGGTAAAGGGTTTCATTGAAAAGTCGCCGTTTTTTAGAAAGGTGAATATCGGCAGTGCAGTGGCGGGAAAGGGCGGCAACCGGGTGGATTTTAAATTTATTATTGAGATCTGATTATGCTTGAATTGTCAAAACGGGATAAAAAAGTTATGGTCGCAGGCTTAGTGTTTCTTGTGCTGTTCGGTCTTGTCTGGTTTGTTTATCTGCCGGCCGTGGACAAGCGCGCAATACTTGAAAAAAAGGTGGTGTCAAAAGCCCGGGATCTTGAATTGATGCAACGCCTTGAAATAACACGTCGACAATACGCAAAAAGTTTTGATCTGGAAAAAGAGATACTTGAAAAAAGAGGGCTTAAGTTTACGCTGTTTTCCTTCTTGGAGTCTCTGTCATCCAAGAGTCTTGTGAAAAAAAATGTTGCCTATATGAAACCCTTTTCCCAGGATGTGGAAAACAGTGATTATATCCGTTCCCGGGTAACGGTCAAGCTTCAGCAGGTATATTTAAAAGGCCTGGTGGATTTTCTTGTCAGAATTGAAACGTCACCCCATGGCGTGTCTGTTATTTCATTGTCCCTGACAAAGTCCGGTGACAAGGGGCAACTTCTGGATGCAGTAATTGAAACCCAGACCCTGGCGTTAAAATCAGGAAAAGAAAACGGGCATAGATCTTAGAATTGTTTGCTTTTTCGGTTTATCTAAAAAGATCGTGCTGATGAATTACCAAAGGAGAATCTGTATGTTACTGGACCGGCGTTACGCTTTCACAAGCAAACACATCTGCTTAATCCTTCTGGTGTTGGCACTGTCCGGGCTTTGTCCGGTGCAAGCGGCACAGAGTCAGGACACGTCGGAATTTGTGTCCATGGATTTTAATGATGTTGATATCGGTGTGTTCATTAAATTCATCAGCAAACTGACCCAGAAAAACTTTGTGGTGGACACCAAGGTAAGAGGAAAGGTTACTATTATTTCTCCTGAAAAAATATCCGTGGATGACGCGTATAAGGTATTTGAATCGGTTCTGGATATTTACGGGTTTGCCACGGTTGAAACCGGAAGTGTTGTCAAGATTATTCCTGCTGTGGATGCCAGGGGGGATAATGTGGACACCCGTGTGGCAATGCATGCGGAACAGGCATCCGATAAACTGGTCACCCGGCTTATCCCTCTGACTTACGCAAGCTCCGATGAGCTTAAATCCCTTTTAACCCCCATGCTTGCAAAGGGCAGTCTCGTTTTATCCCATGCCGACTCGAATATGCTCATTGTTACGGCAACCCTTGCCAGCATTGACCGGCTGCTCAAGCTGATCAAAGCCATTGATGTGGAAGGGGTGGGCCGCAAAATCACCATTTTGCCCATCAAATATGCAGATGCCGAAAAAATGGTCACCAATCTGACCAAGATTTATTCAGCAAAAGCAAAAAAAATTTTAAGAAGCAGGAAAAAAACCAGCGATGATTTTTCTGTGGAGATGGTAGCCGATGAACGGACCAATTCCATTATCCTTTTGGCCAGTGAACAGGAAAGCGCACAGATTACAGCACTTGTGGATGCTTTAGACAAAGAGGTACCAAAAGGGGAAGAAAAGATCCGGGTCTATTATCTCGAGCATGCCATTGCCGAAGACTTAGCCGCTGTGCTTCAGGAAATTCCCGAAAAAAGCAGCAGTAATTCAAAAAAGGATGGGCAGAAAAAAGCACCTCTTTTGTCCGATGACATCAAAATAACGGCGGATAAAGCCACCAACTCCTTGATTATTATAGCGGATAAAGATGATTATCCGGTGCTGGAAGAGGTGATTAAAAAATTGGATGTGCCCAGATCCATGGTCTATATTGAATGTTTGCTCATGGAGATGAACGCAGAACGGTCCCTTGATTTTGGTATGGAATGGCAGGTTGAGGGAACGATTGGCAGCAGCCCCGCGTTTGGCAGATTCGGCACCTCTTCTTCGTCTTTAGGAGCTTGGGATAATGAGAGGGATTTGGAGCTGCCCAGCGGTTTTTCCATGGGTGTCTTCGGTGGAGACTTCAAGGCCATTATCCAGGCATACAAGGAAGATTCAGATGTGAAAATTTTGGCCACGCCCCAACTTTTGACCACGGAAAACGAGGAGGCCTCCATTACCATTGGTAAAAATGTGGCTTACCAAACCCGGGGCGGTACCGAAGACACTTCCGAGACCAGCTACAATACATACGAATACAAGGACGTGGGTATTACCCTGAAAATCACTCCGTCCATCAGCCAGGACCGGCTGGTAAGATTGGATTTCTATGAGGAAGTTACCAAACTGGACACCGCAAACACCACCAATGCGGACCGGCCCACCACCTTGAAACGGGAACTTGAAACCACCATTATTGTGAAAGATGGTAATACCGTGGTGATTGGCGGGCTGATTGACGAGACGCTGAGCAAGGAAGTGGGCCAGACGCCGTGCCTGGGTGATATACCTGTTCTGGGCAATGCCTTTAAAAGCCGGTCTTCGGGCAGTGACAGAACCAATCTTTTTATTTTCCTGAACCCCAGGGTGGTTAAAAATACCTTGGAGGCAAAAGAGATTTATCAGGAAAAAAAGGATGAGATGGATGAACTTCAGAAACAGGAAATCAAATTGTATGATGAAGATGCGCCCATAAAAAGCATTCTTTTGAATTGATATGGAAAAATTAATCCAGCAGTTTATTGACAGGCTGGCAACGATTGTCACCCTGGACCATGAACAAAGGGAAAAAATTAGGGCTGCCTGTGCCAAGAATCCGGCACGGATGCCGGACATGGCCTGTGACACTAAACTTGTATCTGAATCCCAGTCTCTGAAAGCGTTAGGAGCGATCTACGGCATTGAATTTTTGGAAGATATCGCTTTTTTAAATCCGGATATGTCTGTGTCCGAGAAGATTACCCGCAAGTTTTTGAAAAAAAATCTTATTGTCCCGCTTAAGCCTGAAAACAAACGTCCGATCGTTGCTTTGAATGATCCATCGGATTTGAGCTATGTGGATGAGGTGGCCATGTATGTCGGCTTTGGGGACTATACCCTGGCGTTGGCCACAAGAGCCCAGATACTGAGTGCCGTCAATATGATTTTTGATCAGGAGGAGCATAATGTCCAGAAATTGATGGATGACATTGAAGATGATGAATTCCTCCACATTGAAGACATTGAGCAGACCGCAGATCTTTTGGATGACACCAGCGACGCCCCGGTCATTCGCCTGGTCAATCAGATGATATCCCAGTCGGTCAAGGCGGGTGCCAGCGATATTCACATCGAACCGTTTCAGGACGAGCTTGTTGTCCGGTACCGCATTGACGGCATACTCTATCCCATGATGTCTCCGCCCAAGATGTTCCAGTCCAGCCTGATTTCCAGGGTTAAAGTCATGGCTAAGATGAATATTGCCGAAAAGCGGATTCCCCAGGACGGCCGGGCCCAGGTCCGTCTTGGAAACCAGGAAATTGATATGCGTATTTCAACAGTGCCCACCAATTTCGGGGAGCGCCTGGTTATCCGGCTGTTGAACAAGTCCGGATCTTTCATGCAGATTTCGGAATTCGGCCTGTCCCAAGAAAATGAACGGCACCTGCATGAGATTTTCCGGCAGAACCACGGCATTGTCCTGGTTACAGGCCCCACGGGCAGTGGAAAGACTACCACCCTTTATGCGGGGTTGTCTGAAATCAACACCCCGGACCGGTCTATTATCACGGTTGAGGATCCAGTGGAATACAACTTGAAGGGGGTGGGGCAGATCCAGGTCAACCAGAAAACAGGCCTCACATTTGCCCGGGGACTTAGATCCATTGTTCGCCAGGATCCGGATGTTATTCTGATTGGTGAGATACGTGATATTGAAACGGCTGAAATTGCGATCCAGTCCGCTTTGACCGGGCACCTTGTGTTTTCCACCCTTCACACCAATGATGCCCCTGGTGCGGTGACTCGCCTGGTGGATTTGGGTGTGGAGCCTTACTTGATCACCTCTTCGGTGAATCATATAATTGCCCAGCGTCTTGTCCGGGTACTCTGCCCCCATTGCCGGGAGGAATTTGTCCTGTCCAATGCGGATTTGAGCAGTTTTGAAAGCATAAACGGGCTTACGCCGGGGCAGACGGTGTTCAAACCGAAAGGTTGCCCAAAATGTTTTAACACAGGATATTCGGGACGCCAGGCCATTATGGAGATTCTGCCCCTGGATGAGGGCTTGAAATCGCTTATCCTGGAAACTTCGGATGCCAACCTGATCAAGGAGGCTGCAATAAAAAAAGGAATGAAAACCCTGAGAGCCGACGGGTTGACCAAAGTAGCCCAGGGCATCACTTCCCTTCGGGAGGTGTTGCGCGTCACCCAGGAATAGGTGTTGTCTCCCGCTCACCTTCATCATTTTTTATTTAGTGTCTGACCGAAAACCTGTGTTTGGACGCAAAGTTGCCCAGATGCAAGGCGCAAGAAAATTTTCAACCGGAGCATACTAAAGTATGTGAGGATTGTAAATTTTTCTGCAACGCCGCAGGTGGGTGACGTTGCGTTCAAACACTATTCAATATAATTCCATGCTTTAAGCCGCTTATACGCATACTGGCTGTATTTATTTGACGCATAATTGATCTCTTTGAGATATGCTGCATATTCCTGGGCTGCCGGCTGTTTTCTGCCGGCCATGTCAAGGGCGTAGCCCTGGTAAAAGGTTGTCTGGGGATTTCCCGGCAGCAGCCTGCTTGATGCAGCGAAGTCCGCATGGGCCTGCATGGGTTTTTTTAACGCCAGATTGGAAAGCCCTGAAATATAATGTCCCTGGTTTTCCCGGGGGAAAAGTTGTTTGGCAAGGCCGGCATGGTATGCGGCGGTCTTATTTTTTTTCCTGATCAACATGCACTTGGCTGTCATCACCTGGGCTGTATAATCATTGTCTTTTAATCTGAGTGCAG
This sequence comes from uncultured Desulfobacter sp., assembly GCF_963666695.1. Classification (GTDB taxonomy): domain Bacteria; phylum Desulfobacterota; class Desulfobacteria; order Desulfobacterales; family Desulfobacteraceae; genus Desulfobacter. Next base: position 786,867 of record NZ_OY762947.1, read on the forward strand.
ACATCAACGCACCCTCGGCCTGGTCATACTGCGTTTTGGCCAGGAATTTATCTGCTTCCTGGAGTTTGGCGATCAAGGCTTTCTGCGACCTTAAATTCGCTGTGTGGTCCATATACCGGTCGCGGTACAGATTCAGGGAATGGGTTTCCCGGTATATGCCGTTGTCTCTGTTTCTGGCGGAATCCAATCTCTCCCGGCTCATGGGATGGGTGGCAAACAGCATCTGGGTTGAATTGGGCTTTGTGGTATTCATTTCGTTGAGCATCTCCATAAGACCGGTAAACCCTTTGGAGTTGTGTCCGGACCGGGCCATGTACTGGTGCCCTAAAGAATCGGCCTCACGTTCGTTATCCCGTGAGTATTTGGACAGGAACAAGCCCTGTCCCAGGCCCCCAAGCTTCTGGGCCCAATCGCCCAATCCGGCACCCTGGGTCTCTGCTGCCACTGCAAGACCTGCCACTATAATGGACGATATCTGTCCTTTGGATTGCTGTTCGGCCGCATGCCGTGCATTGACATGCCCCAGTTCGTGCCCCAGAAGTGAGGCCAGCTCCGCCTCATTGTCAAGCTCCAGTAAAATTCCCCGGGTCACGGCGATGGAGCCGCCGGGAAACGCATAGGCGTTTACATAGGTAGCATTGACCACCTGGAAATTATAGGGCATGTCGGGACGGTGGACCTGGGGCAGCATGGAGTTACCCACGCCGGCAACATACCGGTTCAGTCCTTTATCCTGGGTTACGCCGTAGTCCGAAGAAAATTGAAAGGGCGACTGCTGTTTATCTATGGATATTTCCTGATCCCGGCTCATGAGCATCAACTGCTTTTGTCCGGTGACCGGATCAATGGCGCATCCCTGAAAAAGTCCCGCGCCTGCCAAGGTTATGGCCGTTGCCGTACAGCCCTGCAAAAAGTCCCGCCGGGTTATTCCGGTGCTTTTAATCTGTTCCATAATTCTCTCTTTTATCAAAAATAAAACAAAAAATACTTTCCCAGATCGTCGAAATGCTCGGTATCCTCAAATTCGCAGCCAAAGCTGTAATCGGAAAAGGCTTTCCTGATCCTTATCTGTCTACGAATCTCGGAGCGGTTGGGATTGTCCAGAACAAACTTGACCTCAGCCGTATTGTCCTCTTCGATAAATGCCTTTTCCAGAGTTTTAAACCGGATGCCGTTACGGGAGAGGTCCGTGATCACACCGGGGTACTGCTTCCTGTTCTGGATGAGCACCCCTTTAAGGCGGACTTCCTTGCGGATAATCCGCCGTCTTTCTAACATTACGCTGGAAATATGCCCACACGTGCATTTGTATTTCAACCGGACCCGGGCTTTGTGCTCGATGAATTTGGACACGTCCTTGGTGTAGGACTTTCCGCATGATTCACAGGCAATGGTCGCCTTTAACTCCGAGGTTACATAGACTGTTGGTATCGTCATTCTTTATCACTTCACCAAATTATTGGTATCATTTTCTGTTCAGGCCCAATAGGACATGTAATGAAAAGTAAAACTATAAGGCAGGATGGCCGGTTTTTCAAGAATCAAAAAGTTGGCGATGATATTTAACCTATTAACTGGTTGATTTCAAATATAGGCAAACAAACCGCAAGGATGATAAATCCGATCACTACGCCCATGATAAGAATGATCAAAGGCTCGATAATTGAGGTGGCCGCTGTAATGGCTGTCTGAACATTTCTTTCAAACAGTTCTGCTAACTTTTCCAGCATTTTTTCCATTTCTCCGCTTTTTTCCCCCACCTTGATCATCTGCGCCGCAAGATCCGGAAAGGCTGAACTTTTTTCCAGAACAGAACCAAGGCTGCCGCCTTGCTCCACTGTCTGGGCGCACTTTTCGATCAATTCGGCAATCACCCGGTTGCCGGATATGGTTTTGGTAATGCCCAAAGCTGTTAAAAGCGGCACCCCGTTGTCAAGCAACGATCCTAATGTTCTGGAAAACCGGGATGCAATGAGCTGTCTGGTCAGGTTGCCGGATACCGGCAGGGATAAAATGATCCGGTCAAGAATACGCCCCCCTTTGTCTGTTTTACGGATGCCGTACAGGCATAATATGGCAAAAAACGGTGCGGGAATTATCAGCCACCACCACGTTTTTACCATGCCGCTGATACCAAGAAGCATCTGGGTGGGCATGGGTAGCTCATGGTTCATATCCGTAAATATTTTTGTGATATTGGGGACAATAAAGGTTAAAAGAAAGATGAGTACAAGGAAACCAATCACCGCCATGAACACGGGGTAGGCCAGGGACGCCTGGACTTTCTTTTTCGTGTCCTCTCTTTTTTCGCTGAAATCAGCCAGCCGTTCCAGCACAACCTCTAAGGTGCCGGAGGCTTCCCCTGCCTTGACCATGTTGATGTATACCGCAGAAAATACCTGGGGGTGGGCACCTAAAGCGTCGGCAAAACTGTTGCCCTCTTCAATGGCGTCCTTGACCCTGGACAGAACCCGCTTAAAGATTTTACTCTTGGCCTGGGGCACCAGGGTAGCAACAGCTTTGAGCAAGGGGAATCCTGCGGCCAGAAGCGTGGCCAGCTGGCGTGTGATCATGGTGACTTCCGAAGATTTTACGGAAGAGAAAAGTGGCGGCAGGTTAAAGGTTTTTCCCCTGGATGCCCCTTTTTTTGTTTTTATTCGGCCTGCCCCTGATTCAATTCGAAGGATTGAGGTGGGGAAAATGCCTTTTTGTTTTAAATTATCTTGGGCTGCGTCGGGATTTTCAGCATCTATAATGCCTGATTTTTTTCTGCCGGAAGCAGTCAGTCCGTTATATTCGAAAACAGCCATATAAAATGGTACCCTTTATATTCTGTAACAGCCTGTTGATCATGCACGGCGCCCACCCTTCCGTCGATCCGACCTGCGTCTGTCCGATATCCAGGCCAGGCGTCGATCAAACATGGAGCCCACCCCATATTCATCCCTGCGCATGAACTTATCCACGGCAGGCCCAATGAGTTGCATTTCCGGGTTCTCTTTCTGGACCTCCTGGGCAATGCGCATTTCCTTGGTGCAGCCGGTGGAATAGGTGGCATCCTTTCCGATCCATTCCGGCGGCACCTTTTGTTCCATGATTTTAAAGCTTTGGGAAATGTCCTCGGAGGTCTGGAAGCGCCAGATATCAATGTATCCGCTTCGTTGAACAATTTCCCACATATACATCAGATCATCGGCATCCATTCCCGGCTCATAATATGAAGAAGGATTAATGATAAACAGATTGTCGGACTGGTTTTTTAAATGTTCAACAAAACGGTTCATTATTTTTTTTGCCACATCAATTCTGCCGGGTATGGAACCGATGATACCCGAATAGAACATTACAGTCATGTTTTTATTTTTGGCCTGCTTCATTTCAGAAATAATTTTATTGGCTTTTCCTTCAAGATCCGTGTGGCTGAAAATGATAAAATCAGGATGCCTGGGCTTAAAGACAATGTCCAGTCTTTTGTTTTTTGCGCAGATATTGATTACATCCCTGGTAAACCTGAAATGGGTTTGGATCATCCGGTTTCTTTGTTTCGGCCCCCTTGTCACCACGCAGTCCACCTCCTTGAAAACCCGTGAAAAGGTGGTGGAGACCAACAGAAGATTCAGCGATTCCTGGGTGCCGTCGGATATCACATACAGATGTTCATCCCGTTTCAGGCGTTGGAGCAGCTTGTTTTTACTGATGGCTTTGTCGTGAATGAAATGAGCCTGTTCCAGGGCCTTGGCAAGGACCGGGTCTGTTCGGGTGTCGTTCAGGCAGACTTTTTTAAAAAATGGGTTTTCCTTGACCGCAAGGATTACAATATGGCCAATGTTTGCCAGGAACTGAGCAATGGCAATGTCCGCCACCACATCCCCGGATTCGCCGGCAAGCCACAGAAATTTTGATTTTGGTGCATTCACTAATTCAAGAAGCCGTTCCATGCCGTTGCCTGTAATTTTGGCGTTTAACAGGGTTTTTATGGCCGACGCCGAGGGAACCTTGAAGTTGTCATCCTGCCATAGGGCGGACGCCGTTAAAAGGGAGAGCCGTCGTGTGAATTCTATCTCATTAATTTTTGCCTTAACCTCTTTGAGGGTTAATCCCTTCATGGTATCAATGGCACCGTCAACTTCGTTTAATGCTTTTTTAAAGGATTCCGAGGCCATGAACCTGTATGCCCTCTCGTTTTCCCTTTTTTTTTGGTTTTTATACGGGTCTTCTATATGGGTGCGGGTTAAGAAAATTTTATACAGGCGTTTTTCAAGCCGGGAGGGTATGAGCAGCCGGCTTTGGATTTCGTTATCATATTTTATTTTTATCAGTCTGGTTAAGAATGCACGGTCATATTCCGAATCAATGAATTCTTTGACAATGGCAAAAATTTTGTCGAGCACGTCGCGGTAACGGTTACTCAGGAACCTTGGTCTTTTCCGGGACATAATTGCATTAAACATGGTATCGGAACAGGGATAGAACCGTTCGTTATTTTCCGGATACACCATGAATTCCACTTGCTCCCGGGATCCGACTTCTGTGGGATAGGCAAATGGATCAATATGGTTTTCAAGGAAAAACGCCGTAAACCATGCGTCCTGGTCCGGATCTATATTGACGGGTTTAGGTTCAGTTTCACAGGGTGTCATTTTTTCTCCTTAAATAATAACGAATCCAGCCGTCACAAAGGCCTTTCAGCGTTTTTTGGGGCCGAGTGGCAGCGAAAGGGATACTATCATGCCCGGTTCTGTTTTTCAAACAAAGTATAAGTGATTATCCTGGTCTCTAACGCATGAAAATGGTTTTATGAACGTGTTTCTGATATGATGTTTTCGTATGGAACAGTTAATTAAAATTGGAATTATTATTTATGGTTAAAAAAAAGGTGTCTTCAGGAATCCCCGGATTGGACCAGCTACTCAATGGACTGTTTATCGGTGACAACGTGGTTTTGTATGATGACGCCGGCAGTCTGGCCTATCCTTTTTGCATGAAATTTATCCAGGCCTCCCATCAGCAGAACAAACCCATTGTATATGTCTCCTTTGACAGGTCGCCGAAAAATCTTATTCAGACTCTGGGTCCCCTGGCGGATAACCCCCAGCTGACTATTCTGGACTGCTTTACCAATGGCAAGGGTGACAAGGCCGAAGTGTTCAATAAATTTTACGAAAAAGACGGCGCCCAGTGGCCTTATCAGGTTATCCGGGTGACTGATCCCTGGAAGCCGGATACGGTGCTTGACGCCATTGACGCCCTGCACCGTACTCTTTCCGGGGATGTGCGGTTTGTTATGGAAAGTCTCACTGGTATGCAGGATCTGTGGGAAGGGGAAGATCAAATCCTGAAATTTTACTCCCATTCCTGTCCCAGGCTCTATGAAATGGATACCATTGCCTATTGGATCATTGAAAAAAACGCCCATTCGAGCCGGATCAGGGCTCATATCAATCAGATCGCCCAGGTGGCGGTGGATTTGACCATGACCCAGGGCCGATCCTGCATTAAACTTCTTAAGGCAGACAAACGCTACCCTGCAGATTTGGGTATCCCGGTTCCATATTCTTGTGAAAACGGGGAAATCCAACTCCGGAAAACCGAAACAAAAAAAGCTGTTATCCTGGATCTGGGCCAGGCCGTCAAGGCGTTCCGCAGCCACCAGGGAATGTCCCAGAGAGAGCTGGCCCGCCTGGCCGGGGTTACCCCCTCCACCATTTCACAGATTGAGAGCAATCATGTGTTTCCGTCTTTACCGGCGCTGTACCGCATTGCCGAAAATCTGTCCGTGGATGTGGCCTCGTTTTTCAAGCCCCGGATTCCCGGTCCCAGGGACATCTTTTCCAGTGATGAGTCCGTGCGCATCATCCGATCGGATTTGGATAAAAACAGTATTGAAATCGCCCAGTTGACCCCACCGGACCTGGATTTGCCCATGGATGCCTTTTTGATAACCTTTCTTCCGGGAAAGCGGCTCAACGCCCATTTTATGGTTCAAAAAGGTCCTGAACTGGGACATTTGGTGTCCGGTCGTCTTGAGTTGGTTCTGGATAACAGGATGCAGGATATGTCCGCAGGGGACACCATTTTTCTGGGCAAAGATTTCCCAAGCCAATGGGTTAATCCCCTGACAGAGCCTGCTACCTTGTTTTGGATCAATATGAAAGCCCAATGATTTAAGAACGCTAAGAGTTCAGGATCTTTCTGGCACTTTCATCGTTAACGTCTGCAACATGCGGAATTCCTGTCTCTCTGGCAGTCTCCCTGTTTCCGGAAAAGATTTCCTGCCGGGTGATTTTGTCCAGTGAGAATTTTCTGGCCCCGGCCATGAGCTGCTGCAGGCCGCATCCCAGTTTATCCGCCAGGGTGTAAAAGGCAATGGCGCCATAGGGGATATTACCCATTTCATCCTTGCCGAGCTTATCTTCCAGATCATGGTAGCACGCAAAAATTTCATCTGCAGTCTTGCCTATTTCCAGAACATTCTTTGGCAGTTCATTCCAGTTTCCATTGACCTCGGCCCGGCGTTCCGGGTAGATCGCGCCTTCAATATTAGCGCCTAAAAAGCCCGGTATCATGATTGCCCGGCCCATGCACACCAGCTTGGTGTAAGGCGCGCCTACGGCCAAGGCTTTAAAAATATGATCTTCCAGTGCAAATCCACCGGCAAAGGACATGTCCACTACGCTTTTTCCCTTGGCAGACAGAAGACTTGCGTATTCATAGGCCTTTGCATGAAGGATGACGGAAGGAACCCCCCAGCTCTGCATCATGTTCCAGGGGCTCATGCCCGTGCCGCCGCCGGAACCGTCAATGGTGAGCAGATCCAGTTCCGCATCCGTGGCAAATTTGATGGCCATGGCCAATTCTTCCATGCCGTAGGAACCTGTTTTCAGGGTGATCCGTTCAAACCCGATGTCACGCAGATATGCCACACTGTTCATGAAATCTTCTTGAACCTGGTCCACAGAGGAAAGGTTGGTGCCCCCCAGTCGGCTGTGGCGGGCAAAAGACTTGATGGCGCCCTGCTCAAACCCCTGACGGACATCCTCTTTTGAGGGATCCGGGTCCACCACGTAGCCGCGGTTTTTAAGAAAGGTCGCGTATTCCAGGGAGCGTACCTGGATTTCCCCGCCGATATTCTTAGCGCCCTGGCCCCATTTCAATTCAATGATACATTTGTCGCCATACTTGTCTACTACGTATTCGGCCACGCCGTTGCGGGTATCTTCCACATTGAGCTGAACAATAATGGCACCGTATCCGTCATAGTACCGCAGGTAAGTATCAATACGGCGGTCCAGTTCCGGGGCACTCTTTATTTTTCCCTGCTTGGTTTCGGTGTTCGAAATTTCAGAATTACGGTCAACACCTACCACGTTTTCCCCAATGACTACGGGAATCCCCACAAGTGCCCCGCCAATGGCAAAGGAATCCCAATATTTTTCTGCAATGAATGTGGAGCCTAATGCACCGGTCATCAAAGGCATTTTTATCTTGGTTTTCTGTTTTTTGCCAAATTCGGTTTCCAGGGAAACATTGGGGAACACACAGTCATCCGGATCGTTAGTAAGTCCGTGTGCCAGGCCGCTGGATCCATATGCATAGCCCTGGACTCTCAGGCTATTGTAAGAAACCCCCACATGGCTGGTGTTGTTAGCCCCGGCCGTTACCAGGCCAAAGCTCCGGGGATACAGCAGTTTCCGGCCTGTCATGCTGGACAGCCAGGTTTCGCATTTTCCGACACAGTCAGCCCGGCACAGGGTACACAGGCTTGATTCACAAACATCTCCTCGGTTTTTGGTTCCCAGTGCATCATTACTCTTTGAAAATCTCATATCCATGATTTGCAACGCCTCCAAATTATCGTTTTCGATTTGTGAACCACCTGTAAAAAAATACAGGTCGTAAAAACATTAGCCAGCTTCTTTAAAAGTAAAAGGAACTGAACAATAAACTAAAGTTGTCGATTAAAATAAACATAGGCGGCGTATTAATCAATAATTTTATTTTTAACATAACAATTAAAATAAAGTTAATTTAAAATTAATAATAAGGCGTGTATGAAATTGATATACGAAAACTGACAGAGGCGTGGGGCCTTTTGAAAAAATTCGCACAAAGACACTAAGACACAAAGATTATATTTGGTTTTATGACTCTTTGTGTCTTTGAGGCTTTGTGCGAGAATAAAATTAGAACAGCAGAACCCGTCCCCACACCTGTTCCTGGTATAGAGGCCTATGCAAAAAAGGCTAAAAATTCAGTGATGCCAGTTTTTTGCCGGACAGCGCCATCAGACTTACACTGTTGTTGTCAATGACGGCGAAGGTGGGTGTATCGTTTCTGGGAACTGCAATGGAGCCTGGATTCAGGTGGATGCAATTTTTGATTTTTTCTAAGTGGGGCAGGTGGGTGTGCCCCTGGATAATGATATTCGTACCTTGTGGGATTCTCAGGGTATCCTGATGCCCGTGATGCATGAAAATGGTTTTATTAAAGGCCTTAAAGCTCAATTCATGGGAAAATCCTTTACAGAATCCTTCCACGTCACAATTGCCGTAAATATAAAAGAGTTTGAAATTCAGGTCGGTAATCGTTGAGCGGATCTGGTCCGGGGCAAAATCAGGATCATTGTAGCTGCCATACCTTGTATCAAACAAATCCCCTGCAATGGCAACGGCATCGCCTGGACCGGCTAGCGCTTTTACCGTCAGCCAGGCCGGGAAAAATCCGTGAATATCCGCAAATACTAAAAGCCGCTCCATGATATCAGACCATGCCTTCAATTTTTTCCATGGCTGCAACGCGTTGGGCCAGTGGTGGATGGGAGTAATTTAAAAACACATAAAAGGGGTGCGGGGTAAGGTTGGAAAGATTATCGGCACTGAGTTTTTTTAATGCCGTTATCAAAGCCCCGGCTTTTTTTGTTGTCAAAGCGGCAAATCGATCTGCTTCGTACTCATCTTTTCTTGAGAAGAACTGCATGATAATGGAGATAACCAGGTCAACCGGGGAAAAAAGAATACTGAAAAAAACAAGACCGGCATATATGGATGGCGTGTCCACATAAAATGCCGTAAAAAGGCTTTGCTGGGTGATGAATAAAGACAGCAGATAAAACACACCCCCCATCTGAAGAATACCGAAAATCAGGCGGCGCTGGATGTGCTTTTTTTTGAAATGTCCCATTTCATGAGCAAGTACGGCTAAAAGTTCGTCCGGGGTATGGGCGTTGATCAGGGTATCAAACAGCACAATGCGTTTGTTTTTTCCAAAACCTGTGAAAAATGCATTGGACTTGGTGCTGCGTTTGGAGCCGTCCATGACAAAGATTTGAGTCAAAGGAAAATCAATGGTTTTTGCATAGGCAAAAAGTTTGTCTTTTAATTCACTGTCTTCAAGGGGTGTGAACTTATTGAACAAAGGCATGATCCATGTGGGAACAATGTATTGAACTGCCAGCATAAACGCTGTGGCCACGCCCCAGCAGATCATCCAGGCCCAGGAACCCGTGCTTTCCAGAAACCAGAATATGGCAGACAGCAACGGGATGCCTAATGCCAAGGATAAAATTATGGATTTCAGCAGATCCAGCACAAAAAGTTTTGGTGTGGTTTTATTAAACCCGAATTTTTCTTCTATGACAAAGGTGGAATAGATGGAAAAGGGCAGGGATATAATGAATTTGCATCCTGCAAGAATACCGATGAATAATAGTCCGCAGCCAATGGAAGACCATCCGGTCCCCCTGACAAAGTTATCAAGGGCACCGAACCCGCCCAGAAACCAGAACGCTAAAAGGATACCAAGGTCAATGGTTGACGTGATCGTACCCAACCGGGTGGTGGCCTTAAGATAATGCTGGGACTGTTCATACCGTGTTTGGTCATAGATATCTGAAAATTTTTCGGGCAGATGAGTTGCAAGGCTGCCGATGTTCAGACGATCAGCCACATAATTCATTGTAAAATCAACAATGATCGTAACAAGAATAATGTTGGTGATCGTCTGGTCAGATAAAAACATCGTTCTATTGTGTGTCGGAATTGATCAAATCCCGGAGTTTTCCGGAACATTTAAAGGTGACAACCCGCCTGGCCGGAAGCGTCATCTCTTCATCCGTTGCAGGGTTGCGTCCCTTTCTTGCTTTTTTTTCATTTACACAAAATTTGCCGAAACCTGAAATCATAATATCTTCACCACTTGAAATGGTCTCTTTTATAATTTCAAGAAAGTCTTCCATGATGTCATAGGCAACGGTTCTTGACAGGTCCAGTTCATTTTGTATTTTTTCTGCTATAATAGTTTTGGTCAGCGCCATAATAACTAGTTACTCCTGTCCTGCGGCACACAAGCTCGCTTCGTGAAAGATTAATAAAAACAGGTTCGTAAGATACTTTAAATCCTTCAGGATTGTCAAGATAAGGTTGATCTGTTATTGTGTTTTATTGCAAAATTAACACAATTATTTATAACTGGAGCGAACATGAAACAGGTGTTATCCATCACACCCATAGACGGACGCTATGCCCGTCTTACGGGTGATCTTTCAAATATTTTCAGTGAATCCGGATTAATTCATCACAGGATTCATGTTGAACTTAAGTGGCTGAAATTTCTGATAACGGATTTAAAGGTCCATGAGATGGTACAGGCTGATCAGTCCTTGGATTTATCAGGGTTGGATGCGTTGATAGATGGTTTGATAGATGATTTTAATGAGGATTATGCGCTTAGGGTCAAGGAGATAGAATCCCGGACCAACCATGATGTAAAGGCCGTGGAATATTTTATTAAAGAAAAATTGGATGCGGCAGGGCTGGCCTCAATACGGGAATGGGTTCACTTTGCATGTACTTCCGAAGACATCAACAATACGGCATACGGGCTGATGCTTAAAAAAGGCAAGGACCTGGTGGTTGAACTGCTTAAAACCTTTGTGGCGGAAATTGAGAAAAAAGCCCTGGTTTATAAAAGTGTTCCAATGATGTCCCGCACCCATGGGCAAGCCGCTACCCCCACAACCCCGGGAAAAGAGTTTATCAATTTTGCCTGGCGCTTGAACCAGGAAATTCAGGTTCTGGAAAGCACTAAAATACAGTCAAAAATAAACGGGGCCACGGGCAATTACAACGCCCATGTGTTTGCGTTTCCCGAAATTGACTGGATGGCCGCGTCTGAACGGTTTATCCGGGATTACCTGTGTCTTGAACCCATTTTATTCACCACCCAGATAAATCCAAATACGGCCCTGTCCCGGGTGCTTCATGCCATGGTCCGGGCGGCGGCAGTGATGATTGATTTTGACCGTGACATGTGGGGCTATATCAGTTTAGGATACTTCAAACAGCGGGTTAAGGAAGGAGAAACCGGATCATCCACAATGCCCCATAAGGTCAATCCCATTGATTTTGAGAACAGTGAAGGTAACATGGGTCTTGCGATTTCCATGATGGAACACCTGGCGGTTAAACTACAGAAATCCCGGTTCCAGAGGGACTTGAGCGACAGCACCGTGCTACGCAGTCTTGGTACAGTGTTCGGGTATTTTACCATTGGGATAAAAAATGCCCAGAAGGGTCTGTCAAAAGTGGATTTAAACCATGAGGTGCTTGAAAGGGATCTTGACAATAACCCCGAACTTCTGGCCGAACCGTTTCAAACCATTATGCGGGTGTATGGCGAGGATAATCCATATGAACGGCTCAAAGACCTGACCCGGGGCCAAAAAATTCAGAAAGAGGATTTAGCCCGGTTTGTGGACGGACTTGAAAAGGTGCCGCCTGAGGTTAAAGAACGCATGAGGGCGCTTTCACCCCAGACATACGTGGGACTGGCCGAATCCCTTGTGGACAGGTATTTTAAGGGAAACTGATGGGATTGGTTCCAACGTCGGCCGCTGTAGGGGCAGGCCACCGTGCCTGCCCTAACGAGGGCAACCACAGAGGGATTGCCCCTACGAAAAATGGCCTACAATAGAATCAAGCCCAAAATGATAATCTAAAATTAGCTAGTGTAAAATTAATGATAAATGACAAACAAGGGCAGATACTGCTGAAAATAGCTCGCAACAGTATTGCCGAAGAACTTGGTCTTCCTGTGGATTCAACACAAATGGATTTGAATCATCCCTTTTTGGAAGTTAAACAGGGTCTGTTTGTGACCCTGCATAAAAACGGTGTCTTAAGGGGATGTATTGGTGTCATAGAACCGGTTGAATCCCTGAAGACAGGGGTGGGGAAAACCGCAAGGCTTGCTGCGTTCAACGATTCCCGTTTTCCACCCCTTGCCGGGGATGAATTTGACCAGGTGGATCTGGAAATCAGTCTTTTGTCATTGCCTGAAAAATTTGAATACACTACGGCAAAAGAGTTGATTCAAAGACTTGTGCCGTTCAAGGATGGCGTTATTATCAAAAAAGGAAGCAAACAGGCGATCTTTCTTCCCCAGGTCTGGGAGCAATTGCCTGATGCAGCTTCCTTTTTATCCCATTTGTGCATCAAAGCCGGGCTTGATGCTGATGAGTGGATGAAAGGCGGCCTAAGCGTCCATACTTACAGGGTGCAGTCGTTTTGTGAGAAAAAATAATGCGTATAGATCAGGAATTACTGGAAGTCATTTTATCCATAAAAAATAAAGATGAACTGGAATATTTTTTTGAAGAAATTTTTACACCGGCGGAGCTTTCGGACCTTTCTTTACGCTGGAAACTTTTAAGAGATCTGCATGCGGGTATGACCCAGCGGAAAATCGCTGAAAAATACGGCATCAGCCTGTGTAAAATTACAAGGGGATCAAAGGTGCTGAAAAAAAATGGTTCTATGGCACTTAAAGTGCTGGATTCACTGAAATATTAAGTAGTTCCAGGGCCAGTTCAGACCATAGTTCTAAGTTCAGTTGAGAAAGCTTTTGTGTTGCATGCCAGGTAAAGCTGTGCAATTCATCTCCAGGCAGATAGCCTTTGGGGTCCTGTGTCCTGATCAGAAATACCGCCCCCATGTGAACGCTGCCCACCGGCGTGATATCTTCACTGATAATACCTATGAATTCAATGGGATCGTTTAAAACGCGCTGGGTTAGTTCCTCATCCAGTTCTCTTTGCATGCCGGTTTTTAAAATGTTTTCAAAACTGTCCGCTCCCATGGCAGTGTCTTCCGGGTTGATATGGCCGCCGATCCCGATGGACCACAGGTCATGGAGCCGTTTTTCGCTGCCCTGCCTGTTGTAGGCCGCAGTCATGCCGGCATCGGATGTCTGCAAAAGAATATAAGGGATGATCTGTTTTTTTTGTCTGTCTTCTTCGGCAATGCCTCGGCGGACAAAGGAAAATTCAGCTTTGGTGCATGTGGCGGCAAATGTGGGAAAATCCATTGGAAGGACGGTTCTCTGGGTTACCCAGGACTGGGGAAGGTTTTTACGGTTAATACATAAGACTTGTTCTTGCTTTTTATTCATCATTATTTCCTTATATCAGCTGCAAGCAAGTGGAGAATTGAGCCTGTCAGGCTTTTTTTGACTTCATGGTTGGGGAATCCCAGGCGGTATTGGTATTCCTGTCAAAGAGGTGTTCTTTTTTTTAAAAGGGGTTTTGTCCACATAGCAATAGTTGCCCTCAATGATCTTTTCGGATGTCTGTATACAAATGGGCAGTTTTTTTATCATAAATCAATACTCCCCTGGAAATTTTACAAGGGTCATAAGTATATCAGCACAGATATGAAAGGCAAAGAAAAACCGGCAATAAAATTAAGGAGAAGGTTAGGAATGAGACCGAAATAACTTGACCTGGGAGCGCAGGCGTCCCGCCTGCATTTTGCTGCAGGCGGGACGCCTGCGCTCCCGGATATATCAAAGTGGGCAAGTTAGTTAAAATCCGTTCCTTAATTTCCAAATTGATTCTTGGCTTTTGAGAGCAGGCACAATGTATGATGGCCGGATAATTTCCTGAAAAGAGTTCAATCCTCACGGTGCGCATCTGAAACGGGTCAATGAGAATGCAAAAATCATTCACTTTGGAAATTAAAAAAGGTCAAGACTGACAGGGAAAATATACTGTGCTTATTCGTCTGAAAAAGTGAGATTTTCAGAGGCGTAGTTCTCGCATCAAACCTTTCGATTTGATCTACTATATTTTCGACCCAGGTCACCAATAACAGAAGTAGCCAACGCCTCTTTCTTGATGGTTTTGGGGTGCTTAAATACCATTAGTGCTTAGGCAATTTCAGATTACAAAAATTCGATTTCGGACCCTATAAAAGGAAGGAGTATGTTCTATTAAATTGATTCTTTGCTTTACACTCTTAATGATAGTTGCTACCCAAATTAAAAACAATTTAATTCGCATTGAGGTTAGGCATTATGAAATATTGGAAGCTAATTGGGTTGGGCGCCATTATTACTTTGTCTCCTTTATTTTTTTACATCTATAATTTTCCCTTCCTCTCTCATGACCATGAACGATGGGCCGAGTTTGGAAGTTTTCTGGCAGGGACTTCCGGCTCGTTAATTATTGGCATAACTATGCTTTTTATGGGTATGCAACTAAAAAAACAGTCTGAGGAGTTTAGAGAACTCAAACAAAACAACGAACTGAATCGGAACGAAGCGTTCATAAAAACCTATGCCTCTATAATCCAAAAAGAATTATTAACAGATTGCGTCAAGATAAACCCGAAACAATGGGAAAGGAGGTAATCGAACCCCAAGAAATTTGTTGATGTTACCCAGTGGATGCAAATTCCACCTGATCAAAGCATAGTCAGCAGGTCAGTAAAGAAGTCCGAGGGTAAACCTGGCAACAGGAGTCCTGAGCCGGACATGATTGAGAGTGTAGGCCCTGTATTGAGCTCCGAAAAGATTAACATTGTGGTTTTTGGATAAACTGTTCACCTAAACAGGCGGACAGGGAACGCCGACGTTTTTCTGTTGACGGAAGGCAGCAGTCCTCGGATCGCCATGACAAGAGAAGGGGGCACCACCGTAGTCTTAGACCAGGGCATGTACTCAAAGGGGTAACTCGGGAACTTGAGAGAGCCCACAGCCTCCCTGTACATTGAATGGATACAGGAATAGCCATACCCAAAATTCCAGGTGTTCAAGGCGACAGTTCACCTCCCTTGACCAAGTCCGAGATTCAACTTATGAACGAATCTGGGAAGCACAAACAAGGTGGACAAATACAACAGGGTATCAGGGGCGGAAAGTGAATAACGAACAAACCTGAGATGGACTCTGGGCAGTCTTAGTGGAACATAGTACCGACGATCAGCTTGAAAGCTGATTGAATAGGTGGGGAAGTAAGGCCCAAGCGACCCACTGTAGGGAAGGTGAAACAGGGCATAGCGTATATAAGGAAGGAACTATGGGAGACACACAGAGGTCACAAACCATATCAACACAAAACCGTATAATTGTGGAACAGGCCACTCATAAAACCAAAAGTGCAAAGCCAATTCCCGGCAATAATGACAATCCACTGAGATTAGTGGGGGATGTGTCATTACATAATATTGTCATGCTGGCAAGGAACAATCCGGAAATGATATTCACCTCACTGGCTCACAGGATAGACCAGTCATTGCTAAGGGAATCATTTTCCAGGTTAAAGAAAGGCAAATCCATGGGCGTGGACAAGGTCACAGTCGCAGATTACGCTGTTGATCTTGATCAGAACCTCTATAATTTACATCAACGACTGAAAAGAGGTCAGTACGTTGCCTCGCCCGTTAAGCGGATTTGGATAGAAAAGGAGAACGGTAAACAAAGACCAATCGGTATTCCGGCTCTTGAGGACAAAATAGTCCAGAAGGCTGTGGAAATGATATTGAGTGCGATCTACGAACCGAATTTTTATGCCTTTTCACATGGATTTCGTTCCGGACATAGCCAGCACCAAGCGATAAGAGAGCTGAGGGAAAGCTGTATAACGAATAATACAAATTGGATACTGAGTGCAGATGTTACAGGTCTATTTGATAATATCGATCATGCTCATTTAAAGGAATTTATTAAACAACGAGTCAATGATGGAGGGATCATACGTCTAATTGGTAAGTGGCTAAAAGCCGGTGTGATGGAGGAAGACAGGTATTATTGTACAGAGTCCGGCACTCCACAAGGTGGTGTCATCTCACCAATTTTGAGCAACATCTTTCTTCATAATGTTTTGGATGACTGGTTTGTTAAAGAAGTCCAGCCAAGAATGAAAGGACGAAGCTTCCTGATAAGGTTTGCGGATGATTGTGTGCCACGAAGGCAGACACTGTTGCAATAAACAGTGCAGCCATGCTGCACAAAAGATGAGGGAAGGCCCCTCGAAGCCGCCATGCAGGTGGAGGCTTCAAACCACCGTAAGCTGCGCCGGTTAAGAGCCGGGGTGGTGAGCGTTACGGAAAAGGCAGGACAAGATCTTGTCAGGTAGGTTCCAAGGAGACGAACGCAAGTGAATCACTATTGAAGTGTCGAAAGCGTAGGGATGAGGTCAAAACCGGGGGGTAGTCGTTAACCCGGGATAAGTTCGGCGGTTACCTGTTTACTGGCCGGGCGGCCTCCGGCATAAAGGTGGCGTGAACTTGGGACAGGCTTTTGTGTGGAACGTGGGAACCTGTCGCCCTGATGCTAAGGGAGAAATACAAGCGGAGGACCCGTAAGTATGAGAGTACCGATGCAGGGCACAGGGGCGGAGCGACCCGTAGTAGTGATGAAGATTCTGTAATGGAATTGGAGCGAAGGGGAAGCATTGACCAGCTTGAAGTAAAGAAAACAACTGGAAACAGGAGGATTGGATTGAACCAAGCAAAGCCGTTTTGTATTCCTAAACTTGAGGTTATGGAGGCATATGAACGGGTTAAAGCCAACAAAGGGGCTGCCGGTGTAGACGGACAGTCAATCGAAGAGTTTGAGTCTAACTTAAAGGACAATCTTTACAAGCTCTGGAATCGGATGTCCTCCGGCAGTTATTTCCCTCCTCCGGTAATGAGGGTGGAAATACCCAAGGGAGACGGTCGAATGAGGCCGTTGGGAATACCGACAGTGTCGGACAGAATCGCTCAGCAGATAGTCAAACAGCAATTGGAGCCGGAATTGGAAAAACATTTTCATCCGGATTCGTATGGCTATCGACCGGAGAAATCTGCTTTGGATGCAGTTGGGAAAGCCCGGGAGAATTGCTGGAAATATGACTGGGTATTGGATCTTGATATTAAAGGATTTTTCGATAATATTGACCATGATCTTTTGATGAAAGCAGTTCGGTATCACACGGATGACAGATGGGTGCTTCTGTATATAGAACGGTGGCTGAAAGCCCCTGTGATGATGACAGACCACACACTATTCTATCCAAAGAAGGGAACCCCGCAAGGAGGTGTTATCAGTCCCTTGCTGGCCAATCTCTTTTTGCATTATGCATTTGACAACTGGATGGAAAGGCAGTGCCCGACCATACCGTTTGAGCGTTATGCGGATGATGCAGTGTGCCATTGTAAAAGCCTTGCCCAGGCTGAATATTTGCTTAGAAAGCTGAATGAGCGAATGGAGAATGTGGGACTGGAATTACATCCGGAGAAGACGAAAATAGTCTACTGCAAGGATACAGACCGGCAAAAGGATTATGCCCTGACAAGTTTTGATTTTCTGGGTTATACATTTCGTGCTCGGAAATCAAAGAACCGATGGGGAAAATTCTTCATTAATTTTTCTCCTGCTGTCAGCAATAAAGCAGCAAAAGCAATTCGGCAAACCTCACGAAAGTGGAATTGGCCCAGGCGCAGTGACAAGAGCCTGGAAGATTTAGCCCACATGTTCAATCCTGTCATTCAAGGTTGGATTAACTACTATGGCAGGTTTTATAAATCTGCACTCTACCCGGCCTTAAGGTGCCTGGATCGCCGGTTGGTGATTTGGGCAACAAGGAAATACAAACGTTTTAGAGGGCATCGACGAAGGGCAAGTCAGTGGCTGGCTCGAATTGCACGAAGACAGCCAAATTTGTTTGCCCATTGGAGACTACTTTATGCATAGGCTGGTCAATAGGAGCCGGATGAGCGGAGACGTTCACGTCCGGTTCTGTGAGGGCCTGAGGGGGTGGTTCCCTCGGGCTACTCGACACATAACCGGGTTTGAGGTTGAATCCGATGCAAGAAGGGCCTTGAAGGCAATGGTAAAACGATTTGAACGTTTTGGTCTTGAATTACATCCAGAAAAGACAAAGCTGATACGATTCGGCAGACCGTCTGACAAGAAGGATCAAGTCGACGGACCGGGAACGTTTGACTTTCTCGGGTTCACCTTTTACTGGGGAATCTCTCTCAGAGGCTATTGGGTGATTAAGAAGAAGACTGCCAAAAAGCGCCTCAGCCGTTTCAAAAGGATGGTCTGGGACTGGTGCAAGAAAAATCGGCACAAACCATTACGAGCACAACATGAAGTCCTTTGCAGCAAACTAAGAGGATATTATCAGTACTTTGGAGTGAGGTGCAATTTTAAAGCTATAGCTACGATATTCCACCACACAAAGAGAGCTTGGAGGTACTGGCTGTGCCGAAGGAGCCATAAAGGTAACGTGAGATATGAGCACCTAGAAACACAATACCCATTGCCAAGACCAAGAATAGTTCATGACTTCTGATAGCCAATGGGCAGCAAAGCTATGCGCTGAACGGGGAAACCTGCTCAGCTTCCAGTTTGGTCAAAAGAGCTGGAATTTAGGAACCGTATGCGGGAATTCCGCACGTACGGATCTGTGGGGGAAGCGTTGGGCAACCGGCGCTTCTACCCGGAAGTTCCGGGAATAAACAAAACGAGGGGAACCATTTTTTCTATGGCAAGAATCCTTATCGAAGCTGAAAAAAAAGAGGATATAGAAAAAAAATTCGGACCAATTATATCGATGGCTTTTGATGACATACTTAGCTCGTGGATGGGTATACGTTTGGCGCTTAGCCGAATAGCGGAGATATCAATTGAGCGCCACAACATGATGGTTTTATATATTAATGCGTTATTGGGCATACAATTTTTATCCGAATTAAAACAAATTATTGATTCATTTTTTGAATTAAAAGATATCGAAATTTTAAAGGATGAGATCAGTATCATAACCGAAGAAAAGCCTCCTTAATTCCCTGTTATTCGATACCTTGGCTGGCCATAAGTGAATACCATTTAATCTATTATTTTGTTGAATTCTTGATTTCCTCATTGCATAATCTAATTATCAATCGATAATCACAGTCGGAGACGTTTCATGAAACCGATTTCAAGGGGTGAATTACAAAACAATATTCAGTCTGCTGAAGTATTTTTTGATGACAAATGTCAGCCTCAAATCCTTGGTGTAAAAAAAGATAGTTACTGCCATTTTTTTGATCCTTTCATTATAGGCGATGATGATGTTAAGCTTCGGTTAGATTGGAATGATCTTGACTCAAATGGCTACCCAACACTTGATGCAGATTTCTACGATATAAAAACCGGTAAACAAAAGAAGTTGAAGAGTGCGAGACTTAAGGCGCATCACACTAAAGCTTCCACCGGCAAAGGACGCGCTTATGAATGGCGTTTTAACGGAGCCAGTTATAAATTCAGGATTGTGGTTCACTGGGTAGCCTCTTCGTCTGAAAAAATTACAATTGGTGATGAAGTAACAGCAAAGGTTATTAAAAAAAAATCTTGTTAAACTTCCTTTTATTACGGGCCAGAAAACCGTTGACTATGTCTATCATTGGTTACCCGAGCCGATTTAGAATCAGTATTCAATAACAGAAGTATTGTTGGGGAATCAGTTCAAAATTCAAACTGAAGACTAGTCAAAAACAAAATCCCACTTTTTATAAGCCGTCAGTGGTTCCCATAGCCTTTTTTTTCTGTTCGTGGTATGTGAAATCCGTTTTTATTAAGCAGTTGATGAGAGATGGGATATTAATAATGCGCTATATTGCTAAAAAAGATGTTTTAAATGGATTTAAAAGGATGGAGCGGGAAACGGGATTTGAACCCGCGACTTCGACCTTGGCAAGGTCGCACTCTACCACTGAGTTATTCCCGCTCAGCTGAAAGGCGAGTTACTTTTATAAAAAAAGCTGTACCTTGTCAAGCAAATATTCATAAAATTTTAGATATACAGGTGGTGAAAAGAAAGTCAGCTACCCAAGCCTAAAGGCATTGGGCTTGTAAAAGCCCCACGCTGACCAGCCTAAGTGCTTCGAGCACTACGTTACATCGGAAATAGGTACCAGAGGGTGCTTGCCGGCCTTCTGCTCTACGGTAAGTGGTTAAACAGGTCTAAGGGGTTAAGGAATAAGCACGAAATAAAGTTCCCATTTTGATTTTTGAGGTATGAAAACCCAAGAATATGTTGTAGTAGTCGGCGACTATGCAATGTTACCCTGAAAAGACAGAAGATCTCATGCGCCGATATTATGAAAGCCTGAACGAACGAGATCGCCGGAGATATGCTGGTATGGAAGCCCTTATATTGGGACATGGCGGTCAAAATTATATTGCCAAAATTTTGGGATGCAGCAGGAAAACTGTGCGTAAAGGCGCAGTTGAAGTTGCAAAGTTGCCTTTGCGTACAGTACAAGAACTTATTGGCAAAGTACCGGATGAACACCCTAAAATACGTAATGCTGGGGGAGGACGGAAACCGTATTGGATTTCCAACCCGGAAATAGATGAGCAATTTCTGGGCGCATTGCGTGATCATACGGCAGGAGACCCAATGGATGAGAAAATTCGATGGACGAACCTGCGTGCATGGGAGATCGTCGAAGCCCTGAAAGATGAGCATGGCATTGAAGTGAGCCGAAATGTTGTCCGTAAACTGCTTAAAAGACATGGCTATCGCCTCCGCAAAGCACAAAAAAGACTATCCTTGAGAAAAAGTGTACCTGATCGGAATGAGCAATTCGATAATATTGTGAAACTCAGATCGGTGTATCTGAAGGCCGGTAATCCGATTATCAGTATGGATACCAAGAAAAAGGAGCATCTTGGCAATTTTTATCGGGACGGTCATCTTTATACGCTCGAAGAATTGAAGGTATATGATCATGATTTTCCAAGTTTTGCAGAAGGTGTGGTCATTCCCCACAGCCTGTATGATTTACAGCTCAATATCGGATATGTTCAGGTGGGGACGAGTCATGATACCAGTGAATTTGCATGCGACAGCTTCCGTCATTGGTGGTATGATTATGGCTGCAAAAATTACCCGAATGCAACGTCAATTTTAGTTTTGTGCGACGGCGGAGGCAGTAACAGCTCACGACATTACCTTTTTAAACAGGATCTTCAAATTTTGGCAGATGAGATCGGGATTGAAATTCGAATCGCTCACTATCCCCCGTATTGTTCGAAATACAACCCGATTGAACATCGTCTATTTCCCCACATAACACGTGCATGCCAGGGTGTCGTTTTTTCAAGTTTGAAGCTGGTTACAGATCTGATCTCTAAAACGCGAACCCACAAGGGGTTAAAGGTCTTCGTTCATGTCATTGAAAAGGCTTACCAAACCGGCAGAAAAGTCTGTAAAAACTTTAAATCAACAATGCGCATTGTATTCGATGAAACCTTGCCCAAGTGGAATTATTGTGCAGTTCCAAAAGGATTTTGAAAATGGGTAACTTATTTAAAACTCATTCCTAAACCGGTGCTGCTTACGTTAAACCCGATATTAACATTGGCGAGGCAAACATTACCCCATTTTTGGGAGATTAAATTATGCAGGTTTTTGTACTCGATACGAATAAACGTCAACTTGAACCGGTACATCCGGCAGAGGCGAGATTGCTGTTAAACGAGCAACGAGCCGCTGTGTACAGGAAATACCCATTTACAATTATTTTAAAAGAAGAAGTCCCGGAGGCAAAACCCGAAGCGTTGAGATTGAAAATAGACCCCGGGAGCAGGATAACCGGGATAGCTGTTCTCAGAGGCTCAGGTGAAATTGTTTTTGCTATGGAGCTTACCCATAGAGGGTTCCGAATTAAAAGTCAACTGGAGTCCAGGCGCACCATACGCAGGTCTCGTAGAAACCGTAAAGCACGTTACAGAAAACCCAGGTTCGAAAACAGGACACGCCCAAAAGGATGGTTAGCACCGTCGTTAAAGAGCAGGGTGTACAATATAGAGACTTGGGTGAGCCGGTTACGCAGTGTGTGCAACATTACGGCAATTTCTATGGAATTGGTACGATTTGATACTCAGCTGTTGCAAAACCCGGAGATATCCGGGGGAGCTTATCAACAAGGCGAACTTGCGGGCTATGAGGTACGCGAGTACCTTCTGGAAAAATGGAACCGTACTTGTGCATACTGTGGCAAGACGGATGTACCCTTGGAAATTGAGCATATTGTTCCAAGGTCCAAAGGTGGGTCAAACAGTGTCAATAACTTGACCATAGCTTGTCACAGCTGCAATCAGAGCAAAGGCAATAGCCCGGTAGAGCAATTTCTGAGAGGCAGACCAGCGCTTTTAGCGAAAATCACAGCTAAAGCTAAGGCGCCTCTAAGAGATGCAGCTGCCGTAAATGCGACACGATGGTGCCTATACCATAGGCTTCTACAACATTGCCCTGTTGAAGTGGGCTCCGGTGGATTGACTAAATTCAACAGAATAACCCGTAACTTACCCAAAAC
The DNA here is from genome assembly GCF_963666695.1 of uncultured Desulfobacter sp. Classification (GTDB taxonomy): domain Bacteria; phylum Desulfobacterota; class Desulfobacteria; order Desulfobacterales; family Desulfobacteraceae; genus Desulfobacter. The sequence goes on from NZ_OY762947.1 coordinate 809,501, forward strand.
CCACTGGCTTGACGCAGCTTGCGTAGGCAGAAGCACTCCGGATATCATATTTCAAACCCATAAGCAGGTCCTACAGGTGACTGCTATGGGCCATGGTACCAGACAGATGTGTCGGCCTGATAAGTTCGGATTCCCACGAACCGGCTCTAAAGCCCGTAACAAAAAAGTAAGGGGCTTTCAAACCGGGGACATCGTTGAAGCTATTGTTACTACCGGTAAAAAAGCGGGGCATTACATCGGGCGAGTGGCCGTCCGTGCAAGCGGAAGTTTCAATATCAAAACCGGTACCGAGACAGTACAAGGCATTGGTTGGCGATATTGTAGGCTTTTACATGCAGCCGATGGTTATACCTACAATTTTTAATACAAAAAACGTGCTAAAGCACTGTTTCCTCCCAAGCCTAAAGGCCTGGGTTTCCACAGCTAAAGGAAAAAATCTATGAGTCTGGGAAATGTTTTGGTTACCGGCGGCGGCGGCTTTCTGGGCAAGGCGTTGGTCAGAAAATTAGTGGATAAAGGCGAGAACGTGTTTTCATTTTCCCGGTCCCGGTATTCGGAGTTGGATAAACTGGGTGTTTCCCAGATCCAGGGGGATCTTGCCGATGCCCGTGCAGTGACCGATGCCTTAAAAGGCATGGACACCGTGTTTCATACTGCGGCAAAACCCGGTATATGGGGCCCTTATGATGAATATTTTCGTATCAATGTCACAGGAACCGTGCATGTCATTGAAGCCTGCATGAAAAATAAGGTTGGCCGGCTGATTTATACCAGTTCACCTTCTGTGGTGTTTGATGACAAGGATATGCACGGTGCAAATGAGTCGGTCCCCTATCCGGATAAATATCTGGCCTCCTATCCCGAAACCAAAGCGCTGGCGGAAAAAGAGGTGATTAAAGCTGCGGAGCAGGGTCTTTGCGTCATCATTTTGCGGCCCCATTTGATCTGGGGACCGGAAGATAACCACCTGGTACCGGCTATTATCAATAGGGCTAAACGGCTGAAGATTATTGGTCCGGATACGGATCTTGTGGACACCATTTATGTGGATAATGCAGCCGACGCCCATATCCTGGCCGCTGAAAAGCTGTCCCAAAACCCTGATCTGTCCGGAAACATATATTTTATCAGCCAGGATGCACCCATGTCCAAATGGACCCTGGCCAATGCTTTTCTGGCAGCCGCAGGCCTGCCGCCAATTAAGGGGCATGTATCCGGAAGAACTGCTTATGCGGCCGGGTGGTTTTTTGAATTTATTTACCGAACCTTTGGTATTAAAAAGGATCCTCCCATGACCCGGTTTGCTGCCAAGGAACTTTCCACCTCTCACTGGTTTGACATCAGCCGGGCAAAAAATGACCTGGGTTATGTGCCGAAGATTTCCACCCAGGAAGGGTTAAGGCGCCTGAAAGTATGGTTGAACCGGAAATGAAGCCGATGCCGATGATATCCTTTTCATTCGCGCAATTTCGGACCAAGGCCATCCGGGTGCTTTGCAGGGCTGCCAAGGGGTATCAACGGGACAGTTGCGCGCTGCGGGCATCTGCTTTGAGCCTGTACACCCTTTTCAGCATCGTGCCTGTCATGGCCATGGCCTTTGGTATTGCCAAGGGCTTCGGGTTCCAGCAGTTCCTTGAGGCAGAGGTGCTGGCTTTATTTCAAGGCCACGAGGAGATTGTCCAAAGTATCCTGGTTTTCAGCAATAATCTGCTGGAGAAAACCCAGGGAGGGCTTATGGCCATGCTTGGCGTCCTGCTTCTTTTGTACTCCCTCATTAAACTGATGTTTTATATTGAAGGGACATTCAACCGTATCTGGTGGGTCAGGGACGGCAGGCCTTTGATCAGAAAAATCACTGATTACTTGACCATTGCCCTGGCAGCATGGCTTTTGGGTCTTTTGTCCGGATCCGTGAATTTGTTCATGATTCCCCGCCTGGAATCTTTCTGGGCCTATCTTGGTGTGCCGATTAACATTAAGGGTGTCATTTCCTTTTTTATCAGTGTTGTCCCCTATGTGGTCACCTGGTCGCTGTTTATGTTTTTTTATGTGATCATGCCTCATAAAAAGGTAAATTTCAGGGCTGCTGCCATAGGGGCTGTATTTGCCGGTACTTTGTTTCAGATCATCCAGACCGCGTTTTTAAAGTTTCAGGTTTTTGTGACAGGCTATAATGCCATTTATGGCAGTTTTGCCGCATTGCCTTTGTTTTTAATCTGGTTGCAGGTTTCCTGGGGCGTACTGCTTTATGGGGCCGAAATTGCTTTTGAGTGGGAAAATACCGAAAATGCAAGAACCCCGGACCTGAGTTTTAATACGATGAGCATCCGGGCTAAAAAACTTGCCATGCTGGAAATTGTCAAACAATGTGTTCAGCGTTTTGCAGAAAAAAAATCCCCTGCCACAGATAATCGTATTGCAAGGGAACTGAATCTGCCCTTAACCATTGTGCATCATCTTCTTGGAATTCTTATGGATGCAGGCGTGTTGTATTCAGTTAATCTAAAAGGCAATACAACCGGCTACACCCCGGCCATGGATATTGAGTGTATGAGTATTATGGATGTGCTTTGTGCCGTAGAGCACCAGGGGGATTCAAATGCGTATACGGCAGGTTCCCTGTTGACCCAGGCCTTAGAGGACAGTCTTGATGGGTTTGATAGGGCCGCCCGGGTCTGTAATGGAGAGCGGTTGATTAAAGATATTTAGTGGTTGCACGAAAAGTCACCCATCTGCGGCGTTGCAGAAAAATTTGCATATGGGCAACTTTGTGGGCATACGCCCCTCTGACGAGCCGTCCAAACAAGGGTTTCCGTTCAAACATTATTGGGCTGTGGTAATTTTGAAAAATTCTTTGATTTGCGGTTCCTGGGCCTTTAATAACTCTATGATCTGCATCATTGCAGATTCATTAATGCCGACTTTTTGGGGTGCATTTTTGATGGTAACAGGAACCGGATTGCCGGAATGACCTAATTGGGCTTTCTGTGTAAGATAGTCTGCGAGATTGATGATCAGCGCCTGATGGCGGTATTTAACCGGCGCAGATTCCGGGGCATGATGAAACCTGCAGGGCAGAATGATGGATGCAGGAAAATTCCACCGTGTCATTAGGAGGGCGGATAATGCGGCATGATCCAGCTTGAACAGGGTGTTTTCACTGAAATACAGGGGACGCTTGTTTTCCAGTGCATATTGCCGGACTTCGTTATATTCTTTTTTAAAATAGATCGAAAAAATTATCTTGCCCATATCATGGAGCAGGGCCGGGACAAAGATTTTTCCGGCAACGCCCGGATTGGTTTGTTTTGCCAGCTGCTTTGAGGCCGTGGCTACGCCGATACCGTGTATCCACAACGCTTTCATATCAAGGCTTAGGCCTGAAATTTCCGATACGCTGGATAAGATTCCCATGCCTAAGGCAATGCCGATGATTTCATCAAATCCGATAACGGAAATGGCGCGTTTAACGGTGTCCACTTGATTTTTTTGGGCATAATAAACGGAATTGGCAAGCTTGAGCAGCGTATTGGTCATGCCTATGTCATATGAAATGATTTGTGCTAAGGTTTCGGTGGTGGTTTTTTCGTCTGAAGCGGCCCGGATCAGGTTATCCACAACAGCCGGGAGCGTGGGTAAATCGCTTTCCCTTTTTTGAACCATTTCAAGGATGCGTTCTTTTATTCCCATTTAATGCAGGTTACCCGTCCGGTTCCGGTTCAATGAAACCGGGTGATGTTAATGCTGCCTTTGGCCGCCATCTCGTCAAATTTTTTGCGTAAAAAGCGTTTAAATTTGTTTCGTGTGGGGGGCCATAAAAGCAAAAGGCCTGCTGTGTCCGTTAAAAGCCCAGGCGTAATGAGCACTAATCCGGCAACGAGGATGATAAAAGCATCCAGGAGTTCTTCGGCCGGCATATGTCCCTGGTCTAAACTCCGGCGAACTTTTATCATGGTGTTCAATCCTTCCATCCGGGCAAGGTAGGCACCAATAAATCCGGTGATAATAACCAGTATTATGGTGTTGAACCCGCCGATAATACCGCCGATATGGATAAGGATGTATAATTCAGCCATCGGAATCAGGGTAAAAAATAAAAATAGTCTAAACAGCATATAATGCTCCTAAATATAAAAAAAATACCTTAACACATAGGTGTTATACTGCATGCGCAATACAGCTTGGCGTTGAATTTGTTTTGCTTTGGGGGAAAAGATGTCGCCCGGACCGCCATAGGTTGTCCGGTACTTTTTCATCAACACAATGGTTCAAAATGTCAAGAAACAAGTCCCTGGTTATTTCCTGGGCCCCCATGCGAAGCAGATGGCCGGAGGTGACCTGGCAGTCAATCATTTTAAACCCCTGACTGTAAAGTTCCTGGGTCAGGGCCACAAGGGCAACCTTGGACGCATTGGATACAAGGGAAAACATGGATTCCCCGAAAAAAATTTTTCCCAGACTGACCCCGTAAAGGCCACCAGCCAGCCGGTCTCCCTGCCAGGCCTCCACGGAGTGGGCGATCCCCATTTTGTGCAACGTGATATAGGCATCAATCATTTCATCCACCAACCAGGTACCTTCGGGTTTGTCTTGCCTGGGTTGTGAACAGGCCACAATGGTTTGTTCAAACGCAGTGTTGACCCGAATGGAGAAACACGCCTTTCGAATGGTTTTTTTTAAGCTTTTCGACACCCTGATTTTAGAGGGAAAAAGCACCAGCCGAGGATCAGGGGACCACCAGAGAATGGGTTCACTATTGGAAAACCAGGGGAAAATACCATTTTTGTATGCTAATACCAAACGCTTGGCGCAAAGGTCCCCCCCAATACATAACAACCCGTCAGACCGCGCCAGCCAAGCCGGCGGGAATTCAATCCTTTCAGATAGCCTGAAAAGAGGCATCAGGTCGATTTGATATTAAATGTCAGGTTACCGTCCTTTAGGCCTATGGATAGTTTTCCCCCTTTTGCAAGCTGTCCGAAAAGAATCTCATCGGTGAGCTTGTCTTTTATTTCGGTCTGGATGAGACGGGCCAAGGGCCGGGCACCAAATTTAGGATCATAACCTTTTTGGGCCAGATGAGCCCGGACGCCGGCTGAATAGCTTAGAGAAATGTCCTGGTCACTGAGCATGGTTTTAAGTTCCTTCATATTTTTGTCCACAATCAGTTCCATTACTTTTTCAGACAAATGGTTAAACTGGACAATACCGTCAAGACGATTTCGAAATTCGGGACTGAAGGTGTTTTTTACCGCTTTTATGCCCTGGGAATCGGAATCGGCGCTTTGTGAACCAAACCCTATGCGGTTGGCGCTCATTTCCCTGGCTCCGGCATTGGAGGTCATGATAATAATGACATTTCTAAAATCAGCGGACTTTCCATTATTGTCAGTAAGCGTGGCATAATCCATGACCTGGAGCAGAATGTTGTAAAGGTCCATGTGGGCCTTTTCTATTTCATCCAGAAGAAGCACACAATGGGGATGCTTGCGGATGCTGTCGGTCAAAATCCCGCCCTGTTCAAACCCCACATATCCCGGAGGCGCACCAATGAGTCTGGATACAGCATGCTTTTCCATGTATTCGCTCATGTCAAAGCGTAAGAACTGAATGCCCATGTTGGCGGCCAGCTGCCTGGCCACTTCGGTTTTGCCAACCCCTGTGGGGCCCATGAAAAGAAAGGACCCAATGGGACGGTCCGGGGCTGCAAGTCCGGCCCGGGATCTTTTGATCGCCGTGGTCAGGGTGTTTATGGCATCGTCCTGGCCAAAGATAACGTTGAGCAGTTTGCCGGGTAACGATTCCAGGGAAGACTTGTCTGCCGCAGTCACATTGGAAACCGGCACCTTGGCTATTTTAGCCACTATTTTTTCAATATCCTTAGGGCTGACGGTTTTACGCCGGCCGTCTGCCGTAAGTTTTAAAAAGGCACCAGCCTCATCAACGACGTCAATGGCCTTGTCCGGCAGGAACCGGTCATTGATGTATTTATCAGACAGGTAGGCGGCTGCTTCAATGGTTTTATCCGGATATTTCAGGCCATGGTGTTCCTCGTAGCAGGTGCGCAGTCCCTTGAGAATCTCAACAGTTTCCTCTACGCTGGGCTCTGACACTTCGATTTTTTCAAACCGCCGGGAGAAGGCCCGGTCTTTTTCAAAATGGTTTTTGTATTCTTCATAGGTGGTGGTGCCGATGCACTTGATGTCGCCTGAGGATAACGCCGGCTTAAGGATGTTGGAGGCATCCATGGAGCCTGATGTGGTGGCTCCGGCACCCACAACCGTATGGATTTCATCAATCACCAAAAGTGCATTTTCCTTTTCTTCCAATGCGGTGATGACATCCTTGAGGCGCTGCTCAAAATCGCCCCTGTATTTGGTGCCGGCTAAAAGAGCACCCATATCCAGGGAGTACAGTTCACAGTTTTCAAGCAGGTCCGGCACTGCCTTGCCGTTTATTTTCAATGCCAGTCCTTCTGCAATAGCGGTTTTTCCAACGCCGGGATCTCCCACAAGGATGGGATTGTTTTTCCGCCGTCGGCAAAGGACCTGCATCACGCGTTCAGTTTCAAGCGTCCTACCGATAAGGGGGTCAATTTTATTGTCCTGGGCCCGTTTGATCAGATCGGACGTAAATAACGCCAGCGGATCTTTTTTCTTCTGGCGCGTGGGTTTTGGATCGGCCTGGTGGAAAAGCTGCTGGGGCTTGTTCCCTTCGGACGAATCTTTTTTATCTTTATCTACATCGTGGGAGATGTGCCTGAGTACATCCAGCCGCGTAATGCCTTCGGATTCAAGGTAAAAGGCTGCATGGGAATCCTTTTCCTGAAAAATGGATGCCAGGATATCCCCGAGATTTACTTCTGATTTTTCAGCGGATCTGGCATGATTGATGGCCCGTTGAATCATTCGCTGAAAACCGATGGTCTGCTGGAGCACATACTCTTCATTGGTTTCTATTTTGGTCAGTTTTTCATCAAAGAATTTTTCAAGATCCTCTTTGATGTGCCCGGGGCTACCACCGCATTTTTCAATGGCCTCAAGACCGGATTCATGATTGACAATGGCGTAAAGAACATGTTCGACACAAACGTACTCATGTCTTCTTTTTTTAGCTTCCCGGACGGCAAATCCGAGGGCTGTGGATAGTTCTTTGCTAATCATATACCGTTTACTCCTTTTCCATTGTACTTTTTAAGGGGAACCCTTTGCCGCTGGCCAGATTATGCACGGTCTGAACTTTTGTTTCCGCTATTTCCCGTGGATAAATGCCGCAAACGGCCTTGCCCTTATTATGTACATTAAGCATTATTTGTGTGGCTTTTTCAAGAGATTTTCCGAATACCCGGATCAGGATATCCACCACAAAATCCATGGTTGTATAATCGTCATTGTGCAAAAGCACCTTATACATGGGCGGATGATCCTCATTTATTTCGTTTGATATTCCGGGCCGGGTTTTGGAATCAGTGGATGTCATACCTTAACCTTGGGTTCAATTGATAATTATTATTGCCCGCAGCATTTCTTATATTTTTTGCCGGAACCGCAGGGGCAGGGATCATTTCTTTGGATTTTTTCAGATGAGCGCCTGACCGGCTGTTTGGGCGCGGATTCATCAGAATGGGAAGAAAAGGTCAGATCCTGCTGTTCTTCCTGTTTCATCTCCTCCACCTGGGTGGGAGAGGCGATCTGGATTTTAAACAGGATATCCACCACTTCCTGTTTGATCCGGTTCATCAGGTCTTGGAACATATCGAACCCTTCTTTTTTATAAATACGCAAAGGATCCTGCTGGGCATATCCCCGAAGGCCGATACCTTCCTTTAGATGGTCCATGTTTAAAAGATGTTCCTTCCATCTGGTGTCCACGGTCTGAAGGATAATAAACCGTTCAACGTGGCGCATGATTTCAGGGCCGTACATCTGTTCCTTTTTCTGGTATACAGCCTGGGCTGCATCAAATATAAATTGCCCCAGCTGGTCGGCCGAAAAATTTTCCTCCACAGGCTTATCTAAGGACAGATCCATATTGAACTGTCCCTTGATCGCTGATAAAAGCCCTTCCAGGTCCCACTCCTTGAGTGCTGTTTTGTCTAAAACAAAGCCTTCCACAAGGTCATAGGAGACATCTTCCATCATATCGTGGGCCGCCTGTTTGAGATCCTTGGAGGTCAGTGCCTCACGGCGCTGGCGGTAAATGATCTCACGCTGCTGGTTCATGACATCGTCATATTCGAGCAGATGCTTTCTGATTTCAAAGTTGTGTCCTTCCACCTTGGACTGGGCGTTTTCGATGGCTTTGGAAATAAATTTATGTTCAATGTGCTCGCCTTCTTCAATACCCAGCCGGTTCATGACGGAATGGATACGGTCTCCGCCGAAAATTCTGAGCAGATCGTCTTCCAGGCTTAAATAAAACCGGGAACTTCCCGGATCTCCCTGGCGGCCGGACCGGCCTCGCAACTGGTTGTCAATGCGCCGGGATTCATGGCGGGATGTGCCAAGAATATGAAGGCCGCCAAGTTCTTTAACCCCTTCGCCCAGCTTGATGTCCGTACCACGGCCGGCCATGTTGGTGGAGATGGTTACAGCGCCTTTCTGGCCCGCATTGGCCACAATTTCCGCCTCTTCCTTGTGGTGCTTGGCATTGAGAACATTATGCGTAATCCCTTTTTTTTTGAGTTTTTGGCTCAGGGATTCGGAGACATCAATGGAAATGGTACCCACCAGCACAGGTTGTCCTTTTTTATGCAGCCGGATGATCTCTTCAATTGCAGCATCGTATTTTTCTTTCTGGGTTTTGTAAATCAGATCTGCCCGGTCTTCACGGACCATGGGTTGGTGGGTGGGAATGACCAGCACATCCAGGTCGTAAATTTTTTTAAATTCTTCTGCTTCCGTATCTGCTGTACCGGTCATGCCCGACAGCTTGTCATACATCCTGAAGTAGTTCTGGAAGGTGATGGAAGCAAGGGTCTGGTTTTCATTTTCAATTTTAACCCCTTCCTTGGCCTCAAGGGCCTGGTGAAGACCTTCCGAGTACCGACGGCCACTCATAAGCCGGCCTGTAAATTCATCCACAATGACAACCTGGTCGTTTTTTACAATGTAGTCCGTGTCACGTTTGAAAATTACATGGGCCTTTAACGCCTGGTTGAGGTGGTGTAAAAGCTCAATGTTGGCCGGATCATACAGGTTGTCCACATTGAGCAGCTCTTCGCCCTTTGCAATGCCGTCTTCGGTAAGGGATACGGTTTTTGATTCTTCATCCAGGGTATAGTCGGTATCTTTTTTAAATGCCGGGATAAGGGTATTGGCCTGGGTATACAGGTGAGTGGATTTTTCAGCCGGTCCTGAAATAATCAACGGGGTTCTTGCCTCGTCAATGAGAATGGAGTCCACCTCGTCCACAATGGCGAAGTTCAGATCACCCTGGGCCAGCTCTTCGGGATCGAATTTCATGTTGTCCCGCAGGTAGTCAAAACCAAACTCGTTATTGGTACCGTATGTGATGTCGGCGGCATAGGCTGTTTTGCGTTCCTGGGCGTCCATGTCATGCAGGATCACCCCTACGGTCAGTCCTAAAAAATCATAGATTTGGGACATCCATTCTGCGTCACGCCTGGCCAGATAGTCATTGACCGTAACAATATGAACACCTTTGCCTGTAAGGGCATTCAGGTAAGCGGGCAGGGTGGACATCAAGGTTTTACCTTCACCGGTTTTCATTTCTGCAATGGTACCGCGGTGCAATGCAATGCCGCCAATGAGCTGAACATCATAATGGCGAAGTCCAAGGGTACGCATCGATGCTTCCCTGACCAGGGCAAAGGCTTCGGGAAGAATGTCGTCCAGGGTTTCTCCCTTTGCCAGCCGGCTTTTGAACTCAGTTGTTTTTTCAGCAATCTGGATATCTGATAAGGGTTGGATTCGGGGTTCAAATTCGTTTATCTGGTCAATAATAGGCTGAATTTTTTTAAGGATCCTGTCATTGCTGGACCCGAAGAGCTTGGTAAGAAAATTGAGTGCCATGTAAACGCTACCTGTTTAAATTTTAGGGTCATTTCGTTTGTCAGTACAACATATAAGCATTCTTCCGGAAAATAAAAGAAAAAAATGATTCGGATCCATTCCTAAATAGCCTTTTTATTTAATTTTTTGTTGGATGAAAAATCTTATTTTCCGGGCAGACATGAGTTTTTATTCGGGCAGGTTGATGAAATAATGAACAATAAACTCCAGGGGCTGCATCAGCCGCCGGCTAAACACTAATTGAGGATATATTTTGAAGGGTTAACAGGGGTACCGTTGACAAGAACCTCATAGTGAAGATGAGGGCCGGTGGTGCGGCCCGTATTGCCTAAGGTGGCAATTGTCTCCCCGCGTTTGACCTGCTGATTTTTATGAACGAGGATCTTCCTTAAATGGGCATATTTGGTTGTTTTTCCATAGCCGTGGTCAATGATGACAACATTTCCGTAGCCGGTTTTTCTTCCGGCAAAGACCACTTTGCCAAACGCAGTTGAAACAATTTTAGTGCCTATTCGGTTGGAGATATCAAGGCCTGAATGAAAAGTTCTCCTTCCGGTGAAAGGAGATTTACGGTAACCAAAGGGCGATGTTATAGCCCCTGAAACCGGCTTGATGGACGGAGATGAAGCCAGCAGGTTTTTCTTTTTCGTCAATTTGTCGATCAGGTCATTAAAATCCAATTTCTCTTTATCAGCAACAGATTTGATTTGTTTTACCTGATGATGCATCTCCCGTATCAAAGCATTATGGTGAGCGTCAAGGGGGATCTCTTGATCCAGATCTATTTTTGATACTCCGCCGATGCCGAAAAGGCCTGATGACCGTCCTGATTTGTCAATATCGGCAATGAGACGTACCTGACTCTCTAATTGTCCAAGCTTTGTGATCTGCTCCTTTAATCCCTGAATTTCTCCGGCAAACATTTGAATCTGGCGTCTCTGGTCTTTAAGTTCAGTTTTTTGGGCTGTGATGGTTTCAAGCAACGCCACATTATCAAGAGTATTTTGCTTAAGTAAATAGTAGTCATGGCCAAAGTAGGATACTGTTCCGACGCAGGCTAAGGATATAAAAATAAAAAGAAATAAAAACGATTTTCTAAGCGAGAATTCCCTTATTTTAAAACTATTCCCTGAATGAAACCATATTTTGATTCGACCTTTCATTTGAATATTAATACAAGTCATATGACATCCGTGTCAAGTCGGAATCAGCAATTCTAATTTTAATCTTACACAAAGCCTCAAAGGCACAAAGGTTCATAAAGCTTAGCAAAGTCGAATAAACATGTTTGCGTCTTAGTGTTTTAGTGCGAGTTTTTAACTAAGAAGATTCATATTTAGAATTGCTGAGTCAGAATGCACTTACAACGGAGTTTGCACCCAATCCAACCCTGCTTTTTCGTCAATGGAGAACATTATATTCATATTTTGAACTGCCTGGCCGGCGGCTCCCTTGAGCAGGTTGTCAATGGCTGAAACAAGTATCAGCCGGCCTGATTCAGGTTCCAGATGAAAGCCGATATCGCAGCAGTTCGTTCCCTTGACATGGGACATGTTCGGAAATTTATCCAGGGGCAGAATCCTGACAAAGGGTTCATTTTTATACCATTTGCTAAGGGTATCTCGAATTTGTTTTTCGGTGATACCTTCGCAAGTTTGGGCATAAATGGTTGAAACCATACCCCGGGTTACAGGTGTCAGGTGGGGAACAAAGGTCAAAGATACTGTTTCCCCGGCCGCCTTGGTCAACACTTCGTTGATTTCAGGGGTGTGCCTGTGATTGCCCACTTTATACGGGCCAAAGGATTCATTGGCCTCACAGAAATGGGTGGTCAGGGAAAGAGAGCGGCCTGCACCGCTGACCCCTGATTTTGAATCCGAAATCAGACCTTGGGGGGAAATCAGTTTTTCTTTGAGCAACGGAACCAGGGGCAACAGGATGGATGTTGGGTAACACCCGGGATTTCCTATTATCCTTGCACGTTTGATGCGATCCCGGTTAAGTTCACACAAACCGTAAACGCTTTCCTCCAGAAGATTTGGAGCGGTGTGGGGCTGATATACCGTTTCGTATGCTTTGGCATCATCAAACCTGAAGTCCGCTGAAAGATCTATGACTTTTATATTTTGGTCTATGAGTTTTGGGGCAAATGCCATGGATACCTTGTGGGGTAAGGCCAGAAATACAACATCCACTTTACCTGAAAGCGCCTCGGCATCAAAGGGTGTACATATCAGGGATTCAAATCCGCGCATGGAAGGAAAAATGTCGGTAAATGATTTTCCCTGGTACGAGTTTGAGGTTACTGCTTCAAGGCTGGCCTTTGGGTGGTTGGAAATTAGTTTGACCAGTTCCAGGCCGGTATAGCCTGATGCGCCTGCTATTGCTGTTTTAATCATCATCTTCAATCTTTATCTTTAGTCTTAATGTTGTATATTTAATGCCCGAACGGAACCCCATGTTTGGACGCAAAGTTGCCCAGATGCAACACCGCAGATGGGTGCCTTTGCGTCCAAAGACTAAGATAAAATAAGCAATTGTGCAAACCCTAAATTTGATTATTTTTAATTACCTTAGTGACTGAACGAAAAACCGTGTTTGGACGAAAAGTTGCCCAGATGCAAGGCGCAGAAAAATTTGTAACCGGAGCATACTAAAGTATGTGAGGATTGCAAATTTTTCTGCAACGCCGCAGGTGGGTGACTTTTCGTTCAAACACTATCTAAGCTCAACCAGGGTGTGATCCTCGCCATCCAGAGCGCTGTCGATTATTTCACTGATAATTTTCCAGTCTCCTCTGGCAAGTCCGGCCCCGATTTTAGGATATCCCATGCGATTGCCGCTGAACTGTTTTTTCAGTGTGGTAAAGACTTTTTTTATAGCATCATAATCAACCAATACCCCGTCTCCCGAATAATGATATTGGGTGTAGGCATTGATCACATACAATTTGCCGGATGGTGTGTTTACACACGCCTTAGAATAACTGCCCAGTTTGGACCTGTCACCGGATGCCGTCGCAAGATCGGCTTCCCAGGCCTGGGGAAAATGGGTGCGGATCTGTTTGGCAATTCCGGCGCCCATGGTACAAAAACAGTTGCAGCCATGAATAATAAGATCAAACTGCCCTTCCCGGGCCATGTGAATTAAATCGCCTTTTACGCATTCCATCGGGCTTTGCTCCGTCAATCAGTCTAATACTTGGTAAGGCAAAAATTTACCATCATAATAATCCGTTATGCAACTCAAATTTTATTTTTTTACCTAATTCCGGAAGGCCTCAAAGCGTGACATGAGCTTTTATGTTTTGGGTTTAAAACTTGCAATTGGAACAAACTTTTTTTATGATCCAAAGGATCATTGGATATTTTATAAACAACTAATGGAGATGAAAATGAAAAAGAGTGTTGTGAGCCTGTTGGCATTAATTTTTTGTATCGTGATGGTTCTTCCTTCGGCGTATGCAAGGACCCAGTTTGTAACAATTGGAACCGGCGGCCTTACCGGTGTGTATTATCCCACAGGTGGCGCTATTGCCAAAATGGTCAACATAAAAAAGAAAGAGTATGGAATTCGTGCAACGGTGGAATCAACCGGCGGATCGGCTTTTAACATTAACGCGATTATGAGTGGCGATCTTGAGTTTGGTATTGCCCAGTCAGACAAGCAATTCCAGGCGATGAAGGGTATGGCGGAATGGAAGGAGAGAGGTCCGCAAGCGGATCTTCGGGCGGTTTTTTCTATTCACGATGAAGCGGTTACATTGATTTCGGCAGTCGAAAGCGAAATTAAGGATGTTGCGGACTTGAAGGGGAAAATTGTTAACCTTGGTAATCCCGGTTCCGGGCAGCGTCAAAATGCTATTGAGATTTTGCAAACAATTGGAATTGATCCTGAAAAGGATCTTAAAGCAGAAAATATAAAGGCTTCTGAAGCCCCTAGTATTCTGCAAGACGGTCGTATTGATGCGTTTTTCTACACGGTGGGTCATCCAAATGGTGCTATCAAAGAGGCAACATCGGGTGCTCGTAAGGTGCGTTTTACTTCTATCACGGGTGTCGATAACATGTTGAAAAAATATCCCTATTTTTCAAAAACCACCATTCCGGCGTCCATGTATCCGGGTGCCCAAAATGATGCGGATACCGAAACCATCGGTATGAAGGCAACATTGGTTACTTCAGCTAAGGTTCCTGAAGATGTGGTTTATGCGATTACCAAAGAGGTTTTTGAAAACTTTGAAGAGTTCAAAAAACTTCATCCGGCTTATGCGACCCTGACTAGAGAGGGAATGCTGACAGGTCTTTCCGCTCCGTTGCATCCGGGTGCGGAAAAGTACTATAAAGAAGTTGGGTTGATGAAATAAATTTTCAAAGTGCCGGAATCAGTTTTGTTTTCGGCACTTCTTTAAAATTGTTACGTTGCTTAGTTTAGGGCCATGGCCCTAATTTTTACCATCATTCATTTGAGGTCGTAGATGAGTAAAATTAGAATTGATAAGGTTGAAGATGGCTTTGATGAAGCCAAAAGGCTTGCTGAAGAAGAAGAGGGGATCGGGCGAAAGCCCGATGGATGGCAAAAGTATCTGATTCCAACAATTGCCATTGCGTGGAGTTTGTTCCAGCTTTCTCTGCCGAGATTTGTACTTCTCGATTCGACATATATCCGCGCGATTCATCTCGCGTTTGCCATGGTGTTGATTTTTCTTAATTATCCCTTGCTGAAGAAACCCATTTTCGGCCTCAAATATTTCGCTCAGCACAAGCGTATACCGATACTGGACATGGTGATTGCCGCCGTCGCCGCTTACTGTGCGCTCTATCTTGTTATTCATTATGATCAGATTATCTCCCGGTACGGATCACCCACAACGATGGATATTGTGATCGGGATTGCCTTGGTTGTATTTCTTCTTGAGGCTGCCAGAAGAACAATTGGGCCGGCACTTCCCGTGATTGCCGGCGGGTTTATCGCGTATTCGTTTTTAGGTCCGTATATGCCTGATTTAATTGCCTTCAAGGGAACTTCCCTGGGGCGTTTTGTGGGGCAGATGACCATGTCAACAGAGGGGATTTATGGTATCCCCTTGGATGTATCTGCAACGATTGTATTTTTGTTCGTGTTGTTTGGCGCCATGCTGGATAAGGCCGGTGCCGGTCACTATTTTATACAGCTTGCGTTGAGTTTATTGGGACGTTTTAAGGGTGGACCGGCCAAAGCGGCTATTATGGGTTCCGGTCTGACTGGTCTTGTGTCCGGTTCTTCCATCGCAAATATTGTGACAACGGGAACATTTACCATCCCTATGATGAAAAAAGTGGGTTATGAGCCGACCAAAGCGGCGGCAATTGAAGTTGCGGCGTCAACAGATGGACAGCTCGCACCACCGATTATGGGTGCGGCGGCTTTTATTATCGCTGAATATGTGAATGTTCCATACATTGAAGTGGTTAAAGCGGCGGCGGTCCCTGCCTTTGCTTCCTACGCGGCGCTTTTTTTCATTTCTCACATTGAAGCCTCAAAAGCGGGTATTAAGGGGCTGCCTAAAAGTGAACTGCCTCAATTCTTCAAAACCTTGCTAAGTGGTATTCATTTTCTAATTCCCCTTGGCATGTTGCTTTACGAGTTGATTGTGGTTCGACATTCGCCGGAACTGGCGGCATTTAACGCCATTGTGGTACTGTTTTTTCTTATGCTTTTCCAGCAGCCCTACCTGGCCTATCGGAAAGGCGAATCTATTTTGTCGGCGTTTAAACAATCTTTTTTGACGATTTTAGATGCGCTTGCTTCCGGTGCGAGAAATATGGTTTCCGTGGCGCTGGCAACAGCGGCGGCGGGTATTATTGTGGGAGTTGTTGCGTTGGGACTTGGCAACCTTATCTCTGAAATTATTGACGTTCTTTCCATGGGCAATGTGTTTTTGATGTTGCTCATTACAGCGATTGCCAGCCTGGTTATCGGCATGGGGTTGCCGACCACGGCAACCTACATTGTTATGGCTGCGTTGACGGCGCCGGCGATTGTTACCATTGGTGGGGCTCAAGGGTTTATTGTACCATTGATGTCCGCCCATCTTTTTTGTTTTTATTTTGGCATTTTAGCTGATGATACGCCCCCGGTGGGGCTTGCGGCCTATGCCGCTTCGGCCATCGCCAAATCACCTCCCATTGCGACCGGTATTCAGGGATTTTTGTATGATATCCGGACGGCAATTTTGCCGTTTATGTTTATTTTTAATGCCGACCTTATTTTGCATAATGTGAACTCATGGTTCCAGGGCATATTGATATTTGTTATGGCCTGTGTCGGCAATTTTGCCTTTGCGTCTGCGACCCAGGGGTGGTTTGTCGCCAAAAATAAAAAATGGGAAATTCCACTTTTCCTCTGTGTCACCTTTATTTTGATGCGACCGGATCAAATTGCGATGTGGCTGGGAATTCCACATGAGCAGCGATACTGGACATATTTAATTGGATTGGCACTTTACGGTTTGCTTTATTTAATGCAGCGGCCACGAACCGCTCATGATGAAGCGGCCATAGAGAGAGCAAAGGCAGAAACATATTAGGACTACCTAAGTTTACCCGTTATGTGAAGGAGAAATCTCCGTGTCGGATATTAGAAAAATTCTTGTTCCGGTTACTTTTTCCGAATTTTCTGAAGAGCTGATTGAATATGCGGTTGGGGTTGCCAGACCGCTCAACGCGGAAGTTGTTTTTGTGAATGTCATCGATGAAAGAGATGTTCAGGCGGTGCAGACCATTGCCTCATTTGGGTATGACGTTGATGAGACGCATTACATTCAGGAAGTTGAAAAACAACGAATCGGCATTTTAGAAGAGCGACTCAACCGGATTAACTACCCGGATGAAAAGATGCGGTTTGTGTTTAAAAAGGGAAGACCCGCGGCCGTGTTGCTGAAGTTTGCCATAGATGAAAAGGTGGATCTCATTATCATGGACGTTAAGGGTAAATCTGAGATTGTACATGCATTAAGCGGGTCGGTTGCGGAAAAGATGTTTCGCTATTCACCTGTTCCCGTGTTGTCCTATCGCCGAAAAGAAATTGCGGACAAACTTCTTAAAAGAATCAAAATATAATTCCTCTGTCTCTCAGTCTGCGGCGGCCCGCTCTGAGGGGATTGGTTCTAACGTCGGCCGCTGTAGGGGCAGGCCACCGTGCCTGCCCTAACGAGGGCAACTATAGAGGGATGCCCCTACGAAAAATTCCCCCAAATCCCGCCTTAAATCTCAAAATAAATTGACCCAATTGGGCCTCTACAAATTGTTCGTGTTGCATTAAAGACTGGTATGTCTTAACTTTAAGTTAATTTATTATTAATCAGGAGATTCTTGTGGACATATATAAAAAAGAAAAAATTACGGACTATCCTCATCTGAATCTGATTCGTGCCAAATATAAAGACAGGACCGGCACGGATAAATCCTGGCTGTATGCCTCCAGGCAAAATTCGGCCAGGCCCGATGCCGTGGTGATTGTCCCGTTTCATCAACAGGAGAATAAATTGGTCATTATCAAGGAATTCAGGGTGCCTTTGGGCGGATTTCAGTTTGGTTTCCCCGCAGGCCTTGTGGACCCCGGGGAAAGTATTGTCCAGGCTGGACGGCGGGAACTGTATGAGGAGACCGGCTTAAGTGTTGTGAATGTAATAAAACAAAGCCCTGCGATATTTTCTTCATCAGGATTAACAGATGAAAGCATTAGTCTTTTGTATGTGGTATGTGACGGATCTGCAAATACCGAACAGAACGAGGCTTCCGAGCAGATTGAGGTAAAAATGCTGTCCCAAGACCAGGCAGCCGACTGTATACGCCAAAATAATATTCTGTTTGATGTGAAAACATGGATTGTTTTGGAACGGTTTGCTGCAACAGGCAAGATGGTATAGGATTTGATTCGTGTTTTCAAATTTTATATATTTTTTGGCAGCGTTGGTGATTTACACCACCTCGGAGTTGTTTGACAGCCCTTCGGAGTTTGATCCCGGGGCCATTGGTTTCTGTCTGGCATCAACGGCTGCCTTTGCCCTGATCTGCCGGACTTATTTCAATCGCCTGGCGGTCCTTGGGCAGTCCTTGCCGGCCCAAGAGATTGACCAGCGGGTGAACACTGCTGTGTCACGGCTTTCCATTGCGGCCCTGGTGCTCTTTGCCGTAAATATTTATGGATTCCGTGTGAATCATGTACTATCCGGTGTTGCTATATTCCAATGGGTGCCCACCCTTGGTGCGCTGCTGTTTCTTGGGTTGTTCCTTTTTTATCTGATTTTGATATGGAACTTTGCCTATCAGATCCAGAAGCGTTTTTTTACGGATTCTTTAACCAAAAAAAGTTTTATCCTTTCAAATGTTGCCTTTTGTTTGCCGGCCATGCTGCCCTGGTGCTTTCTGTCTCTTTTGGCTGACTGCCTGGGGCTTTTACCCTTTGACGGACTTAATCGGTTTTTGAACTCCACGACCGGTGAAGTAATTTATATCCTTTTTTTTGTCATTGCCGTCTCTGTATTTGGACCGGTCTTGATTCAGCGTTTATGGGGGTGTCGTTCCATGGCACCAGGGCGTGACCGGCAGCGCATTGAAAAAACCTGCCAAATGGCTGATCTCAAATACAGGGATATTCTGGTCTGGAACCTGTTCGGCGGCGGTATGATCACTGCCGGGGTTATGGGTCTTATCGGCCGATACCGGTATATTCTGGTGACGCCGGCACTTCTTGCCTGTCTGGATGATGATGAAGTTCAAGGGGTAATCCTGCATGAAATAGGTCATGTCTATCACCGGCACATGCTTTTTTATTTGTTTTTCTTTGCCGGATTTATTGCCTGTAATTTTGTTTTTTTTGAGCCTTTAATGCTCATGATTTATCTGATTAACCCCTTATATGACGGGGCTGCTTTTTTAGGCCTCAGTCAGGATACGGCCCATGCCGCCATCACCTGTCTGGTGCTCATCGGTCTTTTTATAATATATTTCCGGTTTGTTTTCGGTTTGTTCATGCGGCATTTTGAACGTCAGGCAGATCTGCACATTTTTAAGTATACAGACTCGCCGTCGGCATTGATCTCCACTTTTTACAAAATTGCGTCGCTAAGCCGCCAGTCCATTGACAAACCTAACTGGCACCATTTCAGCATTGGCCGCCGCATTGGTTTCCTGGAAAAGTGCCGGATGAATCCGGATTTAATTCAAGACCACCACAGGAAAGTAAAAAAGATGATTGCCGGGTATGTCTTCGCCGTCGGGGCCATTTTTTTTCTTGGGTACAGTGTCAGCTATGGCGTGCTTAACCCCTCTTTTTCCCGGTTTGTTGCTGGAAAAATTCTAGGCCGTCAGCTTGAGCTGAATCCTGATAATTCTGATTTATATGTGCAGGTGGGTGATTTTTATTATGATGGCCGGCAGTATGAAAAGGCAATGGTGGCCTATGAAAATGTTTTAAAAATTGACCCGGTAAATGTCCATGCCTTAAATAATCTGGCCTGGCTTCTGGCTACATGCCCGGACAAAGCGTTTCGAAACGCCCCTAAGGCGTTGGAACTGGCTCGCCGGGCTGTGGATCTCCAAAAGGAAGCATATATATTGGATACTTATGCCGAGGCCCTGTATTTGAATAATTATAAACGCCAGGCATTGGCGGCTGCAAAGCAGGCACTTAAGATGTCGACCAAAAGAAAACAATATTATGAGGATCAGGTGACACGGTTTTCTACTTTTTAGATTCCCACGGGCAGAAAGCTCATGCCGGCCATATGAACCGCATGCTTGACAAGCCGGTCTCCCCGTTGCGCTATGATCAGCGCCATGGTGTCAGATAAAGCAATCAGTTTGCCAAAAATCCGCTCAAAGCTTAAATTTGATATGTCACCCTCCAGGGTGTTGGTGGTCAGGCACAATCTGCCGGTAGATGTCTGTCTGGTTTTCAGTCGCCACACTAGGATCTCTATATTTCTGGCTGAGTTGTAAAAGTTTTGGGCGACCAGGAAATCCAGCATGAACAGATCGCATTTGTTGTTATAGGCCATGTGCAGCATGGTGAACAGCCCGTACATGACCGCGTACACCCGGTCGCCTTCATAAGCGGTTTCAAGGCCTGCCAGCATGGCCTGAGTGGATCTTCTGCCTAAAAGGGCAGGCTCCGGAGGTGGGGCGGGGCATTTGAAAATGTCTGAAATCCTGGACGGTATAGTTGCTCCCGGGGTTTTTGCCAGTTCCCCGGGATTCATTTTGTATAATTTACGGGTGAGTGTTTTTAGAAGCGTCAGTGTCTGATCAATATGGATATCCGATACCATGTTGATATCGGATTTAGCCAGGGTCTCAACGCTGAAATTTGATGAGACGCAACTGGTTGATAGAAGTGAAATGCAGACAAGAACAATACTGGTAAGCCATTTACGAGACGTGTGCCGTTTGAAATTCTTCAAGGCCCAGGTGCATTGTCTTGACTGCCAGTTGAATGCAATGATGCTTTTTTTCCGGTATACTTTCAAGAACTCTGAAAACATCTCCATCAGTAATTTTTAAAGCCTGTTCAACGGTTTTTCCCTTAACCAGGTCCACTGTTGCCATTGCCGCAGAGATGGCGCCTGCACATCCGGCGATCTGATATTTGGCATCCTGAATAATCCGGTTTTCATCAACTTTTAAATAAATTTTCATTGTATCACCGCAGGAACCAACTTTAAAGGAAATTTGGTTCGCATCTTCAATGGAACCCATATGTTTTTTCCCAAGATAATAGTCAATAGCCGGTTCCCCATATCCGGCTTCGGAGAGCATTTTACGTTCTGAATCCTGTATTGTAATTTCTGTGACCACTTCATACATCCTTAATTGTATGCCCTTACCAAAAACAAATATTTTATCGGGCAATGGAATAAAATATTTTTCCCGGTACTTAAATATAATAACCCCTCTAAAATAATGAATTCCGTTTTGATGTCAAGGGGTATGACTATTTTCGTCCTTTAGTTTTTACGATTATCCCTGCGATATTGCATCAAAAATAAAGATTTGTACGGCCCTGTCCCGGTTTTTGCGTAAAATCTTCAAAGCACTGGAAATAGGGCTTGTGATTGTAGCCAGTTATGATATTCTATATCAACTATTTCGATAAGTCAGCCATAAATTAAAGTTAATTGTTGTAGCTTAAATATCTTATTCATTGTCATTTTGGTTAAAGGAGATCCGTTAATGAAAGAGTTGATTACACTTATGGCGAAAGCGTTGGTTGATGATCCTGAACAGGTTGACGTACAAGAGATCAAAGCTCAGCAGACACTTGTGCTGGAGTTGCGGGTGGCTAAAGAGGATTTAGGAAAAGTGATCGGCAGAAAGGGTAGAACAGCCCAGGCCATGCGCACCATTCTTTCTTGTGCCTCCGCAAAGGAACAGAAAAGAGTTATTCTGGAAATTGTTGAATAGGGCTGATAACGGACACACTTTGTGGGCATGCAACTGAATGGATAGCACCAATGCAATTGTTTAAAAAAATTTTTTGTCCAATTCTGTTTTTTTTCCTGTTCGCGTCTGTTTCGGTCATGGCTGCCGACAAGGGGTCTTTCAGCGTAAAACCAGGTACGAATAACGGCAAAAAATGGCGGGTCGGATATTTTGAGGGCGGGGAATACATTAATTATCAACTCAATTTTCTGGGTATTGTCAGAGGGTTGATGGACATGGGATGGATGGAAAATGCCAATATTCCGGAACAGTCCGGTGAGCAGACCGCCCAATTGTGGCAGTGGCTCGCAAACAACACCAAAAGCCGGTATATTGAATTTGTAAAGGACGCCCATTACAGCGGTAACTGGGATACGCCGCGTATTGAGAAGATGGTGCCCGAAATTATCTCCCGTCTGAATAATAAAAAAGATATTGATTTGATCATCGCAGCAGGAACGAAGGCCGGTCTCAAACTTGCTACAAATGATCACAACGTGCCCACACTTGTTATCTCAACCACGGACCCTCTAGCCGCCGGCATTATTAAGAGTGTTGAAGATTCCGGTTTGGACCATGTCCATGCCCGGGTTGATCCCTGCCGCCATAGGCGTCAGATTCAGCTTTTTCATGATATCATCGGATTTAATAGACTTGGTATTGCCTACCAGGATACTGAGCAGGGCCGCAGTTACGCAGCACTGGACAGCGTCAAAGAAGTGGCTGGTGAGCGCGGGTTTAAAATTATTCCCTGTTTCACTACAGATGAAAGCGCAGATATCAAAAAAGACGAGGAAAGTGTAAAAAAATGTTTTGCAACGTTAGGGAAAAGCGCTGATGCCATTTATGTTACCACCCAGAATGGTGTAAATGCAGACAGTATCCCGGATCTTGTCAAAATAGCCAACAAATACCGGATTCCCACCTTTACCCAGTCCCATTCCGAGCAGGTAAAGTATGGATTTTTGATGAGTATATCCAGGGCAAATTTTCAATATGTCGGGCGGTTTTATGCCAAGTCTATGGCCAAGATATTCAATGGTGCTAAACCTAGAAATATAGGCCAGTTGTTTGAAGATCCCCCCAAAATAGCTATTAATTTAAAAACGGCTGAATTGATTGGTTATGACCCGCCTGTTGATGTGTTAAGTGCGGCAGATGATATTTTTGAGGATATTGAAACCCCTAAGCAATAAAACAGTATTCGTTTCAGCAAGGCTCATATAAGCAGATTTTCCCATACAGTTCCGTAAAACAGGCCTGTGCTACCATATGCTGCCAGTCGGGTTGTTGCCGGGTGATTAGGACGTCTGCATCTTTAAGTGCGCCAAAAAGGCCTGCTATGTGGGCCTGGGTAACGGTCAGGCCAATAGCCCTGGCCAAGTCGTTTTTGTTGATACCCCCGGCCTGAATGATTTCAATGGGCCCTGTCGGCAACAGTTCGTTGCCCTGTCCAGGACTCATGAATGCCAGCATCCCGTCCTGGTAAAGGGTTGTGGTGATTTTTTTTATTATTTTTGCATTCGTGGTATCTCCCTGTGATTTTAGGCTGTCGACAATGCAGGTTTTCATCCGAGTCAGATATGCGCCCTGGAACACGCCGCCGACACAGCTAAATCCCCTGGCAAAACAGATGAGCAGAAAACAGGTAAACAGGGAAGGCAGCAATTTTTGTTTTTCAAGGGCCTGCATAAGTTCATCCCGGGTAAAATTCATGGTAAAAAAATCGCCCCGGTCACCCCTGCCGCATAGATGAAGATCGCCTTTTATGGATTTTAATAAAAGGGGAACACGGCGCCCAAAATCATCAATGCCCCAGAAAAAAACCGTGCCCGTCGCAGTTCCATCCGGTTTGCCCTGAGCCGCATTTCTGGCATTGAGCTTATCGGCATGCCAGCAGCCTGGGCAGCCGTCCAATTGGTCAATAATAGTGTCACGCAGTGTTGGGTTGAAGAAGATTCGGTATGCAAGGCTGTTTTTATGGTTCAGGTCGTTGTCGAGCAGAAAGGCGGTAATTTTTTCGATTTCCAGATACACAATATCCGGCGGATGTTCGCTGGTTTTAAGCATGCGTTTTCCAAGCATCTGGTTGACAATCATGGCCTGGGCTGCATAGCTGTCCTGGTTTAAAACCGCATCCTGGGCATACTCATATTCCAAAAGGCTTAAAATTGTTCCGGCCGTGGTTTCGGAGATCAGGTTTTGCTTTTTCCATGCAATTGTTTTTTTTATGGCTCTTTGCTGCATGGCCATGGTAAAGGGTTTTGCCAGGCCGGCCATGGTTCGTTTTTCATTATCTGGAAATATAGGCAGTCTCAAGGGTATTTTTCGGCTGACACCTGTTTCGGTTCCGTATACCAGAAGCCCCCTGGCAAAGGTGGAACTGTTAAGCGGTACATTGCCGAAACAAAAAATCGGAATGGTGGTTCCTTTGGAGCGGCCGGTGAGAATACCTGCACCGTATATCAGGTTCCCCTGAACGGAATTGGCAAAATAATCAATGCCAAGGTGTGTAGTGGTCATCACAGTGCCCGATGCCATCAAGTCATTGGCAGTACGGGCGGCTATGTTTTTTCCTAGAACAGGGTAAATTTGATCAAAAGCAGCCTGCCTGATGTCATCTCTGGGCTGTACGGCTGGGCAGGGTGGTATATTGAATTGTTCGGTATACTGCCCAAGGGACATATGGCCAAAGGTGTTAAGAATGTTTTTTACCACGGGAAGTCTTTGGCAGACCATCTCCAGGTATTCCGATGCACTATACTGTGACTGCAATGTCATTGGACTAACCCACCAAAATAAAGATTAGGGTGAAAAGCAGGTAGACTGCTGCTGCGACGGCAATGCCTGAATCTGATCCCATGGTGATGAAAAGCCACCCAAACAGGATAGGGCCGGTCACCTGACCCAGGCGCAAAACAGCATTTAAAACGCCGATCGCCTTAGCGCCCCCCAGTTGTTTGGAGATGTGGATATCTAATACATAGGCGCTTCTAACCGGAATCAGGCAGGCGGAAAGACCTAAAAGAAAGATGGAAACCGTAACGGAGACAACTCCGGAAAAGTCTTTAAAAAAATAAAAATTGGCAATGCTCAGGCTGCCGACGAAACTGCCCATGACGAGGTATCGTTTTTTGTCGTGGGCCTGGCCAACAATTTTTGAAATATAGGGCGCCACATACATCAGGCAGATGCCGTAAATCATGAATATCCGGCCGATATTGGACTGGGAGACGCCAATGCTTTTTAGGTAAATGGGGCTGTAATAGTTCATGAAACCAATGAGCACGATATACCAGGGAAGCCCGTAAAATACAATCAGTGTGAAAATTTTTCGATTGAACAGAAAACTTAATACCGATGTATTCCGTGATGACGGAAATGTTTGTTCTGTCGGGTTGGGCCGGGAGGGGGGTGAAACCGGCTTTGGGCGTTTCATAGCATCTTTCATCATGAAAAAGGTAGACACAATGAGCAGCAGCAGTATACTGCCGCCCACCAGAAATACCGGGGCATATCCCATACGGTCCGCCAACATGGCGCCTGTGGCACCACCGCAGATACTGCCTGCATATACCCCTGCCCATAGCTGGGCCATACCCTGGGCAGTCTCTTTTGTTGTGGTATGAGCAATGACAAATCCCTGGGCCGCCATAAGGGAGAGCCCGTAACCCATGCCCACAAGGCCTAAAGCAATGAGAAAATAGAGAGAAGATGGTGCCAGCCAGGCAAATATAAACCCTGTGCCGGATAAAAACAATCCGATCAAAAAAGGTTCTGCCCAACCTCGTTTGTCGCACCATGCACCTGATATTAGCAATGACATGGAAGTGAACAGCATTTGTATGGAAATGGGAAGGCCCATAATAATATCTTTGGATAGCCCTAATAATGGATCATATGGGTTATATAGGGTGGCCATATGAAGCGGAAGAAATGAAATACAGGTGTCTACCCCGAAAAAAAACATAAACGCCACCGGACGAATGGATGTGTAATGCACTTGCCCCCTATACGCATGGGAACCTCCGGTGACTTGACGTTCAATCAGCTGGATCTGAAGGATCAACAGTTCTACAAAGAAGAAAATCGAGATCACTAGGACCGTGATGGAATCCAGGGTAATTGCTTCGAGTTTTTTGAACAGGGCATCTTTTGAAATATGAACGGTCAGTGTGCCGGTTTCTGATTTTCTTGTGTTCAACAGGTTCTGGGTGACCGTGTAGCCCGGATAATTATGCAACAAAAACATTCCGCTGTGCTGACTTTTTTTATTTTCAGACGTTGTCAAATTATGCATGCCGTGCCGGCTGGCAACGTAAAGGGGCAGGCCCGTGTTATCAGATATGGTAATGCCGTCAAGTTCAGGGGAGGCGGCAATGATGTCGGCCAGCGTTTGATCCATTTTTATCAGTCGCCGGATATTCAGACCCTTTGCCAGTAAATATTCAATATCCTGTTTTAACAACTCGGACATGACAACACTTTTTTGGGTGGCAACATCCAGAAAGTGGACCCTGAATTCAAAAAGATTGAACAGGTTCAACGTGATCTGGGCCAGGCAGATGATAATAAAAAAAAACGCAGATATTTTAAATTTGATCCGTCGCAAAGATTTTTTGGGGCTGCTGGGATCTAAGGTCAAAAATCGAAGAAAAATGATTAGAAGCGCCATGGCGCTGAAAAGAACCGCTGCAATTCGCTTTATACTTTTCATTATTATGCCGCGAAGCATGGTTTTTACCTGCTTTTGGCTAACGGCAACCGTTACAGTGGCCACCCATTTTTTGGAAAGCCCCTGTTTTACCGGCAGGGAAAGATAATAGACTCCTTTATGTTTCACAGAGTGGCTTTCCACAGGGGACTGCGTACCCTTGGCCGGCCGCAGACGGGCCGCTTCAGGCAAGTTTGTACCCACAACCTGTGCACTGCTGCTGTAAACGACGTATCCATCGGGATAGGTAATGGAAACAACAATATCATCCTCATCAGTGCCGGATTCACCTGTTTTTTTCTGTGCCGGGGCCAGGTGCTGCCGGGCTTCCAGGATCAGTTTGTCCATACCAATGAATTTATCAATGCGTTTGCCGAATCGGAGTGCTGTTTCCAGGTTGCGCTGAAGGTCCTTTGCCACCACGTTGTTTTTGGAAATAAAGATTTCTACATACAGCTTTTCAAAGGTGGCTGATGTTAAAAGAATGTTGAATCCCAGTGCCAGTACCAGCATGATAACGGCCCCTGAAAATAGGTGAATCCGTGATCTGGTTTTTTTCAACTGGCTCATAAGACAGTTGTTTTGTCTGGTTCTTCCTGGTAACTGATGCGGGTAAATGGCGATATGAAGCTTTGGAGAAACGCTTGGTAGTTCATTTTGAAATCAACAAAATCTCCCACGTTAAACGGATGACGACAATCCGTAATGTCTGCCAGGGTATAATTTGAGTTTACGGAAATAATTTCCATACCCGGGATCAAAGATGTTAATCCTGATGGGTAGGTGTCGCAGATGCCGAAGTTGAGAATGGCGCGCTTGCGTATGCCCCGGCGGGTGAACTGAGGCCGGACGCCCAAAGCATCCCTTCCACACAGCTGAGGCGGCGTCACCAGTTTTTCTCGTATTTCAAGTATATCGCCTCTGAATGTGACTACCCGGGTATCCAGGTTCGGATGTACCTGATTTATCGTGGGGATGGTGCCCAGGAACACAGACTCTCCCAGGCGTATATTGTTGATTCGGCCGGGAAGTTGCTTGCGCTGCATCCATTTGAGCAATACGGATCCACCGACGGATACGGTGTTAACCTCAATGCCGAGTTTGGATTCAATCTGGTCGGTCAACTGGGCCATGATGTTGAGATTCTGTTCATCCGGTACGGTTCCGGCACAACATCCCAGATTGGTGCCGATGCCGGCAAATTTAATATTCCTGGGCTTGATCTGGTGAATTCTACGCACAGTATTCACGACCTGGTCCGGCATAACACCTTCCCTCAAGTCTCCGGTATCCACCATCAAAAGGATGCTGTGGGTGCACTTCATGGCAATGGCTGTTTGATTAAGTTGTTCAATCACGGTCATTTCAGAGTTGAAACTTGTGCTGCAACACTGGACTATGGCAGGCAGTTCATGGACTGAGGGCAGGGCAATATAAATGGGCCGTTTAGGGAAAACAGGTTTTGCTCTTGGACCTTCAGGTACTTTGGATATTCCGATGTTCTCAAAACCAAAATCCATCATCTGACTGATCATCTTTTGGTCTGCGCATGGGTCTTTGATAATTCCGGTAATGCCCAGGTGATGTTCCCTGCAGTGCCGGGACAAAAACCGGATATTGTGACGCAGTCTGTCCAGGTTCAGGATTAATTGGCTCATAACGGTGTTTAGTTTTATTTGCGGAATTTGATCATCAGGATGGCAATATCATCGGACTGGGGCGCCGAATCGGCATGCTTCTTGATGCGGTCTAAAAGATTATGCACTATCGTTTCCGACGGCAGATCTCGGTCCTTTGACACTTCATCAATCACTCGCTGATTTGAAAACGGCTCCCCTGTTTTGTTCATTGCTTCGTTAACCCCATCCGTATATAACATAAATCCCTGTCCATTATTAAGGGTTAGGGTATTGTCCGAATAAATGATGCCCGGCATAGCACCGACAAGGGGTTCTTTTTTGTTTTCTATAAAATGGGCTCCGTCATGGGTGATGATAATGGGCGGGTTGTGTCCGCCATTGGCATAGACAACCTGGCCTGTCCGAATATTCAAGATTCCGATGAAAAGATTAACAGACCTGGATCGAGGGTTGTCGGAGCTTAGAACATTGTTGATACTGGTCATCATCCGGGCGGGTGATTTCTCTTTTCCGCTGAATACCCGGATAAGGGTCCGGGTAACCACCAGGAACAGAGCCGCAGGCACACCTTTGTCGGAAACATCACCTAAAGTAAAAACAACATGGTCGTCATCGAGCTGGAAGAAATCGTAGAGATCTCCACCGACTTCCTGGGCCGGCTGTAAAGTGGCATACAGATCCATATGATCAAATTTAAGCTGTCCTGGAAACGTTTTAGGCACCAGGCCCAGCTGGATTTCCCTGGCAATCCCCAGCTCACTTTCAGTGCGCTGTCTGGCCGTGGTAATGTTGATTAGATCCTGGATGTTCCGGCTTAGTTCGTGACGCATAAGGATAAATGACGCCGCCAGATCTCCCACTTCATCTTTGTATTTTTTGGGCAGGTCATCCACCGGTGTTGCTTCCGGCAGAGGTTTGGTGAAATCCAGTTTTGGAATTTTTCTGGCATAGGATGACAGTCGGTGCAAAGGCGTAGCGATCCGGCTGACCACCAGTATAATGACCACAAGACCGGCCATGAACATCATCACGATGATCAGGCTCTGCCGGATAACCAGGCGCTGGGCAGGCAGTTTGATCTCCTGCAAGGGAATGATGACACTGATGTACCACTTAAAAGGCTTGAAATAGTAACAATAGGCGATCATCTCCCTTGGTGTTTCATCCGGTATATCCGGCAGATAGTGAAAGTGTGAAAATTCAGCAGAGGCATTTTGACGGATATCGTCATGTATTAGATTGCCGGTTTGTTGATTGACCAGGGTACTCATGGTCTGGGACGCACTTCCTATCTGCGGAACCAATACCGCACCTGACTCTTCAAAAATATAGACAAATCCGCTGCCGGCAATTTTTAGGCCTTGGGTATAATCTGTCAAAGATGAGATGATCTGCGATTTCTGTTTTTCCGCCAACGCCTGGAGCCGGCTGATATCGACGGATGCACCGATGGTTAGTGACCAAGGGGTAAATGGTTTGAAATAGGCAAGCACGGAGGCGTTTTCCTGGCTCTGGTCAAGGTTGAAAGCTGCAAAATCCCCCCTTTGGGTAAGATTGTCAAACTGCATGACCTGGGATAGATTTCTGTGCTTGACATCTTCTAATGATTTTAAAGAAAGGGTGGTGACTTGCTCATTGGACGAGGCCGTTACATAGGATTGTGCATCAATGATGTAATAGTTGACATTATCAAAGGGGGCTGTTTCAAGCCAGGACAGTGCCTGTTCAAGCCCGCTTGTTTTTTGTGAACCACCCTTTGCGGCAAAACCTTCAAATACCGATGCGATAACTCTGGTCGTGTCCTTTAACTGCTGGCGTTTTAAAAGGGTTAGGGCTCGCTTTTCCCTCAAGAGATTGCGGTAATCCCCTTCAATAATTAAGTTTAAGGAGTGCAGAATGTTTAACGCGGAATCCTGTTGGGCCGTTAGCATGGCGTTACCCACATCCCGGTGGGTGAAAAAGAGATTGACCAGGGTCGAGATCACCATGACCAGAATAACAGCAAATAAAATTTTTCCCTTAATCGTTGAGAACATTGCAGTTTTGATCACTCCTAATACATTTACACTATTATATTGTTATCGCAAACAGTTTCAATTTTTACATTCAGTATCGTTAGCCTATACCAGAGCTGGCCTGCAGGTCCATAAAATTTTATAAAACCGTAAAGCGGTGTTGATATTTTTGTTGTTGATTTGCGTGTAACTCGATGATCAAGTTTTTAGGAAATTTGTTCAAATTCAAGTTGGATGAAAGTTTTAACTATTTGAATATAATTGTTTTTTTACAACATCGAAGTTGGACAAATTAACAAAAATTTGATCAACGAATGTAAAAAAACGGCGTTAGAAATTAAACAGAAGCATCATGCAAAATATATGCGGATGACTTTAGCGCCCTTCGGAAGGAATAAGGACCTGCCCCTTGGACGTGAAAGAAGACCTTGAGCCGATCATGATGGTTTCCAAAATCGGAGGATTCACTGGATTTTTTGATCGCCATTCAACAATGAAATTGGCCCCGGACCCCCCGGTTTTATCATCATAATCCACGACATAGCGTATGGATTCAAGGGAATTGAGAAAAATAGGTGAGGGCTGGTACTTTTTTAAAAGTGCCCCCTTGGTGTCGTAGTAATCTACGGACACAATCTCTATGGCGTGGGACATGTCTGTATTGCGGATACTTAATGTCACGGTTAAAAGCGAAGGGATCTGTCTGTTGCCCGTGTAAATATGTGAATATGCAGGGACATAGACCTTTTGTCCTTTTGAAAGGTTTTCGTTCCCCTGGGTAAAAGCATTACCTGCTGCGCACAATAACAGTCCAATCAAGAACATCGGGAAAATTAGTATATATTTTTGGGTCATCATTCTTTATTACCCTTAAGATAATCAGTCTGAAATGGGATCGTATTTTACTTTGTTGCGGTCAAGATTAACCTGAGTGTATACAATTTTGCAAGCCTGGCCGATAAAAATCCTGCGTAAAATCTGTAGCATTAATTTTCCCCGAGCCCCTGAAGCTGGAACATAATTACGGGTTTAACTAATTGTTTTATAGAGATATTTGGCCTGTCAGAAGGGGGCTTTTTTGCGAAAAGGTACCAGCCATGATATATATGGTGACTAAAGCTTCGTAAGAGCCTATAAATTGGGATTAACCTATGGCGTTTTATGAACGGAATTAAGAATCCGGTCCGGTAATGGAACTGGGAGACATAGCTGTTTTGGGAGAAGTGATGAAGAAATATTTTACGGTAAAAATAGTGTCATCAAGTGCTGCTATTCTGTTTGTTTTATATCTGCTTTTGACAGGGCTTGTAATGCCTTGGGCCGGAAAACGCATTGCTGTAAATTTCCTGACCAAAAGCCTGGGGCGTCAAGCAGTGATTGAATCCATAACTTTTAATCCGTTTACCCTGGAAACCCGGGTTAAAAATTTTGTTGTTGAAAGTAAAATAAATGGGGAAACTCTGGCCTCGATTCAGGAAATTTATCTCAATTTGTCTGCCTCATCCCTGCTTCATCTGGCTCCGGTAATTTCGGCTGTTCAGGTGACAGCGCCTGAATTTTCACTTCATTTGAATAAGGACAACACTTTAAATATTTCAGACTTGCTTGAAAATAAAAAGGAAACACCTGCGCCGGAGCCTAAGCCTGTTGAAGAAGCGTCCGACGCTTTGTTTGAGTTCAAGGTGTCAAATATAAAAATTACGAATGCGGCTCTGGTTTTCACCGATCATATCCGTTCCGTCACCCATTCAGTAGCGCAGTTGAATTTTGATCTGCCCTTTGTTAGCAGTATGGAAAAAGATCTGGCAACGCCTGTCAAAGCAGTTATCAACTGCTTGGTGAATAAGGCCCGAGTGGATATCAATGTATCGGGTGTTCCCTTTCAAAATGACTTGGCTGCCAACGGCACTGTTTCTGTTAACGGTATTGCCTTTACAGATTTTCGTCCCTATCTGGCACCCTATCTCGGCGATAATGTCACCCTTGAACATGTGGCTGCCGATCTGAATTTTAAGGTGGGATTCACCCAGGCGGGTTTAGGTGTCGAGGTATCCGACGGCCAGGTGACCCTGGATAAGTTTGGTCTGACGGAGCAGGGTAAAAAAGAGCCCTTGGTACAGTTCGACCAACTGGCACTATCCCAAATCTCCTGTAATCTTTTAAAACAGCAGGCCAGTGTGGGCCTTATGGCACTTCATAAGGCCCAGGTCAAGGTTAACCGGGATAAAAAAGGCCGGTTGGACTTGCTTACAGCAATTGAACAGGCCTTAAAAATCGGGAAAGAACCCGGCGCAAAGGCTACGACGGATCAGTCTGTACATACAAAACAGGCCGTAACGAAACAGGATACGCAGAATGCCTCTGCACCTGCCTGGGTTGCGACGATACATAAAACGGTTTTTGACCAGTGCCAGGCCCAGTTCATTGATCAGTCTACAAAAGAGCCGGTGACCGTGGTTCTGAAGGACATTGGTGTCACGGTTGAAAATATCTCCACAAAAAAAGGGGAAAAATCAACCTTCAACGCATCCATGACCAACAAGAATAATGGGAAAATTGATCTTGACGGCACCTTTGATATTTCAGGACCTGGGGCAACCGTGAACATAAACCTCAACCGGATTGACGTGAATACGGCAGAACCTTATTTTACTGATTTTTTAAAAATTTCAATAGCCAAGGGAACTCTTAATACCAAGGGTAAGGTGGTCGTGACCCCGGCCGAAAAGAAAAATAATCCACCAAATATAACATACAAGGGCCAAGCTTCCCTTAACAATTTTCTGTCCAAAAACAAGGTGGATGGCACCGATTTTTTTTCATGCAAATCGCTCTATGCCACGGGCATGGATATCTCCTTAAACCCCTTGAAGGTGGTGATTAAGGACATTGCGCTGACTGATTTTTACCAGCGAGCTATACTTAACAAAAACGCCCGGCTCAATTATAAACAGATCATGGAGGTGTCGATTAAAGACATTTCGCCGACCAGTGTTTATCAGCGAGCTATATTTAAAAAAAACGCCAGGCTCAATCATAAGCAGATCATGGTGAAACAACCCACAAACAAGACTGCCGCCAAAAGTAAAATCAAGACCGGCACGGCTCCGGTTAAGAGTAGCGGCGAGATGCCCGACGTTCGCATTGACGCCATTACCCTGCAGGGTGGTCATATCAATTTTAGCGACTATTTTACCAAACCCAATTTCACCGCCAACATGACTGAGATTGCAGGCAGCCTTACGGGTGTGTCCTCCAAAAGCAAAGCGCATGCCAATGTTGTACTCAAAGGTGTACATGGCGGGTATGCACCGTTGGATATTACCGGCCGGTTCGATCCTTTCACGGGCAAGCGTTTTATTGATCTGACCGTATCCTTTAAAAATATTGAGCTGCCTAAATTTAATGTATATTCAAAAAAGTATTTGGGGTATGAAATTGAAAAGGGGAAACTTATTTTGGATCTGCATTACAATATAGACAGGGATAAGCTCAATTCAAGGAATCGTATCTTTTTTGATCAGTTGACCCTGGGCAAGAAAGTGGACAGTGACGATGCGACTTCTCTGCCTCTGGAATTTGCCATTTCCCTACTTAAAAATTCCAAGGGCGAGATTGACCTTGACTTGCCTATTACAGGAGATATCAGCGATCCGGAATTTAATTTGGGAAAAGTTGTGGGAACGGCACTGAGACATTTCATTATGGGAATTGTGACGACCCCCTTTAAATTTTTAGGCAGCCTTGTGGGTGCCGGCAGTGGCCAGGACCTGGGATATGTGGCGTTTGACCCGGGAAAAAGCCGGCTGGATCAGGACCAGAAAGACAAACTGGACAAGCTTGCAATTGTGCTGGGTGAAAAACCGAATCTGAAACTTGAAATTATGAGTCAGTACAATAAACTTAACGACGCCGAGCGATTAAGATATGATGCCTATGAAGCCATGGTTTTATCCATGGACAAAAAACTGCCTGCAGACGGTACGGTGACACTGGCTGATTTGGATGAAGAGAAACGCACCCGTCTCATTGAAAAGGCCTATGATAATGCCCAATTTCCTAAACCCAGGGATGCCTCCGGAAAGGAAAAAGAGTTGACCCTGGATGAAAAGGAAAAGCTTTTGGTCACCAGCATGCCCCTGGATGGGGATGCCTTAAGTGACCTTGGGCGGCAGCGTGGCCATGAAATTGCCGATTATCTAACAAAAATCGGTAAGATTGATATAAAACGCGTATTTATTACAGAGCCTGATCCTGTTATTGAAAATGAAGAAAATAATACCAGGATTAAGGCGACATTTAAGTTAAAATAGGGTTTTTTAATAGCGGATTTCAAAATGTGTTAATGCCGGATCCACCGAAACCGTTCGGGTGTTTACATCCGTTACTTCTGACAGCGGGGAACCTTTTCGGCACCAGGCCAGCATATCCTGTATGCTCTCCTGCTCGCCCTGGAACAGGGCTTGGACCGTCCCGTCGGGCATATTTTTAACATGGCCTGACAGACGCCGATCCCGGGCTGCCAGTTTGGTTTCATGTCTGAAGTATACGCCTTGGACCCTTCCTGTAATGGTCACTTCCACAGCACAAAGTGGGTTCACTTTCTGGTCTCCTATGTATTTGTGTGAAACGTTCTGGTTTTTCAGGGTTGCCTTTTTCAGGGCATCCGGGCCGAATTTAGCGAGCACTGAATCCATGGCCCGGTCCACAGCCTCCCATTGCCTGTTATTTATTTGGTTTTCATCGGTAAACAACGATAATTGAATGGGTTTTTCGGTTTTCTGGAATTCAGAAACTCCCACCCCTACCAGGCGAATTTTTTTTGTAATGTTTAAACTATAGTATAATAAAAGTGCCTGGTCAAAAATAGCATTGGATGATGAAATCCATGTTTCGAGGGTTCTGCTCCGGGTGATTTGGGAAAAATCGGAAAATTTCAGTTTAATGCTGACCTTTTTACATCTTTGGTTGCCGGCCCGCAATTCATTGCCGACCCTGTGGGCCTGGGCAAGAAGCATGGACTTCACGTCCCGGGGATCTGAAATATCACAGGACAATGTGACTTCTCCGGAGATTGATTTGCGGGGCCTTTCCGGCTCTATGGGGGTGGGATCAATCCCTCGGGCCAGCTGGAACAGCCTTTGTCCGAAACTGCCGAATTTGTTGTTTAATAGTTTGGAGTCAAATTTTTTTACATCGCCCAGGGTTTTAATTTGAAGGCGTTGCATCTGAGCCATGGCCTTGGCACCGACGCCTGGCACCTTGCTGATGGGAAGGGTGTCAATCACCTGGGCCATGGCCTCTGGACGAATAATGGTCAGCCCGTCCGGTTTGTTCATATCCGATGCTATTTTTGCCAGGAAACGGACCGGTGCCGCACCTACGGAACAGCTCAGGGCGAGGTGATTGCTAATTTGAGTTTTAATTTTTTTTGCAGCCTGTTCAGGCGTGCCGATCAGTTTTTCACACCCTGTGATGTCCAGAAAGGCTTCATCAATGGAAACAGGTTCCACCAAAGGCGAGAACTGCCTTAAAATAGCCATGATCTTTCTTGAGTCCCGGGCATATTTTTCCCGGCTTCCCGGCTGAATAATGATGTGCGGGCATTTCTGCCTGGCCTGGAATACGGGCATGGCTGAATGGATGCCGAATTTTCTTGCTTCATAACTGGCTGCGGATACCACACTGCGGCTGGAATGCCCGGCCACAATAACGGGTTTACCTAAAAGATCCGGGTTGTCCCGCTGCTCCACTGATGCAAAAAATGCATCCATGTCCACATGGAGGATCATGGAATGAAAACTCCTCTTGGATCGGGTTAAAAATTGCTGTATTGTTTTACTTTTTGAAAATTGCTGTCAAGATTTGATTAAATCTTTCTACTCGATCATCGAGTTTTACAAGTTAGGGAAAATAATAAAGGTGCTATCCAGGCAGGTTTCATTTACAATATTGGCTATTCTTTTTTTTAGCCTTTCGGGTGGGCTGTTCGGATGTTCATCGGATCAACCCCAACACGTCCCCCCATCTGAACCGCCTTCCAATGCAGGGCTTGCGCCCCTTGTGTATCAAAAATTGCCGGATAATATCCAGTGGCTTACCAATGATACGGATCCGGTGTTTGCCTCGGACAATGCTATAAAAGGCGGGGTGGTCCGGGAGGCCATCATGAATTTTCCCATGACCTTCAGGGTGGTGGGACCGGATTCTAACGGCTCTTTTAGAAACGCAATTCTGAACAACCAGCTCTCTTTGATCAATATTCATCCGGTCTCGCGGCGTATTATCCCCGAGCTTGCCACCCACTGGGCCTATGCCCCGGATAAAAAGACCATGTATTTCAAGCTGGACCCTGATGCCCGGTGGTCGGACGGGGTGCCGGTTACCGCCAGGGATTATTTGTATACCCTTACATTCATGCGCTCTGAACATATTGTGGCACCCTGGTATAATGATTATTACACCCGGGAGATCGAATCGGTTACCGCCTTTGACGACTATACCATTGCGGTGAAAAGCACCAAGGCCGTGCCTGACCTTTATCTTAAACTTGGCATCAGTCCAACGCCTGAACATTTTTTTAGAAGCCTTGAGGATGACTTTGTCTCCCGGTTCAACTGGGCGATTGTGCCCAATACCGGGGCTTACCAGATCAGTGATTTTAAAAAAGGGCGGTTTATCCGGTTTTCCCGTAAAAAACAGTGGTGGGCAAAGGACCGGCGATATTTTAAAAATCGGTTTAACGTGGATTCGGTGCTTTTCACGGTAATCCGTGATTTCAACATGCAGTGGGAATATTTTAAGAAAGGCCGGTTGGATACGTTTGGTATGGTGCTGCCCAAATTCTGGCACCAGAAATCCAACACCCCGGTGATTAATAACGGGTATGTGGAACGCATCTGGTTTTTCAATGATCTGGAACAGCCGTCCAGGGGGCTGTGGCTGAACCTGGACCGGCCTATATTCAAGGATATTCGGGTCCGCCAGGCCTTTGCCTATGCCATGAATATGGATAAAGTGATCAATCAGGTTTTACGGGGTGATTATTTCCGGTTGCCCCAGGCCTTTTACGGATATGGAGAATATACGGATTACGCCATTAAACCCCGCGGCTACGATATTTCAAGGGTTGAATTGCTGATGAAGCAAGCCGGCTGGCACAGAGGGCCGGACGGCATCTGGAAGCAAGGGGATATGCGATTTTCCGTTACCGTGACATATTATCTGGAAGAGCATATGCCCCGGTTGGCCGTCTTGAAGGAAGAAGCGCTCAAGGCCGGAATTGAACTGGAATTAGAGCGCCTTGATCCCACGGCCATGTTTAAGAAAACCCTGGAAAAAAAGCATGATGTGGCCTGGATGGGATGGAGTACCGGTATGCGGCCCTCCTTTTGGCAGGGATGGCACTCGGACAATGCACATAAACCCCAGACCAACAACATAACCAATACGGATGACCCTGAACTGGACTCGCTCATTGACCGTTACCGGGACAGCCTGGATGAGCAGGAACGCATCAATCTGTCTAGAACGATTCAAAATAAAATACATGATATCTGTGCATACGTGCCATCATACATGGTGCCCTATGTCCGGCTGGCCTATTGGCGCTGGATGCGGTTGCCGACATTTCACGGCACCCCTGTGTCCGATGGGTTGTTTGATCCTTTTGCCTCGGATACGGGCGGGCTCTTCTGGATTGATGATCACATTCGGGAACAGACCCTTGCCGCCATGAAAGCCAAACAGGTGTTAGCCCCTGTTACGATAATTGATGACAAGTATAAAAGAAAGGTCCTGTCCGAATGAATCAAACGGATCGTCCACCGCTTTTAGCCGTGAAGCATCTTGGGGTTGCATTTCAGACCGACCAGGGACAAATCCTTGCCGTGGATGATGTCAGCTTTGAACTCAAGTCCGGTCAGGTGCTGGGGATTGCCGGGGAATCCGGGTGCGGCAAGAGTGTGACAGCCTTGAGTTTGATGCGCCTTTTGCCAAAGCCTGTGTCAAAAATTCAAGAAGGTGAAATCCTGTTTAAAGGAGAAAATCTACTTGATTTACCCATTGATGCCATGCGTAAAATCCGGGGCAAAAAAATATCCATGATTTTTCAAGAGCCTATGAACGCATTGAACCCGGTTCATACCGTAGGCCGGCAGATCGCAGAAAGTTATTCCCTGCATTTCCCGGGCATGGGGACAAAAGAGAAAAATAAAGCATCGTTGCAGATGCTTGAAAAGGTGGGTATCCCTGATGCCCGGCAGGTCATGACAAAGTATCCCCATCAATTGTCCGGCGGGATGCGCCAGCGGGTAATGATCGGCATGGCACTTGCCTGTGAACCGGATATTCTCATTGCCGATGAGCCCACCACGGCCTTGGATGTAACCGTGCAGGCCCAGATCATGGACCTTATTTTTAAATTCCGGGATACAACAGGTATGGCTGTGATTTTAATTACCCATGATCTTGGACTGATCGCAGAGAACTGTGACAGAGTGATTATCATGTATGCCGGTACCGTGGCAGAGAGCGCTTCTGTGACAAGCCTGTTTCGGCACCCTTTTCACCCTTACACCAAAGGACTTTTACAATCCATACCTTCCCTGGCGCAAACGGCGAAAGAACCGCTTCCCACCATTCCCGGAAATGTGCCTGTTTTGTCGGAAATGCCTGTGGGGTGTCGGTTTGTCAAACGTTGCAAACATGCATTGCCGCAGTGCGAAAATCATCGTCCCCGGCTGATGTCCGTCTCTTCCAGCCATTTTGCCGCGTGTCATTTGGTTTATGATTGTGAAAAAAAATTAAATTTTGATAAATAATACTTGATTTTTAAACAAAAGCTAATAATATACATTCAAAGCTGTGAATTGCAGGGCTTTGAAAGTTTCGTTCTAAGGGCTGGGCCTCCATTTGTTGGTGTGGCAGAACCTGAGTTTGAAACTAATTTATTCACTACAAGTAAGGAGATCGTCGCAATGGCAAATGGGATCGTAAAGTGGTTTAATGATGCAAAGGGATACGGATTTATCGAACAGGAAGAGGGACCTGACGTATTCGTGCATCATACCGGCATCAATGCAACAGGCTTTAAATCTCTTAATGAGGGTGACCGGGTCACTTTTGATGTAGAGGACGGACAGAAAGGACCTGCAGCGGTCAACGTAACTGTTCAGTAAGTCTATTTTCAAAGGGTTTTTGAACGATGGTTTTGTTCATAAACCCTTTTTTGTGTCCATAGTTCCTGCCTTTTTTTAAAATTTTTTTGCCTGTAGCCACAATCCGTGCCCCCATATTCAAAAATAGCAAAATAGAATACTTTTTGTAATAATTCAACCGAAAAAATGTTTTTTTGTTTTGTTTTTGGCGGATTCCTTCCGAGATAAAATCTTCTGCTTACATCCTTGGCCTCCATTCAGTTGGTCTATGCTTGCCAAATGTATTGGAATTTTATACAGTTGATTCACTTTAAAAAATATGTACGTCATTCGTCAGCACTGCTACTGGGCATTTTAACTAAATTTAATTTTTTAAACAGGCTTTGAAAGGTTGAATTTGATTTTCAATATTTTTTTTAAATGGCTTGCCGACTTTGTGGCGACCTACCCCA
The DNA here is from genome assembly GCF_963666695.1 of uncultured Desulfobacter sp. Classification (GTDB taxonomy): domain Bacteria; phylum Desulfobacterota; class Desulfobacteria; order Desulfobacterales; family Desulfobacteraceae; genus Desulfobacter. Next base: position 848,976 of record NZ_OY762947.1, read on the forward strand.
AGAAGTACAATGAGATTGCCATATGGCGTGAACCCATCATGGCCTGTGCCCCTGCTGATGAGCGATTTTTGCGTTTGAAAGAAATCACCGTATCGGATCATGCGCTTCCTACTGACCTGTTACACGACGCAAAAACAGTTGTTGTCTGGTTTATCCCCTTTAAACATCATATTCAGATGGACAACACCGAAGGCAAATACCCTTCCCTCAGTTGGGGGCGAGCATATCTTTCAACCAACGGCATGATTGATCGCATCGGCTGTGCAATGAAGGAATTTATCGAAAAAAAAGGTGGGCAAGCGGCGCTTACACCTGCCACACATAACTTCGACAAGAAACGCATGGTGAGCCTCTGGTCCCACAAACACCTTGGATACTTGGTCGGTTTAGGGCGTTATGGAACCCATTGCCAATTGATCACGCCAGAAGGGTGTAGTGGTCGCCTGGGCAGTTTGGTCACGAATTTGGAGATGGGCGATCACCCATTGGTTACCGCTGAAGAGCTTTGTCTGATTAAAGCAGGAAAAAAATGCGGTAAGTGCATCAAGTCCTGCCCTGTCCATGCCTTATCCGAGCAAGGTATGGATCGGTCGATCTGTTATGCCCGTTTGCGAGAGAACTACCATTTATTAATGGAACCGGACGGTTTGCCGGAGACCACGTCCGTTTGTGCCAAATGCCAGGTGGGTATGCCTTGCAGCGCCGGATCACCACTGCCGATAAATTAGCAATTGAAATGGATTTAAATAATATGGACGGGCCGGACAGTAAAAAAAACAGCAAGCCGATTCTGGATATCCAGCATTTGAAAAAATATTTTCCGGTCACTTCGGGTGTTTTCCTGCGCCGGACCGGTAATGTCCATGCGGTGGATGATATCAGTTTTTCGGTGTTCAAGGGGGAAACCCTTGGTATCGTGGGCGAATCCGGGTGCGGAAAAACCACGTTGGGCCGATGTATCATGGGGTTGTATCCCTTGACCCAGGGGCGCATTCTTCTGGATGGAAAACCACTGTCTGCCATGACCCGGAATATGCGTAAAGCGTTTTCAACCCGGGCGCAGATGATTTTTCAGGACCCTTTTGAATCCTTAAACCCCAGGCAGACCGTGCGCCAAATTTTGGAAGAAAAGTTTCGTATTCACGGGGTCTCACAACAGAAAACGGCTACACAGATTGAGCTGTTACTGGATCAGGTGGGTCTTGACCCCGGGGCTTTAACCAAATATCCCCATGAGTTTTCAGGGGGGCAGCGTCAGCGCATCGGTATAGCCCGGGCCATCAGCATGACTCCACAGATCGTTATCTGTGATGAACCGGTTTCCGCCCTGGATGTTTCGGTTCAGTCAAAAATTTTGAATCTGTTGCTGGATCTGCAGTCTGCAATGGGCCTGACATACCTGTTTATTTCCCATGATCTGTCCGTGGTCCGCCACATGTCCGACCGTATCATTGTCATGTACCTGGGCCGTATCATGGAAATTGCGGATGCCCAAAACCTATATAATCATCCGGGCCATCCCTATACAAAGGCATTACTGGAGGCTGTGCCTATCGCCGATCCGGATCATCCGTCAAAAAGAACCCCGCTTAAAGGGGAAATCCCTTCAGCTGAACATCCGCCCCCGGGGTGCAGATTTTCTTCCCGCTGTCCTATGGCCCAATCCCTGTGTTTTGAAAAGGCGCCAGCGCTTTCCGTCTGCCGGCATGATTCTGGGCATCTGACAGCCTGCCATTTTCCTCTGTCCGATTAGCCTGTTTATAATTTATTCTTTATGTTCCAAAGCAGGCTCAATATATGATAGTCGGCCCTTTCCCTGAAAAAAAATTAGCATGACGGAACTTTGTTAAGTGATGTATGTAAATTTTTCCATGATTTTAGGTATTAGTTTTCATATGCTAACTTTATTTTCCTATGAAATAAAATCCCATATATGTCTGTAAATATTGCATAGCTTGCTTCTTCAGCTCAATAATAACCGGTATGTTTTTTGCTGTTGTTTCAAGACCTGAAAAGCATATTCTTATACGCTGTACCAGGATTTTATTAGTAAAGGAAAACAGAATAAAGATGAATGAAGAATATATAGTCATGCATACCCCTTTGATCAGAGAAGATAATAATATTAATCATGGCTTCAAATTTCAGAAATGCTTCTTGTTTTTATTGTTAATAGTTGTTTTTTTAGTGATACCTGTGATTGTATATAGTGCCCCAATATCTATCAACAACCCTTCATTTGAAGCCAATACTCCAAGCGATGGTGGGTGGACAGAAGATCCGACGGTGGGTGATTGGAATATCGGCCTAATTGATGGCTGGAATATTGTCGGTACAGCGGGGAGCTGGCAACCTACATCTGAGCCATACCCTGATGGTATTCCGGACGGGGTAAATGTAGCCTATCTTCATAATGATAGTTCTATTTCACAAATTTTAGCAAATAATGTGCAAGTTGGATTTACTTATACACTTTCCGTATCTGTTGGTGAAAGATCAGTCGTTTACGATATAAATGAATATAGTATTCAACTCTTCGCAGGTGGCATTCTGCTTGCTGAAGATCACAATCTATTATCTCCAGAAGAAGGGACGTTCGCTAATTCCACCATTTCTTTTATTGCCTTACCCGGTGATCCCTCGATTGGTAAGGCTTTGGAGATTCGTTTGAGTCATTCCGGAGAAGGTCAGGTCAGTTTTGATCAAATTACTTTAGATGCATCTTCTGTTCTTTCAAACAACCTGGTTGCTTTTTATCCCTTTGACGGAACCCCCGACGACGGCAGCGGGAAGCTTCATCATGGTAGCGCCAATGGCGGTGTCACCTATGTGCCGGCCATCAACGGATTGGGGGCCTATTTCGATGGCGTGGACGATTACGTCGACGTTGCCGACTCACCTGACTTTAATGGGAATGAACTTACCATAACCGCCTGGATAAAGACGGACGATCAACAGCTTCAATATAAAATGATTCTGAATAAAGAGAACCAGTATGAATTTGCCGTATTTCATGAAACCGGTGATGATGTGGATCAATTCGGTGAATTGACCATGGCCATCAATCCCCATTGGTACTGGTATGGTTCCGACTATGTCGTTCCCAAAGGGGTGTTCACCCATGTGGCCATGGTGTTTGATGAGAATAACTATGGAAGAATGTATGCCAACGGCGTGCTCCAGAAGGAAATTGCCTACACCGGTGAGATTCAGCCACAGGACTCCTGTGTCCGGATTGGCGCAAGGGGATGTATCAGTGGAGGGACGTTACGGCAGTTTTTTAAAGGCACCATTGATGAGTTAAGAATTTACAACCGCAGCCTCACCGGTAGCGAGATCAATGCCTTGTATCACCTGGATAGCCAAGGCGTCGACTCCGATGGTGACGGTATACTGGATGACGGGGATTCCAGCGGCACCGTGGGAGATAACAACTGCACAGGCGGCAACACAACCAACTGCGACGACAACTGCCTTTGTAAAGCCAATCCGGATCAACTTGACACTGACAACGACGGCATCGGAGATGTCTGCGAGCAGGTGGTCTATGCGACGGTCTTATTAGAAGACACCAGCATCAGCGTAAGCAACACCGATTACGAAAATAGCTCCTTTACCATCGACGGCTGCAGGGTGACCATCGACGGCAATCATACGTTTGAGAATGTCTCCGTAATTAACGGCGGGGTGTTAACCCATTCCACCAATACAACAGACCAAACAAACATATTGGATTTAGCCATCACCGGCGACCTGACCATAGAAGCCGGCTCGCGCATTGATGGGGACGGCAAGGGGTATCAATCCGCCAGTGGGCCTGGTGCCGGAAATTCAGGCGGTTACGGTGGCGGCGGCGCGGGTCATGGTGGCGCCGGAGGGACTGGATACAGTGCTAACAGCGGCGGGGTAGCTTACGGAAGTATTGCCAACCCGTCGGATATGGGCAGTGGTGGTGGACGCGAAACAGTCACTAATGTCAATGGTGGTAGGGGCGGTGGATTGGTTCGATTGAATGTGCAGGGCACGCTGACCGTTGATGGAGCGGTTTCCGCAGCAGGCAACATCGGTCAACAAGCCAATAGTACTTACCAGGCCGGTGGAGGTGCCGGGGGTACGATTCATGTGACAGCAGGCACGTTAGCCGGATCGGGAACAATCACCGCCAACGGCGGAAGCGGGCGAACCCGAGGCGGCGGTGGCGCCGGTGGGCGTATCGCCATTTACTATGATACCGATGCTTTTACAGGGACGGTGTCGGCTATCGGCGGTACCGGATACCAGATCGGCGGCCCTGGCAGTATTTATCGTAAGGACAATGCATCGACCCATGTCGAATTGATTTTGGATAACAGCGGGCAGAGCGGAGCTGCAACGGTGCTTTCGGGCAGTTATGATTACCTGACGATCAGTGGTGATGGTACCATCTATCAGGAAGGTGCCATTGATATCGATAACCTGACGTTGGATCAGTGCGTCTTGGTTGTTAACGGGACGCATCAGTTGGGCAGCCTGACACTGCGTAACAATGCGCGGGTAACCCACTCCAGCAATACGACAGATCAAACAAACATATTGGATTTAGCCATCACCGGCGACCTGACCATAGAAGCCGGCTCGCGCATTGATGGGGACGGCAAAGGGTATCAATCCGCCAGTGGGCCTGGTGCCGGAAATTCAGGCGGTTACGGTGGCGGCGGCGCGGGTCATGGTGGCGCCGGAGGGACTGGATACAGTGCTAACAGCGGCGGGGTAGCTTACGGAAGTATTGCCAACCCGTCGGATATGGGCAGTGGTGGTGGACGCGAAACAGTCACTAATGTCAATGGTGGTAGGGGCGGTGGATTGGTTCGATTGAATGTGCAGGGCACGCTGACCGTTGATGGAGCGGTTTCCGCAGCAGGCAACATCGGTCAACAAGCCAATAGTACTTACCAGGCCGGTGGAGGTGCCGGGGGTACGATTCATGTGACAGCAGGCACGTTAGCCGGATCGGGAACAATCACCGCCAACGGCGGAAGCGGGCGAACCCGAGGCGGCGGTGGCGCCGGTGGGCGTATCGCCATTTACTATGATACCGATGCTTTTACAGGGACGGTGTCGGCTATCGGCGGTACCGGATACCAGATCGGCGGCCCTGGCAGTATTTATCGTAAGGACAATGCATCGACCCATGTCGAATTGATTTTGGATAACAGCGGGCAGAGCGGAGCTGCAACGGTGCTTTCGGGCAGTTATGATTACCTGACGATCAGTGGTGATGGTACCATCTATCAGGAAGGTGCCATTGATATCGATAACCTGACGTTGGATCAGTGCGTCTTGGTTGTTAACGGGACGCATCAGTTGGGCAGCCTGACACTGCGTAACAATGCGCGGGTAACCCACTCCAGCAATACGACAGATCAAACAAACATATTGGATTTAGCCATCACCGGCGACCTGACCATAGAAGCCGGCTCGCGCATTGATGGGGACGGCAAGGGGTATCAATCCGCCAGTGGGCCTGGTGCCGGAAATTCAGGCGGTTACGGTGGCGGCGGCGCGGGTCATGGTGGCGCCGGAGGGACTGGATACAGTGCTAACAGCGGCGGGGTAGCTTACGGAAGTATTGCCAACCCGTCGGATATGGGCAGTGGTGGTGGACGCGAAACAGTCACTAATGTCAATGGTGGTAGGGGCGGTGGATTGGTTCGATTGAATGTGCAGGGCACGCTGACCGTTGATGGAGCGGTTTCCGCAGCAGGCAACATCGGTCAACAAGCCAATAGTACTTACCAGGCCGGTGGAGGTGCCGGGGGTACGATTCATGTGACAGCAGGCACGTTAGCCGGATCGGGAACAATCACAGCCAACGGCGGTAGCGGGCGAACCCGTGGCGGCGGCATGACTCGTCCCCACCTGAACATATCCGCGCCGGTGGGCGTATCGCCCTCAATTATTACATAGGGTTGCCAAGCAAAATCCTTTCAAGGCACCATAGCCGCAGATGGCGGCACCGGCTATCAAAATGGCGGCGTCGGCACCATTATACATCCCCATGGTGGCCAACCCGTTAATTACCACCTACAATGGACTTGAATTTTGTCGACATTCAGAACCTGAACGTTGACGCTGGAAGGCACCTGCTTAACAGAAGCGGCGGCTATCTATGGTAAACGGTTCCTCCGAACGGCGTTAATCTATTTTGAGGGTGACACCGCATGGAGTTATGCCCTGTCACACTGATCAGAAGGCATCAATATCCTTCGAAGTAGTAGCTCGAAGATGCCGAAGCCAATGAGAGCGGCACCAGCATGATCTTTATAACGCTTGATACCACACCGGCCGGGGCACCAGCCATTACCACCAATACGGGGGGGGATCTGGTTGTTCAGAATTCTCAGTTTGTACTGGAGGGCACCTGCGGCGATGATGTGACGGCGATTCTGGTCAATGGTTCTGCGGATGGGGTGACCTACACGCTGGGCAGCGGCGTTTGGTCCTATGTGGTGGATCTGACCATCGGCGTGAGCACCTTCAGCGTCACCAGCCTTGATGGGGCCTTCAACGAGAGTCCCGCAGACACCATCGCCGTGACTTTTGAAAATTATCTGCCTGCACTTCCTGTAAATGTCTCCCCGCCGGATGGTCAGGGAGATGTGCTTCCCCAGGTGACCTTGACCTCGTCCGTTTTTGACGATGCCGACGTTGGGGATACCCATATTGCATCCCAGTGGCGGGTAAGGACCTCAGATGGGGATTACACCGAACCGGTGCTCGACAGCGGCGAGGATGCGGGCCATTTGACAGCCCTGGATATCAGTTACGGTACGCTGGCGTTCGACACCACCTACTACTGGCAGGTGCGCTACAAAGACAGTCGTGACACTTGGACGGACTACTCATCAGAAACGTCTTTCACCACCTTAACCGACACCGAGCCCCCGGTCACACAAATCACCACAGGCCCGGACGAGGATGGCAAAATTTTTACGGACAGCACCATATTCGGCTGGGCCGCCACTGATAATGTCCAATGGGATTTGACCTATTCCACCCGGCTGGATGATGGGGAATGGAGTGAATTTTCAGCCCAGACGTCAATGACCTTGTCAGACTTGCCCGACGGGTATCACACCTTCAGCGTCATGGCAAAAGACCATGCCGGAAACGAGGAATCCATTCCCGTTGAACGGAAGTTTTATGTTCAGACGGCGCCGGAAGATGTCACCGAGGTGAATATTGAAAGCTTACGTGACCGATTGGCGTTTTCTTGGACACCGTCCGCTGACACCATGGGCGACCTTGTTGAATATCGAATTTATTTTGATGGCGCAACCGATCCCGTGGTGCTGGACCCCAATACAAGTACATGGGAAATTGCGAATTTAGATCCTTCCACAACATACACATTTTATATCACGGCGGTTGATGGAGAAGGGCATGAAAGTGTTGGCGTGACAATTGACGCCATTACTTTTTTAGCCAACCCGACCGGTGTTTCTGCCGATCCTTTTATTCATGGTATAAACCTTGGCTGGAATGCCGTGACGCCTTCGGAATGGGTCAAAACTTATCGAATATACATGGGTACATCCGACTTTAACACAGTTGACGCCCTAACCCCCTTGCTGTCGACTTCATCGACGAGCGTAACGATCCCTGACCTGGATCCGGATACCCTCTATTATTTTGCCGTTACTGCCGTCAACCTGTCTGATGGCGAGCAAAAAACGGTTTCCACAATCAGCGCAGAATCTCTGGCGGATATGGTGCCACCAGATACATTGATTACATCAGGGCCTGGTGATGGCGCTTATATTTCCGGCACAAGTCTCTCATTTGCCTGGACAGGAACGGATAATTTGGCCGGCAGCCTCGCTTATGCCCATAGACTGGATGAAGGTGAGTGGTCCGAATTCGGCTCCGCCTTGAACTATACTTTTACGAACCTTGCAGAAGGGGCCCACACGGTAGCCGTGAAAAGCCGTGATCTGTCCGGTAACGAAGATCCCACACCGGCCACGCGAAGTTTTATTGTAGATCATACTCCGCCAATGCCGCCCTCCGGTTTCCAGGGATATTCAAGCCAAACCGGGATGCACCTGCAGTGGACGCATTCACCGTCTGCGGATATTCATTCATATAGGATTTATAGCGATAATGGTACGGAAACAATTGATTACGAAACGGTTTATGCCACGGTCAACTACCCGGGCAATTCCTACAATGTCAGTTTTCAGGAAGATGGCACCTATCGGTTTGGTATCCGGGCGGTGGATATATCCGGCAATGAGGAGCAGAATACGTCTGTCGTCGCAACGGTCACCATTTCCGGATTCGGCATCACCGTCAACACAGGAGGTGTTACATACGAGAGAGGCCAGGAAGTTTCCATCACCGGTGCGTTGACCACCCTTGGGGAAAGTCCCATTGCGGATACGGCGGTCACCATCGATGTGGCTCACGATGGATATCATCGGAAGTTTACGGCCTACACCGACGATCAGGGCGCATTCCGGTACAGATTCCAGCCCCGTTCGGACGAGGCCGGCATCTATACCGTAACGGTAGAGGCCATGTATGAAGGCCTTACCCAGAAAGCGACGGTTGCTTTTGAAATTTTGGGGTTGTATCTGCAGCCGGCCGGCATGACCATTGATATGTCCATGAACGCCTCCCGAACCGTGACCTTCAGCCTGAAAAATATCGGTGGATCTGATCTGACCGGCATCACTTACACTCTGGAAGACCAGGATCCGGAAGACCTGATCTCCGGGTTTGTGGATATTGCAAGTCTACCGGAAGAGTTAAGCACTGGTGCGTCTATTGGAATTCCGATCGTCATCTCTTCAGACCCGGGTACCCCCCCGGCAACTCCAGCTGTTTTCTCAATCACGATCAATACAGACGAAGGCTCCCGGGAGATTGGCGTGCTCAATGTCAGGTTGCATGAGGCCGTCAGTCTGCCTGTTCTCACTCCGCAACCGCTTCAGGTGGGTGTCAATGTTGAAGAGAATGTCAGTAAGGTTCTTACCGTATCCAATGAAGGCTATGCGGATATGCTTGGGACCTCCTTGGAAGTCCATGATGCGAATACATACGATTGGGTGACCATACTCAATGGGAATTTGGGAACCATTGAACCCGGTGCATCCAAGACCTGCCAGGTGTACGTTGCACCACCGGCGGATATCCCCATGGGGACTTACGTCATCCAACTGGATTTGAATTATGACGAGACTAAGCTGCTTTTTTATCTCACCGCCGAAGTTACGGCCGCAACGGAGGGACAGGCGGCTTTTGTGGTTCACGACGATACCGGCGCAATAGTTCAAAATGCAGAGGTGAGCCTGATCAGCGAGGAATTTTACGTTAATGAGACCCCCTCGGGAACCGTGGAGTACAATGACGTGATTCAAGCCAAGACCGACGCCGATGGCTATGTATCGTTCGAAGGCGTCCCGGTCGGGGACTATCGGTACATTGTCAAGGCTGCCGGACATGACGATTTTGAAGGCAAACTGACGGTTGAACCCGGAGAGACGCCTCAGGCCCTTGGGGTAATCCTCGTCACCAATCTGGTGGATGTGAATTTTACGGTCACGGAAACCACCATTGAGGACCGGTATACGGTCACCCTGAATGTCACATACACGACGAATCTTACCAAACCGGCACTTGCCGCCACGCCGTCGAGTATCGGTTTGTCCTTTTTTCCGGAGGAAACCTATGAAGGGGAAATCACCATTCGGAATACCAGTAACGCGATACCGGTTACCGATGTTCAGTTGAATTCCAGCGAATTGGATCTCACCGATAACGAAATAGAGGTTTTCTTTGAAAACGGTTTAAAAACCATCGAACTGGATCAGTTGGCACCTGGCGAATCCTTTGTCATTGGGTTCCAAGCGGTTATCTCCGCTTCGGACCCGAAGCTGAATTATCGCTGCCTGGGAAACATAAAGGTTACCGGCAATTACATCTTTTCCATTGATGGGGAAGCCCGTGAAAGCACCACCACAACCCCAATTCCGGTAATTTACAGCAAGCCGTGGGATTTGTCCGTGCCCTCGCCGATCCTTTTTGTCAATGATGAAACCGATGGCGATCTTAACGACCTGGAATATCAGGGTACGACCTATCGTTTGGGTATCAAGAGCAATCGGGACATCAATTTTAATTTCCATCCTGTTCTAAACGCCTTTACCTATGAAAACGGCGGGCCTGATGCCGTCAGTATAATCAGCGAGAATGAGGCATTATGGGCTGCCGCGTTCAATGACTCGAGCCCCTTGAGCTCTGCGGGTAGTACTGCCACATTCGATATCGTGGGCCTGGAAGAAGCGTTGGAAAGCCAACTGGAAAGTGATCGGGCGACTTGTCTGGGAAAACAGCATTATGTCGGTTTTATCGGTAACTGGGATGGGGAGGAAGATCAGGGGTATTTAATACCCATCAGGATTCGGACAATCACTGCTACCAAGATTACGGAAAAGTATACACCGCCGCAGCCGCCGGGAACGAACCCGCCGATCATCGACCTTCCGGATGTGCCTTCGAGGTCGATGAATGAACACGGTGACGTTAAGATTCAGATTGATCAGGAGGTGTCACTGGAACGTGAAGCCTTTGATGCCATGCTTAGCCTTGATCCGGCGGTTTCCAGCCTGGATGATGTCTCGCTTGATATCAACATAGAGAGGACTGATGGAACGGATGCAAGCGATAAGTTTTTCATAGTAGTTACCCAACAATCCGGTATCAATTCCACAAGTGGCGGAACGATTTTGGGGCCGGCCCAAATCAACTGGCAGATTATCCCAAGCAGTGAAGCCGGAGGTGGGAACAGCGATGGAATTGATTACAATATCTATGCGACTATTGCGTACAGTTACCAGGGTACGGTTTTTAATTTTACAACCCAGACAGAGAGTGTGACCGTCAAACCGATGCCGAAAATTGTGCTGGCGTATGAACTGCCTTACGTCATCATGGCCTGGATTCCGGCAAAGGTCAAAGTGCGTGCGACCAACGAGGGTGCCGGGCAGGCACACAATTTAGTCATTGCTTCCGGCCAACCGAAGATTGTCGAGAATGAGAATAATATTCCTATTGATTTTACAATAACCGGCGCCAGTTCTACGGCTGATGGCGATGCGTATCAGGCGGGAGTTACCACCATTGACTTCGGTGATGTGGCTCCTGGTGCCACGGTGGAAGGCTACTGGAACATCACGACTACCCGGGATGGATATTTTATTGAATTTTCTGCCGATCTGAAACACCAGAATTACCTGGGTATCGAACTTGATCCGCTGATTGTGGATGTGAGCACGGAATTGGTCCCGGCAATTGGGGGCAGAATTACCCAGACCGGATGTGCCTATCCTGGGCTTACAGTACGATTGCTGCAAAATGAAACCTTGATGGATCAAGGTGAGGTCAATGCATCGGGGGCGTATTATATCTCTGATTTGGCGCCAGGCGATTATGATTGGCAGGTCGTCAATGAATCCGGATATATTGTAAATAAAGACCCAAAACTGATTAATGTACTCGCCGATCTCCCGACCAGTCATATTAATCTGGATCTTGAGAATTCTGATGCCGACAGCGATGGAGACGGTTTGCCGGATTGCTGGGAGCTTGAATACTTTGGAAATTTAGATCAAGTTGCAGATGGGCATGGGGATAGCGATGATTTAACTAATATTGAAGAGTATAATATCGGTACTGATCCGGCGAACGGCGACACTGATGGGGATAATATTTCAGATGGAGATGAGGTTAGTGCCGGAACAGATCCTAATGATCCAAACTCAGTGCCCATTGATCCTTCTGAAAGTCCGAGGCTAACAACGACTCAATGGGAACAATATCATTTCGAATTTGACAGTAATAACGACGGTGTATTCGAAAAATATGCTGCTGGTTGTACAACAGTAGCAGTCGGACAATTGATAAATTATTATTTGAACTATCTTGGTAATGATCGGGCAAACTGGTTAAACAGAATACTTGAAAACGTATGGGTCTATCCAAGATTCAAAATTATTGATCCTCCCGAATATTGGGTAGTAGACATACATCACCCAGGCTGTGATATCGAAGATAATTATCCAGATGACCATGATGATGGTTTGTATCATGTCAGCAAGGATTCCCCCTGTGATCATCTAGAAAATGAACCGATGATCACATTTCTATGGAATGTTGCTCTTGGCCTTGACGCTGAGTTTACAGAAGGCGAAGGTACAGGCGTTGGGTCTTATGGGGCTGAAAATGAACCTTACGATTGGGTAGGGAACAATACTCAACCTAAAATTATATCACTATTGCATGATCGGTTTCGTTTTAATGTAAGTCATGGCGACATTGTTGTGAGTGAAAGCTTGAGTAATCTGAATCAAGAAAGAGACTATATTATTGAAAGCATAAATAGTAAACACCCTGTCCTTATCAGCATGTACAGAACTGATGAGGAGGGGAATAAGCATGGTCATACTGCACTAATAGATCAATATAGGGTTGAGGCGAATAGTGATTTCAAAATTCGAATAAATATGGGGTGGGGAGTAGATGCCTTCAATGAAAGCGGTGCAAGTGGGAAATGGTATGATGGTGACGGCTCAATTGATGCAGGTGTAGATCGGAATTACACGGAATTATATATCTATAAAAATATAATACCCAATGTGAACGAGATCGGTGAGGATGCTGATGGAGATAATATTATCGACAGTTGGGAATATGAATATTTTAATGATTTATCAAGAGATGGTACTTTAGATTTCGATGGTGACGGTTTGACAGATTATGAAGAATTTGAAAGGAAAACTAACCCGACGAGCCAAGATACAGATAATGATGGATTCGCAGACGGTTTAGAAGCAATATATTTAGGAACTAATCCAAAATATTACGATGAAACAGTTCCTCCACATTTATCTTCTTTTGTTTTTAATAATGAGCCGATACAGGTAGGTGAAAAAATAACTGTCGCAAGCAGCAATGAAACGGTTGAAATTTGTGCAACCGCGTTTGATTATGATAATAATTTTGATTACCCCATTATTCCTGCTGGTATTGGAATTTCAAACTATCTTTGGGATATCGATGGAGATGGTGATATCGATTCAACCACAACAACTCCATGCAACAGTAATTTTATAGACTTCGTTAAGTATCCTGGTGTCAAACATATTTCTTGTAAAGTAATTGATGATGAAGGTCAAGTATCCAATACCAACGGTTTTACAGTTCAAGTCAAAGATGACATTACCATTATAGTTGAAGATGAACTAGGTGAGCCTTTAAATGGTTATTTGATGTTTATGAAGGTGCCACCTGATCTTGATTCGGTAGATTCAGCTTATTTGTCGATTAAAAATTTTTATAAATATTTTAGAAATTTTAGTAGCGATAATGACAATGACGGCATCATAGATGCTGAAAAAAAATCGTTAAAAATTAACGAAAGAATGGCTGTTTATGTTGAAAATGGATTCATATCTCTTAGGAGAGAAGATATCTATGATAATAGATGTCTAATAAATGGATCATTGAATCTTGATGAATTGACATATGTCTTTTTCTTCCCATCTGATGAAGACGATCCATACTTCCAAAGCCAACCAGACATGGTAGAACATTCAATTAGTGAAAGAATAAGAACCTCTGAAACTGTAAGCTGGTGGACTTTAAATTTGAATGAAAAAGAATTTGTAGATGATAATAGAGGTCTTTATCAAATAGTTACAATAACAAATAAGAATTCGTGGACGGAAACTGTCGATGTTGATCAAATAATTGGTCAAGAAAGTGACAAAGTTACTGGTTATTTTAATAACCACACAGAAAAGCAATGTTTTGTATTAGAACCGCCAATAGATGATAATAAAAATATTATAAAACCGCAAAGTCCAACCCAAAAGCCTTTGATTCTTGTTCATGGTATAAATGGTTCTGCAAATTATTGGGGTGAAAATAATCTTTTAAATACCTATTTAGGCATATCAGATCCAAAGTCGATTCCAAGGTTGTTGAGAAATGATCAAAAAATAGTATGGGAATTTTATTATGGTGGGAAAGATCCGATAGTTGATTGTTCAAATATGCTGTCACAAGCAATTAGCAAAGTTTTAAGTATTAATTCTGAATTTGATGGGAAAGTAGATTTAGTTACACATAGTTATGGAGGTGTGATTACACGATATGCTTTGGCCAAGAACTTATTAGATCTAAAGCATAAAATATCTCGTCTTATGATGATCGGACCACCGCACCATGGGTCATATTCTGCAGCTCGTATATATAACTCATATGATTGTTTTCTATCTAAGGTTATGGGATTAAACTGTTCAGAAGAAAGTTCTTTAAGTGTAAGTGACATGGTACTGATGCTTCAAAGATTGGGACTTTTTGAAAAAAGTTTTAAAGATCCAGCCGCTCCTATTTATCGGGACCTTTCACCCGGTAGTGTCAGCCTTATGGAAATTGAAAAAAATACTGAAAAGGATCAAATTTTTTCAGATATTGAAGATGTTATTATTATCGCAGGTAAAAAAGGTATACCTATAGGAGATTCTCTACATAACGAGGCTGAAGATTTTGAAGATGGTGTGGTTTCAATTAGTAGTGCAAGTCTTTTAGATAACATTAAAGTCGGTATTGTTGAGTTGCATCATATTGAACAACCGACTAGTCTCGATTCATATAAGTTGATTCATGAATATTTTTATAAAACACCAGGAAAATCAGATATTATTAAATTCTTTATTGATGACGACACTAATATATCAACACTTGACAATGACTTTTATAAAGGTGGATTAGTTATCGAAGCGAATAATGATGTCAGTGAAATAAATGTATCTTCATTGACTCCATGTGGAATACCATTTAACAAAAAGCTAAAAAAATATAAAGCCCCTGACCCTGAGACCCCTGACAGTATGCAAAATGCGTTTTTTTACTACGACGATGGTGAATATCCAGATCTAATTACTCAAACACCATGCCAACCCTTATTCGATAAACCGACTGGATTGGGATATTATCTACCCCAAGGGGAAGAAAAAAATGTACTAATATATGTCACTTTCACTGACGGAACTACAAACATAGGATTTACTTCAATCAATCCATGCAAGACTAAAATTATAAATGATATAGAATCAATTTTCTCGGAAACAGGATTGGATTCTGATATGGATGGGTTAGATGATTTTATTGAACTTATCATCGGAACAAACCCAATGGACCAAGACACAGATGATGATGCTGAGTTTGATGGCAGTGGCGGAAGTGAAGATCTAAATAATAATGGAATTGTAGATTTCGGAGAAACCGACCCCCTAAACCCTGACACTGATGGTGATGGCATTTATGATGGAACCGAAAAAGGAGTCACAACACCTATTACAAGCGATACTGATTTAAGTGCTGGTCATTTTATTGCCGATGCTGACCCCACTACAACCTCCGATCCTACAGACGCCGACACTGACGATGACGGCATCATAGACGGCAACGAAGACAAAAACTACAACGGTTTGATCGAATCTGCCTTGGGAGAAACTGATCCCAACAATCCTGATACCGACGGTGACGGAATTTATGACGGTACCGAGATAGGCTTGGCCGAGCCCCAAGATCCCGAAGCAACGGACCAGACTACGGGTCATTTTGTTGGCGATGCCGATCCTACCACCACCACCGATCCCAACCAGGCGGACAGCGACGGTGACGGTGTCATTGATGGCGATGAAGACATCAACGGCGATGGTGCCTATAATCCGGAAGCCGGTGAGACCGATCCGAGCACACCATCCGACGCCGACAATGACGGCATGAACGATCAGTGGGAACTTGACAACTTCGGCACCTTGGATCGGGACGGCACCGGTGATTTCGATGGCGACGGCATCTCGGATCTTGATGAATATCTCAATGGTACAGATCCCGACGTTAGCAGTGCGCCCAGCGTTCCTCAGATTCTGTCACCCGCGGATCAAGCCGAGGTAACGGTTCTGCAACCTACTTTATCCATTATCAACAGTGTTGATCCGAATGGTGATGAAGTGGTTTATGATTTTGAGCTGTATGCCGACGCCGCCATGACACAGCTGCTTTTCAGTGCCCTTGATTACATGGAGGACCCGGAAACGACAACTTTGGAATTGCCTGATTCGCTTGAGGACAATACTTGGTACTACTGGCGGGTGAGAGCGACTGATGGCGCTGGCTTTAGCCAATGGGCATACGGCCGTTTTTTTGTCAATACTGTCAATGATGCGCCCGGAGAATTTTTTATCAGCAACCCGCAGGATGATTCCGATGTGGATACTCAAACACCTGTTTTAGAGGTTACCAACAGTGTGGATATGGATGGAGATGAGATCACATGCACCTTTGAGGTGTATGCGGACAGCAGCATGAGCACTCTGGTTGCCTCTGGGTTGGATATTCCCCAGGGGCAAGGCGGGACCACCTCCTGGACAGTTGATTCATCCCTGGATGACAATACCTGGTATTTCTGGAAGGCGATTGCCATGGATGCGCATGGCGCGGCAACAGAAACCCTTGCGGCTTCGTTTTTTGTCAACACGGAAAATGAGGCACCGGAAGCGCCTGTGCTTTCATCTCCTGCCATTGGCAGTGAGGTTGACGTTCAGGGACTGGATCTCATTGTTACTAATGCCTTTGACCCGGACGGGGATCTGCTCACCTATTTCTTTGAGCTGGACAAGGTGGATACCTTTGACAATGGCGCAAAACAAACATCGGGCGAGATATCCGAGGGTTTGGATACCACGAGCTGGTATGTTGCTGATCTTGAAGACAATACCACCTTTTTCTGGCGGGCAAAGGCAAGCGATGGTTATGCAGAAAGCCCGTGGGCACAGGGGAACTTTTTTGTCAATACCTTTAATGACGAGCCTTCCATACCGACCCTGAAAAATCCCGGGGAAGGCGCATGGGTGGAAACCCTCACGCCCAAATTGGCGCTTAATCCCTCTGTGGACATCGACAATGACAGCCTTCTCTATCGGTTTGAGATTTATTCGGACCTCCCCTTAACCGACCTTGTTGTCCAGGGCGAATCGGAGATCCCGGAATGGGTGGTCTCTTCGGCCCTGAATGACAATACCTGGTATTTTTGGAAGGCACAGGCTGAAGACGAGCATGGGACAGCGAGCGCCTGGATGAATACGGCTTCTTTTTTTGTGAACAATAATGGGGTAAATGATCTCCCGGAAATTACGATTATAGGGCCATCAAATAACATGATCACCAATGGGAGTGATGTTATCATAAGCTGGGAGGACAGC
The DNA here is from genome assembly GCF_963666695.1 of uncultured Desulfobacter sp. GTDB lineage: Bacteria > Desulfobacterota > Desulfobacteria > Desulfobacterales > Desulfobacteraceae > Desulfobacter. The sequence continues at coordinate 866,291 of NZ_OY762947.1, forward strand.
GATTCTGACAGCAATGCGGATATTGCGCTTTATTATGATACGGATTCCACCGGTGAAGACGGCATCCTCATTGTGGATGGTCTCAAAGAAGATCCTGATGGGCAGAGCGATGCCTATCTTTGGGATATCACGGAAATGGCGGATGGCGCCTACTATGTGTATGCCGTAGTAACCGATGAAACCGCTTTTGAAACAAGCTATGGTCTTGGCACAATCACTATCGACACAACACCACCCACGGTTACTGCTATACCCGCAGGCGGCAACTACGATTCAGTACAGGAAGTCACGCTTCAAGCTTCTGAGACGGCAGAAATTTATTATACCATGGACAATACGGAACCGACGACGGAAAGCGCCTTGTATGCTTTGCCGATTGAGATTAACGAAGCAACCGGTCTTAAGTTTATAGCAGTGGACGAAGCCGGTAATCCCAGCGAAATGATAACCGAAGAATATACTATTAATACCAGCAACAATATCCCCCCCGTTGCTGATGCAGGCGAAGACCTCAATGTCAATGTAGGAGAAACGGTACTGCTGGATGGTTCGGCAAGCAGTGATTTTGATGATGGCCCTCAACCGCTCAGTTTCAACTGGAAATTTGTCAGCGTTCCCAACGGCTGTACACTGACCGATAATGACATAGCGGATTCAGATAACGCATCAGCAAGTTTTCTGCCGGATACGGAAGGAATCTATATTTTGGAACTTACAGTGGAAGATGGCGAGGGTTTTGTTTCCGACCAGGTGGAAATCTGTTGCTCAGTTTTGATTCAAGGGGATCTGAATGGTGATGGGTTAGTGAATATGACTGACGTAACGATTTTCCGTCAGGCGCTGGGGACGGCAGCAGGTGATCCTGAATTTAATCCGGCCTCGGATTTTGATAACGATGGGCGAATCACCCTGAATGATTACCGGATTCTAAGATCACTATTGAATTAATAAGAAGAGATTTTTAGTTCAAAGGCAAACGCTCTATTTTTTAACCTTTAAACAATATTTGGAAAATTATTTGCAATGCTGAAAATATTTTTGAAAAAATTGTTATGTACTATTATTCTTTCATTTATGTCATTCATTCCTTGTGGTTATGCTACATCTATCAAATTGCTGCCGACTGAAACCAACGTACTTGTGGGCGAAAAATTTAATATCGATATTTGGGCGGATATCGACGAAACAGATGCAATTATCGCATTCGGCTTTGATCTGAATTTGACCGGCTCAGGCACCCTGGGATTTGATGGTTTTACACCAAACGTTCCTGTTTTTGATATTGATTTCTGGCATGAAATATACAGTGACAGTGATGGAATCCTTGGTGACTCGGAAGGAGACTTTTTGTATGGTCTTCCTGTTTGGGGAGAGAATATTCTATTGGGGACTCTCGGCTTTGAGGCTGTGGGAGTTGGTGATGTTCAGGTAAGCCTTACGGCCGATGATTTGAATTTATGGTTCACAGAAGGATTAATTCCTGTAGATATCTTTGCCGCAAACTTCATGCCTTCCGTATTGGCAGCTAACGTGACCATCAATAATGATGGAACCTTACCGGTTCCGGAACCCGGAACTATCTTTCTTTTAGGATTTGGCTTGATTGGATTGGTTCTGTACGGTAGCAAAGGTAGGAAACCTGTCGCATGACAAGCTGCGTAGCTGCGTAGGTTGGGTTGAGGAACGAAACCCAACAATTAAATGCAAATCGGAGGAAATAAGGATAGGATATAACGACCTAGTTGAATGTTGGGTTTCGCTACGCTCAACCCAACCTACATAGGAGACCATATGGGGTGGCACCTGGCAGATTTGTAATGGGCAACACAGATTAACGAATTATGATGAAACGGTTAAGATATGCGCTACCGCCGCGCGAAGATTGAAGGAGGAACGTATTTTTTCACGGTAGTAACGTTCGGGCGGCAAAAGATATTTTCGGCCCCTGAAAACGTGGAACTGCTGCGGCAGGCAATGAAACATGTGATGAAAAAACATCCCTTGGTTATTGATGCCATGGTGGTTCTGCCGGATCATCTTCACTGCATCTGGACGCTGCCCCGAGAAGACGCTGATTTCCCGGTCCGATGGCGGTTGATAAAAAGCTTTTTTACCCGAAATTGTGGTGCGGAATACAGGCAGAAAATATCTGATGCACGGCAAAGGAAGAAGGAACAGGCTGTGTGGCAACGAAGATTCTGGGAACATACCATAAAAGATAAGCAGGATTTTATGCGGCATGTGGAATACATTCATTACAATCCGGTTAAACATGGCTTGGTCAATGCCCCGGGAAGTTGGAAGTATTCAAGTTTTCACCAATATGTGAAGCAGGGACAATACCCGAAAAATTGGGGGGCTGGTGTGGTTTTGGAGTTTGATGAAGGTGTTGGGCATGAGTGATGGATTTGAAAAAATAGTTGTTGGGTTTCGTTCCTCAACCCAACCTACAGAGGACACGTGGTTTGGCAACCGTTTCTTTTTCGGTTTTGTCTTGAGAAAGATAACCTGGGATGGAATCCGTTAATTGTGAGTTGCCGTTGTCTCATACCTATTGGGATCTTAAATTTGAATCAGAATAGCAGGGCAGGCAGTGTTTGAAATATTTTCAGGGTTTTTGGTATTTCCCCATAAAGGGTCATTGCCGAATCTTTCAAACCACCAGTCTTCAACCGATAAATATTGTTCAATCTCTTCTTTTGTAAAAGAATATTTATATTGATTACAGTAATGCGTAATTGTCTTATATGCAGAGGTTAATTTTTTTGTCATTTCATTGCATTTATCATTATTGTCGGGGCATTTATCCGGGTGCCACTGCATGATGAGTTTTCTGTAATTTGATTTAATTTCTTCCATTGATGCCCGTTCAGGCAGATTCAACAGTTCTTTGGCTTCAACAATATCATTGTATTTAATCATAAAAATAACCTTTTTTCGGAAAGGTTGGCCCCAAAAAAGGGAATCAAGATAATTGAAGATTAAACACCCCCGTGTCGAAAATTGCAACATTCAATTTAATGCCCAGTTCAATTATAACTCGGTATGTGCCTCTCGAAAGTTGCTGTCAAAGGGCAAGCAGATTACATGTGTTAGCCCTGAACGGTTTAGGGGGAGGGGTTGCCAAAAAATAGGCATAATGCTAAAAGTTTCCAAAATTTAAAGGAAAAATTTCCCAAATAAATTAATATGCAGGCTCATGGCACTGAGTCACCATGGGAATATAAAGTCAGCTACCCAAGCTTAAAGGGCTTGGGCTTGTTTCGACAAGCCCTATGCTGACCAGTCTAAGTGCTTCGAGCACTACGTTAGATCGGAAATAGGTACTCCGGTGTGCTTGCCAGCCCCGGACTCTACGGCAAGTGGTTAAACAGGTCTAAGGGGTTAAGCCGGTGCTGCTTGCGCCAAACCCGATCATAACATTGACGAGGCAAACATTACCCCGGAAACGGGAGGATTTAAATTGAACGTATTTGTTTTAGACACAAGCAAAAAACCACAAAATCCGGTACACCCGGCAAAGGCCAGATTGCTTTTATCAGAAAAAAAAGCGGCTGTATTTCGACAGTATCCCTTCACGATTATACTGAAAAAAGAGTGCCTTGATGTGGAGCCAAAGCCTTTACGGGTCAAAATAGATCCAGGCAGTAAAACTACCGGAATTGCTGTAATAGACGACAATATCGGGGAAATTGTTTTTGCCATGGCGCTTATGCATCGAGGGCAACAAATCAAAAACGACCTGGAATCTAGACGAGGGATTAGAAGATCCAGAAGAAATCGAAAGACCCGATACAGAAAGCCACGATTCGAGAATAGAACTAGATCAAAGGGGTGGCTCCCACCATCACTAAAAAGCCGGGTCCATAATATCGAAACCTGGGTTAATCGATTGTGTCGATTCTGCAATATTCAAGCGATCTCAATGGAACTCGTTCGGTTTGACATGCAAAAAATCGAAAATCCCGAAATTGCGGGGACTGAGTATCAGCAAGGTGAACTTTTGGGATACGAAGTGCGAGAGTATCTATTGGAAAAGTGGGGCAGAACGTGTGCATACTGTGGCAAAATAAATATCCCGCTTGAAATTGAACACATTGTCCCAAAGTCAAAGGGCGGTTCCGATAGAGTCAGCAATCTGACATTAGCTTGTATCGCGTGTAATCAAAAAAAAGGGAACAAGCCAATTGAAGCGTTCCTTTCAAATAAGCCGGAATTACTGAAACGGATGCAAGCCAAGGCAAAAACACCGCTCAAAGATGCTGCTGCGGTCAACGCTACCCGTTGGGATCTGTTCTGTACATTGAAAAAGACAGGATTCCCTGTGGAAACCGGTTCCGGTGGACTGACAAAATTCAATCGGACAATCAGAGGGCTTCCCAAGACGCATTGGCTTGATGCGGTTTGTGTGGGGCAAAGCACACCTGAAAAATTATTTCAGGTCGACAAGACTGTCCTGACTGTCAAAGCGAATGGTTATGGGAACAGGCAGATGTGCCGGGTCAATAAATTCGGGTTCCCTCGGACAAAGGCAAAATTAACTGAGAAAAAAGTCAAAGGCTTTCAAACCGGCGATATTGTCAAAGCAGTTGTTACCACCGGCAAAAAAGTTGGAACATATATTGGACGTGTTGCAGTCCGAAAGAGCGGATCATTTAACATTAAAACAGCGGAAAAAACGATACAGGGCATTAGCTGGAGATACTGTCGCGTGTTTCATTCATCCGATGGGTACTCGTATAACACGTCATGCTAAAACCAATGTTTTCTCCTAAACCTGAAGGCTTAGGTTTCCATACCTAAAGGTTATTTTTATGAGCAGCATTGCAACTAGTTGGTATGCCATAAAAAACGTCAATGGATTTTCAAGGAGATTTATAAGTTCCTTGGCTATCGGGGCTTTATTGCTTATGGCCGCAGGTATTGCAATTGTCATTGGATCCGGGTGTACGGATCAAAAAAAAGTCGAAGAAAAAGGCTGCATCATCAAAGCCGGTACCGTGGAGATCAGCCGGGCGGATTTTACCCGGGAACTGGAAATCAAACAGGCCAACTATCCTTATGATATAAAAGATAGGCCCAGTGAATACAATGCCATGGTTCTGGATCTCGTTTCTGATTTGTCTGATGAGGCTGTGCTTCTGGCTGCAGCTGCAGCCAAAGGGATTGACGTCGATGAAAACGCGCTTGACGTTGCCGTTGCCGATTTTAAGAAAGACTATCCCGAAGACAGCTTTGAACAGATGCTCCTTGAAAGGGCCATATCATATCCTGCCTGGAAAAAGAGGTTAAAAAAGGATTTGGTCATCCGGAAATTAATCATGCAGGATCTGGTTGCGTCCCAGGAAATTCATCCCAGGGACATGATTGCCTTTTATGACCGCTTTGGCGGACAGGCAGACGCCCAGAACAATAATAATCCAAAAATGATGGATGAAAAAGATTTGGTGCTCAAGCTGCGGATGGAAAAAAGTCAGGACGTCTTTGGAGAATGGCTGCAGGGGTTACAGGCCGGTTATCCTGTGCATATCGATAAACCGGCGTTAAGTGCCTTTTTAATAAACGCTGAAAGGCAATAACAGTATACGTAACCCACACAAACATATGAAAGTAATTTAAAAAGTTATTGGGACTTTTATATAAAAGGTGAATATATGAAAAAAAGAAATATAATTTTAGTAGGTTTTATACTTGGTTTTTTCTGGGCGGTTAGTTGCTTTGCCCAAGAAGAGGTGGTTGACCGGATAGTTGCCATTGTAAATGATGATATTATCACCCTTTCCCAACTGGACATGGCAGCGGCCCCATACCGGGAAAATATTGAGGCATCCCAGGAGTCTTCGGCCCGGAAGAAAGAGATGATGGCGCAAATGTACCCCCAGGTCCTCAATCAACTGGTGGAAAACAGCCTGGTGGTTCAGGAAGCAAAACGAATGGGTATTACTGTGGATGATAAGGATGTGGACAATGCCGTGGAAAATTTTAAACGAGAACACAATCTTGACCAGGAACGGTTGGAACTCGGCCTGGCCGCCCAGGGCATAACCCTTGAGCAATACCGTGAAAGAATCAGGGAGCAGATTCTGCAGAGCATGATCGTTTCAAGGGCTGTCCGTGCCAAGATTGTTATCACGGATGAGGAGATAAAAAATTATTATGATACCCATTATCAGGAATTCAAGGGCAAGAAAACATATCATTTGAAAAATATAATCGTAAGGGATTCAACGGATCTTTCCACGGTCCAGGGAAAACTGGAAAATAAGGTTGATTTTTCACAAGTTGCCAAAGACTATTCAATCGGCTCTAATGCCTCTTCCGGCGGTGAACTTGGTAAGTTTGACATATCAAGCTTCAGCGATGAAATCAAAAAGGCGCTTGAGGGGGTTGGCAAGGGTCAATACACCAAACCCGTCAATATGGGGGATTCTTTCCAGATCCTTTATGTGGCGGATATCATTTCACAGGGACAGGGACCTGTCCAGGAAGAGGTGGAAAAACAGATCCAGGATATTCTGTACCGAGAATATGGGGCGGTCCAGTTTAAAACGTGGATGGAAAATCTTAAAAACAGTGCACACATTAAACTAATGCTTTAAACCCCTTCAATGCTGTCTGCCTAGAGGAAAGCTATCCATGCAAAAAGAACAAATACTGATACTTGAGAATAGCATCAAAAGATTGTTGCGCCGGGGGGCCAGCAGGCAACTGCTCAATATCATAAAAAAAACCCACATGGCAGACCTGTCCATTATTTTTGAGAATCTGACCCCCCTTAATCAGGAAAAACTGTTCAATCTGTTGGACAATCCCGAGGATATCGGTCTGTTGTTTTCACACCTGTCCGAATCCACCTTTGTGGAGCTTGTCAAAATCGTAGATTTCGATAAGCTGGTCACGGTTTTTGATCTCATGCCCTCGGATGATGCTGCCGAATTGCTCGGGTGTCTGGACGAAGAACTGTCCGACAAGATTCTGTCCAAAATGAAAAAGGAAGAATCGTATAATGTCGAGCAGATCATGAGCTATGATGAAGATACTGCCGGCAGCCTCATGGTCAAGGATTATGTGGCTCTGGAAGAAGACGTCAAAGCAAAAGAAGTGATCGAGGCACTGCAAAACAAGTATCTTGATGTTGAGATGCCGTTCTATATCTATGTGATAGATAACTATGGCAAGCTTGTGGGCGTCAGTTCCCTTCGCCAGCTGGTGGTGGAATCCCCTGATAAGCCACTTAAATCATTTATGGCGACGGATATTGTATCGGTTAAACCTTATACGGACAGGGAAGTTGTGGCCCGTCTGGTTTCCCGGTATGATTTTCTGGCCATACCGGTTGTGGACGATGACAACCGGATTATCGGCATTGTTACCGTGGATGACGTCATTGACATCCTGCACGAAACCGCCACCGAAGATATGTTGAAAATGGCTGGTGTGGGTGAAGATTATGTTGAGACCCAGTCCGTTCTCAAAGGCACCCGGATTCGGCTGCCCTGGCTGTTTGCCAGCTGCCTTGGCGGAATTGCCAACTTTATTATCATCGGCCGGTATGAGTCCACGTTGGTCCATTTGACAGGGCTAGCTGCTTTTATTCCCATCATCATGGGCATGGGGGGGAACATCGGTACCCAGAGCGCCACCATCGTGGTCCGGGGAATTGCCACGGGCCGGGTGAATATTCGGGATTTTGTCAAGGTCATTTCCAGGGAACTTGGCGTGGGATTTATTTTAGGCATAACCTATGGCGGATTGATTGCGGCTGTGGCCAAGTTTAGTTTTATGGCCGAATCCTTTTCCTGGGCATTGTCCGTGGTCGTTGGATCTTCAATTTTGGCGTCCATGACTGTGGCTGCTTTTGTGGGGACTTCGGTGCCCATGATTTTCCAGCGGCTTAATATTGATCCGGCCGTGGCCACAGGTCCCTTTGTCACCACCACAGTGGACCTTATCAGCGTTTACTGCTATTTTACGATTACAAGACTGCTGCTTGGCTTTTGACAACAATATGGGCGATTTCAGCACGGACGCCATACTGCTTCGCAAAATTGAATATGGAGACCATGACCTGATCATTACCTTTCTGACCCGGGACAAAGGAAAGATCTGTGTGATGGCAAAAAACGCAAAAAAGAGCGTGCGCAGGTTTTCCGGCGCCATGGACCTGTTTTCGGTCAATCATATCCAGTGCGTCTTTCCCAAAAAAAACAAGGACGCCATGATTAATCTGTGCCAGACGGTCCTTGAAAACGGGTTTTCCCATATCCGGTATGATGTGCTGAATACAGCCTATGCCTCCTACTGGACGGAAATTGTCACCCAGTGGCTGGAGGAAGGCAAGGCCCAGCCTGATATTTTTGAATTGCTTTACACGGCCCTTGAAATGGTGGATGACGGTTTTATCCGCACCGAAGTAATCAGCCTCCTGTTTCAGATCCGTTTTATGAGGTTGTCCGGGTTTTCTCCGGGCCTTGATCGGTGCGATACCTGTCGTACCAGTATAGAAGGTGTTGATTCGGCCAGGCTCTGGTTTGATTTTAAAGCGGGTCGGGTTGTCTGTCCACAGTGCAAAGGCAGTATAAGCCCGGTGCAGGAACCTGCCGGACCTTTCGGCGCCGGTTCCCGGGGCTGCTGGGTGTCTAAGGGTACCTTGAAGCAATTGTCCTGGATCAATACCGTGGAGATGGCACGGGCAGATCGTATAAAATTTTCTTCCGCGGCCATCAAGGAGGGCGAAACCCTGCTTGAATCCTTTATCCCATTCCATATTGGCCGAAATTTCAACAGTTTGAAGTTTTTACATAAAATGAGATTTGAACTATGAATCTTGCACCAATACTTGAAAAAAAAAAAATACACGTTTCCGTGCCCTGCCGCATTGATTTTGGCGGCACCCTGGATATTTCCACCTTTTATCTCCCCCTGGCAAGCCATAATCCGGCGACCCTGAACCTGGCCCTGGATATGCGCACCCATGTCTATTTATCGCCGGGGGAACCAGGACGGATTAAAATTTCTTCCAAGGGCTTTGACACCATAGACCGCAGCCGGGATGACAAAGGATGGGACGGCCCCATGGGGCTGATGTTTGCCGTTTTTCAATATTTTAATGCCCATGGGGTGCATCTGCACATTGAATCGGAATCTCCTGTTCGAAGTGCCCTTGGCGGTTCATCCTGTGCCGCCGTGGCCATTATTGCGGCCGTTTATACCGCCTTGGAAAAACAGGTCAATCCCGAGCATATTACCTGGCTGGCCCATTATCTGGAAGGCGCCGTGGCAGGGGTGCTGTGCGGGGTCCAGGACCAGGCGGCTGCAGCGTTTGGGGGGGTGAACCTGTGGGAATGGACATTTGGGCACAAAAGTCCTGAATTTCTGCGCTGCCCGGTGTTTGATTCACATGGAAAGATGGAAAAACTGAACCACCATCTCCTTGTGGCCTATTGCGGCATTCCCCATGAGTCCAGTGATGTCAACGCCCGGTGGGTGAATGACTTTAAATCAGGCCGGGCCTACGACGCATTTGAACGCATCACCGGTCTTACACGGCAATTTACCAGTGCGTTGGGCGCTTTTTCCTTTAAAGAGGCCGCGCAGTTGATGAACCGGGAAACCGCTATTCGTTGCGACATGACCCCGGATGTGCTGGACAATACCGGTATAAAGCTGTGGGAATCTGCAAAGGCGGAAGGCTGTGGGGCCAGATTCACGGGTGCCGGTGGCGGCGGCTGTCTGTGGGCTGTTGGGGAAGAAACGGATATTAATAAACTAAAAGCACAATGGCAGAAAATTCTTGATCCCATTGATGGGGCAATGGTACTGGATACGGCCATAGACCCTATGGGAATTTTTGTACATTATTAGAAGGAGACATAATATGGCAGGATATGATCCCGAACAGGATAAAAAGATAGCTGAATGGAAAAATGAGGAAACCGGACTGATTATTTCCATCATGCAGTATGGTGAAGGCGAACCCAAACTGCAGGTCGGTCCCAGGATTCTGAAGAAAAAAGACGGCTCGGACCGGGCGCCCATGAAGGCGGGGCGGCTTTCCGTGGAAGATGTCATGTGGCTGTATGACATTATTGATGAGGTAAAAGATGAGCTATCCGACATGGTCGGACCTGAATAGCCCTTCAATTGTTCCGCCGTTAGGGACAAGGGAAGCAAGGGGCGTGGGGACTGCTGCGTTGATGGTCAGCGCGGACCCGGACATGGCATTGATCCGCCAGGGGATCGGCAAGTGGCAGTCCCGCGCTTTTTTTAACAGCAGTCTGCTGGTCAAAGAAGATGACCCTTTGGGGATGAGTGTGGCAGGGCCTTACATCGGGGCGCCCTATGGGGTGATGCTGCTGGAGTCATTGATTGCAAAGGGGGCCCGTGCCGTTATTGTCCTTGGCTGGTGTGGCGGCCTTTTCCCGGATCTTTCCCCAGGTGATCTGGTGGTGGTGAAAACCGCCCTGGCGGATGAGGGCACATCCCGGCATTATATGGATTTGCGTGGTGATCTGCCCGTGGTCAATGCCGATACGCGTCTGACTGCAAAACTTGTGGATGCTCTTGGGACAGCTGGGCTTGATTTCCAAGCCGACGCTACCCTCTGGACCACAGATGCCATTTACAGGGAAACCCCTGAAAAGGTAGCCTGGTATAAGGACAAAGGCGCCTGTGCCGTAGATATGGAGTGCTCGGCCCTGTTTGCGGCAGCCGCTTTCAGGAAAATTCCCATTGCTGCGTTGCTGGTGGTGTCCGACAGTCTTGCCCGGGCAGACGGTACCTGGGACCCGGGTTTTTACAGAAAAAGGTTTAAAATTATGCGTAAACAGGCCTGTGGCGTTGCCATGGCATTGACAGGAAAACTTGTCCATGGATTTTGATGCATGTCAAATTGAGGCGCAAAAGTTGCGCCGGGAATTGACTGAACACAGTTACCGCTATTATGTGCTGGATGATCCTGTCATTGATGATGAGACCTATGACATGATGTTGCGGCAGCTCATTGACATTGAAACCCGCTACCCTGAGCTTGTCACTGAGGATTCCCCCACCCGGCGCATCGGGGCCCCGCCCTTAACGGCCTTTGATACGGCCTCCCACTCGGTTCCCATGCTTAGTCTGGACAATGCCTTTAATGATCAGGATATCCTGGATTTTCATGTCCGGTGTCTGAAAATTTCCGGCGCTGATGCCCTGACCTACACGGCAGAACCCAAACTGGACGGCGTGGCTGTGGAATTGACCTATGAAAACGGGGTGCTGGTCCTGGCCACTACCCGGGGGGACGGATACACCGGCGAGGTGATCACGGAAAATATCAGAACCATCAAATCCGTACCCCTGCGTCTGATGGACAATAAAATATCTGTACCGGATTTCATTGAAGTGCGCGGTGAGGTGATTATCCGGCATAAAGATTTTGAAATGCTCAATCAGCGCCGCCTGGACACAGGCGAATCGGTTTTTGCCAATCCCCGTAATGCCGCCGCAGGTTCCCTGCGTCAGCTGGATTCAAAGATAACAGCCCAGCGGCCTTTGACCCTATTTGTCTATGGTGTGGGTCTGGTGCGCGGTCTTTCTTTTTCCACCCAGGCGTTGATGCTTGAATGCCTTTCTGATCTGGGATTTCCGGTGAATCCGCTTACCAAAAAAAGTATCTCAATACGGCAGGTACTGGAAAATTTTAATCATTTGGAAACCCTTCGTCCGGAATTGCCCTATGACATCGACGGCATGGTGATCAAGGTGGATGATATTTTAATCCAGCAGGTCCTGGGCGAAAAAATAAAAAGTCCCAGGTGGGCCATTGCCTATAAATTTCCGGCCATGGAAAAGACCAGCAAAATAGTGGGTATCACCGTCCAGGTAGGCCGCACCGGAACCCTGACCCCGGTAGCGGAACTTGTGCCGGTGAATATAGGCGGTGTTATGGTTTCCAGGGCGACTCTGCACAATGCTGATGAGATTGAACGAAAAGATATCCGCATCAATGATACGGCATTGGTCACGAGGGCAGGGGACGTGATCCCCAAGGTGGTGAAAATTATTCCTGCAGCCCGGACCGGGGAAGAGCGGGTGTTTACCATGCCCGAGACGTGTCCGGTCTGCGGTTCCAGGGTAAGACGTCTTGAGGGGGAAGCGGCTGTAAAATGTATCAATGCTATGTGCAGCGCCCAGATCAAGGAGCGCATCCGCCATTTTGTATCCAAAAAAGCGTTTGACATGGACGGGCTTGGTAAAAAATTGGTGGAGCAGCTGGTGGACGAAAATCTTGTAAGCTCTTTTGCTGATCTTTTTCATTTGGACCGGGATACCCTGGCAGGGCTTGAACGTATGGGTCTGAAATCTGCCGATAATATCATCGCTGCCATTGCGCAGTCTAAAACGGTTTCCTTCTCACGGTTTATCTTTGCCTTGGGCATTGACCACACCGGTGAGCATGCGGCCCGGCTTTTAGCCCAAAAGTTTGCGGATCTTGACGCGCTGATGGCCGCAGATACGCAGGCCATCAGCACCATCCACGGCATGGGAGACACTACAGCCGGGGCTGTGACCGGATTTTTTTCCATCGAAGAAAACATTAAAACGGTGAAAAATTTGATTGATGCAGGTGTATCCATTACCAATGATCTGTATGGTGACGCCGATGAAAAAGACAACGCGGTCAGCGGCAAAACCATTGTGCTGACCGGCAGTTTTGAAACGCTGACAAGAAATCAGGCTAAGGCCAAGCTTCTGGCCTTAGGTGCCAAGGTGACCGGTTCAGTATCAAAAAAAACCGATATCGTTATTGCCGGCAGTAAGGCCGGTTCCAAACGAACTAAAGCCGAAGAACTTGGCATCACTGTTTGGGATGAAGCTAAGCTTCTTGAGTTGATTGGCGGTGGGGCTTGACATTATTACTTGCCTTTATAGGCATCAACAAAGTCATCTGCCTGGATACCGGCCTGGCGGATGGCACTTTTAAGGGTTCCAACGGCAAGGGCTTTGTGTTTTGGGATTACGCAGCCCTTGTCGCCTTTACGCAAAACCACATGGCTGCCTTTTTGGCGGGCAATACAGAAGCCCAGTTTGATAAAAATTTTGATGGCCAGATCTCCTGAGATCCTTGGCAGTTCAGGCATGGGCAGGCACCTCAAACGTAGTCATCAGGGGCCGTGCAATCTGCCTTATTGGGAACTCTTCCAAATAAACTTCTGTAGCTTCCTGTAAATTTTTAACGGCATCTTCAATGGTCTCTCCCTGGCTGGCAGTTCCCACTTCGGGGCAATGGGCCACATACAGGTCGTCTTCTTTTTGGACAATAGCGGTAAATACGTTCATTTGTTCACCTTTTATTCATGTACAAGTTCTTCAAATTTTTTTTGATTTATAGAATCAATCAAATTAGTTATTAAGTCAATAATTCTATTGCTTTTGTTTCTTCTTTCAGAGCCTGTTTAAAAATTAGGGGATCGAAGCGAAATTACATGAGAATGGCACAATTCCTTCAAATTTTCTCTGAATAACCCATCTTTGCAACGCTTTGATATTTTTTCCGGGCTGTTTTTTAAAATTGGCCTGACCCTAAATGGCCATTTTGGAGGTTGTGTCAGAATTTGTCCGTATAGGTTATAAATTTCTTTTAGGTACTCCTATTGTCAACCGGTAATCTTGGGAAATAACTTATTCTTCATGGTGTTGAAAATTATAAAACATTAATAATTTTAATTAGTTGACATGAAATTTTCTAAACTTATAATATGTTTCTTAGTGTGAAACAGGCCCAAATTTTTTAAACAGTGAATTGTGAAAAAAAAGCCGGCCCATTAAAAGACAGAATCAAGGAGCACCTAATGTCAAGAATTTTAAGAATAAACACCAGGGAAAAAACTTACTCATTTGAAACACCGGCCGAAGATATTGCAGGGCTTGGCGGACGGGCCCTGACGTCGAAAATGATTTTAAATGAAGTCCCTGCCACATCCCACCCTTTAAGCAAGTATAACAAACTGGTCTTTGCGCCGGGGTTGTTATCGGGCACTGCTGCTGCCAACTCAGGGCGGCTTTCCGTGGGCGGAAAATCTCCGTTGACCGGTGGTATTAAAGAGAGTAACAGCGGCGGCCTTGTTTCCCAGAAATTGGCACGGCTCGGGATTAAAGCGCTGGTTTTGGAAGATAAGCCTGAAGACGACGGGTTCTCCATGATCGTTATTAAAAAAGACAGTGTCGAATTCCTTGCCGCAGACGAATACGTGGGCGTATGCAACGGCGATATGATCACAAAGCTCTGGGAACGGTTCGGAAAACGTGTGGCCACTGCAAGTATCGGGGTTGCCGGGGAACAGCGCCTGACATCCGCTTCCATCCAGTTTGCCGATCCCAAGGGACATCCAGGCCGGGCAGCCGGCCGCGGGGGGCTTGGGGCGGTCATGGGGTCAAAGAAGATCAAGGCCATTGTAGTGGATGACAAAGGTGCGGAACGTGTGGCACTTCATGACCCCGAAGCCTTTAAGGCGGCCAATAAAAAATGGGTGGAACTGCTCACGTCTCATCCGGTTTCAGGCCAGGGCCTGCCTGCCTTTGGTACAGCCGTTCTGGTAAATGTCATTAATGAAGCCGGTGCCCTGCCAACCAAGAATTTCAGAACCGGACGGTTTGAACATGCCAAGGACATCAGTGGCGAAGTTATGGCAGCCAACATTGAAAAGCGGGGTGGGGTTCCTTCGGAAGGGTGCCATCCGGGCTGCGTGATCAAATGTTCTCAAATTTATAATGATAAGGACAATAATTACCTCACTTCAGGGTTTGAATATGAAACTGTCTGGGCTTTTGGTTCCCACTGCCTGATCAAGGATCTGGATGATATTGCCATGATGGACAGACTGTGTGATGATTTTGGCCTTGATACCATTGATACGGGTGTGGCCATGGGTATTGCCATGGAAGCCGGCATTATCCCCTGGGGAGACGGCAAAGCGGCCATTGAGCTGCTTAAAAAAGTGGGCACAGGCGATCCCATGGGCAAAATCATCGGAAACGGCGCCGCCTTCACCGGTCAGGCCCTGGGTATTGACCGGGTGCCGGTGGTAAAACGCCAGGCCCTGCCGGCCTATGACCCAAGAGCGGTCAAAGCCGTAGGTGTTACATATGCTACATCCACTATGGGCGCAGATCATACTGCAGGATACGGGGTGTGCCAGAATATTTTAGGTGTGGGCGGTTCCATTGATCCGTTGAAAAAGGATAACAACGTGGAAACCTCCAAAACGCTTCAGATCGCCACCGCAGCCATTGATGCGGCCGGACTGTGTCTGTTCGTGGCCTTTCCGATACTTGACAATCCAGAAGGTTTGCAGATGGTTGTGGATATGATCAATGCAAGGTATGGCCTAAGTCTTGTGGTTGATGATGTGGTAAACCTCGGTATTTCCATTCTGAAAGACGAATTGGAATTTAACCGCCGGGCCGGTTTTACGCCTAAGGATGACCAGCTGCCTGATATGTTCAAGGAAGAGGTTGCACCGCACAACGTCACCTGGGATTTCACAAATGAGGAACTGGCTGAAGCCGTGAAATTTTAATTTGTGTTTTAACTGTTTGTTTTCCGGGGCAGAGGCGTACGGGCTGCCCCGGTATTTTTATTTTAGACGTTTGGAAATTACATGGGTTCTGTACTATTCAATGCGTTTTCATTTCTACAGAAAAAACTTAAAGCGCAAAATATTCCTTGTGTAGATGCTGTTCTTGATTTAAATGACGGTCAATGTGTACAGGATATTTTAGACGGTCTGGGAATAGCACCACAGGATATTGAAGGCGTTTTTGTTAACGGGAAAATCGCACCCCTTGACACCCTGCTTCATGACGGAGACCGGATCGCGGCTTTGCCGCCCGGTACCCCTGGGCCATATCGGCTTCTCTTGGGCCTTGTCTCTTCCCCAAACAAAGAGTCTGATAAAAAATCAGACAAAAAAACGGACAACATGAAATGAAAATCGAAATCAGACTTTTTGCCACCCTTGCCTCCTATGCCGGCCATGGGGATATGGATTCTGACGGTTGTCTCAGTTTTGATGGTCCTGCCACGATACGGGATGCGGTTCAACGTTTAGGTGTCCCTGAACAGGAAATCAAACTGGTGTTTCTAAATGGGGTTGGCGCGTCTATGGATTCTTCTCTCAAAGACAAAGATCGTGTTGGGATTTTCCCCCCCATTGGGGGCGGATGATGCCAAAGGATCATTCCCTGGAATCCAGGGCACGGATTGAAAAGGACTGCCAGGGAAAAATCTGCCGCGTCATTGGTGACCAGGATCTTTTGGAGCTGGCTGATATCTTGAATGTTCCCTTGCATCAGATGTATCTGCAAAGCATGGAAAAAGGTATTCTGCCTTTGCGTTATCTTCGCAACACGCCTTCTATCACTTTAGAGCAGCAGATCACCCTGCAATCGTCACACGTGGCTGTGGTCGGGGCAGGGGGCCTTGGTGGCCATGTTATAGAGGGGCTTGTCCGCCTGGGAATCGGCGTGCTACACATTTTTGACCCGGACACTTTTGATGAAACCAATTTTAACCGCCAAGCGTTTTCCTCTCAAAACACCCTGGGCAAACCTAAAGTCCACGTGATTCAGGAATGCTGCCGGCTGATCAATCCTGCTGTAAAGATTACGGCCCATCAGATTGCAGTGAAGGATCAGAAGCAGAATGTTCTGTTTGCAGATGTTAAGGTGATTGTTGATGCCCTTGATTCCCCAGGTGACAGACTGACCCTGGCTGCCATTGCTAGCAAATGTAGTTTACCCCTGGTGCATGGGGCCGTTGCCGGATTCGGGGGGCAGGTGATGGTTATCCGCCCCTTAGATGGGCGCATGGAAATGCTTTATGGCGGCCGGGAAAACGCCTGTTCCGCCGAACACCATTTAGGTACGCCGGTCCTGTCTCCGACCCTTATCGCGTCATTTCAGATGATGGCTGTGCTTAATCTCCTTCTTGAAAAAAAACAGTCCAGAGACAGCCGGATGGTCTATGTGGATATGGAGAAGCCGTCCCTGGATCTTTTTGAACTATAGAATCAATCGTCGAACAACGCATCGATAAAGCGTTTTGCATCAAATTCCTGCAGATCATCTATGGCCTCACCCACACCAATGTAGGCAATGGGCAAGTTCATGGTGGATGAGACTGCTGCCACAATCCCGCCCTTTGCCGTGCCGTCCAGTTTGGTGACACTCATCTGGGTAAGCCCCACGGCTTTGTGGAAAATATCTGTCTGGGACAGGGCATTCTGGCCGGTGGTGGCGTCAATGACCATCATTACATCATGGGGTGCGCCCTTGTATTTTTTATCCACGGAACGCTTTATCTTTTTTAACTCTTCCATGAGATTTTTCTGGGTGTGCAGCCTGCCTGCCGTGTCAATGAGCACCACATCAGCTCCCCTTGCCATGGCTGCTTCAACGGCATCGTAAGCAACGGCGGCAGGGTCCGCCCCTTCCTTGTGCCGTACAATGTCCGCACCGGCACGCTGGGCCCAGATTTCTACCTGCTCGATGGCTGCGGCCCTGAAGGTGTCTGCTGCTGCAATCAAGACCTTTTTGCCTTCGGCGTTATATTTCATGGCCAGTTTGCCAAGTGTGGTTGTTTTGCCGGTCCCATTGACACCCACCATCATGATGACATAGGGCTTGGGCCTGGATGGGGCAGGGGGGGCGGGTTCATGGAAAAGGGTGAGCAATTCGTCTTTTAGCACCTGGCGAAGCTGATCCCCCGTGGACAGACCACGGCTTTTTTTTCTGATTCGCTCCATCAGCTCCATTGTGATGTCAATGCCAAGATCAGAGGTGACCAGACGTTCTTCGAGCTCATCAAACAGATCGTCATTTATGGCTTTGGTCGAGGAGAACAGTTCTGTGACATCTGTATTGAGAATAGTCCGGGTTTTGGATAGACCGGATTTAAGTTTTGAGAGCAGCCCTGTGCTCTTTTGGATTGCCGGCTTTTCCTGAACCTGTGTCTGTGACTGGAGAACATGTTCTTCAGTCTGGGTCGGTTCCTGCTCTGTATCCGGTTCCTGGGCTGTATCGGATTCCTGGACAGGGTCCGCTTCGATGTCCGGTTCCGGCTCTTTGGAAGGCGTCGGATCTATGGCTGATTCAAGGTCCATGGCCGGTTCTTCGGGCGAGGTTGGCTCTTCCTCGACAAATTCCTTTGCCGCATTAGATTCGTCTGGCTGCAAGTCCGGTTCTACGTCTGATTGTAAGTCTGCTTGCAAAGAAGATTCCGGTGAAATAGGCTCTTCTTCGGGTCTGTTTTCTTCTGAAACGGGTATGGTCTCAGGGGTTTTCTTTTTCTTTTTAAAAAAGCTAAATACCACCCTTGTATCTCCTTACTGGATTTTGAGTATATGCCTTAATTTGCTAATTTTATATCCTGATTTGCCAATCGGGTAAATCCGGGTTAACATGTGCCATCTTTTACAATTTTTAGTAGCTGCAATCAAGCCTTGGGCCTGTTAAATTAACTTTACTTTCTTTGTCTCACTGGTTAAAAGTAGTCAACCATTATAACTCGATCATCAAGTTTTTAGGGAATTTGTTCAAATTCAAGGCGGAAATAATTTTTAACCGGAGGAATATACAACATATTTTGAGGATTAAAAATTGTTTCCAACGCCGAAATTGGACAAATTAGCAAAAATTTGATCATCGAGTACGACTCGTTTAAATTTGGGGATACAATATGGTCGAACAACGTAATGATAAAACAGAGCAATTACAAGCTGAAATAATTAAATTGAGATCCCAAAAGGATCGCCTGCTCAAAGAGCTGGACGCAGTAGAGGCGCAGTATGGGAATCTTGACAGTCTTTACAGACGGTATTTTCCCGTTATTTTAGATGCTCTTTCCCAGGATGGTACGGCATTTGGCAAGGCCTGCATCCAGCTGGCTACGGCCATGCGGAAAAAGGCTTCCCCGGCTAAGATCGAATACATTTTCGGTCAGATTAAAACCGCCATGATCCATGAAGATATCGGCCCTGCTACTGCCCCCAAAAAAAAGGGCTTTTTTTCCTCTTTTAGAAAAACTTCATCCGAAGATCAGATCTTGGACAATCTCAGGCAGAGTTATCAAGATGTGGTGAATCATCTGAAATCCACGCTTGATAAAAAATATACCACAAAATTGGAATCAATTACCTCAAATCTGCTCAAGATAGACGACATACAAGATTTTGAGACGGTTCGGGAAAATATTTTTTCCCTTATTTTCAACTATATTTCGGAAACCAGTCAAGATCGGGAAAAGGTGAATGCTTTTATCCGGGATATCGTGGCAAGAATTTTTGAAATTGAAAAGAGATTGGCCTCTTCCTATGAGCAGACAAGCTCGTTGCTTTCCTCAAATCAGGGACTTGAATCCATCTTAAATAACGAAATGGCCGGGATCAAAAATTCATTTGATGCGGCTGAAAGCTTAGATGATTTACGGGCAAAGATCTCCACGGGTCTTTCTTCCATTGAAAGGGCATTGCAGAAAAAGAAGAACGTGGATCAGGCCATCAGTCGGTTGGCTGAAAAAAGCAAGAACTCTTTTACCTCCGGATTTGCCAAACTCAAGCAGGAGTTGCAGTCTGCTACAAAATACTCCGAAGAGTTGGAGAAAAAACTCAACGAGGACCAGCTGACCGGTGCCAAAAACCGCAGGGCCTATGACAAGAAAATTCAAGAGGAGATGGATCGGTTTCTTCGGTATAAAAATATTTTTTCCCTTTTGATCATTGACGCGGATAAGTTCAAAAATATTAATGATACCTATGGACATGCCATTGGTGACAGGTGCCTGCAGGAAATTATTAAACGGACTCAGCCTTTATTAAGAAAAAGTGATATGCTTGCCCGGTATGGCGGCGAAGAGTTTGTCGTCATTATGCCGGAGACAGATACAAAAGGCGCAATTCAGGTTGCGGAAAAAATCCGTCAGACCATTGAAAAAATTGAATTCCTGTATAAAGAGGAAACGGTTAGGGTTACGGTCAGCATTGGCGTTTCCTGCATTAAGGACGGTGATAAGTCACCAGCGGATTTATTTGGACGGGCGGATATGGCTGTATATAAGGCAAAGGAAAATGGTCGAAATCAGGTTATGACACAGTAAGTAAAAAATATTTTGGAGTAATAATGAAAGACAATACCCTGAACATCCCCTCTGACGTGTGGGCGCAAGCTCTTAAAACCATGAATGAGGACAGCAGGGAAACCCTGGCACGAAGACGGTTTTCTCCTGAAAAAATAGATATCTTTAATGCATCACATACATCTCTTGAGGCATTGAATGAATACCGTTTTTTGAAAAATACCGAAGCGGAACGTATGCTGCCCGGAATTATCAATAACCCGGTACAGCAGGTGATTATAGATTCTAATCCCGATGAACATGCAACGGTACAATTCTCAAAGCCGCGACACATCGGTGTGGTTTTTTCCGGCGGCCCGGCCCCAGGTGGGCACAATGTAATTGCAGGCCTTTTTGATGAGATGAAACGGTTTAACAGCGCCTCGAAGATGTTCGGGTTCATTAAAGGGCCTGAAGGGCTGCTTGAAAACCGGTACATTGAAATCACCGCAGGATTGGTGGACACCCACCGGAACATGGGCGGCTTTAACATGATTAAAACCGGGCGGACCAAAATTGATTCCGGCAGCAAAATGGAATTGGCCCTGACAGTATGCAAGGGATTGAAGCTGGATGCATTGGTGATCATCGGCGGGGATGATTCCAATACCAACGCCGCTTTTCTGGCCCAGCATTTTAAATCCTCAGGAATAAAAGTCATTGGTATACCTAAAACCATTGATGGAGATATCCAGGTAAAAACAGAAAACGGTAAGGTGTTGTGCGCCACCTCCTTTGGATTTCATTCTGCGGCCCGGGCCTTTGCACAAAATATTTCCAATCTGGCCAATGACTGCAGCTCCGATATTAAATATTGGCATGTGTGTAAGGTTATGGGACGCGTGGCAAGCCATCTTACACTGGAGACAGCACTTCAGACCCATGTGAATATCGCTCTGATCGGTGAGGAGTTAGCCGACTACGTGGACCAGGACCGTATGACAAAGGCCCGGGAGCAGGGCGAGCAGATAGATTATAACGCCTATGGCATGACCCTGCGCCATCTGTCCCGGGTGATATGTGACATTATTGTCCGGCGGGCCGCTTTCGGCAAAAATTACGGAGTGATGATCATTCCGGAAGGTATCCTGGAATTTATCAATGAAATCCAGGTGTTCATCACAAAACTCAATAAAATCATTGCGGATTATAATAGAATTCATGACGTTGATTTTCACAGAACCTTTCCCACCCTGAACGATAAGTTGGATTATCTGCGCAGGATCTCCCAGGGGATGATGGACAAGGGCCGGTTTCCCATATGGAATATCCGGGACGACGAGTTGTTCAATCAGCTGCCCAGATTTTTCAGGGAAGGGCTTTTGGTGGAAAGGGATCTTCACGGCAATTTCCAGTTCTCCCAGGTCAAAACCGAGAAGATCATCATGGACATGGTTAAAGAGTATCTAGACGTGCTTCGGGAGCGGGGACTCTATAAAGTTGGTATTCTTCGGGATGAATATGTTTCGCTCATGGATGATGCGGGGATGGATCCGGACCTGTTTGCCCCGGCATTGTTTAAAAACCCCCAGGATAAATATGTGCTGCTCAAACCGGATATTATCTCCCTTAAAACCCTGAAAAGTTCCTTGGTCAATGCGGACATGCTGGATTCTGAAGAAGAAACACCACAGATTTTTATAAATATATTTAAAAAGTCCCAGGCCGAATTTAAAACCCAGACCCATTTTTACGGGTATGATGGCCGGGGCACCGATCCAACCTATTTTGACTGTTGTTATGCTTACAATTTAGGACTTACGGCCTTTCACCTCATTGCAGGCGGTGCCACAGGTCAGATGGCAGCTATTCTCAATCTGGAAAAAGAGTTTGACCAGTGGCAGCCGGCCGGTATACCCATTGCCCGGCTCATGCACCTTGAGGAACGCAAAGGACGCCTGGAGCTGGTTATGGAAAAAAGCATTGTTGACCTGGAATCCAACGCCTTTAAGGTGTTTCAGGCAATAAGGGAAGACTGGGTGGCGGCCTGTGCATGTCCTGACCGGTTCCGAAATCCAGGGGCCATAGGGTTTTCCAAAGAGATGGAAGAGGACCGGCCTCTAACGCTTCGGCTCAACGTTTTGCAAACCCAGGAATAGATTATAAGAGCCTGTTTAAAAATACCAGGTGATCCATGCTGAAATCGTGTCTGCGGGTGCCGTGGTAAAGCCGGTGCCCGGGATAACATACCCGCCGTATTCCGTGCCGGCGGCCCCCCCCCAGGTTAAGAGGGCTGTCAGGGTGATATAGATATTGTCGGAAAAATCATAGACAATGCGGGGTAACAACATACCCGATCCGTCGTAAAGGTTGACGATGGGGGGGATGTAAGATTGACCAGGGGGTGGATCTCCAGGTTGACATTAGCGCCGGCATACCATCAACCCAAAACAAAAAGTTCGCCCCTGTCCAAACAGTCTGAAACAGCCGGGTCCAGCAGTTCTTGAGGGATTCGGCTCAGGATTTGTGGGATTTATTGTTGCTGTAGAAGGTTAAAAGCCCCGCCTTTTAGGCGGGTAATTGCGTGCTCGTGCTCGTTAACGGGCTGCTTGGTCAATGCCCCTCAATATAGCTGTATGTCAACTACGTTAACGAACACGTTTACGTTCACGAACACGAGCACGGATAAGACGGATCTTGGATCCGTATCCGGACTTTCACCGTCTTTAGCCGGTGGTTGTTGAGTTCTTATGCCGGGCCGGCTGATATGTGCACAAAGGTTCCTCGGCCAGGTAATTGCCGGTGGCCTCGTATGCCCTGGCCCGGCATCCGCCGCACACCTGTTTGTATTCGCAGAGTCCACATTTGGGTTCAAGATTGTTGAAATCCCGCAATTTGTTAAACACTTCTGAATTTTCCCACACATCTTTAAAATGCTGGGTTTTGATGTTTCCGCAGGTGACGTCTAAAAAACCGCAGGTCTGTACCCGGCCTACATGGGAGATAAAGCAAAATCCGGTCCCTGCAAGACAGCCCCTTGTGACTGCATCAAGCCCATGGGTTTCAAAGCTGACTTTTTTGCCTTCAGCCTTGGCGCGCTGGCGCAAAATTCGGTAATAGTGGGGGGCACAGGTGGCTTTAAGCTGTAAAGGGGTTTTGTCCCGCTGGTCGTAAAACCAGTTCAGGGTTTCTTCATACTCCTTTGCGTCAATGGCCGTATCCACAATGTATTTTCCCCGTCCCGTGGGTACCAGAAGGAAAATGTGGTGGGCCGCAGCCCCTAACGATTCCGCCAGGGCAAGAATGGCAGGGATTTCAGCAAGATTGGTTTTTGTGATAACGGTATTGATCTGAAATTCCAGTCCGGCAGCCTTTGCGATTTTTATGCCGTTTACGGCCCCGTCAAAGGCCCCGTCAAGGCCCCTGAAGGCATCATGGGAGGCTGCGGTCGCGCCATCCAGGCTTACGGAAATCCGTTTGATGCCGCTTTCCATAAGGCGTGCCACATTGTCTTCATTGAGCAGGGTGCCGTTGGGGGCCATGACCATGCGAAGTCCGATTTTGTCGCCATAGGCGGCAATATCAAAGATATCATCCCGGAGCAGCGGCTCGCCGCCGGTAAGGATAATGATGGGTTGCCCCACCTCTCTGATCTGGTCAAGGAGTTTGAAGGACTCTTCGGTGGTGAGCTCGTCACTGTATTCATGGTCTTCGGCAGCAGCCCGGCAATGCTTGCAGGTCAGATTGCACCGGCGGGTTGTCTCCCAGGCCACAAGGCGCAGGGTATTGTGTTTACCTGCGGCGTGGGGGGCACCATGTCCAGGGGGGTGTGTTCCGTGGGGATGTGTCATCAGTTTTTCAGCTCCCTTGCCACGTCAATGGCTGCGTAGGTCATAATAATATCGGCCCCGGCCCGCTTGATGGACAACAGGGCCTCCATGATCATGGCTTTACCGTCTACCCATCCCATCATTTCAGCCGCCTTGATGATGGAGTATTCACCGGATACGTTATATGCGGCCACAGGCAGATCAATCTCTTCTCTGACCCTGTAAATGATATCCAGATAAGGGAGTGCCGGTTTTACCATAATGATGTCCGCACCTTCCTCAATGTCCATGGTGGCCTCCCTGATCGCTTCAAGGGAGTTGGCCGGATCCATCTGGTAGGTTTTGCGGTTCCCGAATTGGGGCGCGGATTCCGCAGCTTCTCTGAAAGGGCCGTAAAAGGCGGATGCGTATTTCACTGCATAGGACATGATGGGCACATGGGAAAACCCCTCGTCATCCAGGGTGCCTCTTATTTCAGCCACGCGACCGTCCATCATGTCGGACGGGGCCACCATGTCGGCGCCCGCCTGCACATGGGACAGTGCTGTTTTTGCAAGCAGATCCAGGGTGGAATCATTGTCAATGGTGCCGTCATCCATGACCATGCCGCAGTGACCGTGGTCCGTGTATTCACACAGGCAGACATCGGTGATTACAGTAAGATCCGGCACCTGTTCCTTGACCGCTGCCACTGCTTTTTGAACAATACCGTCATGGGCATAGGCCTGGGTGCCAAGGCAATCTTTTTTATCGGGAATCCCGAACAGCATGATGCCCGGGATGCCTGCATCTTTGGCTTGCTTTGCCGTGGTGACAATGTGATCGCAGGAAAGCTGGAATTGCCCGGGCATGGAACTGATGGGCTTTTTAACGGATTTGCCTTCAACCGCAAAAAGAGGAAGTATCAGATCGTCTCTGGAAAGTTTTGTTTCCCTGATCATCCGTCTGAAATTGTCTGTGGCCCGAAGCCGTCTGCCTCTGTATTCGGGAAACAGCATTATACATTCTCCTTTTTGATCTCTTCATCCGTAAGATAACAGGCAGGATCAGAATCCCAGGGATCATTGGCAACGGACTCGGCCCTGGCCCTGAAATTACCTGCACAGATATCCAGCCACCGGCATTGGGCACATCTGCCTTTGACGTGTTTTTTCTTCTCTTTCATTTTCATCAAAAATTCGTTTTCAGGGTCTGTCCAGATTTCGCTGAACGGTCTGTCCTTGATGTTGCCGAAGCTGATTTCCCGCCAGAATTGGTCCGGGTGAACTTCACCATCCCAGGAGATGCAGCCGATGCCCCGACCGGAGTTGTTGCCTTCGTTCATCTCAAGCAGTTCAAGCACTTCGGCGGCACGCTCAGGATCTTCCTTGAGCAGACGCTGGTACAGGTAAGGGCCGTCTGCATGATTATCCACGGTGAGGATCTCCTTGGGCTTGTTGCGGTCGTGAAGATCCTTTGTGCGGTCCATGATCAGGTCGAGTACCTTACGGGTTTCTTCGTGGCTTAAATCCTCCTTAGCAATTTCCTGGCCGCGGCCGGAGTAAACTAAGTGGTAAAAACAGGCTCTGGGGACGTTTTTTTCTTCCAGCAGGTCAAAAATGCCCGGGATATCCTGTACGTTTCTTTTATTTATGGTAAACCGCAACCCCACCTTAATACCTGCTTCCTGGCAGTTGTCAACGGCCTGTAATGCTTTTTTATACGCGCCTTCAACCCCTCTGAATTTGTCATGGGTGGCTTCAAGTCCGTCCAGGCTGATCCCCACATAGGAGAGCCCCACCTCTTTAAGCTGTTTGGCCTTCTCTTTGGTGATCAGGGTGCCGTTCGTGGAGATGACGGCCCGCATGCCCTTGGATACGGCATACTGGGCATATTCCACAAGGCGTGGGTGCATCAGCGGTTCCCCGCCGGAAAAAAGCAGCACCGGTACCCCGAATTGAGCCAGATCATCCATCATGGCAAGACTTTGTTCGTGAGTCAGTTCATTGTCATAGGCAATATTTTCAGACTGGGCATAGCAGTGAACGCACTTCAGGTTGCACCGCCGGGTCATATTCCAGACCACCACCGGCTTTTTGTCTTTTGAGAACTGAAGCAGATGAGAGGGTAGTTTGGCTGAATGCCTTGAATAGCGTAATGTATCCGAGGGTTCCACAGTGGCGCAGTAAAGTTTTGAAATTCCAATCATTTTATCTCTTTTCTGATAAGTTCGTTGAGGTAAGTTTCGTGGTCGCTTAATGCTTTTTTGGAAAGGAAAAACCTTGCTTTCCCGGTTTTTTCCCGGATCAGGTTAAATCCGTCAAAAAAATCCGTGTAGATTTTCGAAAGGATTTCATCCGTGGTGGCGCTATGTTCAATGAACTGCTGGATGAGAAAATCCGCTGCATCTTCTTCGAACACGACATTTAAATCATAGTTTTTGGAAATTTCCAATTCCATTTCTTTGACATTGTCATAAAATTTTTTGACCTGTTTAACCGCATCCTCTATTTCCATAACATGGGCCGTATAATACTTGACCACCATTTGGGTTCGAATTTGCGTTAAGGTCAGGCCGTGGCGAATGGAAAAGATTTTCCAGTTATTTTTTACATAATCACTGATATAATCTGAAAAAAGGACTAAGGCATGGTTATATTCAGCCTCGTATTTTTCCTTGTCCTTGCCCTGGATAAGATCATTTAAAACTCGGTCGGGGGTGGTCAGCATCTGTTTGGTGATTGCAAACTGCCGCACGGATTGGGAAGGCAATTTTTCTTCAAAGCAGAGCAGGGCTTCTTCAACCACGGATACCAACCCCCGGGCACCGGTATTTTCTTTGTACGCCCTTGATGCAAGCTCCTCTAATGCCTCGTCGGTGAACACGACATCAATGCCATATGATTTAAAATCAAGGCGTTTGCTTAAGATCACCGGGTTGTTGGGCATTTTCAGAATGTCGTAAAGATCTTTTTGGGTTAGTTCGTCCAGCACACAGCGCACGGGTATCCTGCCGATGAACTCGGACTCAAATCCGTACGCCACCAGATC
The DNA here is from genome assembly GCF_963666695.1 of uncultured Desulfobacter sp. GTDB lineage: Bacteria > Desulfobacterota > Desulfobacteria > Desulfobacterales > Desulfobacteraceae > Desulfobacter. Next base: position 893,246 of record NZ_OY762947.1, read on the forward strand.
CTCGGACTGGGTTTCCTTTAAAAGCTCATTGGCTTTTCTCGTATGACTGAGTGATGCACCGAACCCAATGGCCTGTTTGCTCAATCGTTTTTTTACCACATCGGACAATCCTGAAAACGCGCCTGAAAGAATAAACAGAATATTGGCCGTGTTTACCCGTCTGGCCGTGCGTTTCCCGGTTCTTTGGAACGCTTCAAGTTCTTGCATCATGGATACGGGATCATGGGGCACTTTTAAATCTACGTCGGTCTCTTCCATGGGTTTAAGCAGGGCTCGCTGAACCCCTGTCCGTGATATCTGGGCGCCTATAACATTGGGGCTGGCAGCAATCTTATCTACTTCATCTATGTAAACAATGCCACACTCCGCAAGTTCAATGTCATCCTTGGCCTCTTTTACCAGATCCCTGATCAGATCTTCCACATCCCCACCCACATATCCGGTTTCGGAAAATTTGGTGGCATCGGCTTTGACAAAAGGCACCCCGATTTTTTTGGCGATAAGTTTGATCAGATAGGTCTTTCCGATACCGGTAGGGCCGAGTAGCAGGATATTGCTTTTAATATTTCCCGTGATCTTGAACGGTTCCGTGATCATGGTTTCCTGGTGGCGGATTCGGTTGAAATGGGTACAGATCTTTGTGGCAAGAACAGATTTAGCCTTATCCTGTCGAATGACATACTGATCAAGGTAACTGATCAGTTCCGATGGCTTGATATTAAAATCGATCAGCTTTTTTTTGCCCGACTCAGGTGTTGTGCCGGTGGTGTTCTCCTGCTGGGGCTGGATGGATGGTGTCAGAATTTTAACATTTCCACCAAATCTTTTGTTCAGAAACTCCCCTAGTTCTTTTTCAATTTTTTTCGGGTCAGGCCCGGTGGCATCATTGTTATAAGTCATAATTAAATATAATAAGCTAGTCTGCCTATAATTCAAGGCGCAAGTTCACCGGCCTATTTCTTTTTTTCCTTAAAATATTCACAGGGCTTTCCCGAAGACTGGAATACCGTGACGCTCGGCAGTTGACGGCTTTTAAACCCCAAAGCCCTGCAGCCGTTTGGATGGGCCGGTTCCCAGGTGACATAGAAAAACCGGCATTTATAGCAATTCCTTTTATTATTCTCGTCCATATAATACTATAAAAAAAGCCGCGGCAAATTTGCCGCGGCTTTGAAATTATGGTGCCGAAGGGGAGATTTGAACTCCCACGGGTCTCCCCACACGCCCCTCAAGCGTGCGTGTCTACCTATTCCACCACTTCGGCAAAAAATTTATGCTTAGTCATTTGCTGCTGGTTCCTGCTGTCCTGCGGGTGCCGATACGTCCTTCATGACACTGGACTGTGACTGATGCCCTGACATATAGGCTAGGGTCAGAGACGTGATCATGAAGATAATAGCCACGGCCGTGGTTATTTTAGTCAGGATGTTCGCGGGGCCGGATGCTCCGAATAGAGCCTGACTGCCTGCGCCGCCCATAGACACCCCCATCTCTGCGCCTTTACCGGTCTGCAATAACACAACAAGTATTAGGAAAATGCAAACTGCAACATGTATTGCCACTATAATGCTTGACATAATAATAAGGGTATCTAAAACCTAATAATTTTATTAAAATCTTCCGGGTTCAGGCTCGCGCCGCCAACCAATGCACCATCAACATCTTCAATTTGCATCAGGTCTTTAATGTTACCGGGTTTTACTGATCCGCCATATAAAATCCGGATCTTTGCCGCAAGACCTTCTGCGTATTTTTCCCTGATCAGGTGTCGCAAAAATTTGTGTACCTCTTTAACCTGCTCCGGGCCAGCAGTTTTTCCGGTACCAATCGCCCATACCGGTTCGTAGGCCAGAATCAAGGTGTCAAGATCACCAAGATCAAAGCCTTTTAACCCATCTGATATCTGTTTGTCAAGGATAAAAAAAGTTTTATCATCTTCCCGCTGGCTTTCCGTCTCTCCGATGCACATCACCGGGATAAGTCCTGCATCAAGGGCTGCACGAATTTTAAATCCGACGCTTTCATCGGTTTCACCAAAGTATTGTCTGCGTTCGGAGTGGCCAATAATGACGTAATCGGCACCGGCATCCCTGATCATCCGCCCGGACACTTCACCGGTAAAGGCCCCTTCCGTACCCGGATAAATGTTTTGTGCCCCCAGTCGTACCTGCGAGTCTTTACCCAGAGCCGCTGCCACCAGGGGCAACGACAGTGCTGTGGGAGCAATCATAATATCAACGCCGGCCACTCCCTTGCTCAAGTCTGCCAGCTTTTTTGCCGCAGCAACGGCCTGGGTACCGGTCTTGTACATTTTCCAATTGCCGGCAATTAATGGTGTTCTTATCGCAGTTTTTGTCATTTTTTTCCTCCTTTAAAGGGCATTGCCCACCATGGCGGCCAGATCAACCATGCGGTGTGAGTAACCCGCCTCGTTGTCGTACCATGAAAATATTTTTATCATCTCTCCGTTGATAACATCCGTACAGGAGGCATCAACAATGGAAGAAAGTGGGCAGGAGTTGTGGTCAATGGATACCAGGGGTTTATCAAGATAGCCCAGATACCCTTTCAGGTTGGTTTCAGATGCCTTTTTAAGGGCCTGGTTGACCACCGCCTTGGTCAGTTCCTTTTTTTCGGTGGTGATCACGAGATCCACAAGGGATACATTTGGTGTGGGGACTCTCACGGCAAGGCCGTTAAGTTTGCCTTCAAGCTCGGGCAATACCAGGGAAACCGCTTTGGCGGCACCTGTGGTGGTGGGAATCATGGACAGAGCGGCTGCCCTTGCCCGACGCAAATCTTTATGCGGAAAATCAAGCAGGCGCTGGTCTCCTGTGTAGGAGTGGATCGTGGTCATAAGACCGCATACAATGCCAAAATTTTCCAGCAGTACTTTGACAACAGGTGCCAGGCAGTTGGTGGTGCAGGAAGCATTGGACAGAATATGATGGGCCGCGGGATCGTAATTGTCATGGTTTACGCCCATGACAATGGTGACATCAGGGTCCTTGGCCGGCGCTGAAATAATGACTTTTTTGGCCCCGCCTTCAAGATGCTTGCCTGCGGTTTCCCTGGTTCTGAAAAGGCCTGTACATTCCAGGACAATATCCGCACCGGTATCCGCCCAGGCAATTTGGGCAGGATCCTTTAACGCGGTTACCCAAATCTGTTTCCCATCCACGGCAATGAATCCATCTCCATGGCTGACTTCGTTGGGTAAGCGTCCGTGGACAGAGTCATATTCGAGCAGGTAGGCAATCGTTTCGGTATCTGTCAGATCATTGATGGCCGCAATTTCAATTGCATCATTTTTCAAAGCAGCTCGAAAGACCATGCGCCCAATTCTGCCGAATCCGTTAATTCCTATTTTTACAGTCATTAGAAGCCTCCTTCAAAAAACGAAAATGATTGTCCATACCCGAAAGAGGAAATGGGCGTGGCGCTGGTCAGGATAGGGAGCGGCTGGTCCCTTTCAGGATGTCGCTGGCCAGGGAAATGCTTTTTTTTCCATGGTCAATCAGTGCTGCAGTCAATGCTTTGATATCCATTTTTTTCCGGGATGTTACGGCTTTGAGAAGAATGGGCAGGTTGACGCCTGAAATCACCTCGACTTTTCCTTCTTCAAGAAAGGCATAGGCCAGGTTTGAAGGTGTCCCCCCGAACATGTCGGTTAAAATAATAACCCCATTTTCGCAATGAACATTTTTGATTCCCTGTTTAATTTTTTTTCGTAAATTTTCCGGATCCTGTTTAATGTCCATGGATATGGATTCAAGTTTTTTCTGCTTTTCCCCCAGAATAAATTCCAAGGTTTCAATCAATGTTGCACCCAGATTTGCATGGGTGACAATTAAAATTCCTGTCATAATTTGCCTGTTATATCTCGTTTATGTCTCTATCAATATCTCTGTGCCGCAAGCTTGGGTTTAGATCCTTTTTAACCAGCCGTTCAAATATGGCCCTGGATATGGCGACACTACGGTGGCGCCCACCGGTGCATCCCAATGCAAGTGTCAGATATGCTTTATTTTCTTTTTTGTATAAAGGAATGAGATAATCAATAAGAGAGTTATATTTTTTTAAAAAGGTTTTTGTCTCCGGGTTTTCCAGGACAAAGGCTTTTACCGCATCGGATTCACCGTTATGGGCTTTAAGTTCAGGCACAAAATAGGGGTTGGCCAGAAAACGCAGATCCACCACAATATCAGCATCCACAGGAATTCCGTATTTGTAGCCAAATGACATGATATTTAGTTTCATGACGTTTTCGGCACCCGTATCCTTGGATACAAGACGCAGTATTTCCGCTTTAAGTTGATGCACATTGAAATTAGAGGTGTCAATGATCTGGTGGGCAAGCTTGCGGATAGCGGCCATCCCCTTTTTTTCAGCCCTGATGCTGTCCAAAAGATTTTTGCCATCATCCAGGGGGTGGTGCCTGCGGGTCTGGCTGAACCGTTTGACAAGGGTCTGGTCGTCGGCTTCAAGAAAGATGATGACCGGAGAAACCCCTATCTCCTCTAAAGCAGATACGCCTGATACAAATGTCTTTATAAAGGTTTTTGACCGCATATCCATCACAAAGGCGGCACCCTTGACCTTGGGGTTTTCCCCTAAAGGCAGTTCGAGCACCTTCGGCACAAGTTCCATGGGCATGTTGTCAATGCAGTAAAAGGATGCATCTTCAAATGCCTGGGCAACGGTTGTCTTTCCGGAACCTGCAATGCCGGTGATGATATAAACCTTGAGGGGTTCCATTGTTAAAATTCTTCGTCATTTTCCAGAATGATCTGATGAATCTGTTCTGTTGAGCCTGCCGATAACAGGCGTTCTTTAAACTGATCCATTTTCAGCAGCTTGGATATCTGAGCAAGAACCTTTAAATGGCCACCTGTGGAATGCTCGGGTGTTAAAAGCAGAAAAAAAAGATGGACCGGACGATTATCCAAAGAATCAAATTCAATTCCTTTGATACTGCGTCCAAATCCCACAGCAATGGATTTAACCGTCTCCAGTTTGCCGTGGGGTATGGCGATGCCGCCGCCGATGCCTGTGGAGCCTAAGTATTCCCGTTCCATCAGGACGGCTGCAACATCTTCGGTTTCGGCTCCGGCCACTGGTGCAACAGCCTGGGACAGTTCTTGTATGCTCTCTGATTTGTTTTTGGCTTTCAGATCTGCGATGATGGCGTCCAGCTTTAGAATATCACTGATTTTCATTAGGTTAGACTATCCTTGGGGAGCGATTAATCCCAGTTTTCCGTTATTATGTTTATAAATCACATTGACCTGTTCTGTGCGGGCATTCACAAATACATAAAAAGATTTTTTGCCCGATTCCAGCTCAATCACCGCATCCTCAATATCCATGGGTTTTGTTTCAAGGGGTTCTTCAATAATATCAACTACGTTTCCGGGTAATGGTTCATCCATGCTGAATTCCCGGGTATCGGTCAGGCTTGCCTTATTGCCTGACATGTGTTTTTTTTCTTTTTCCTTATGTTTTGTGATCTGGGCTTTGACTTTATCCGCTAGTATGTCAATGGTGGCATACATGCTTTCGGACGCTTCCTTTGCATGGATGTTAAGCGCCCCGCTGGTTAAGGTGATTTCGGCAATATGTCTTATTTTTTCAACGCTTAGGACCACACTGGCCTCGGCCGGACCTTCCAGCATTTTGTCAAACCGTTTAAATTTTTTATCTACGTAGGATTTCAGGGAATCGGATGCTTCTATTTTTTTGAACGTGATGGTGATCTGCATAGATTAGCTCTCCCTACAGTTGTTTGCGTTTGTTGGACGGCAGAATATTAAGTACTTTTCTGTATTTTGCCACGGTTCGCCGGGCAATCTGAATCTCTGATTCCTGCAGAATTGCGGCGATTTTATCATCACTTAAAGGTGCATTGGGATCTTCATTGTCAATGAGTTGTTTTATTCTCTCCTTGACACTGGCCGATGCCATGGAAGGCCCGTCCCCCCGTTCTATGGAACTGTTGAAAAAATATTTTAACTCAAACAGTCCCTGGGGGGTGTACGCATATTTGTTGGTGGTCACCCGGCTGATCGTGGACTCATGCATTTCAATATCTTCGGCAATGTCTTTTAAGATCAAAGGCCGTAGGTAGGCGATACCTTTTTCAAAAAATTCCCTTTGAAATTTTATGATGCTTTCCATAACCAGGTAAATTGTTTTCTGGCGCTGGTGAATGGATTTTATCAGCCAGGAGGCGGACTGCATCTTTTCATTGAGATAGGTTTTGGTTTCCTTGGGAATCTTTTTGCCGGTGGCCACGGCGTCCCTGTAGAATCTTGAAATTCTTAATTTGGGAAGGCCGTCATCGTTCATAACAATTTTAAAATCATCTCCGACTTTATAAACGTATATGTCAGGGGTGATGTAGGCGGGTTCTTCCGTGGCAAATTTCCTGCCGGGTTTGGGTTCAAGAAACTGGATGATTTTGACTGCGGCCCGTACATCCTCAACGGAAATTTTAAGGGCCTTGGCAATTTTCTTACTGTTTCTGTTTTCAAGATTTTTTAGATGATGTGTAATGATTTGGGTGATAATTTCGTTTTTAATACCAAGCTGCCGGACCTGGATTAAAAGAGTCTCGCACAGGTTTCTGGCACACACCCCCGGGGGGTCAAAGGTCTGGAGCAGCGCCAGCACCTCTTCAACGGTTTGGATGTCGGCCTGGGCAGTCTGGGCCAATTCCTCCACATCAGCGCATAAATATCCATCCCGGTTCAGGTTGCCGATGATGATGTGACCAAGGGTTTCCTTTTCTTCGGACAGATCCGAAAGCATCAACTGCCACTTCAAATGCGCTTCAAGGGTCTTTTTTTCGGATGTGAATGCCTCGTAATTGGGTGTTTCACTGTTTTCAGACTCCATGTAAAGTCGACCGGTGGAGTTGTATTCATTGATATAATTTTCCCAATCCGTATCCGAGGGCACCCGCTCTTCAATGGTGACTTCCTTGACAGGGGCTTCGGTTTCCGTTTCCCGGGTTTCGGTTTCCTGGGCCGTGATGGCTTTGTCAGGGGTCTCATCAATGGAGATTTCTTCAAGGGCCGGATTTTGCTCCATTTCCTGCTGAATCATGTCGGCAAGTTCAAGCCGGGACAGCTGAAGCAGTTTAATCGCCTGCTGGAGCTGGGGTGTCATGACCAGCTGCTGGGTCAGTGCAAGGCTTTGTTGTAATCCAAGTTCCATGATTAAAGTCTAAAGTTATCTCCCAAATAAATTCGTTTGGCTACTTTGCTCGAAATAATTTTTTCCGGCGGCCCTGATTCCATAACAACACCCTGACTCATAATATACGCTGTGTCGCATACGCCTAATGTCTCCCTGACATTATGGTCGGAGATCAATATCCCGATACCTTTATCCGTAAGCTGGGATATGATTTGCTGGATATCAATGACAGCCAAAGGATCAATGCCGGCAAAGGGTTCGTCAAGAAGGATGAACAAAGGATCTGTGGCAAGCACCCTTGAAATTTCCAGACGCCGCCTCTCTCCACCGGACAGGGACGCAGCCTTTTGCCCGGCCAAGGTCAATATCCCAAGTTCTTCCATCAGGCTTTCGGCTTTCTGGTGGATGTCCGTGTCTTTTTTGTCAATAACCTCCAATATGGCCGTTATGTTTTCCCTGACGGTCAGTTTTTTAAATACAGAGGTTTCCTGGGGCAGGTAACCAATACCTTTTCTGGCCCTTATATACATGGGGTACTGGGTTATATCCTCCCCGTCAAGATGAACCGTACCTTTGTCGGGGCGGATCATGCCTACGGTCATATAGAAGGTGGTGGTTTTGCCGGCACCGTTAGGCCCTAAAAGCCCGGTTACCTGGCCCTGGTCCACGTTCAGGCTGACCTGATCCACAACGGTTTTGCCGCCATAGGTCTTTACAAGGTTTTCCAGTACCAATCGGCTCATTAATTCTATCTTTTATAAAAAATCAAATATGTTGTTGATCATGTTTCATGACTTCTCAGGTGCCATGCCTTGGTAACAAAGACTTGATCGTCGAGTTTCAGGGTTTATTCAAAGATCCGTCCTGATCTTCAGCATCAAAAAATGCTTCAACCCTGTTTTCTTCGGTCGTTTCCACAACGACCCGGTCCTCGGCCTTAAACAGGGTAATTTTTTTGCCGGTGATCCAGCTTTTTCCCGTAAGCAGGCGGGCTTGTTCCCCGGTGAGTATGAGTATCTCCTCAGCCGTGTCATAATCCGCTTGATCTGAGAATGCTTTGCGCTCCCCTTCGGTATATTCCACATTGCCCGTGGCAAGAATTCGTTTAACGTTTGAACGGCCTTCCTTTTTTGTTTCCGAGGTATGAAAAAATACCTTGACCGAATCTGCTAAAAGTACGCTGTCTGCCCGAACCGCTTTGACTTTTCCCATGAATTCCACCACGGACTGGTCTTTGCTCGCAACCATTTTATCCGATGTGATTTTCAGGTCAGCCGGTGGTTGTTTTTTATCAGCGGTTTGGTTCTCCTGGGCTGCAACGGATACCTGTGCAAGCAGAAACAACAGTATCAGCAATAAAACCGGAGAAATGTTATAACAGATTGGACTTTTTAATAGTTTCACTAAAGTGTCCTTCTACGTGTCCTTTTAAGATGATCATATCCTGATTTAGCAGGACCTCCATGCTGTCAGCTTCTATTACGGAGTCTTCGTCATCAATTTTAACCCTTGAATCGGAGCGTATTATATGAGGTTTTTTGGCATAATGCAATGT